>NZ_JBVJTD010000042.1:0-46135 GCF_055605965.1 Streptomyces sp. NPDC037126
CAGGAGAAGATCACGAACTGCGGCGGGGTCTGACCCGGCTCCAGCGGCACGGGCCTGGCCGGCTGATGCGGCTGCTTGCCGGTGAAGGACGTCGAACCATCACCGATCGGACGGCTCGACGGCGGACTGCTCGCTCCACTCGGGCCGCCGGGCGGCCCGGACGTACCCCCGCCGGAAGGGTTCGAGGGCTCGTCGACGACCGACGGCTTTCCCGTCCCGCAGCCGGAGAGGGAGGCAGCGGCCGCGGCACCCGCTCCGAGGCCGAACACTCCTCGGCGGGACAAGCCCCGGAAGGCGGTGCGCATGAGGTTCTCCGATCACCATTCCCGCCGGTGGACACCCGTTCAGAAGGCGTGACAACCGCGGAGGCTACGGTGTTTCTCACAATCCCCACAAGGGCCGCAGCAGTTGGGCGCCGAGCGGCAATCGCCCGGTACAAGGGTGCCGGCGCCAGGGGTTCGGGCCATGCTGCTCCCCTCCGGGCACGGCCTGCCGACAGCCTGTTCCGGGCTTTTCCACATGTATCCGTCGGCGAGAACGTCGTGAGGCGATTGTGGGAACTCACCGTCCCCGTGCCCTCAGGAGCCGCCGACGGCGTCACCCGGCGGGAACGCGCCTGCCATCGGGCCGCCGCGCCGTCGAACTGCTCACACACATGACCATGTCCCAGCGTGCCGGCCGGGGGTGGCTGGGCATGGCGATGAGCGGGTGCTCCGTGGAGTGCCCGGCACCTGCGTCGCTTCGGGCACGGTCCCTCATGCGCTCGCTGTCCTCCTCGGGGCCGGTCACCTATCGCTGCGCCGGGGTCAGCATCTGCACGAGATCTCGGACCTGCCTCCGGCTTGGCACGTCACCTTTGATGTAGATGTTCCGCAGATGGAACTCGACGGTTTTCATGGTCACATACAGCTCCTGCGCGATCTCTCTGTTGATCCAACCCTGCCCGACGAGTCTGGCGACATCCCTCTCCCGGTCGGTCAGGACCGTCCAGAAACGCTCCGCCCGGGAGACTGTGAGCTCGTCGGCCAGGGTCGCCTCTCGGATCGAGGGCGAGACACCAGCGACGGTTCGTATGCGCGGGTGGTCCATGTGCTCTCTGCTCTCTTGGTGATCTGTCCTCGCGATGTGCTCCTGCCGGATGGGGCGGCTCCCGGGGAAGGGGGCCGGCGGCACGCCACGCCTGGGGCGCGCGGCGCGTCGGCCTGCAAGGACGGACCTCGCTCGAGGTCTCTCGTGTCCTCGCCCGGGAAGAGCACCGGTAACGACTCCATGCTGGTCACGGCTGCCCTGGCGGACATCCGCCGAATGACGCAGGAATCGCTGCCATCCCGTGCGCGCGGCTCCGCGGTACGGCCGGTGTCGACGTCACCCAAAGGGAGCGATCACCTGTGGCGGCTCTGCGTGATCTGCCGTGGAACCGTCCGAAGGCGCAGATCGTCCCGGCCCCGGGACACGACCTTTGTGCGCAACACGGCGAGGCAGGCGTGCGACTACGGAACAGCCGGTGAAGTGGCCGCCACACCGCGCTGCCGGGAGGCGGTTCAGCTGGTCGCTCTCCAGCGCTCGCCGTCGCCCGCGCCCGCCTGCCGGTCGTGCTCCCGGCGGGCCGCCTCCAGCAGCCGTCGCCAGGACGTCACCGTGGGCCTCCGCCGCAGCAGGGCGCGTCGTTCGCGGTCCGTCATCCCGCCCCATACGCCGTGCTCGATGCGGCGATCGAGCGCGTGGGCAAGGCATTCGGTGCGCACCGGGCAGCCGGTGCAGATGGACTTCGCTCCGTTCTGGGCCGCGCCGTCGGCGAACAGCTCGTCCGGATCAGCGGTTCGGCAGGCTCCGCGTACTTCCCAGGTTGCCTCGTCACCCTCGCCCACTGATGCCGTCCTCTCCCCGATCCGGCCTGCCGCGCCCGACCCCGGACGCGTGCCGATCCGGACGTTACGACAATCGCGGCGCGCCTGGCACATCGTCATCCCGATGCAACCCGCCCGAGTGACGGAGGTCTTGACGCCTCCGACGCATCCACCACGGCGAGACTCGGGGCTCGCGGGCGACCTCCTCCGGCGCCGGGCACGGATCGGCGCCGGCGCAGGCTCCGGTGACCACCCGGGTATCGGCGCGGTGGGTTACGGGTGCAGACCGTTGCGGAGGGACTCGAAAGCGGCCTGCGCGTCGTGACGGGCCGTGCTCGCGACGGAGTCGGGTGAGGACCCGCCGACGACACGTTCCTGGTTGACGCGGATGAGCAGGAACTGGACGGCGCTGATCTGGCAGGCGGCCACGCGGGCCGCCATGGCGTCCATGCCCGGGCTCGCTTCGTGCAGGGCTTCGGCGAGGAGCTGGGTGGCTCGTTCCTGGTAGCGGTTGAGGGCGGCTGCCAGGGAGGGGGTTTCGATCACCAGGCGGCTGTACGCGATCACTTCGGGCCTGTCGCAGAGACCCGAGATGGGATCACGGGAGTCCAGATTCCGCAGGAAGGCCTCCTCCAGCGCGTCGAGCGGAGTCTGCTCCGCCCGGCGATGCCGGACGACCTCGGCCGACTGGTCGAGATGGTCGGCGATGCGGTGCAGAACCAGGTCGTCCTTGCTGGGGAAGTAGACGAAGACCGTGGACTTGGTCACCTCGGCCGCGGCCGCGATCTCCGCGACCGACACCTGGTCGTAGCCGCGCTCCAGGAACATGGAGATCGCGGCTGCCGAGATCGCGCTCCGGGTCTTCGCCTTCTTCCGCTCACGCAGGCCGATGGGTGCCGTCATGGCCCCATTCTAACCGCGCGCCGCCCGCAAATCGGACTCGGTCCGGGTTTTCAAGACGCTCACTTCCACGACTCGCGCAGGAAGCTCACCGCCTCGCTCACCACGGGCTCCGCGAAGAAGGCGGGCGCGGCGTGGTCTTCACCGTCGACGATCACGAGCCTCGCCGTCACCCCCGATTCGACCAGGCCTTGGTGCAGCCGCCTGCTGTCGTCGACGGGCACCCGCCGGTCCGCGCTCCCGTGGACGATCAGGAACGGCGGCACACCGGTCGATCGCCGGGCTCGCGAGACCGGGTCGCCCTCCGGGACGCGCTCGGGGGCGGTCACCGGATCGAATCCGAAGAACACCTGCAACTGGGCGCGTTCCTGGGGTGACAGCGCGGGCGGAGCGCCCTGGTCCCTCAGGTGTGCCGCGAAGGCCGTCAGCGGTCCGGGCCCGTAGTGGTTGACGACGGCGGTGAGCCGGGCCGGTTCGCCGTGGGGCAGCAAGGGCGGGCCCACGGGCTCGCCGCCCGCCGCGGCCACCATGGAGAGGAGATAGCCTCCGGCGGAACTGCCCCAGCCCGCGACCCGGGTGGGGTCGAGGCCGTGTTCCGGGGCGTTCTCCCTGACCCACTGGACCGCGGCACGCATGTCCTCCACGGGGTGGGGCCATGTGGCTTCGCCGGCCAGTCGGTAGCCGACCGACACCACGGCGATTCCCTGGGACGGAAGGGAGTGCCACGGGCCGTATCCCGGCACGCCGCCGAGGAAGCCCCCGCCGTGTGCGTAGACCACCACCGGGCAGGGCGCGTCACCCGGGTCGACGGGGACGTGCAGATCGAGCCGCAGCGGCCGGAAGCCGATCGGGGAGGCGAACGGGATCCCCAGGTGGCTGCGGACCCCGGGAATGACGCGCACGGCCGGCGGGAGGGTGAATCCACGGGGAATCCGGGCCGCGTAGTCCGGCTGCTCGGGCAGTCTCAGCTGCTCCGGCGTGCTGTCGCTCGCGCCGGTCACCGGTCCACCGCCGATCCGGAGCCGACCGGCGCGCGGAGGGCACGTTCGCGGGCCGTCGCCGACGGCGATCCGCCGGGACGCGTGACGATGCGGCGGGCGCACATCTCGTCCCGCCGGGGGCGCAACCGGCGTCCGGGCTGCGGCTCGAGGGGCGGTGTGCCGCCGGGAACGGCGGGACGGGCGGTGTCGGGCACGGAGTCTCCTCGCTGGGTGTGGGGCATGACGGGGCGTCAGGCCGCGAGCGGCGGAGAGTGCGGAAACCACAGGTGCAGCGCCTTCTCGAAATGCTCGTCGGCCGTGTCGCCGGCCCAGCAGACATAGCCGTCGGGCCGTACGAGGACGTGTTCGGCGTCCACGGTTCCTGCCGGAGAGGCGACGACTCGGCCGCGGTGGGCCTGTACCCGGCCCTCCGCCGAGGGGGCGGGCGAGCCGTCCAGGGACAGCAGCAGGCCGTCGCCCGACCGCAGCAGGGCACTGACGGTGGTGTGCCGGCCGTCGAGGCGGAGTTCCAGGTCCGGCATGCGCCGCCCGGTCAGGGGGTGCGGGCAGCCGTCCGTCTCGTAGCGGATGTCGAGTCCCGACATGCGGCCCGTCAGAAGCCGGTTGGCCTCGGGGGTGTTGGCGAGTTCGGTGACGATGTCACGCAGGGCGGCCACCTCCTCGCTCAGCCCCTCCAGCGGCATGAGAACCCCCTGGGCGCGGGCGGTGGCGATGACCCGCGACGCGACGGGGCGCCGTTCCCTGGTGTAGCTGTCCAGCAGCTCTTCGCGGACGGCTCCGCGCAGGGCGGTGGCGAGCTTCCACCCGAGGTTGACCGAGTCCTGGAGGCCGAGGTTGAGGCCCTGGCCGCCGTAGGGCGGATGGATGTGGGCCGCGTCCCCGGCGAAGAAGACGCGGTTGCGGTGCCGGTAGTCGTCGAGCAGCCGGGCGGCGTCGGTGAAGCGTGAGGCGGAACGCAGTCGGCCGACCCGCGTCTCGGTGCCGTAGACGGTCGAGACGGCGACCGCGACCTCTTCGAGGGTGACGCGGGCGTCCCGTCCCGCGTCCTGCTGGGCGGCGGTGGAGAACATCACGCGGTAGGCGCCGGCCGCGCCGGGGACGGTCTCACCGAGCGTGTGCATCATCATCTGGTAGCCGCCGACACTGACCGTCTGCATGCTCATGTGCCTGAGCCGGTCCTGGACGCGGTCCGACACGGACAGCAGTTCCACTTCCGCCGACGTGGCCACCCGCACCCCGGGGCTCCCGGGGAAGGGTGTGCCGGTGAGGCTCCGCACCGTGCTCCTGGCACCGTCGCACGCCACGAGGTACCGCGCCTGGAGCGTGCGGCTCCGCCCGCCGTGGCTCACCTCGGCGGTCACCAGGGTGTCGGACACCTCCAGGGCCTGGAGTTCCGTTCCCCGCTGGACGCCGACGCCCAGTTCGCGCAGGCGGTCCTCGAGGATCGCCTCCGTCCGGCTCTGCGGGAGCATGATGCCGCCGTTGTGGCGTGTGGACCACACGGAGGCGTCGAGCACGACCGGCAGCGCACCGAAGTGGCCGCCCAGGCCCTCGCGGTGCACGGACCGGGCCTTCGCCTCGTCCCACAGGCCGCGCATGGCCAGGACCTCGCAGGTCCGGGCGTTGACCCCGCTGCCCCTGGTCTCGGTGCTCGGCTCGTCTCTGCGGTCGATCACCGCCACGCGCACTCCGCGCATGGCCAACTCGACACCCATCATCAGCCCGCTGGGTCCCGCGCCCACGACGAGGACCTCCAGGCTGCCGCTGGCGCTCACACTGGTCATACCGAGACGGTAATCAGACCGGGTATGATTTTCAACCGAGTCGGAGATTTCTTGTGCGGCTGTGCGCATCCGGGGAGCGGGGGCCAGGTCGAGCCGCCGCCACCCGGTGAGCCGGCCGAAGGGAGGGACACATGCCCGAAGACACGGCTGCACCGACACCCGAGAAGGGACGCGGGTCAGCCCCCGCCCGGCTGTCGGCAGTCGCCCGCCGCACCGGCCTGGTCGTCGCCCTGCTGGGCGGCCTCACCGCCACGCCCGCGCTCGCGATGGACATGTACCTCCCCTCGCTGCCGCAGGTCAGCCGCTCCCTCGGCACCCCCGCCGCCGCCGTGCAGCTCAGCCTCACCACATGCATGGTCGGCATGGCGCTCGGACAGCTCGCCGTCGGCCCGATGAGCGACCGCTGGGGCCGTCGTCGCCCGCTGCTGGCCGGACTCGTCGTCTACCTCCTCGCCACCGCCCTGTGCGCGCTGGCGCCGGACATCGAGACGCTGATCGCCCTCCGGCTGGCGCAGGGCCTCGCCGGCGCGGCCGGCGTCGTCATCGCACGGGCCGTCGTACGCGACCTGTACGACGGCGTCGCCATGGCCCGCTTCTTCTCCACCCTGATGCTGATATCGGGGGCCGCGCCGATCGTGGCGCCACTGATCGGCGGGCAGATCCTGCGAGTGACGGACTGGCGGGGCGTGTTCGTCGTGCTGACCGCGCTCGGGGCCGTGCTCGCCGCGCTCGTCTGGCTGCGGCTGCCGGAGACACTGCCTCCCTCCGGGCGCGACGGCAGAGGACTGCGGGAGGCCCTGCACACGATGCGCGGCCTGCTCGCCGATCCGCCCTTCACCGGCTGCGTACTCGCGGGCGGCTTCGCCTACGCCGCGCTGTTCGCCTACCTGTCCGCCTCGCCCTTCGTCGTCCAGGAGATCTACGGCGCCTCCCCGCAGACCTTCAGCCTGCTCTTCGGGCTCAACGCCATCGGGCTGATGATCGCCGCCCAGGTCAACGGCAGGATCCTGGCAGGCCGGGTCAGCCTGGAGAAGGTGCTCGCCACCGGGCTCGCCGTGATCGTGCTCGCCGCCACGGCCCTGCTGCTGATGACCACGGGTGCCTTCGGCGAGGCCGGCCTGCTCCCGGTCGCCGCCGCCCTGTTCGTCCTCCTGTCCGCGATGGGACTCACCCTGCCCAACGCCCAGACCCTCGCGCTGCTGCGCACCCGGCACGCCGCCGGATCCGCCTCCGCGCTGCTCGGCACCTCCTCCTTTCTCATCGGAGCGCTCGCCTCCGCGGTCGTCGGGATCGCCGGGGAACACACGGCCGTGCCCATGGCGCTCGTCCAGCTGGTGGGAGCGCTGATGGCGGCGGCCTGCTTCGTGGGCATGTACCGCCCCTGGTCACCGGGCGCGGGACGGGCGGGAGACGCCGGACCTTGACCTTCGGTGCCGGGGACACACCGAACGCCCCTACCTGATGAGCAGTCAACTTTCGAGCGGTGGGCCGCTTGCCGGGGACGGGTGTTGCCGGAGGATCCGTGGCGGCCTGGGTTCCGCCTCCGGGCCGGTCAGCCGAGGTGGAGTGTCGTCAGCGCGGTGGTCCAGTCGGTCACGATCGCCTGCTGCGCCTGGGCCAGGGTGATCTTCCCGGAGCAGAGGGCGGTGTGCAGCTTGGTCTCCACCGGGTCCTTCTTGTTGTTCACCCCGGCCCCCTTCCGGTGGCCCGGGTCGGCGGGCTCCACCCACAGGTTGCGGGGATCGTTGGGGTCGCCGCCCAGCTGCAGACTTATCAGGTGGTCGTACTCGGCATCTCCCATCCTGCCGGTGAAACCGTAGGACGCGGCGTTCAGCCGCTTCTCCTTGCCCGTCACATAGGCGGAGGGCCGCACGCCGGAGGTGTAGCCGCCCCTGCGGCAGACCGTCGACCGCAGATTCGCCTGCGTCACCGCCGGAGAGATCGCGCCCGGGGTGCACGTGCGGTCCTCCAGCGGCTCCCCGTGCTCGTAGCGGTAGTGGCAACTGCCCGCGGCCGGCTGCTGCTGCACCTTGTACGTCTTCTGCGGGCCCGCACCCACCGCGATCACCCGCGACCCGCCCGGCGCACCCGACCCGGACCCTCCCGACGCCGCGGCGCCGGACGACGAGGAGGGGCCCGAGGAGCCCGGATCGACCGAGGAACAACCCGCCAGCAGCAGACAGGCGAGCAAGGCCGGCGGCACGGTACGACGGTGGAAACGCATGACGACCCCTCACGGGCAGGCGATGGCTGAACAGATGCTGCCCTATCGGGAATGCGGCACACCGGCCGGGGTCCCCGCACGGGAGCACAGAGGCGGCCCGATGGGAGCGCGTGCGGAGGTGACCGCGCCCAAAGGCCCGCACCGCAGGCCCGCTCGGGATCGGGAGGGCGGCGGACTCACCGGTCCGGTGGCACGTGCCGTGCGCGCCGACCTGCCGCTCCGCCAACCCGTCCGGAAGCGGGACCAGTTGGCGGGGCCGGCAGGGCGTGAACGGCTCGGCGCGCCGACTCCTTCGTACGCCCGTACCCGCCCCCACCGCTCAACGCGGTTCCCGGCCGGCTCGGGCGGTGGTGCGCGGTTTCAGCGCGCCGCGCGGAGTTCGGCGTAGAGCGCCGGTCCCGGCCATGCGCGGGGCCGGGACTCCGCCTCGTGCACCAGGGCGGCGAGGCGGGCGTTCACGGGAGCGCCGCGCCCGTGAGCGGCGGCGAGGGCGACGATCTCGCCCTGGAGCGAGTCGATCTCCGTGGGCCGCCCGCGTTGCAGGTCCTCCCACATCGACGAGCGGGCGTGGGCGTCGATGCGCAGGGAGGCCGCCGCCACCCGCCGGAACAGTGCGTCGGGCAGCCCCAGCACGTATGGGGTGACGCCGGGCGGCGTCGGGCCCAGGCGGGCCGGAGTGACCCCGGCGGCACGGTAAGCGGCAAGGGCCTCGCGCTGGCACAGGGCGAGGCAGCGGCGGTAGGCCCGCAGGCCGAGCTGATCACGCAGCGGCAGCCCGGAGAGTGCGTTGATCGCGTTGTTGAGGTTCATCAGCAGCTTGGCGTGCTGTACCTCGGACATGTCCGTACGGGTCCCGATGGCGAGGCCCGCGCCCAGGAAGGCCGCGAGGAGCATGTCGTCGGGTTCGGTCATGAGCCTGCCCGGCATGCCCTGGTGCACGGTGCCCGGCGCGGACCCCACCACGTTGTAGGGCACCATTCCGGCGAGCACCGTGTGGCCGGGGAGCGCGGCGCGCAGGATGGCGGTGTTGTGCAGCCCGTTCTGGAAGCTGACCACGACGGCGCTCGGCGCGAGATGGGCGGCGAGGTCGTTGGCAGCCGCCTCGGTGCCGGCGCTCTTCACGGTGACCAGCACGTAGTCGGCGCCAGCCGCGCCCTCGGGGCCGGTGGCCAGCGTCAGCCGGTCCGGCGGGAGGTGCACGGGGGGCCGGTGGGAGGTGCTGAGCGTGAGTCCCCGCTCGCGCAGCACGTCCATGGCGCGAGCCCTGCCGATGAGGGTCACGTCGTGTCCGGCGGCGACGAGATGCCCACCGAGATGACAGCCGATGCTGCCGGCTCCGAGTACGGCGAAGCGGGGCTTGGACATGCGTGACTCCTGCGGACGAACGCCTGGGGCAGGGGCCAGAATGCCCCAGGGCCACCCCCTCTGACCAGGCCGCGGGCACCTCAGGGCACGGGTGGACCCGGCCGCTTGACCGCCGCTCTCGGCTGTCTCAGGCACTGCGGGCCCGTCTGCCGGCACCCTGCGGGTCCGCCGGGGGTTCCTGATCCTGCGGGCGGGTGTCGGCGAGCGCGGGCTCCTCGGCACTCTTGACGGGGGCAGGGGGAGGTCTTCCGGTCAGCCGGGCCGGATCGACGGCTCGGGCCATGGCGCGGTGGCCTTCGTCGTTGGGGTGGAGGTGGTCGCCGGAGTCGTAGCCGGGGCGGATGCGGGTGGGCTCGGCGGGATCCCTGAGTACGACGTCGAAGTCGAGGACCGCGTCGAAGAGGTGGCTGGTGCGCAGGTAGGTGTTGACGGCCTGACGGCAGCGCTCGCCGGCGATCTCCCAGCGGACGAAGCCCCCGTAGGGCGGAATCGTGGTGACGACGACTCGAACGCCATGCCCGATGTCGTTGACGACGTCGGTGAGGACGACGGTGCGCACGCCGGGCGCCGCGAGGGCGTCGCGGCTCTCGCGGGCGAGGGAGCTGGGACGGCCCTGGTCGTTGGGTGTGAGCAGGCGGGTGGCGCCGATGCTGGCATTGACCAACCGGATCGGCGGTGTCTCCTGCCGCAGCCGGGCCGCCGTCCGGTCGGGCCAGGAGGCGCCCGGGGTGGTGCGGAACCCGCCGGAGACGGAGGCTCCGATCACCACGACGGTGTCCTTTCGCTCCGTGCCGCGGTGCGGCGGTGGGCCGCCGCCCAAGACCGTGACCACGGCCGCCGTCGCGATGACGAGCATGGCCACCAGGAGCAGGGCGGCGGGTCGTGGCCGTTCCGGGCCAAACCGCATCTCAGGCACGGCCCGGGTGACGTGGGGCAGCGACTGCCGGTCGCCGCCGAGAGCGCAACAGGAGGCGTCTGCCGGGTTGTTCGACCCACTGGTACAGGGCCCAGGCCAGTGCGAGGGAGACGAGGAACGCCGTGGCGGTGACGGCCAGGGCGGGGCCTGGGGCGAGGAGTGGGCGAGCGCGGAAGAGCTGTTCGCCGGTGCGCAGCACCAAAATGTGGATCATGTAAAAGGCGTAGGACCACTCCCCCAGGCGCACGAGCCGACGGCGGCGCCACAGGGAAGGGGCGGAGCGGAGGTCGGCGCAGGCCGCCGCGGGTATCAGGCAGGTGAGGCCGAGCACGGTGCAGGCGGCGGTGCCGTAGGGGCCGGGGAGTTGGCCGATGAGGAAGTAGCCGGTCAGGGTGACGGCCGAAGAGGCCTCCAGACCGGGTCCGCGCCAGGCACCGAGCTTGACCAATTGAGCGGTGGCGGCGCCGAGGACGAACTCCGGCAGCCGGGTGAGCGGCTGGTGCGGCTGCCACCAGCCGAGATGATGGTTGACTTCGCTCCACGGCCAGGCCATCACCGTCACCACAGCCGCCGCCACGACCACGACCAGGGCTCTGGGACCGAGCCGGCGTAAGAGCGCGTGCAGGGCGGGAAAGAGGGCGTAGAAGAAGGCCTCGCAGGTCAGGGACCAGCTGACCGGATTCAGCGCCTGCCACCACTCGGGCTTCCAGGCGCTGACCAGAGCGGGATTGGCCAGCGCCTCGGACAGGCCCCCGGGCCGCAGCCCGGGCACCAGGGTGAAGGCCAGCAGCACGGCCAGGGCAGCGGTGGCCAGGTGTACCGGGTAGATCCGGGCAACCCGGCGGCGCCAGAACTCCCAGGCCCCGTCGTGTTCGCGCGCCGACCAGGCGAGAACGAAGCCCGAGAGGATGAAGAAGAACGACACCCCGGCCGCGCCGGCGCCGAAGGCCCAGTCCGTGATTCGGGCGCCTTCGCCGCCGAAGTAGCCGAAGTTGTGCACGTGGTAGACGAACACGATGAAAGCGGCCGCCCACCGCATGGCGGTCAGCGACGGCAGCGGGCCGCCTGGAGCGGGCTGGGTTCTGGTGCCGGGGTGCGGCGGGCCGGTGAGCAGCGTCATGCGGACATCGGCCCGTTCCGGTCGAGGAGGCGTTGCGGGCCTGGCGATGTGAGGGCGTGCATGAGGAACTCCTGTCGGGTGACCGAGGCCGTTCCCCCCTCATGGCCTGACGAGGGCAGGACGGGGCCTCGTACGAGGAGAGTGGCGAAGGGACGTCCAGGGCACGGGCCCCGACGGGGACCGACGCTGGACCGGAGCCGGCCGATGTGCCGGAGCCGGCCGGGCGGTTCAGACGGCGGGTGCGGTGGGGGTCCGGCCGGGTTCGTCCACGATCGCGCGGTCCAGGATGGCGCTGGTGCTGGTCACCTGCCCGGCCTTCGTCCCGGCGGTGTTCTCGGCCATCACGCTGCGGTTGCCCAGCAGTGTCAGGGTCGTTCGGTCGAAGATCCATTCGGCGCGTTCGCCGTTGGCCTTCAGGAAGGTCACCGCGATGCCGTGGCGGCCGGCGGCGTCGACCGCGTCCTTGACCACGCTCACACCGGGGATCCTCGCGGCGGCCTGGTAGAGGGCGGCGCTGACCTTCGGCGGAGCGATCTGCTCACGCAGTGCGTCACCGATGGTGACGAAGGCCTCCTCGGCGGGACTGGGGCCGACGCCCCCGGTGTCCTGGTAGATCTTCTGCAGGAGCAGATCCGGGTCCGTGGGCAGGGATTCCAGGTAGCGGTAGGTCGGGCTGTTCAGGCCGGGGTGGGGGTTCGCGCCCAGGGAGGAGCCACGGGCGGGCAGGCCCTTCTCGCGCAGCAGTCCCGGGCGGGAGCCGTCCACCGACAGCCACACCTGCCGCAGTTGGGGCTTGTCCAGGGTGCTCCGCGCGCCGGCGGGAGAGCGGCCGTCGGTGAGCAGGAACGCGTCCAGGGACTTGATGTACACGTACTGGCCGTCGTGAGCCGTGAAGGCGGGCTTGCCGGCTGCCGCTGCGGCGATCCGGTCCAGCAGCCGCACCGGATCGCCCGTCGTGGAGTACCCGCCTCCGGCGGTGCCCGGTGAACCGGTCACACCGCCTGCGGCGGCATTCCCGGCGGGGGTGTGCTGCCGGCCGGGCAGCGCGCCGCTCGCCAGCGCCACCACCATCGCACCGGCCGCCAGAAGGGGTGCGATGTGGGACATGCGGCGCCGGACACTGCGCCGGGGGGTGAGAGCCGCGGTGTTCTGCCGTACCTCGGCCACCAGGTGGTCCCTGAGCAGGCGACGGCGGCTCGGGGGCAGGTCCCGCTCGACCGGCACCCGCAGCAGCCGAGCCAGCTCGGCGCGCTCGGCCTCGGTGGGCCCGTGCGGCTTACGGCTCATCGGGTCTCCTCCTGCGTGCGCCGGGCCGCGGAAGCACGGCAACCTTCTACCTGTCCGCAGTCCGCATCCGGGTTCCCGGGCTCGAACTCGGCCGCCGGGCCGACGGATTTCCGGAGCTTCCTGCGGGCGCGGGACAAGCGGGAGCGGACGGTGCCCACCGGGATTCCCAGCGCCTTGGCCGCTGCCGCGTAGTCCAGTCCGGACCAGACGCACAGCGCGAGCACGTCCCGCTCGCAGCGGCGTAATCGCGAAAGCGCCGCTCTCAGCTCCGCGAGGTGGTTCGCGTCGTCGATGCGGCCGACCAGATCGTCGGCGAAGTCCGGGAACGCGCCGTCGCACGGCAGGCGGCTGACGGCCGCCTCATGGCGGCGGGCCGCGCGGCGGGTGTTCCTCGCGGTGTTGGTCGCGATTCCCAGCAGCCACGGCCGCAGAGAACCGCCGTCCAGTTCCACCGTCTCCCGCAGCCTCCACGCCTCCAGGAAGGTGAGGGACAGCACGTCCTCGGCCGCCGACCAGTCACCGGTCAGCCGGAAGCCGTGGTTGTACACCGCCCGGGCGTAGTCGTCGAAGAGAGACCCGAACGCATCGGGATCTCCCGCGCGTATCCGGGCACGCACGCTCATCTCCATGCCATCGGACTGTCCGGCCGCAACGGGTCGGTTCCCGGAAGGTGATGTACGCCATACCATCCGCCCACGCCCCGGGCCGCCGCGGCGCGGCTGGAACGGGCCCAGGGAGTGTCCGGTCGGCCGCGCGGCTCAGGCGGTCACCGGGGTGAAGCGCACCGGCAGCGACCGCGGGCCGCGGGTGAACACGCCTTCCTCGACCAGGTCGAAGCCGTCGGCCAGCCGCATGTCCGGCATGGCGTCGAGGAGTTGGTCGACACCGGTCTCCACCTCGGCCTTGGCGAGCAGTGCGCCCACGCAGAAGTGCCGGCCCAGCGAGAACGCGAGGTGGTCGGCGGCGGCCGAGAACGCCGACTTCGTGGACAGGTCGTCGCGGAAGATGTCGAAGCGGTCGGGCTCCCGGTAGCGGTCACCGTCCCGGTTCGCGGCACCGATCAGGCAGGTCACCGTGGCGCCCTTCGGTATGGTGCCACCGCTCACCTCGACGTCGGTCGCGGTCTGCCGCATGATCATTTGGATCGGCGGGGTGTACCGCAGAGTCTCCACGAAGGCCGCCACGATCAGGCTCCGGTCCTCCCGGACGGCCGCCAGCTGATCCGGGTGCAGCAGCAGGTTGCCGAGGATGCCGGCGATCGCCTTGTCCGTGGTCTCCCCGCCCGCGGCGAGCAGCAGGTAGCAGAACGACTTGATGTCCTCGTCACTCATCCGGACCCCGTCGACCTCGGCCGCGCACAGCGTGGACAGCAGGTCGTCGTCGCCCGGGTTGTCCCGCCGGTGCCGGATGATCGGGATCATGTACTCGGCGAACTCGACCCGGGTGCGCTCACCCGCCGCCTTCACCTCCGGGTCTCCGGACAGGTTGCTGATGAAGGCGATGGCGGCCGTGTACCAGCCGTGGAAGCGGTCGTGATCGGCCTTGTCCAGGCCCAGCATGTCCGCGATGACGTTGACCGGGAAGCGGGTCGCGTAGTCCCGGACGATGTCCGCGGAGCCGGACTGCCGTAAGGCGTCGATGAGTTCACGGGAGTTGCGCTCGATGAGCGGCAGGTACTTCTCCTGGAGGTCGCTGCCCCGGAAGGCGGGGGCCACCAGCGCCCGCCGCACCGCGTGCTCGCGTCCGCTCATCTGGAGGATCGTGCGGCCGTAGACCGGCTCCAGCTGCCAGCTGTAGTTGTCGGTGGTGAACTCCGACTTCTTGTCCTTGAAGACCCGCTCCACGTCCTCGTAGCGGGAGACGACCCAGCTCCGGGTGGCCTCGTGCCAGAACAGCGGCTCCCTCTCACGCATGACCGCGTAGGCGGAATAGGGATCGGCCGCGAACTCCGGCGACAGGATGTCGGGCACCTGCTGTGCGATGGACATGGAACTCCTCAAGTGGTGAGCCGATCTTCAACGGGTCGATTATGGAACTGATTGAAAGTCACATATGTTCTTCTGGATCGACGTTGCGTACTTCTGCACCTTGAGGCACATGCGCACCTGAGCGGAGCCCGGCGGCGGTGACGGCCGGGCTCCGCTTCGGACGGTGGGGGTGTCAGCCCTGGAAGGCGCCGATGTCCGGCGTGGCGCTGAGCGGGTTGCCGTGGAAGTCCTGGGCCGGCCGGGCGGTGATGCCCGCGAAGATCCCGGTGCCCAGCGCGGGGAAGTCCGGGACGGACGGGGTCACCCCGGCCCCACGCCGGACGCGGCGGGCCTCAGCGCAGGGCGAGGCCGTCTCCCTGGACGAGCAGGTTCAGGTCCTCCCGGTGCGGCAGGGCCTCCCAGTCTCCATGGGACTGGACACAGAACGCGGCGACCGTGGCGGCGCGTTGGAGACGGTCCGCGGGCCGGGAGCCGTCGAGGACCGCGGAAAGGTACCCGGAGACGAACGCGTCGCCCGCGCCGACACTGTCCACCACCGTGACCGGCAGGGCGGGTTGGTACAGGCTCCCGTCGGACGTGTGACAGCGGGCGCCGGCGGCTCCGGCGGTGACCACGACCTCCGCCACTCCGCGCGCCAGCAGGTCCGCGGCGGGATCCGGTGCCGGGCTGAGCAGGTCCAGTTCGTCCTCGGAGGCGAAGACCGAGTGCACCCACGGCAGCAGTTCGCGCAGTGCCGCCGCCGCGGCGGCCCGTGACCACAGACGGCCCCGGTAGTTCACGTCGAGCGTGACGCGTGTCCCCGACGCGTGGGCGGCCCGTGCCACGGCCCGCGTGGCCTCGTGAGCACAGGAGGACAGGGCGGGAGTGATGCCGGTCAGGTGCAGCAACTCCGGTGCCACGGCAATCAGTGCGGCGAGGCACTCGTCCGCGGTCAGCGTGGACCCCGCCGATCCGGCACGGTGGTAACTGACCCGGGTGATGTCGTGCGCGGGCTTGTCGAAGGCGATGAAGCCGGTGAAGGCGCCGGCCGCGGACCGGACGAAGCGGGTCCCCACACCTTCGGCACGCAGGGTCCTGCGGATCAGGTGGCCCGGCTCGTCCGCGCCCACCGCCCCGGCCCAGAAGACCTCGTGGCCGAGTCGGGCGAGACCGATCGCCACGTTGCTCTCGGAGCCGGCCACGGACAGCCGCGCCGGGCCGCCGAGCCGCAGCGGCGCGGGGGTGCGGATCGACGCCATCGTCTCCCCGATCGTGAGCACACCGGTCATGTCGCCGCTCCTTCACCCGCGTTGAGCCCCGCGTCCGCCGCCGACCGTGCCGCACGCGCGGATGCCGGCACTCCCAGGGCCGTGAGCAGAGCGTCGGCCCGTGCGGCGAGGCCGGCCTGGATGCCGTGCGCATCGCTCGTGCCGGCGTCGCCCAGCAGGGGTGAGCCGACGCCGACCGCGCGGGCTCCGGCCGCCAGATACGCGGCGGCGGTGTCCGCGCCGATCCCGCCCACGGCGATCAGCGGGGCGGTGGGCAGGGGTGCGAGCAACTGGCGCAGGTATCCGGGGCCTTGCACGCCCGCGGGAAAGATCTTCACCGCCGCCGCGCCGAGTTCCAGGGCGCTCACCACCTCGGTCGGGGTCAGCGCGCCGCACAGCAGCGGCAGGCCGATCTCCCTGCTGCGGCGGGCTCCGTGGGTGATCGCCGGAGTCACGGCGAACGCGGCGCCGGCCGCCGCGGCGGCGTCGGCGTCGGCGGCCGTGAGGACCGTTCCGGCGCCGATCAGGACGGAGGGCGCGCACTCCGTGCGGGCCCGGGCGACCGCCCGCAGGGCGCCCGGCGTGGTCAGCGACACCTCGAGCGCCGTCACTCCGGCGCCGGCCAGTGTGCGGATGCAGGCCAGTGCGCGGTCGGGCCCGTCGGCCCGGATGATGGCGAGAACCCTGCGCCGGGTCAGCTCTGCCAGCAGATTCACAGCTCCTCCGTGATGTTGTGAGCCGCAGCGGGACTGATGTGGATGCTACTTTCAATATGCGCAAGCACCAAGTCATCATGCGAATAGCGAACCTGGGAGAGTGCATGCGGATCAGTCAGGTGACGACTCACGTCATCAAGCAGCCGACCGGGTCGGCCTACCTCGGCAAGCAGGACGACGGGACGACGCCGGCGGACGACGGCTACTACGTCCGGCCGCCCTGGCGCAGCCTCTACTCCGCCCGCATGGAGACGCTCCTCGTCCGCGTCACGACGCACGACGGGACCGAGGGATGGGGCGAGGCACTGGCCCCGGTCGGCCCCGAGGTGGTCGCCGCGATCGTGGACCGCGTGCTCGGCCCCTGGCTGATCGGCCGGGACCCGCGCGCCGTACGGCCCCTCTGGGACGGCATGCGGAACCTCATGCGGGAGCGGGGACACCTGGTCGGCCACCAGGCGGACGCCCTCGCGGCGCTCGACATCGCCCTGTGGGACCTGGCGGGCAAGGCGGCCGGGGTGCCGCTGGCCCAGCTGCTGGGCGGCGCCTACCGCACCGAGGTCCCGGTGTACGTCTCCGGCCTGCCCGAACCGACCGACGAGGGCCGGGCGAGGCTGGCCGCGGACTGGGCGGCCAAGGGCGCGCCGGCCGTGAAGATCGCCGCCGGCAAGGGAGTCGAGGCCGACCTCGCCACCTACGACGCCGTCGCCGCGGCCGCTCCCGGACTCCGCATCGCCGTGGACGCCCACTGGGCCTACAGCCTCGCGCAGGCGCTGGAGCTGGGACGTGAACTGGACCGCCGGCGCGCCCTGTTCTTCGAGGCCCCGCTGGCGCCCGAGGACACCGAGGGACACCGTGACCTCGCTTCGCGCATCACCACGCCGGTGGCGGTCGGTGAGGCGATGCGCAACCGCTACGAGTTCCGCGACTGGCTCTCCCGGCGAGCCCTGGGACTCGCCCAGCCGGACGTCGCGCGCACCGGCGTCACCGAGGCCGTCACGATCGCGACGCTGGCCGACGCCCACCACGTACCGGTGGCCTGTCACCACTCGGTGGGCCTCGGCGTGGCGCTGGCCGCGGGCCTGCACGTCTCGGCGGCCGTCGCCGACTGCCCGTTCTTCGAGTTCCAGCCCACCACCGTGCCGTTCGCCCAGCGGATCCTCACCACGCCGCTGGCCGCCGGGCCCACCGGGTTCACCCTGCCCGAGGGTCCGGGGCTGGGCATCGAGATCGACCGTGAAACCGTCCTCGCACTCGCGAAGGAGAGCTGACGTGTCAGGCAGCACCGCCCCCACCGGCCTGATCCCCATCCTCGCCACACCCTTCACCAGCACCGGGCGGCTCGACATCGGCTCCCTGCGCTCCCTGGTGGAGTTCCAGCTCCACTGCGGTGTCGACGGGCTCGCCGTCTTCGGCATGGCGAGCGAGGGCTTCGCGCTGACCACCGAGGAACGGGCCGTCATCCTGCGCACGGTCCGGGAGGTCGTGGGCGACGGCTTCCCCGTCGTCGCGGGCGTCAACGGCACCAGCACCGTGGTCGCCGTCGAGCAGGCCCGCCAGGCCGCCGCGGGCGGCGCCGACCAGCTGATGGTGCTTCCCCCGTTCCTCGCCAAGCCCAGCCGGCAGCAGGTCATCGACTTCTTCGCCGAGGTCGCGGCGGCCACCGGGGCGACCGTCATGATCCAGGACGCGCCCGGTGTCACCGGCGTCCCCATCGACGTGGCCGCCCTCACCACGCTCGCGGCCGTTCCCGGCATCACCTCCGTCAAGGTCGAGGCACCGCCGACCCCCGTGAAGGTGTCAGCCGTGGCCGGCGCCGTGCCGGAGGAGTTCGCCGTGCTCGGCGGCCAGAACGCCCTGTCCCTCATCGAGGAGTACGACAACGGCGGCGTCGGCACGATGCCCGCCTGCGAGTTCGCCGATTCCCTGCGCTCCGTCCTCGACGACCTCGCGGCCGGACGCAGGGCCGAGGCCCGTGCCGCGTTCGGCCGACTCCTGCCGCTCATCCAGATCGGCATGCGGCCCGGGCAGGCGTGGGCCGTGCACAAGGAGGTCCTGTGCCGGCGCGGGGTGATCGCGTCGGGCGCGGTCCGGCTTCCCGCGCAGGACCTCGACCCGCTGACGGCCAAGGCCCTCGCGGAGATCCTCGACGACCTGCGACTGCCCGGCCGGCCCAGGAGCCTCGCATGAGCCGTGCCGTGCTGCTGATCGGGAGTTCCTCACCGATCGGCCGGGCGATCGCCGAGGAGTTCACCCGGGCCGGGGACCGCGTCGTGGGCGTCTCGGCCTGCGCGGACGACCACTCCGGCCTCGTCGAGAGCCTCACGCTCGACGTCAGCGGACCGCGGGGCGCCGACGCGGCGGTCGGCCGGACCGTCGAACGGCTCGGCGGCCTCGACGTCCTGGTGCTCGCCGCCGCCGCCATGGCACCGGCGCCCGCGCACGAGGCCACTCCCGAGGACTGGCGGCGCGCGATCGAGAACACGCTGTACACCGCGTTCTTCCCGGCGCGGGCGGCCCTCGCGGTGCTGCCGCGAGGGGGCAGCATCGTCGCGGTCAGCTCCGTCAACGCCACGCTCGCCGCGCCGTGGCTGCCCGGGTACTCCGCCGCCAAGTCCGGAGTGGAGGGCCTCGTACGGCAGTTGGCCCTCGACTACGGCCCGCGCGGCGTCCGCGTCAACGCCGTCGCACCGGGCGTGATCGGCGACCCCGGTCTGCCGAAGGTCACCGAGGGCTATCCGCTCGGCCGCGTCGGCAAGCCCGCCGACGTCGCCGGGGCCGTGCTGTACCTGGCCTCGGCGGACTTCGTCACCGGCGTGGTGCTGCCCGTCGACGGCGGACTGTCCATCGCCTCCCCGGCGGCGTTCCTGCGCCCCGACCTTCGGCACAAGCTGCTGGGACACACGGACGCCGCGGACACCTGACCCCGTCCGGCGCCTCTCGCGCGCCGGCCCCCAACACCTGCCCGCGGGCCCGGCGCCCGTCACGCGGCGGCCCGGCCCCCCCGGCCCGACGTCCGCCTCACGCCGGTCGTGGGCGTCGCGCCGCCTCGGTCTGAGGGGCCGCGATCGCGGCGCCTGTACGCCGCGCCGGGCCGGGGGTGAGGGGCGCTCGCTCTCCCGGCCGATGGGGACCGGGGGTCCGCCGGGCGCGGGCGGGTACGGCGGGCGTGTCGTGTGCGCGGGTTCCTCAGTGGGACACAGCTGTCAGCGACGCCCGGTTCGCGGGTGGGCCGCCGACGGGGACGTCCACCGCGTAGCTCCAACCCGAGCCCTCCTCGCCCGACACGGTCGCCGTGGTCACCAGCAGCCGGGAGCCGACCAGAGCACACGCGCTGGGTCGTGAGCACGGCAGGTCCACGTGCGCCAGCAGCACTCCGTGCGGGCTCAGCCGTACGACGCGTCCGCCGTCCCACAGGGCGACCCACACACAGCCCTCGCTGTCGACCGCGATGCCGTCGGGAACCCCGTCCGGGACGCCGAACGGCGGCCCGGCAGGTTCCAGCGGGCCCTCGGCGGCGGTGCGCAGCCGATGGACGAGGCGCAGACCGCTGTCGACCACGTAGGTGATCGTGCCGTCCGGACTCCAGCCGATGCCGTTGGCCGCCAGCATCCCCTCCCGCAGCACGCCGGCGCCCGCAGCACGGCCGGCGCCGACGACGTGGAGGCGGCCCCACGGTCCCAGCGGGCGCCGCACCCCCATGGAGCCCACCCAGAAGCGGCCGTCGCGGTCCACCGCGCCGTCGTTGAGACACGTGAACGCCGGATCCGGCTCCAGGACCGCCACGACCGAGGGCCCCGTCGACGGATGCCAGTGCACCACGGCGCCACCGAGCGCCAGGATCCAGTCGCCGTCGCCCCGGGCACGGACCGCGCAGCTCAGCGGCTCGGAGAACGCGGCCAGCAGAACCGGTTCGGACACCCAGTCGTCCACCGGGGCGTCCGGCCGCACCCGAGCCTGCCACAGGCGGCCCGCGGGGATGTCGACCCAGCTCAGCGTCCCGGTCGCGGCGTCGTGGCGGGGGCCCTCGCCCAGCAGCGCCCTGGGCAGCGGCGCACGGACCGGCCGCATGCTCAGTCCGACAGCTCCTGCGACGCCACGGGCAGGCGGGGCCGGGCGGCGAAGGCGATGGTGAACCCGAGGGCCACGGACAGCTCGTCCGCCGCCTCGATCACCATCAGCGACAGCTCCTGCTGGCGTCCCGGCAGGTCCAGCTCCGAGAGAGGGCCGCTCAGCGACAGCGCGGCGACCACCTGGCCCCCGCGAGCCCGGATCGGGGCGGCCAGGCAGGCCCGCCCGAAGGCCAGTTCCTCGATCTCCGTCGCGTAGCCCCGGCTGCGGATCTCGGCCAGCACCGCCTCCATGTCGGCGGCCGCGGTGATCGTGTGCGGGGTGTAGACGTGCCCGTAGCCGTCGGCGAAGTAGGCCCGCACGTACTCGGCCGGCTGCTCGGCCAGGATCGCCTTGCCCATGCCGGTGGCGTGCAGCGGTGCGGTGCGCCCGGCCATCGTGAACGACTTGGGCGACTTGGCGCCCTCGAAGTTGCACAGATAGAAGAGCCGGTCGTCACGGAACTCGGCGAGGTTGACCCCGAGTCCCGTGGTGTGGGCGAGGTTCTGCGCGATCGGCCGGGCCGCGCGGAAGAGGGAGGAGCTGTTGAGCGCGACCGAGCCGAGCGTCACCGCCGAGGGTCCCAGGCGGTAGAGGCCGGTGCGGGCGTCCTGCACGACGTAGCCGAGGCGGTCCAACGACGAGATCATCCGTGACACGGTGGACTGTCCCAGCCCGGTCTGCGCGCAGAGTTCGGTGATCCGCAGCTCGCTGTGCTCGTCCGTGAAGCAGGCGAGCAGTGAGATCGCGCGCTCGACCGCCTGCGTACCGGCGCCGGATTCGGCTGCCATGACCCTCCCTTTCCCACGCGGCCCCCAGTCGCCGCGCCATGCGCCATCCACTACTTGCAATGTACTTGCATATCCTGGTGAGACGGTAGCGCGATGTCGGCCCGCTGCACCAATTGACCGAATGCCGGCTCAGTGCCCCTGGTCGAGGATGTCCTGGACCTTCTTCCTGAGCGCGTTCAGCCCGCCCTGCACCCCGGACTGGCCGGCCAGGATGGAGGCCACACCCGCGCCTATCGTCGTGTCGAGCTGGGCCGTGACGGTCAGCTTGTCCCAGGCCGCGACACGGGCGTGGTCGCTGACATGCCGCTGGAACGCGGTCTGGAAGCGGTCCTCGGCCAGGCCCGGCACCTGCCTGGCGATGCGGGAGTCGGCGGGGCCGAGGGCGGCGCCTCGGTAGAGGGCGGTCGCCGCGCCGACGTCGGTGGTGACGTAGGAGATGAAGTCCTTGCTGGTCTTCTCGCCCTTGCCCTTGCTGCAGAACAGGACGTTGCCCCAGTAGCGGTTGTAGGACGCGTGGCCCTTGACGGCGGGCCGGGTCAGGGGGCGCATCGCCGCGATGAGCGAGGCCGGCGCGCCGTTGGTCCTCGCGAAGCTGTTGGCGAGCGGAGCGTCGTCGTACATGACGGCCTGGCCCCGGGCGAAGAGGACGCGGGCGTCGTTGCGGTCGACGCCCGCCTTGGTCAGGCCCGCGTCCTGCAGGTGCTTGTACCACGTCATCGCGGCCACGCTCTCGGCGTCGCCGATGGTGCACCTGCCGCCGTCGGTGACCACCTCGCTGCCCCAGCCCCACATCCAGTGCACGGCGTCCTTCAGGTCGGTGGCCTTGGTGATGGCCGCGTACGGGATCAGCTTGGAGTCCTGCCGCTTGATCTTCTCCAGGGCCGTCGCGAACTCCTCGATGCTGGTCCCGCCGTCCTTCAGCCCGACCTCGTCGGCCTTCCGGCCGTCGCACACCATGCCGATGCCGGACATGTTGAGGGGGACGAAGTACAGCCTGCCGTCGATGCGGAACGCGTCGATGATCTTCTTCGACAGGCTCATCCGGGCGGCGACGTCGGACAGGTCGGCCAGCGCCCCGGTGGGCACCAGCACCTGCCAGGTGCCCTGTGCGACGCCCTGCAGCTCACCCGACTTGGCGGCCAGCATCAGCTGGGTCGCCACCTGGTCGTAGGGGTAGACGACGGGCTTGACCGTCTTGCCGGTCTTCTTCTCCCAGCCGCTGATGATGGTCTGCCAGGCCTGCTTCTGCGCGCCCTCGCCCAGGGCGCTGTTGTAGAAGTTGATCTCGTCGGTCTCCGAGGCGCCGGACGTGGCCGATCCGCCGGAGGTGGTGGTCGAGCAGCCGGTGGCGGCGAGAGCGCCGAGGACGCCGAGGGCGCCGAATCCGGCGAGTACTCCTCTGCGGGACACGGACGGGCTGGACGCGGGCGTGTGGGACATGTCGGCTCCGGTGAGAGTGAAGCGGTGCGAGGTGTGCGCGGGGGGTGACGTGTGCGGGGGGCGTGTGCCGGGGACGTGTCTGCGGGCCGGCCGGTCAGCCCTTTACGGCTCCGGCCGCGAGGCCGGAGACGAAGTAGCGCTGGAGGATCACGAAGATCACTGCCAGCGGCAGCGAGGTGACCACCGAGGAGGCCATCAGCACCGGCCAGTCGGCGGAGCCCTCGTGGATGAAGGCGGTCGTCATGCCGACGGGCAGGGTCTCCTTGTCCGGGCCGGCGAGGGTGAGCGCGAAGAGCAGGTCGCTCCAGCCGCGCATGAAGGCGAACATCCCGGCGGTGACGAGGCCGGGCGCGACCAGCGGGAAGACGATCCGGAACAGGGTCGCCACATGGGACAGCCCGTCGACCTTGGCCGCCTCGACGAGTTCGTCCGGCAGCGCGTCGATGATGCCCTTGAGCAGGAAGGCGGACAGCGGCAGCGTGAACGTCGTGAAGGCCAGCACGACGGCCGTATAGGTGTGCAGCAGTCCGGCGGCGCTGAACATCAGGTACAGCGTGACCAGCAGCAGGGCTCCCGGTATCAGCTGTCCGACCAGGAACATGACCATGACGGCGTTGCGGCCGCGGTAGCGGAACTTCGACAGCGAGTACGCCAGCAGACCGGACACCACGACGGAGACCAACGCCGTCCCGGCCGAGACGATCACGGAGTTGACGAGGTCGGAGAGCAGGGTCGCGTCGCCGAGGAACGTGCCGAAGTTCTCCAGCGTCGGGTGCAGCGGGAAGAAGGGACGGTCGGCCGCGAAGACGTCCTGGCGGTGCATGAACGCGGTGGCGACGAGCCAGTACACCGGCAGCAGTCCGAACAGGGCGAGCACCGTCAGTCCCAGCTTGCCGGGGATGCCCAGGGAGGGCTGGGTGATGCCCTCTCCGACGTGGCGCGACCCGCCACGCGGCCGGGCGGGGGTGAGGAGGCTCATGAGCGCGACTCCAGCTTCTTGTTGAGCAGGAAGTAACCCCCGCACACCACCGACAGCGCGAGCAGCCAGAGCACGCCCATGGCGGCGGCCCTGCCGAGCGAGAACTCGGTGAAGGCGTACTGGTAGAGGCTGACCGCGAGCGTCATGGTCGACGTGCCCGGGCCGCCCCCGGTCATCACGAAGATCATGTCGAACGAGCCGAAGTTGTAGATGAACTCCAGCATGCTCACGAGCGCGACCGGCCCGATCAGGTGCGGCAGCGACACGTGCACGAAGCGCTGACGGCGTGAGGCCCCGTCCAGGGCGGCGGCCTCCAGCTGCTCCCGCGGCAGGGTCTGCAGGACCGCGAGGACCACGACCATGATCCACGGAAAGGAGTTCCACGTCTTGGCGATGACGACGGCCGCCATGGCCGTGGAGGCGTTCCCGAGCATGTTCACCTCGGGCAGGTGAAGCGTGCCGAGGACGTGGTTGAGCACCCCGTAGCTGTCGTTGAAGATCCAGGCCCAGAGGAAGGACACCACGACACCGGGGAGCAGCCAGGGCAGCATCAGCATGCCCCGCAGGACGTTGCGGCCGCGCAGGCGGGAGTTGAGGAGCATCGCGAGCGCCACTCCGAGCAGCACCGGGCACACGGTCGCCAGCACGGAGAACTCCAGGGTGACGCCCAGCCGGCCGACGAAGTCGGGCCAGACGTCGGCGTAGTTCGCGAAGCCCACGAACTTCCGGCCGGGGTACACCAGCGACTGGTCGTACAGGCTCGTGCCGATGCTCGCCACCAGCGGATAGACGGCCACGACGAGGAAGAGGGCGACCGCGGGCGCCGCGAGCAGGAACCCGAAGGTGCGGTCCCGGGAGTTCAGGGAACCGCGCCGCCTCTCGCGCTGCGCGGAGCGCGAGAGGTGGCGCGCGGGCGGGGGCTTGACCATGGTCACCATACGGACTCCTCACGATGTGACGCATGAGAACCGTATAGCAGGTCATGAATCTAGTAAATGGATGGGACTTTCACCATGAGCAGCTTCCTCCCCAACGAGGCCGATGGGCGAGGGACGGGACGGCCGCGGTGACGTGGCGGGCCATCGACGGGCCACGACGGCGGGGCGCACGGCGAGGGGCGCACGGCGAGGGTTGCGGTGGCCCGGCGTGGTCATGTCCCGGGTCGGCGGGGTCAGTGCCGTGTTTCGCGAAGTGGGGCGGCGCACCACATGACCACCGCCCCCAGCGGATGGCGTGGCCACGGGTTTTCGAGGCTAGTCCCCGAGAAGTGCGGCAGGAACGGCGCGTGGCGGATTACCTGGAACGCTCATCGTCCGTGAGCACTTCACGACAGCACGCCGCGGCCCTCGGCCGACGCGGTGGTTCAGTTGCCCGTCCCGCGGTGCGGTGCCGGGACCGCCGCGACCGTGGGGACGGGGGCTGGGCGGCGGTGGCGGGATGAGTGCTCGAGGAGGTGCCCGGGCCTGTGTTCCGGTCAAGGAGTGCGGGCGTGCACAGCTGGACGGGTTGCCCCTTGAGGGCGGCGTCGTGTAGCCGGTCCACACCTTGGTGGGCTGGTCGGCGCCGGAGGCCTGGGGGAGCCTCCGACCACTTGCAGCGACCGGAGGCCGGCGCTCTTCGGGTCCTCCTTGAACCGCCACCAAGCTCGGCGACACCTTCGCCGGCGGGCACCGGGACGCCGTACTGGCCGACGCCGGAGTGCCGGGCCTGGCCGCCGGTCTGGCCGGCGCCGCCCTCCTGTACTTCCAGCGGGCAGCGGGTGATCTCCTCGAACCGAACGAGCCTGCCCTCCCTCATACCGCGTAGCACGGGTGCCGGGACTAGGGAGCGTTCGGAAGGGCCCTCGGAGACGAGCAGGGCGTAGTTCCAGGAGTACTTGATGTGTTCCTCCGTGGTGGCGGCGCCGCCCTGCACGACGAGGGTGGAGTCGCCGCTGACGGCGGCGGCGATCAATTCCGACAGCAGGGACTTTGCGGTACCGGGCTCACCGACGAGCATCAGCCCGCGGTCGGTGGCGAGCGCGACCAAAGCCCGCTCGACGAGCGCGACATGGCCGACGAACTTGCGGCTGACCCCGCTGTCGGCGTCGCCGCAGACGAAACGGCGTGCGGCCCGCATGCTGAGGAACCAGCCGGGCGGCCGTGGCGCGTCGTCCGCGGCGCGCAGGGCGGCCAGTTCGTCTGCGTAGCGGACCTCCGCGGGCGGCCGCTGGAGGGACGTCGGCTCCGCGTCCGTGCGGCTCCCGAAGGCAGCGGTGCCGTCGGCCGGCGGCGCGTCGTCCGAGGCTGGCAGGTCGTGCTGCGGTCCCGTCATGCCGTCAGCTCCGTGAGGTCGGCCAGGGCCTCGGACAGGGCGACGGGGTCGACGTCTGCGCACTTCAGGGGGTGGTCATCGGCGGGTCTGTACTCCCCTGGACAGGCGTCGAGCCAGATCGCGGCGAGGCGCTGTTCGGGGTTCTCGCCGGGCATGCCGACGATGATCCCGGGGTCCAGTGCGATGACGAGGTGGCGGCTCTCGCCGAGGCGTCGGGAGAACCACTCCTCGACACCGGCGTCCTGCGGTTCCCCGCGCTCCCAGCCGCGCCGGGTGAGAGCGAGCAGCCGGCCCACCGGCACGGTGGCGTCCTCGAAGCGGCGCAGCCGGTGCCCGGCCGCCTCCTCGGGGGTCGTTGCGAACACCGGACGACCGAGTTGGGGGAAGGGCTGCGTGATCTCGTGGTCACCGAACACCTCCGCCCACGCGCTCAGGTCGCCGGTGCTCAGGAGGAGCGGGTGCGGGAGGCTGATCACCGCTTCCTCGGCCAGGGTGAGCAGGACGTCGTCGCGGCCGGCACAGCTGTTGTCCTCGGCGACCCGGAAGGTGACCTCCGTGTCCGGGGTGCGGGCCCGCCACAGCAGCCGCCGGGTCAGATGCCCCACCAGGGGATGTTCGACGAACAGTTTCCGGAACTCGCCGGTGGTCCACGAGCGGCCCTGGACCATCGCGGACTCCAGCCGCCGTATCTGGTCGTCGGCGACGGCTCGGACGTCCTTCTTCAGGGCGGTGAACCGCTTCCGCTCCGCGGCGGCCAGTTCCGTGCGGTCCTTCGTGCCCGGCCTGGGCAGGTCCCCGAGCAGCTTCCCGGCCTCGTCCCGGACACGGGGCTTCAGCCGCTCGTCGAATCCGACCGTGAAGCGGCGCGAACCGTAGTCGATCACGGTGGCACCGTCGGGGCCGAGTCCGAGGTCGGGCACCAGCCGGTCGCCGAGTTGGTCGGCGCTCAGTCCGAGAGCGTCCGCGATCCTTGTGATCTCCTCTTTCGCGCGTGCCCTCAGGGCCTTGAACCTCACACGCTGGGCGATGGCGTGCAGATGGAGCAGGGCGGTGTCGCTGCCGATGGCCGCCAGCACCGACAGGCCCTCGACGGCCCGTTGGTGAGCGCCCTCCCCCGGCCAGTCCCTGATCACCGGAGTCAGCCGCCGGACGGTCTCGTCGTCACCGATGACGCCGAGCTGGTGAAGCGCCCAGCCGTCCTTCGCCGGCATGCCCAGCAGTCGCCATTGCGCGAACACCTCCCAGCCGAACGCGGCCAAGGACGCCGGATCGGCGATCTCCCGCACGGTGTCCAGGCCGGGAGGGGGCGTGCCGGGCTTGGCCAGCGACAGCATCGACACAACGTGGCGCGTTGCGCCCGCGGGCAGGGCCTCACCGGTGCGCAGCCGGATCTGCGGCAGCGCCTCGGGATCGGCCCACGCACCGATGGCCGGCATCCTGACGGGGAACCGGGGTTCCGCCGAGGCCGTGAGGAAGACGTCCAGGGCGTCGGCGGCCTGCGGCCCGTACGTCTCGGCGGCCTCCAGGACGGCTGCGGGGCCGTGCGCGTCGGCTATCACGCGAAGTGCCGCCTCGGCGGCCGCGCGAGCTCTGCCCGGCTTGCCGAGGGCGTCGGGGATCAGCAGGCGGGCCGCGTCGCCGCCGTGCCGGACCAGCCACGGGCGGGCCGCGCGCTCGGCGTGCTTCGGCCGCACCGCCCAGTCCGCCACCTGCCGGGCGACCCGAACGTCCAAGTACGGCAGCAGGAGCTCGGCCGCTTCGTCGGGGCGCCGGCGGCCCACCAGCCTGAGGACCATGTGCAGAGCCACCGCTTCATGAGCCGCGGCCAGGAGCTTGAGATCGCAGGGCTGGGTGCGTGCCGGAGGGGGGCCGTCCCAGTCGGCCAGCACGGGGCGGACGAGGTGGGCAGGTCCGTGCAGGACGTGGGCGAAGAGGGCGTCGTACTGGCATCGCGTCGCCCGCTTGTCACGGTGCCGGGCGATCAGCTCATCGACGGTGTCCTGGGCGACGATGTCGTGCAGTCCCTCCTTCGTCCGGGGCGTACCCTGCGGATCCGTTCTCCAGTAGCTGTCCCAGTCGTATTGGCTGTACGGGTGTGCGCGGGCCCATGCCTCCTGCTCACCGTCCAGCCACCGCACCTCGGTCTCCGCCGGAGCGGTCAGACCCGGCACCACCGTCGGCTTGCGCATCTCGCGGCGCTGGGTCCTTCGCGGGCTGGTCAGCATGGCGGGCAGGCTGTCCGAAGCGGCTTCGGGAAGCAGTCCGTCACGCCGGGCGAGCGGACCGACCACCTCCGCCACGGACGGAGGCAGTTCGGGCAGGACGGCGAGCGTGAGGTCGCGATGCGTGGCGACGTGCCGCCGCAGGAGTGCGCCGGCCAGGTCGGCGCCGTCGCCGGAACCGCCCGCGGCCGCCGTCAGCAGCCGCAGGGCGCGGACCGGGTAGCGGTCGGCCGCCGCCAGCAGTACGGCCCGGACCTCCTTGATGCCGATCCGGCCGAGCAGCAGGCGGAAGGCGTCGTCGGAGGGCAGCTCGGCCAGCGCTCCGGCCAGGAGGGCCGTGGTGTCCTTGAGGTCGGCATGATCGTAGGCGTGTTTCAGGAGCGGCAGCATGCCGGCGCCGAACTCCGCGGCGACCGTGGCCAGGAGAGGCACGGTCCAGCCCGGCCAGCGGAGGTCGAGCCCGTCGGCCGCCAGCAGGCCGATCTGTTCCGGGGTGGTGAGAGACGCGGTGAGCAGCGCCCGCCCGTTCGTGCCGGAGGGCCGACGAGCCTCCGGTTCGGTGCAGCACTCGGTGACCCACTTGTGCTCGCCCGGCACCAGATACCCGATGCGGATACGACGGCTGGGCGTGGTGCGCAGTTCGGCGAGCGCCGAAACGGTGGCCCGGTAGTCCGCTTCGTCGGCCACCGACAGCAGGCTCCGGACGCGGTCCAGAACCATGTCCTGACCCGGCCAGCCACAACCCACCTCGTCCGGGTTCCACGTGACAGCTTGGAAGACGGTGTGTGAGTAGCCCGTACGAAGGGAGCTGCTCACCTCCGATGCCTGCACCGCGGCGCACGCCGCGAACGGCAGGCCGTGCTCGATCACCCAGGCGTCCACCGCGTCTGACTGGTACGCGACCTCACAAGAAGCAAGGACGGCGGCGCCCAAGGGGCACGGCCTGCCGTCCTGGTGGGCGCGTGCGGCGCCGACGAGGTCCGGGTCGCTGTCCCGATGGGACAGGAGCCTCTCGCGGTCGTACGCACGCCGCCCGCCCTGGGCACGGATCCTGGCGAGCGCGTCGGGGCTCGGCTCCGGGACGGGGCCAGGTGTGCCGCCGCGGCGGGGTATGTGCCGGTCTCGCCATGCCTCGGGGAGGACGAACGTGTCCTCGTCGGGGCGCGTGACCACGGGGGGGCTGCCGACCGGACCGGTGGTGTGCGCGGCGGCATCCGAACCGGCCACGTCGTCGGCGACCCCGGGACGGACCACGGCCTCGCCGACCGGACGGTACCCCTCGCGCCGCCGTGTGTCGACGGCACCGGCCAGATGGGCGGAGGCCGCGTCGGCCGTGTCGAACTCCTTCACCTGCGTCCGGCCGGCCGTGCCGACTCGTCCGAAGCGGAGTGTCACCCTCGGGCCGTCCGCGCACCCCTCCCAGAACTTCGGACGGCCCTCACCGTCGTGCTCCCAGCGCTGCACCTATCCTCCGTACGGTCGCGGTCGATGTTGCCGAGCACCGTAGACAGGAGCACCGACAACAGGGGCCGGCTCGGTGGCGAGCGGTTCGGGGAGGACGCTGGGTGGGGGCCGTGTGGCGCCTACGGCCCGGGGTTTTCGGTTCGGCAGTCGGACGCCGACAGTGTTCATCTCCCTTGCACGTTGGGGGTGGTGGCCCACCGCGCGCGAGGGTGCCCGGCGCGGGCGGCTTCGTGGCGAAGACTCTCCTTGGAGCGTCCCCTGAACGGCGAAGGGGAACGCTGGACGTGTGTCATGTCTGCGTGAGATCCCGGCGCAGGTGTGCGGCGGTGTGGGAGCCGCTGACCTTCAGGAGGTCGGCCGGGGTTCCTTCGAACAGGATCTGCCCGCCGCCGCTGCCCCCCTCGGGGCCGAGGTCGATGATCCAGTCGGCGCTCTTGACGACGTCGAGGTTGTGCTCGATGACGATGACGGTGTTGCCCTGGTCGACGAGGCGCTCGAGGATGCCGAGGAGGCGGTGGACGTCCGACATGTGAAGGCCCGTGGTGGGCTCGTCCAGGACGTAGACACTGCCCACGCGGTGCAGTTCGGCCGCGAGCTTGAGGCGCTGGCGCTCACCGCCGGACAGGGTGCTGAGCGGCTGGCCGAGGCGCAGGTAGTCCAGCCCCACCTCGTTCAGGGCGTGCAGGACCGGGCGGAGTCTGGGCTCGGTGAAGAAGTCCGCAGCCTCTGCCGTCGTCATCTCCAGTACATCGCTGATCGACCGGCCCCGCAGGCGGTGGCGCAGGACGTCGTCGCAGAAGCGGCGGCCCCGGCAGACCTCGCACACGGACTTCAGCGTGTCCAGGAACGCCAGGTCGGTGTACAGCACGCCGAGCCCCTGGCAGTTGGGGCAGGCGCCCTCGGAGTTGGCGCTGAACAGCGCGGGGCTGACGCCGTTGGCCTTGGCGAACAGTTTGCGGACCGGCTCCAGCAGACCGGTGTAGGTGGCGGTGCTGGACCGCCGTCCGGCCGTCACGGCCGACTGGTCGATCACGATCGCGTCGGGGTGCCGGCCGAGGAACTCGTCGTTGACCAGCGAGCTCTTGCCCGATCCGGCCACGCCGGTGACCACGGTCAGGACGCCGGTGGGGAAGCCGACACTCACGTCCTTCAGGTTGTGGCTCCTCGCGCCGGTGACGGTGAGCGTCCCGGTGCCGCGACGGGGCTCGGCCTTCAGCCGTAGCCGGCGCCGCAGGTGGCGTCCGGTGAGGGTGTCGGCCCCGGCGAGACCCGCGAAGCTCCCCTCGAAGACCACTTCGCCACCGAGCGTCCCGGCCTTCGGGCCCATGTCGACCACGTGGTCCGCGACGGCCATGACATCGGGATCGTGCTCGACCACGAGGACGGTGTTGCCCTTGTCCCGCAGGGCGACCAGGAGTTCGTTGAGCCGGTGCACGTCCCGGGCGTGCAGGCCGACACTCGGCTCGTCGAACACGTACAGCATCTCGGTGAGGCTGCTGGAGAGATGGCGGACCATCTTGATCCGCTGTGACTCGCCACCCGAGAGTGTGCGGGTCTCCCGGTCCAGGCTCAGGTATCCGAGGCCGATGTCGGCCAGGTGACGCAGGCGGGCGACCAGGTCGTCCAGGACCGGTTTCACATGGGGCAGGTCCAGTGCCGCCAGGACCTCCGTGAGGTGCCCGGCCTCCATCGCGGTGAGGTCCGCGATGTGGTGACCGCCGATCCGGCTCGCGAGCGCGGCCGGCCCGAGGCGGCTGCCGTCGCAGTCGGGGCAGGGGGCCGAGTGCGCGAACCGCCGGAACACCTGGCGGCTTCGCTCGGACATGTCCTCCTTCTTGACGTAGAGCCGGGTGAACTTGTCGACGAGGCCCTCGTACCGGACGTTCAATGTGTTGCCCTGCCAGACCAGGCGTTGCTTGTCCGGCAGTTCGCCGTGCAGCAGAAGCTGCCATTCCCGCTCGGTGAAGTCGCTCAGCGGCTTGTCGTTGTCGAACAGGCCGGACTCCGTGTAACTGAGCCAGTACCACCTGCCGGTGGAGAAGTCCGGGTGCAGCAGCGCACCCTGGTTGAGGGATTTCGAGCGGTCCACGAACGCGTCGAGGTCGAGGCCCACGACCGTGCCCAGGCCCTCGCAGGTGGGGCACATGCCCTGGGGGTCGTTGAAGGAGAACGTGCTCGGCGGCAGGCCGGCGGGGTCCCCGGCGCGGGAGAACAGCAGGCGCAGCAGCGGGTTGATGTCGGTGATCGTGCCCACCGTGGAGCGCGGGTTGCCGCCCAGGCGTTTCTGGTCGATGACGACCGCGGCGGAGAGGTTCTCGACGGCGTCCATGTCCGGACGGCCGTGGTCGGGCAGAAAGGTGCGGACGAAAGCGGTGAAGGTCTCGTTGAGCTGCCGCTGGGCCTCGGCCGCGATGGTGTCGAACACGAGGGACGACTTGCCCGAGCCGGAGACGCCGGTGAAGACCGTCAGCCGTTGTCTCGGGATCTCCAGCGAGACGTTCTTGAGGTTGTTCTCCCGGGCGCCGGTCACCCTGATGGCGTCGGTCGTCACATGTGCTCCTCGGTGGTGCGGGGGGGGCTCCCCCTCCAGGGGAAAAGGGGGAGCCCGGTCTCGGGTCGGTTCGGCGGGCGGCGCCCGTCAGGCGTTCTCCTTCTGGAACGTCCGCGTGCCCCACACAAGGGCGAGCACCGCCATGAGCAGCAGCACGAGGGAGCCGGTCAGCAGCCCCGTCGAGCTCATGTCGCCGCGGAAGGCGGCCCGTTCGGCGTCGACGACATGGGTCAGGGGGTTGATCCGGGCCAGGTCGTACAGCCAGCCGGGGGCCAGCTGCTCGGAGACCGGGAGCAGGACCCCGGACAGCAGGAGGAGCGGCAGCAGTACGGCGTTCATCAGCGAGGGGAACGCGGCCTCGCTCTTGAGGACCATCGCCAGCGCGTACGACCCCGAGGACAGCGTGATGGCCAGCACCGCGGCGATCGCCAGGCTGAGCAGCATGCCCGCAACGGGGGCGTCGAGGTCGAAGACGAGCAGTGTCACCAGCACGATCAGGGTGGACTGGGCGGTGGCCTGCACCGCCTGGGCCAGGACCTTGCCGAACAGGAGGGCGGCCCGGCTCGCAGCGGTGCCGCGGAAGCGGTCGACCACGCCGACCCGGTACTCGGTGAGCAGCCCCACCCCGGCGAAGGAGCCGCTGAACAGCGCGGTCTGGACGATGAGCGCCGGGGTGAGCACCTCCCAGGCACCTCCGGGCGGGAAGCCGGGGGTGTGCTCGGCCACCTTCACCATGAGCGGGCCGAAGAGGAACAGGTACAGCAGCGGCTGCATGATCCCGATGATCAGCCATGTCGGGCTGCGCAGGGAGAGTCTCATGTCCCGCAGGAAGATCAGGCCGGTGTCACGCAGCATGGGCGATCTCCATGTTCCCGGGCGCGGGTTCGCCGTCGCGCAGCGAGCGTCCGGTGAGGCTGAGGAAGACGTCGTCCAAGGTGGGCCGGTTGACCTTGACCGAGGCCATGGTGATCCCGCGGTTGTCGAGGGCGCGCAGCAGTTCCGGCAGGGCCACGTCGCCACGGGGCACCCGGAACCGCACGGTGTCGGCGGCGACGGCCACCTCGTGCGCGCCGCGCAGCCGCCCGGCGATTTCGGCCGCCTCCGGGGCCCGGTCGGTCACCTCGACGGTGATCGCGTCGCCGGCGACGCGGGCCTTGAGCTCGTCCGGGGTGCCCTCGGCGACGATCGCGCCGTGGTCGGTGACGAGGATCCGGTCGCACAGTGCGTCGGCCTCGTCGAGGTAGTGCGTGGTGAGGAAGACGGTCATGCCCTGCTCGCCTCGCATGCGGCGGACGTGGTCCCACAGGTTGGCCCGGCTCTGCGGATCCAGCCCGGTGGTGGGCTCGTCGAGGAAGACCAGTGACGGCTCGTGGACCAGTCCTAGCGCGATGTCGAGCCGGCGGCGCTGGCCGCCGGAGAGCGTCTTGGCGGGGCGCTGGTCCAGGCCGCCCAGGTCGAGCCGCTCCGCGAGCAGCGCCCCGCGCCGCCGGGCCTCGGCCCGTGACAGGCCGTACAGCCGGGCCTGCAGTTCGATCTCCTCCGCGACCCTGGACTCCGGCCAGGTGGAGCCGCCCTGGGCGACGTAGCCGATTGCGCGCCGGACGCCCTGGGGGTCCGTCAGCAGGTCGCAGCCGGCCACGGTGCCGGTGCCGCCGGTGGGGCGCAGCATGGTGGTCAGCATCCGTAAGGTGGTGGTCTTGCCGGCCCCGTTGGGGCCTAGGAACCCGACCAGTTCCCCGGCCGCGACGTCGAAGTCGATGCCTTTGACCGCGTCGACGGTGCGGCCCCTCAGGGTGAACCGGCGGGCGAGGCCTCGCACTGTGATCATGGGATCCCTCTCTCGTACCGGCTGTTGTCCGGCCGGACCGCGACGGTGCCCGGCCGGGCGGGCGGCCCCGCCGCGCCGCTGGTCAGGAGTGGTCATCGCCGGCTGACTGGCACTCGGCGAGCCGCTCCTGCGCCTCGACCATGTCCTCGGTGGTCGGGGCGTCGTCCTGGGTGAGCTTGAAGCGCCAGTAGCCGCTGAAGTCGATCGACCGCTTGGGCAGCCCCCGCTCGTCGACCAGGTGGCGCCGCAGCGACCGGACGGCGCCCGCCTCGCCGGCCAGCCAGGCGAAGGGGCGCCCGGGCGGGAACTGGGCCCCGCGGACGGCGTCGGTCAGCACGTCGCTGCGGCCCGCCGGAGTTCCGTCGCGGTGCAGCCAGTGGATGTCGACGTCACCGGCCGTCTCGAGGTTCTGCTGCTCGCCGCCGTCGGCCACCTCGATGTAGACCATGGCGCGGGCTTGCTTCGGCAGGGCCTCCAGCAGGGTGCCGATGGCGGGCAGCGCCGTCTCGTCGCCGGCGAGCAGCAGCCAGTCGGCCGCTGCGATCGAGTCGGTGAGGGAGACCGACGGGGCGTAGAGCGCCGAAGGGCCGACCATGCCGAGCCGGTCACCGGGGCGGGCGGAGCCTGCCCAGCTGGTGGCGGGGCCGGTGTCGCCGTGCAGGACGAAGTCGATCTCGACGGTCCTGGTCCCGGGAAGGCGCCGCCGGAGGGTGAAGCTGCGCATCCACGGCCGCTCGTCCTCGGGAATGGCCAAAAACGCCTGGTACCAGCTCGTCGCGTCGTCGCTCTGCTCCGGCAGGACGGGCAGTCGTTGGCCCGGGCGGGGGAAGCAGAGCTTGAGCTGCTGGTCGGGAGTCCGGCCGACGGAGTCGTCGAGGTGGTCGGCCTCGAACGTCACGCGGGCCATCCGCGGTGTGATGCGCGTGATGTCGGTGACCTGGATGAACGTGACGGGGAGCTCTGCCATCGAAAACCTTCCGTGAACGTAGGACACCCCGGGGCGGGCCGATGCCCACCTGATATCCTTACGCCGTAAAGAGATGCATCGGTGAGGTTACTTTATGCAGTAAGGAGTTGCAAGGTGGTTGTTTTTGCCGGTCAAGGCGACGCCCGCCGTTCCATGGCTCTGCTCTGGCGCCCGGCCGAATCCGGGGGCGGGAGAACCGGCCCCGGCCCCAAGCCGGGACTCGACGTCGACACGATCGTGGCCGCGGGTGTCACGGTGGCGGACGAACAGGGAATGGGGGCCCTGTCGATGCGGGCGGTCGGCACCCAGCTCGGGCGGACCGCCATGGCGCTCTACACGTACGTGCCGAGCAAGAGCGAGCTGGTCGACCTCATGCACGACCGGGTGCTCGCCGAACTGCCCACCGAGTACGACACCGGCGCGGGATGGCGCCCGGCGATCACGGCCTGGGCCGACGACGCCTGGTCGTTCTACCTGCGCCACCCGTGGGTACTGCAGATCTCCCAGGCCAGGCCCGTACTCGGACCCAGCGAGTACGCGCAACTGGACACGGTGGTGCGGATCCTGGGCGGAATCGGCCCGGACCCGTTGCACACCAGACGCGTCATCGCCGTATTGTTCCAGTTCGTGCGGGGTATGGCCCGGGTCGCCGCGGAGCACCGGCAGGCGGCGCCGGAGACCGGGGTGTCCGACGAGGAGTGGTGGGCGGAGCGGTCCGCGCTGCTCGCGGAGGTGGCACCTGACTTCGCCGAACGCTTCCCCGCCCTGGCGGCACTGGAGTCGAGCGCGACCCGCGCCGCCGCGACCGAGGCGAGCGACGCCGCGTCGTACATGGAGCGTGAGGCGAAGGAGGCGTTCCGGATCGGCCTGGAAGTGATCCTCGACGGCATCGAGGCGGTGGCGCGCACGGACGCCGGCGACGCGGAGCACACCTCCGCCCGCACGTCCTGACGGGCCCTGACGGGGAGGCACAGCACGGGACCCGAAAGCACTGTGACCAGGAGTCGGTCATCCTGGAAATCGAGCGCATCCCAATCGGTCATATGTCGGCCGGAAATGCTCATTGACGTTTTCTCGGGCGGTGATTTACCGTTTTTTCACCATGCACCCTTGGTCGCTCAAGGGTGCGACACGGGTGCGAGATGCGTCAGTGCCTCGATTCCAGGAGAAGCCGGTGCAGCAAATCGCCAGGTGCGACCAGAATGACCGCCCATTACCCGTCGGCCGCCAAGCGGGCGATGCCGCCCGTCCCCGCAGGCCGGGCGGGCAGGGAAGAATCCTGACCACCCGGGTCGGCCTGAAGATCCCCGCCCCGCTCTCGTACGACCGGTGGGAGAAGGCCGGACAGCACCTCTTCCAGATCGCCGACTCCTCCGCCTGGTGCCTGGGCGACTGGCTCGTCTACGGCCAGGACCGCTACGCCGACCGCTACCAGACCGGCGTCCAGGCCGCCGGGCTCGACTACCAGACCCTGCGCAACTACGCATGGGTGGCACGGCACTTCGAGCTGTGGCGCCGGCGCGAGACGCTGAGCTTCGGCCACCACGCCGAGGTCGCCTCGCTGCCGCCCGCGGAGGCCGACACCTGGCTCGACCGGGCGGAGCAGCACGGCTGGTCCAGGAACCAGCTGCGAGCGCAGCTCCGGGAGAACCGCAGGGGGAACCGGACGACCGCGCCCGCGCGGGCCAGTCTCCCCCGGATCAGCGCCCCCTGCGACCGGGTGGAGCGCTGGCGCGAGGCCGCGTCGAGAGGGGACCGGGACTTCGAGGAATGGATACTCCTGACCCTCGACCGCGCCGCCGCGCACGAGCTCGGTCACTGACGGCCCCGCCCGCCCGACCACCGGAGACGGCCTCACATGCAGATCCGCATCGACCACCACACATGTATCGGGTCCGGGCAGTGCGCCCTGACGGCACCCGCCGTGTTCACCCAGGACGACGACGGGTACGCCGCGCTCGTACCCGGAGGGACCGAGGCGGCGCCGCCGCGGCAGGTGACGGAGGCCGCGCTCTCCTGTCCCGTACAGGCCATCGCCGTGGCGGACGACCCGCGCGACTGACCGGCCGACGACAGGCCGAGGGGCTCCACGGACGGACCGTGGAGCCCCTCGGTGCCGCGGTCGCCGTCACGGCCGTAGCCGCAGGCGCAGCGAGTCCAGCCGCCAGCTGCCGGGGAGCCGGGCGCGGTTCAGCTCGGGATCGCCGTCCGCCAGTGAGACGTCCGGGTAGTGCGCCAGCAGCCGGGCGAGGGCCACCTCGCCCTCCTGCCGGGCCAGCGTGGCGCCCAGGCAGTAGTGGATGCCGTGACCGAAGCCGACGTGGTTCTCGGCCTGCCCGTCCTCGTGTCGCGTGATGTCCAGCCGGTCCGGATCGGTGTAGTGCCGCGGGTCGAAGTTGGCCGACACCAGCACCGGTTGGACCGCGTCGCCGCGGGAGACGTGCGTGCCGGCGAGTTCCAGGTCCTCGGTGGCGTAGCGCAGCCGCGCCACGTGCACCGAGCCGCACCAGCGCATCAGCTCGTGCACGGCGCGCGACAGCAGCGCCGGGTCCCTGCGCAGCAGCGCCAGCTGATCGGGGTGGGTGAGCAGCGCGGCGGTTCCGTTGCCGATCAGGTGCGCGCTCGTCTCATGGCCGGCCAGGACCAGGGTGACCACCATGGTGACCATCTCCGTGTCGCTGAGCCGCCCGCCGTCGTCGTCCTGTGCCCGGATCAGCTCGCTCAGCAGATCGTTGCCGAGCGCGGCACGGCGCCGTTCGACCAGTTCGTGGCAGTAGCCGATCATCACGGGGAAGGAGTGCTGCAGCCGTTCGGGCCGCATCGACACCAGGTCGCCGCCCCACTCGCGCCACTGCTCGAGGTCGGCCGCCGGGATCCCGACCAGCTCGCAGATCACCGTGATCGACAGTGGATAGGCGAAGTGGCCCAGCAGGTCGACCGCCCCGTCCTCCTCCCGGTGCGGCAGCCCGGCCAGCAGCCGGTCGGCGATCCGCTCTATGTCGGCACGCAGATCGAGGATGCGCCGGGCGGCGAACGCCCGGGTCACCAGGCGGCGCAGCCTCGGATGGTCCGGCGGGTCGCTGTCCAGGACGGAGCCGAGCAGGTAGACCCGCAGGTGTTCGGGGACCTTGAGCAACTCCATCATGCCCTCGCGCGGATCCGCTCCCGCTTCGCCGGGCACATGAGAGGGGGTGTTGACGAACCGGGGGTCGCGCAGCACCGCGCGGACGTCGTCGTAGCGGGTCACGAACCACACCGGAGTGCCGTCGACGAACCGGCCGCGGACGACCGGGGCCTGCTCGCGCAGCCGGCCGTAACCGCCGAAGGGGTCCGCGAGCAGATCCGGGTCCATCATGTGCCGGCCGGTGGGGCACACCGCTCCCCCGCGGGCCGGCCGGGCGTCCTGGGACGTGTGGGACATGGTCGGCTCCGGTTCTCGCTGGGACGTCACTTGACCGCGCTGATCACGCCGTGCGGCGTCCACCGGCCGCCGGGCAGCCGTTCGGACTTCACGAACCCGGCGGCGGCCAGCCACTCCTCGTACTGGCCCCACCGGTAGATCGTGCTGCTCGCGGCGGGCAGCGTCGCGAAGTACACGTTGTCGAGGGCCGCGTAGAGAGGGCCGTCGCCGCTGTCGTCGGACATGGCGTTGAACACCAGGACCCGCCCGCCGTCCGCCAGGGCCTCGTGTGCCCTGCGCAGAAGCCGCACGTTCTCCTGCGGTGACCAGATCACCAGCTGGTTGGCGAAGAGCACGCAGTCGTGTCCGGTCGGATAGGGGTCGGCGAAGATGTCCGCCGCGCGGACGGAGATCCGGTCGGCCAGGCCGTGCTCGGCGACCTTGCGACGGGCGATCTCCACCGTGCCGGGGAGGTCGAGGACGGTGAACTCCACACCAGGGTTGGCCTCGGCGAGGGCGATGGCGTTGACGCCGTCGCCACCGCCCACGTCGAGCACCCGGCGCACCCCGGTCAGGTCCGCCTTCTCGACCAGCACGGGATTCGACAGCCGGGACCAGGACCGCATACAGCGGTAGAACAGCTCCTCGAGGTCGGGATCCGCGGACAGCCGGTGGTACAGGTCCTCGCCGGTGCCCTTGATCCGTCGCAGGCCGACGTTGGTGTTCTCGCGCAGCGACCGGGTGAAGTCCACCTCGGCGGGCCGGACGATGCGCTCCTCGTACTCGATCAGGTCGTCGATGATGTCCCAGGTCCCGTCCGACAACAGGCCGTTCAGCAGGTCGGCGTTCTCGTAGCCGTCACCCTGGCGGACCGTCAGTCCCAGAGCGGTGGTGCCGAGGAGCAGGATCTGCACCGGGCGTGGCTCCAGGGCGAGTTCCCTGCCGATCTCCTGCGGGGTCAGGCCCGGTCGCCGGTGCAGCAGGGTGAACAGGCCCAGGTTGCGGCCCGCGTTGAGCATCTGGAACGCCGAGGAGCCGAACAGGATCTGTACCAGTCCGTCGGTGGTGAGCGGGGATCGGTGTGCCATGAGAACTCCGTAACGGCTGGGCTGGCGGGGTCTTCGGGTGGGCCGGGCCCGGCGGTTCAGGTGCTGCGGGCCGGATGGGCAGGGCGTTTCAGGTGATCCGGGCCGGGCCTGCGGCCGGCTGGTCAGGTGATCCGGGCCGGGTGGGCGGGCCGGGAGGCGTAGGTGCGCTCGGCCGCGACCTCCCGGATGCGGGCCAGCGCGTCCCAGAGCTCGGTGTACCGGGTGTAGAGCGGGGACGGGCCGATCCGGAGCCGGTCCGGGACCCGGTGGTCGCAGACGACCTTCGCGTCCGCGGCCAGCGCCTGGCAGATCCGCCAGGCGTCGGGGTGGTACAGCGACAGGTGCGAACCGCGCCGCTCCGGCGGACGGGGCGAGGCCGGCCGGAAGCCCAGCGGAGTGAGCCAGGCGTCCGTCAGGTCGTCGGCCAGCCGGCCCAACCGCAACCCCTTCGCCCGGATCCGCGCCACGCCGGCCTCCTCGACCAGGGTGAGGGCCGGATCGATCGCCGCCAGCGACAGCAGCGGCGGCGTGCTCACCAGGAATCTCTCGATGCCCGGCACCGGGTCGTAGTCGGGACCCATCCGGAACTGCTCCCGCTGCCCGAACCAGCCCCACACCGGCTGTCGCAGCCGGGACTGCAGTTCGCGGCGCACATAGAGGAAGGCGGGCGAACCCGGGCCGCCGTTCAGGTACTTGTACGTGCACCCGACGGCCAGCTCCGCGCCCGCCGCGGCCAGGTCGACGGGGACGGCTCCGGCGGCGTGCGACAGGTCCCACAGGACCCGCGCGCCGACCGAGCGGGCCAGTTCGTTCACCTCCGCCATGTCCAGCAACGCGCCGCTGCGGTAGGACACCAGTGACAGCACCACCAGCGCGACGTCCCGGTCGAGGGCGGAGCGCAGCAGGCCGGGGTCGAGGCCGCCGTCGAGACCGGAGGCGAGGCGGCGCAGCCGCAGCCCGCGCTGTTCGGCGAGGCCCTCCAGGACGTACCGGTTGGTCGGGAAGTCCTCGGCGTCCACCAGGACGGTGCCGCGCCCCGGAGCCGCGTCCAGGGCGGCGCCGGCCAGCTTGTACAGGTTGACCGACGTCGAGTCGGAGACCACCACCTCGCCGGGCCGGGCGCCGAGTACGTGCTCGGCGAGGCGGTCGCCGAGCCGGGCTCCCCAGTCGATCCAGTCCCGCCACGACCGCACCAGCCCCCCGCCCCAGCCCTCCTCGACCACGCCGCGCAGCATGTCCGGGGTGGCCGCGGGCAGCCGGCCCAGCGAGTTGCCGTCCAGATAGATCAGCTCCGGATCGGTGATGACGAACCGCTCCCGGAACGCGGCCAGCGGATCGGCGGCGTCCAGTTCCTCGGCGACCGTGCGCGGGACCCCTCCCACCACCGGCCCTCCCTCCCTCTCGTGTCGTCTGCGTCCGGTCAGAGCGTGGAGCGCACGGACCACAGCTCCGGAAAGAAGCGGTGCTCGCTGATCCGGGCGAGCCAGGCCACGCCCTCGGTGCCGCCGGTGCCCGCCTTGGCGCCCAGCATCCGCTGCACGGTCACCAGATGGGTGTAGCGCCAGCGGGCGAACTGCTCCGCGGTGTCCATCAGTGCCTCGGCCAGCAGATGCAGTTCGTGGTGGCGGACGGGATCCCGGTAGACCGCCCGCCACGCCTCCTCGACCTCCGCGCCGACGCGGTACGGCCGGGTGGTGTCCCGGTCCGGGGAGTCGTCCGGCGTGAGCAGGCCGCGGCGGGCCAGCAGCGCGAGCGCGGCGTCGTACAGGCTCGGCTCGTGCAGCTGGCCGACCACCGCGTCGTGGCCGGCGGTGCCCCGGTGGGGCTCGGTCATCGCAGGGTTCTTGTTGCCGAGCAGGAACTCCAGCCGCCGGTAGCCCGCCGACTGGAAACCCGAGGCCGACCCCAGGACGTCCCGGAACTCGGCGAACTCCACGGGCGACAGCGCGGAGAACGTGTCCCACGATGCCAGCAGGACCTGCTGCACCCGCGCGACGCGGCGCAGCGTCCACAGTGCGTCGCCGAGCCGGTCCTCGTCCAGTTGGTCGCGGGTCGAGGCGAGTTCGGTGTGCAGCAGCTTGAACAGCAGCTCCTTGACCTGGCTCATGATGATGAACCCCGGCTCGGTCCGCGCCGGGCTGAGCGGATGCTGCAGGGCCAGCAACTCGTCCATGCGCGCGTAGTGCGCGTACGGCGTGGTGCCCGGCGAAGTCGCGGACATCGGACATCCCGGGCTCGGTGCGAAACGCCGGGCGGTCGGTTCGGTGGTCATGTGCTCCTTCCTCCCAGTCCCATCTGCGCGAGGACCGCGTCACCCAGCCGGGCGCCCCGCACGCTCAGGTCGTAGGGCAGGTCGAAGTGGTCGCGCCGCTCCGCGACGACCTCCGTCACCGCCGTCCGGGAGCGCAGCGCCGTGACCATCCGGCCGTGCTGGCGGGCGTATTCCTCGGTCTCGTTTCCGCCGCGGGCGACCACCACCTCGGGCAGCCGTGCCGGCAGCTGGTGGAGCGGGCTGTTGCGGCGCGCCGCGACCTCGTCGAGCCGCAGCGCTTCGTTGATGTACGACAGCCGCACCGGCTCCAGGTCGTACATGCCGCTGAGCAGCACCGCCCCGGCGATCCGGCCGGACACGTCCGGGCCGTCCGGCGGATCGGGCAGCAGGGCCATGGCGGCCAGATGTGCGCCGGCCGAGGTGCCGCACAGATGGAGCCGGTGCGGGGCGAACCCGAGCCGGTCCGCGTGCCGCAGCAGCCAGTCCACGGCCCGCCGGACCATGCCCGCCATGGCGTCCAGTGGGACATCCGGTGCCAGCCCGTAGCCGATCACCGCGACCGCCCCGCCGGCGGCCAGCAGGGGCGGCACCCAGAAGGCCGATTCGGCCCTCCCGAGCGCCTGCCAGTTCCCGCCGTGCACGAACACCAGCAGCGGGGCACGCCCGGGGGCGGTGCCGGGGAAGTAGTCAAGCTTCTCCGCCGGGTGCGGGCCGTAGGCCAGACCCGTCCGCACCGGGTGGAGCCGTCGGGCCGCCTCGCTCAGCCGCTCGTACTGACGCAGGTAGGCGTCCAGGCTCCGCACGCGGGAACTCGGCGAGTACTGCCGGTCCAGCGTGGCCTGATCCATTCCCCGGTACACGGCGGCACCCGTCACCGCGCGCCCCAGGACCGCAGTTCGTCACGCATCCCCGCGGCTCCCCGGTCGGTGGGCGGCACGCGCCCGTTCGTACACCTCGGTGAGCACCGGGTCGATGCCGTGCGCCGAGTCGCGGTAGCGGGCCCCGAAGCGGCTCGCGTACTCCTCGAACCACTCGGGCCGGTCCGCCAGGAACAGCACGTCGTGGATCGCCATCGACCGCACCGCCATCATCGGCACCGGGGCGCGGCTCACCTCGAAGTCCGGGTTGCGGGCGGCCTTCTCCCTGCACCGCTCGTGGAACTGGGCGATCATCAGCCCGCGCCGTACGCTCTCCGGCTTGAGCGCGGTGTGCGCCGCGTCCAGCAGGTGCAGGTGCTCGGCCGGCAGGTCCGGCAGGACGAGCAGCAGCGAGCGCAGGTTCGGGTTGCCGGCCTTCCAGTCGACCTCGCTGAACTCGTCGAGCCCACAGCGCACGATCTCGTCGATGAGGGCCTGGCTCGGGGTGGGGCCGACCAGCCTGAACCGGATCTCCAGCGCACCGACGCGCTGGGCCGGTGCGACGAACGGGCACACCGGCCCGGGGCGTCCGAGTTCGCCGTGCGGTTGGCGGATGTAGTCGCTCAGCCAGCCGTCCACGGCTGTCACGGCCTTGGCCAGGTCGACGTGGAGCACGTCGGTCAGCATCGTTAGTCAGTCCTCGTGGGTCGGTCCTCGCAGGAAGCGGACGGTGAGTGCCTGATGAGCGGCCCGCGAAGGTCACTCGTCACCGGTGAGTTCGTGGAGCCTGGCCGAGAGGATCCGGCCGATCCCGGCCAGCGTGTCCGGGCGGGTCAGCATCGACCCGTGCTCGCCGGCCACCACATGGGCCTCGACGGTGCCGCGGACGTACGGCTGCCAGGCCGCGGCGGTGACGGGCGGGTCCTGTTGCTCCGAGCAGGCGATCAGCAGCAGGTCACCCTCGATCGGGCCGGGCCGGTAGTCGACGGTCAGGTGGGTGTTGTTCGCCGAGATCTCGGTGATCGTCGTGAGCCGGTCCTCCTCCAGGTTGGCCAGCACACTGCCCTGGCGGCGCAGGATCTCCCGGGCCTTGGCGAAGGTCATCTCCTCCTCGTCGTGCCCGTGGCCGTCGTCGACGAGACCCACGTGGTACAGCAGCATGACCCGGTCGTCGGGGGCCGGTACGTCGGCGTGGGTCAGCCCCTGCCAGTCCGGGATCACGTCGAGCACGGCGACCAGCGCCACCGGTTCGCCGCGCCGCTGGAACTCCGCGGCCAGCGCGTGCGCGCACAACCCGCCGAACGACCATCCGGCCAGGTGGTACGGGCCGTGCGGCTGCACCGTCTGGATCTGGTCGGCGTAGTCCACCGCCATCTCCTCCATGCTGCCCGGCCGGGGCTCCGGACGGGCGAGGCTGCGCGCCTGGATCGCGTACAGCGGGTACTGCGGCCCCAGGTGCTTGATGAGCGCGCTGTACGACCAGCCGATGCCTCCGCCCGGATGGATGCAGAACAGCGGCGGCCTGCTGCTCCCGGTCCGCAGCGGCAGCACCACCTCGTACGAGCCGTCCGCGTCGTCGACGTCGAGCCGCGCCGCGATCCCGGCCGGGGTCGGCGCCTCGAAGAGGCTTCGCACCCCCAGTTCGACGCCGAAGGCAGCGCGGAGCCGGGCCATCAGCCGGGTGGCCAGCAGGGAGTGCCCGCCCAGGTCGAAGAAGTCCTCGGCCACACCGACCACCGGCCGGCCCAGCACCTCCGCGAACAGCTCGCACACGACCTGCTCCTGCGGCGTGGCGGGCGCCCGGCCGATGTCGGCGCGTGCGAGGTCGAACGCGGGCAGCGCGGCACGGTCGAGCTTGCCGTTGGCGGTGAGCGGAAGCCGGTCGAGCGGAACGACGGCTGCGGGGCGCATGTAGTCGGGCAGGTGGCGGCGCAGGTGCTCACGCACGGCGGTGAGCAGGGCGCCGGTGCTCCGGCCGGTGGCCGGGCTGGTGGTCCAGGAGGACAGCGGGACGTCGGGTCCCGCGGCGTCCGCGGGCGCGTAGGTACCGACGGGAACACCGTCTTCGAGCAGTTCGCGCCTGACGTAGGTGACGTCGAGGGCGGCCGGGTCGTGCGCGCTCCAGCTGATCGCGGTCCAGTAGCCGTGCTCCTCGCCGAGCCGGTGGAAGTCCTCCGGATCGGCACCGGGCGGGAGCGGAGCGACCGGTGCCGTCCCGGACTCGAGCGCGCGCTGTACGGCGAGATCCCCTGCGACGCGGGCGTGGGGAACACCGGTCACCCGCAGCCGGCCGGGCCGCGCCGTGCGCAGATGATCGGCGAGGGCGCCCAGGTCCCGGGTCCAGGGCCGGGTGGGGGTGTGGGTGAGGGGCTGGGGGGTGATGCCGTCCTTGTAGAGGGTGGCGTCGTAGCGATAGCGGGTCAGTTCGTTGTGGGCGGTGCCGCGCTTGAGCTGGATGTCGGTGCCCGCGAGGCCGGGTATGTGGTGGGCGAGTGCGGTGAAGTACTCGGGGTCGACGAGGAGTTCCTTCTCCAGGACGAGGCTCTGCTCCACGGCACGCCGGATCGCGGCCGTGTCCGCCGGGTCGACGGCACGCGCGGTGTGCACACCGGCGGCGAAGGTGCGCAGCAGCCGCGGATTGCGGACGTCACCGACGAACAGCGCCCCACCAGGCGAGAGCAGAGCGAAGGCCCGCTCGACGACCTGCGTCAGATAGCCGGCGTTCGGGAAGTACTGGGCCACCGAGTTGAGTACCACCGTGTCGAAACGGCCCTGCGGAAGACCGCCGAAATCGTGGGCGGCCTGCACACGGAGCCTGACTCGCCGGGCCAGCTCGGGATCGGCCTCGACATGGCGCCGCAACTCCTCCACGACGACCGGCGACAGGTCCGTGCCCCAGTACTCCTCGCACTCCCGCGCCACCCCGGCCAGGAGCAGACCCGTACCCACCCCGATCTCCAGCACCCGACGCGGCCGCAACGCCCTGATCCGCTCCAGCGTGGCCTGACGCCACTCCCGCATCTCGGACAACGGAATCGGCTCACCGTCGTAACTGCTGTTCCAGCCCGAGAAGTCCGCACCGAACTCGGACCCGGGCGCGGAGTACAGCGAGTCGTACAGGTCCTGCCACTCGCCGACCTGGCTCCGCTCCTCCTCGTCCCCCGCCGGTGCGGGGGCCTCGGCGACGACGTAGGCGACGAGGCGCGCGTCACCGGGCTGGTCGTGGTGTGCGACGACGGCGGCTTCGGCGATGTCGGGATGACCGGTGAGGACGTTCTCGATCTCCGCGGGTTCGATCCTGAAGCCGCGGATCTTGACCTGGTGGTCGGCCCGGCCGACGAACTCCAGCTCACCGTCCCGGTTCCAGCGCACCAGGTCACCGGTGCGGTACATACGGCCCCCGGGCTCGACGGCGTACGGGTCCGCCACGAAGCGTTCGGCCGTCAGGGCGGGCCTGCCCA
>NZ_JBVJTD010000043.1:0-45882 GCF_055605965.1 Streptomyces sp. NPDC037126
CGCCCGACGCGGCATCGAGAACTCCACACACCTGGGCCGACACCGCTGGGTCGTCGAACGCACCATCGCCTGGCTCACCGGCTGCCGGCGCCTGCACCGCCGCTACGAGCGCAAGCCCGACCACTTCCTGGCCTTCACCGCGCTGGCAGCTGCCCTCATCTGCTACCGCAGACTCCCCAAATGAAATGACCTGTTAGGGGTACCGGGCCGATCAGTCACCACTTGCGGCTGGTGGCACGGTTCGCACCGACGCCCCTCAACAGCACGAGGTCACACGGTGCGCTGACGGGGGTAGAGCGTCGGCGGCTTGTCGGTCGGGTTTGCGAGCATCCGGCGGACGCTGGCGGTTCCCAGCCGGTTCGGCCCAGAGGCGCGCCGTCACAGGCCCTTGGTGCCGGTGAGTTTGTCGCCGGACTCGGTGCCGGCGAAGCCGGTGCTGACCGCGTCCAGCGTGAACTGGTCAACCGTGCCGGTGGTCCAGACGATCACGGCCTCGCGTGCGCCTTTTCCGGCGTACCAGTGGCCCCGGCCGTCGAACTTCGTCGGCGCCGCCTGCGAGGTGGGTTTGGTGCGGGTCCAGAAGCAGGTGCCTGCCGCGGTCAGGAAGTAGAAGAAGGTGGCGCCCCGCCAGGTGACGGTCCACCAGCCGGCCAGGCTGGTGAGCGCGCCCGGCGGCGGGTCGTCCGCGCTGAAGTGCAGCAGGCTCACGAACGGGTGCTCGGAGCCGTTGGTCCGGATCTGCCAGGTACCCTCGCGGGGGCCGAGGTCCGGATGGTCCATGGTTGAGTGGCAGGTCATCTTCGCCTCCCCGGTCTTCGGGTCGACCGAGACGAGCATCCCGGCGTGCTCTTGGCGGCCGCCGGCGGCGAACGTCAGCGCGTCGCCGGGTTTGATGACGTGAGACAGGGCGGCGAAGACGACTTCGGTCGCCGCTCTCGGCGCCATGTCGACGATGAGCTTCACCTCGGTGGCGGGCCGGTCCTTCAGCCGGTACAACTGGGCCGCGTCGCGGGTGGGCCACACGTCACCGGGGTGTGCCGGGCCGAGGCCGGGCACCCCGCCGGCGGCGAGGCAGTGCGAGACGTAGGCGGTGCAGTCGTTGAGGCCGCCGGGGCTGCCGGGTACTCCGGCTGGACCAAACCAGTTATGTGCCAGGTGCCACTCGCCCCGCGGGATGTCGGACTCGCGGAAGTGCACGCCGACGTGGGCGGGCGCGACATAGTACAGTCCTTCGGCCGGGCCGCTGCTGCCAGTGCTTACGTCGGTAACCACGTTGCGCAGGAACACCGGTTCCCAGCTCGGCGGGATCACACGCAGCGCCAGCAATTGGGTCTTGAGGTTCCGAACGTCGATCGCCGCGCTCTTCGTCCACACGAGGTCGTCGTCGGTCGGCCGGAACCAGAAGCGCTTCGCGTAGGCGACGGCCTTGGTGCGGTCCACGCTCAGGCCCCGGGCGCGGCGAACTCGGTGCCGTTCCAGACCCAGTCGGTCTTCGCGGCGAACGGGGTGCCGTCCGTCTCGCCAGGAAACCGCACCAGGTCCAGTTCGTCACCGAGCCGGCTGACGCCGGGTAGCAGCCCGGAGAGGTTCGCCATGCGGCTCCAGCCCAGGTCGGCCGGCCCGGTCGGCAGTGCCGCGGCTGGTGCGGTGACCCAGCCGGCCGCGGCGAGGAGCGGGCGCAGCGGCAGCAGCCGGACCAGGCCAAGGTGGACCGTCATCGGCGTCGCACCCGGTGCCAGCACCACGCCCTCCATGTCCCGTTCGGGCAGCGCGGCGGTCGCCGGGTTGCCCGGGTCGGGCCGGGCGAAAAGGTCGTACCCGGTTGCCACGCCGCCGATCTCCCGGCCGAGCACGATCGAATCGGTGGTCGGGTCGGCCAGCGCCGCGGTCGGCAGGATCCGCAGCTGCCGACCGCATGCCTCCAGCGGATCGGTCCTGTCGGTCAGTGCCGGCAGGGAGGGGCTGGCCCACAGCGGCAGGACCGCGCCGACCTGGTGGACTGCGGCCAGCACCGTCTGCAGGCCCGCGACCAGGTCCGCGCGCACCGGTACCGTGGTCGGCGCGGTCGGCCCGGCGGCGCCGACCGGCCGGTCGTTGGTCAGCGCGGTGAAGGTGAGAAGGCGGCTGCCCTGGGGCGGCACCGCAGCGGGGCCGGCGATGCCGAGGACCGAGCTCAATGCCTGTAGTGCGGTGGTGCGTTGGCCCAGGTCCTCCAAGAGGTTGAACAGCCCAGCGGTCTGGGTGATGTTCAGCGGCGCCGGCGCGCGGGACGGGATCACGTCGCCTTCCAGCGCGAGCCGCCGCAGCAGGAGTAGCTGGGCCTCCTGCGCGGCCGGACTCGCTGCCGTCTGGATGACGTTGACCAGCGCGTCCAGCGCCCGGTCCTCGGCGGTGGCCGCCGGCGCATCGGGGATGGGCTGCGTGGGCTCGGTGGGCTCGGTGGGCTGGGACATGCGGTTCCTCTCAGGCGTCCACGGTGAAGCGGGATTTGGGCGTCGCGGCGCTGCTGCCCGTGGGCGTGGTGACGATGACGTCGACCGCTCCGGGCGCGATCGCCGGGACCTTGCCTTCGATCCGGGTCGCGTCGACGACCTTCAGGTCGACTAGTGAGCCGGTGCCGACCTTCACCCCGGTGGCGCCGGTGAATCCGGTGCCGGTGATGGCGAGGGCAGTGCCGGCCTTGCCGTGTCCGGGGGCCACGGTGGTGACCGTCACCGCGCTGCCGTCGGCACCGCCGCCCTTACCGTCGCTGCCCTTACCGTCGCTGCCCTTACCGTCGTCCTTCTTCTTCTCCTTCTCGAGCTCCATCTTGGCCTTGGCGAGGTCCGTGGCCTTGTCCATCGCCTTGTTGGCCATCGACTGTGCTCCGGCGAGCGCGTCTTTGCGGGCCGATTCCGCAGTGGCCAGAGTGTCCTTGAGCAGGCCGGCCAGCGCGGTCGAGCCGGTCAGGGCGTTGATGTCGAAGCCCTTGGCCTCCGCGCCGGCCTTGATCAGGGCCTGGAGCAGGCTGGTGTCCGTGGTGGGGCCGGCGTTGCTGAAGTTTGTGATGATCGGGTTCAGCCCGGTCAGCGTGTCCGGGGCCTGCAGCCCGGCGGTCAGCGACGACGACGGTACGGGGGTGTCGGCGATCACCGGCGCGCCGTCGGCCGGCGAGTCCTGCCAGTTCCAGAAGCGGGTCAGGTCGATCCGCTCGGCGGACGGGCAGTGGCCGAGTACCGCTTCGCCGAGCACGCCGTGCGTGGGCAGCGCAATCGTCGATACCGGCGGGGAGAAGCCGGTGGTGTGATACCTCGTCAGTGCCTCCTGGACCGTCGCGGTGGTGAACGCGACCTTGTCGACCGCCTCGCGTCTGGCCACCAGCTCCGCCGGAATCATGAACGGCAGCACCATGCAGTTGCCGTAGAAGCCGAGCAGCTGGTTGGCGACACAGGCCAGCAGCGGGATGGACTCGGTGTCATCCTCGACCCCGCCGGCCACGCCGATGGTGTACCCCTCCAGCATCATCACCCGCTCCTCCGGGGTGAGCGACATCCACACCGCCTTGGAGTAGGTGACCGTCCGCGGGATGACGTGCTGGAGCACCTTCTCGATTTCGAGCAGGGCTGAGTACCGCAGCTCCGGGGGGAGCTGGCGGGCGGCAAACGGCTCCGGCGCGGTGGACAGCACCAGGTCGCCCAGGTAGTCGTTCAGGTACAGCTTGTCGGCCGACACCACGTCGCCGATGTCTTCGGACGGGTCGACCAGGGCGGCCTTGACCCGGCGCAGCCGCGGCCCGCCGACCTCCTGTTCGAGCTGTTCCGCGCTGAACGTCACGTCCCGGCCCGGCAGTCCTTCGCCGAGCTTGTCGATCATCGCGGCGGCGGTGGCCGCGCCGAAGAGGTTGCTCAGCGTGGTGGCCTCCACCGTCGCCCCGCCTGGGAAGCGGTAGTGCAACGGTCGGAACTGTCGGCTCAGTTCCACCCCGACCACGTCGGTGCGGGGCAGCCAGTCGGGCAGCACGATGCCGCGCTCGATCACGGTCGACTGCCCGGCCCGCCGCTCCCGCAGGTATCCGAGCAGCTCCGCCTGGGAGGCCAACGCGTTCGCCGGATCGCTTTGGCGGGTGGGGATCGGTTCGATCGGCGCTCCGGTAGGCATCGGGTACGGACCGATCCGCCGGCCGCCGGTGGCGAGCAATGTCACCCAGACGTCCTCGTTGGGCAGGAAGGTGCCGTCGACGAACACGTTCACCACGTTGGCGGCGATGTCAGCCGGGGACTGCACCGTCGCCCGCGGGTCGGACGCGAACTCCTCCAGCAGTGCCAGGCCCTTTCGGTACGGCGTGTCGACGACGCGCCGCAACGTGTCGACGTGGGCCAGCAGCCGGCTGTAGCGGTACAGCACCTTGTCCCGGTCCACGGCCGCGTCGGCGAGCGTGACCGGCTCGTTCGACGGCAGGAACCGGATCGGGTCCAGCGGCACGAAGCAGACCAGCGTGACGCCGTCCACTGTGGACCGGACGTCGAACATCCGCAGCACTTCCCAGTACTGCATGGTCAGCGCCCGCGTCTTGTTGTGGTTGGTGACCACCTTGGTGACGACTTCGGTGCGTTCGGCGGCCGACGCCAGCCGCATACTCGTCCGCTGCGCGCTGCGCCGGGCGCTGGCCGAACGCTCCACCGCCGCGTGCGAGGACTGCACGGCGTCGGAGGTGTAGTTGCGCACCCCGCTCATCCAGTTGTTGGCGTCCCCGGAGGTGGTTGCGCTGCCACCGCCGCCGGCCGCCCCGCCGCCGATCACCACGGGCCCGAGGGCGAAGCCGATGCCACCCGCCGCGCCCCACGAGGAGGAGTGCGCCTCGGTGCTGAAGTGACTGCCGCCCGACGCGCTCTCGTTCATGCCGGAGGCGAAGGTGGCGCGGGTGGACGAGTCGTCGCGCTCGCTGAAGGTCTGCTGTTCCTGGACGTCCAGCCGCTCTGACTCGAACACCGAGGTGGTCGCCCGCCGGTCCACGACCGCGACGCGCTGCTGCTCGCCCGGGGCCAGCGGAAGGGAGTACACGAGGTCGCCGAGGGCCAGGCCCTTGGGCGTCCACCGCTGCGCCAGGTGCACCATGTAGCCAAGGCCCAGCGATCCGGCGACCGGTACGGTGGACGCGAAGGAACCGGTGCTGAATTGGTCGATTCCGGCCGCGCCGCTGCGGAAGGCGTCCACGTTGATCGGCTGGTCGACGGGCAGGCGCTCGGTGAAACGGTACGGGTGGTTTGTGTCGCCCATTGCCTCCAGGAACGCGGCCGAGATCTCCACCTCGCGGCCCTCGAACTCCAGCCGGATACCTAGCGAGCCGATACTGGGACGCGGCTCGACCAGCCGGACGAGCACCGCGTACGGGAAGCGGTCCATCGACAGGTCGCTGCGAAAGATCTGCTGGCACACATCGGCGCCGAGGGTCACCGTCGGCGCTGACGCCGCGTCGTCGCGGCCGCCCGTGCCGGAAGCCGGCATGTCAAGCTGGGTGACGATCTGCCCGAGTTGCGAGATGACCGACACCGGCAGCGGATCGACGCGCTCCGGGAGCGTCAGCGCGCCGGCCGCGCCGGTCGCGGTCAGCGTGGCGAGTTCCACCGACACCGTCACCGTCCGGGTGGCTCCGGTGACGGCGAGGGTGAGCGACCCGGTCGCCCGTCCGGTGCGGACCTGCGTGGGGATCGACACGGTGAACGCGCCGTCGGCGCCAGTAACACAGGTGCCCGGCCCCGGACCGCTGGCGAACGGCTCGACGATCGTCACCTGCACCTGCGCCGCGGGCCGCCCGTCCGGCTGCACCAGGGCGCCGGTCAACTGCCCCGGAATGCCCGGCACGAGCAACGTCGCGATGTCGAAGGACGGGTCCTTGATCAGGCCTCGCAGCCTGTCCCCGAAATGCGTGGCGGCCACCATCCGGCTCGCCGCCATTCCCTCGGCGAGCTGCGGGTGCGCCTCCAGCAGCCGGTTGACGGACTTGTCGAGGGGATCGAGTCGGGGCAGCGCGCCGCGGATGGGGCCCCGGTCGCTGGTGTCGTTCCGCATTTCGGCATAGTACGAGGTCAATTTACCCAGTATCTAATGATTCACTACCGACACGACGGCGGCACTCAATACGTCAAGAGCACCACCGAGATCTGTCTCTTCGATGTCCCTGCGCACGATCCGGACTGTGCCCTGCAGCTCGCGCTCCGCGCGAAGCCAGCCGGCAAGCGAGCCGCCCGCGCCACGAAGTGGACGCTGTCGGCGCGGAGGTTGCCCAAGTAGACGGTGGCCGCCTCTGCCTCGACGACGTGGGGGACCACACGGTCATGGTGGCGGCGCCTTCTCCCGGCGATAACCCATGACCGATCAGCTCTCCTTCCTGCTCCTCCCCGCCGACGTGGGGGTGTTCCGAGCACGACGCCGAATCTCGAAAAGCGGTTAGGGTCCTCCCCGCCGACGGGGGTGCTGCTTTCTGCAGCCGGGGCACGCGTACCAGGGGGGACCCCGCGTGCTTGGTCATGCCCAGTCGATGTCGAGCTTTTGTAGTGCGGCCTGCTGTTCCTGGGTGAGTTTGTCGCGTCTTGATCGTGTGTTGGATACCCATACGCCAAGCTTGTGCTGGTGCTCCTGGCCGTCGAGGACGACGCATTCGACGTGCCCCCTCGGCACGGGCCGCTGGCCTTCGCGTTCGATCCAGTGCGTGAGGGCCGTCAAGCCCCGCTGGAAGGCTTGGCACGGCCCGACGGGTCCGTATCGGCACGGAAGCCTTCGCGCGGCCCACCGAGTGGTTCGGCCTGGAGCAGTGCGAGATGACGGAGCGGGGACTGTCGAGTCTGTGGTCATGGTGAGGCAGGTGTGCGGTGAGATCGCTGATCAGTCCGGAGTGAGCCAGGAGATCCATGGCCAACTGGAGAGCGCTGTACGACACGCGTACATCTGGCTGGAGGAGCAGGCGGAGATTCGTCACAGGCTGTTCGCCCGCCTGGACAAGGCGGTGTCCGATCAGAGGCCCGGGCAGGTGCGCAGGCTCCTGATTCGCGTCAACATGACCGCCTCGCACGACCGCACGGAGGCCGAGGACGCGATCGTTGCGAGGGCGACCGACTACTTCGCCGGCCTCGACAGCCTCACACAGGAAGCAGTCGAGGCAGAGGCGGCTACCGAGCGGGAGGCAGCGGGGGCTGCTGGCCACCTTCGCACCATCCTCAGCGGCCTGCGCCGTCATGACGCGTACTCGCACGACCTGCGCTCTCAGGTGGCGGATCTGATCCGGACAGCGGCCTTGGCGGGAGACCGTGTGACCGCCGGACAGGCACGAGACGTCGCCACCTGGAAGCAGCGCGCTGCCGACGGGGCGCAATTGCCGTCGTTCCCATTGCACAGGCAGGTAGCGCGCCGGTACTGGATCCAGAGGAGCTGTCCGCGCTGTCATGCGGAGCAGGGTGAGCCCTGCGTACTCGCTGAGGGCACCGATGTCGGCAAGGTGCGCGAGTTCCCCCATGACGAGCGGCTGCAGCCGATCGTGGATGAGCGAAAGGCCCAGCAGAAGGCGAATCCGAAGGTCGTCCCGCGGCCTTGGCGGGTGTACGAAGTGACATGCCCGGACTGCGGCCAGGGTCCGGATTCGCGCTGCAAGAGCCCGGGCGGCCCACATCGTGCACGGGTTGAGAGGGCGAAGGAGTACACCCGCCTGCGGAAACCTCGGCCGCAGTGATTCATCACAGCCGGCGGCGGCACGTCCGGTGCCGTACGGTCCCGAGGCAGCGCCTGCGGGGCCGGCAAAGCTGTGGGAGAGGCAGCTGGCAGCGGCGCCGCCTGGCCAGGAACGTCACGTGCCAGGGGCTGGGACGGCGCGCAGGAGGCTGACAGCGATTGATCAGGGCTTCTGCCTCTCCGCGGGTGTAGGAGAAGTCTTTGGTCACCTCGTCAGCGTGTTCGGCGCCCGATGCCTGGTCGAACGCTGCCTTGTAGATCGCGCGCCATCGCTGTGCCGAACTGCGCTGGTGCAGGTCATCGCTCTTGCTGATCTGAGGCCAGTTGGCGACGGGGAGGGTCCGTTCCGTGGCCTGCCGGGCGCTGCCGATCGCCTTGTCGGGTTGTCACCACCGCACGTGCAGAGGGCTTCTACTGGCCTTCTGGCCTGCGATGTCCGGCCTTGGGGGGAACAACGTGACTTCTGGTGGTATGCCGACTACGCGTTCCTCCTGCTAACGCGGGCATGCCGTCAGTCGGCGAGGGCGACATAGATCGGTGTGGCGACGAGCACCCTGTTGTTGTGAAACAGAGGCTTGGCGAGAAACTCCAGCCGGAGACGAGTCGGTGGCAACACACCCGCGGTCAGTGCCGCGTCGACCGCCGCCTCATACGGTGCCCCGTCATCGCTTCCCCTGGCATTTTCGGCTTGCTGGCGCAAGAACTTTAGTACGTAGTAGTCGAGGCTGTGGTTCGCAGCTGTGTCAGCGGCGGCACCGATGAGGCTGGCAGGAGAGCCGATCAGTGCAAGCTTCACCCCGTCCACTTCTCCACCAAAGAAGGCCAGCTTGGCGGCGTAGTCCTGCATCACTCCGTACTGCAACGAAGCGACGCCCTTCACATAGCGTCCGGGATCGGCCAGGGTTCCCACCCAGCCTCTCTGCTTTTCCAGATAGTCACTGAGGACTCTAGCTTTGGCAGCAAGTTCCGGGGAGGGGGCGGAAGCGGACTTCTTGACGCCCGCGGCAAAAGCGGCGACGTTGATCTTGATCTCCGCTTCCAGAGAGCGCAGGAGCCGCGCTGGTATCTGAGGGATGAGGATCTCTAGCTTGGTCTGCGAGATGTAGATGTAGTACTGGAGCGGGCGATTCCCGGACCGCTTAAAGATGTTGGGCATGAACCCTCTTCCGGGTGCGTGACCGACGGGTCTGTCGTAGCACGTCTATGAGTGTGCCATCACGCGGGTCGGCACAGACCGGCCTTGATGCATATCGGTGGTTGGCCACGTGCTGGCGCACGATCCTCGGGCTCGGCCTGCGCTGGCGGGACTCCTGCCGCGACCGCATGGTGCCCACGGCCCGAACGAGTCCGGCACTGGGACCGAGGGGTGGCCTGCGCGGCAAACCAGGTCGGTTCTGCTCCACCCGCGGCAGCGGCCGGCTGGCCAGGGGCGGACGCGGTCACGCTTCGGGCGTCAACTGGCCTTCACCGCGTGCAGGGCCCCGTTGAGATTGCCTTCCCGCTGCGCGTAGTGGGAGAGGCCGAGGCCGATGAAGGTCGGTGCCCATTCGCCGACGAAGATGCCCCACCGGTCTGCGCGTTCAATGCTGGCTTGCTCGGCTTTCAGGCTCGTACACCATCGAGGGAGGCGCGGATGCCGCCGAGCTAGTCCAGGACCAGGCGGCCCCAGGCGTCCTCGGCGACGCGTTTCGCGTGGCGTTTCACCACTTCGTCCCGGGCACGGGTCATGTGCCGCAGCTCGGTAGCGAGCAGGATGCGCTCGTAAGCGATCCACGGCGCGTTCTCCCGAGAGCTGCCAGCCTTCCAAGCGTGACCAGGTGACGGGCCGGGTGCACGCTCAGGGGTGCAGGCCCAAGGCCAAGACGTCGACCCCGGTCTGGTCCTCACGAGTCCCGCGAACGACGGAGTCATGCGGACACCGTGACCACGTGCTTGCCCACGACGCCACCGCGCTCGAACGCCTCGTGCGCCGCAGCGATGTCCGCGAGGGGGTACACGCTGTCGACCACCGGACGCAGTGCACCCGAGGCGACGTGGTCGGCCACGTCGCCCAGCACGGCGCTGCCGGGGTTGGCGCTGAAGGTGCGGATGCGGCGGGAACCGTGCACGCTCGACGCGGCGATCGCGGCCAGGGCAGACAGGGACAGTCCGACGGTGACCATTCGGCCGCCCTTTGCCAACCGGCTCCGATAGCAGTGTAGTTCCGCGCCGACGGTGTCGACGATGACGTCGAACGGGCCGATTCGGTCCGGGGTGGTGGAACGGTAGTCAAGGACCTCGTCGGCACCGAGTCCGGTGAGAAGTTCTACATGGCGGTCGCGGGCCAGCGCGGTGACGTGGCCGCCCATCGCGTGTGCCAGTTGCACGGCGGCGGTGCCGACTCCGCCGGCCGCGCCCCGCACCAGGACCCGTTCCCCGCCAACGACGTGCACGCTGTCACGCAGCGCGATCAGCGCCGTGGCGCCCGCCACGACCAGGGAGGCAGCGCCGACCGAGGAGAGGCCCGCCGGAGCATGCGAGATACGGTTCGCTGCCACCGTGACGTACTCGGCCGCCCCCGCGGTGACGTGCCGCTGCCGGGGGTGCACCATGCCCCACACCCTGTCCCCGGCCCGGTAACCGCGGACGTCGGCGCCGGTCTCGACGACGGTGCCCGCGAAGTCCAGCCCCGTACCGATCGGGAACCGACGTCCCGACACCATCTTCAACTCCCCCGCGCGGAAGATCACATCGTGGCCGTTCACGCTGGTCGCCTCGACCGACACCAGCACCTCGCCCGCACCGGGAGCGGGAGGGGCGACCTCGTTGACGAGCAGGACGTCCGCCGCACCGTAACTCATGATCTGAACGGCCCTCATGTAGCTGTCCTTTCGTGACCGACAGCGGTGCCTCCGACGCTGGCCCCCGGACGCGACATCACGGTCGTTCCTCTCTTCCCTAGGTCTGGCAGACCACCCTCACCGGCCTCGCCCGCGTCGTACTGCTGCGGTGACCTACGACTTGCTCGCCCTGAAATTCACAATCCCCGCGCCACCGAGAGGCGTGCCTTGACGCACACACAACGGGAAGATAACCACGGCGGGAAACCTGTTCGACCCGCGCGTTCCATGATCGGTTGAGTTGCAGCTTCTTAAAAAGCCGGACCAGACCCCACTGCCACCTCGGGGCGCAGCTTTGGTCACAGTCCCGATGGCGGCGAATAGAGCGCGACTTCGCTTACCTGTGTGAATCCCAGCCGCTGGTAGACCGGCGCGCCCAGGTCACTGGCCTGCAGAGTACAGACGAGTGCTCCATGCTGGCGCCCAATGACCATTGCCGCTGCCGTGAGCGCCGCGCCTATGCCCCGCCCACGATACGCGGGATGCGTCCCGACCCAGTAGACACCTGCAACACCGTTGCTGATCAGCACGGCCGATGTAGCCACCGCGTGACCGTCAATCCGCCCGACCAAGCGGATCAAACGGCCGAGATTGGTGCGGAGGTTGGATTCAGCGTCTACTACCAAGGTCTGAAGCGTGGGGCCGACTCCGAAAGATGACGCGTAGGCATCGACGTAGTCCGTGACACCGTCCGGTCCGTCGACGGGTTCGATGACGAGGCTGGCGGGCGGAGGCGGTGCAGACAAGTGGTCGAGTCGGACTGCCATGATGGGCATGCTGCCGATGCGGCTGTAGCCGCGTTCCCGCAATGCCTCCGCCACGCCGAAGTCGCTGTCCGGGCCAACCCACCATCGCCAGGGCAAGTGGGCCAGTTGCTGCTCGGCATCGGCAGCGGCCTCGGGAACAGTACGACCGCTGAGCCTCAGGACACCATTGAGTAGTCCGTGCTGGAGGCCACTGCGGTAAACGACCAGATCCTCCTGGATCGAGTCGGATCCGCCCCAGGCGAGCCAGTGGGACCGAAGATTAGCCATTTGCGGAGAAATATCATGAATAGAAGCTGCCGCCGGTTCAGCAGTATTCATGATTCGACCTCAAAGCATGCCGGCGCTGCTTTTCGGTTGGGTTGACTTAGAGATTGTCCTACATAGTGCGTGACTCGCGCGCCGGCTGGAAGGAGGTTGTGGGCATGCCGGCCCTGAGGGACGCCCTGGCGGTACTGGCCGGAGGCGGGGTCGCGGTCGACGACCATGACCTGCCGATAGAACCTGGTGAGCACTGCGGCGGTGAGGAGACCGGCGAAGCCGGCGCCGACGACGACTGCGGTTTCGTTGCTTTCGCTTGGCACGAGACGAATGCTCGAGGCTTTCTCGTGCCCAGAAACAGGTCAAGCGGTGTCCATCTGGTGTCCGTAGACCTCGCGTTCCCACATCCAGTCCGTGATGTGAGCCACGGCCAGGTCCCGGTGTCGGCGGTAGGTGCTGAAGGACAGGTGCAGTGACTGGGCCACGCGTTCCTGCGGGCCGGCCGGGTGCAGGAAGGTGCGGTCGAGCACCTCGAACAGGCCGCGGCGGTCGGCCCGCAACGGCTCGGCGGCCATCGCGAGGAGCTCCTCGAGCCCTGAGCCGGACGACCGCACAACCCGCGATCGCATCAGCGGATTGCGCCGCAGTGCCTGCGGCGCGTGCAGATCGCGCAGCGCCGCGCGGACCGACTCGGCGAACTCGGGTTGAGAAAGGACGAGTTCGGCCGACTGCTCCTGCGCCGGCCGGGCCGGGGCGCCCACCTCGCGGGCCGCGGTGAGTTCGAGCCACTCGGTGAGGCCGGTGCGCCGCCAGTCGTGGACGAAGACCGGGTAGGTGGTCTCCCCGATCGTGTACGCTGCCTCGGCTGCCGGCCAGAAGTCCAGGTAGCCGAGTGTCGGCTCCCACAGTCCGGCATCCGCGTACGCCCCCACCAACGTCCAGGCGGAGTGGTCACGCGTGAGGATGTCGAGGATCTGGCACACGGCGAACAGGGTCAGCGACGGCGATGAGGCCTGCCCACGGTCACGGTCGAGGAAGAACCGCCAGGCCCGTACGTGCTCGCCGGGGCGCGCCGCGCCGTGCTGCTGGGTGTACTGCCACATGCGGTCGACGCCCGGATCCACCCCAACGTCCTCGGCACGCAGGTCGAGGCAGGCACCGAATCCCCGTGGCTCCCCGTCCGGCCCGCGAAAGACCCGGAAGGCTCCGGGCTGGCGCCGTATCCAGTACGCCACCAGCTCGGCCTGCTCCGCCCCCTGAGCGCTGGTCGTCATCTCGACGATCGAGGCCGTGTCTTGCGGCCGCAGTACATCGATGTGGTGGTCGACGGGCCGTGCGGCCGCGACGTATGCCGCGAGCCTGGTCCGCGGGCATGTCACGACGATGGCGTCGGCCAGGAGCCGTTGCTGCTCCCGTGCGTCCGGCGCCGAGCGGATCCGCGCGACCAAGTCGGCCCGCACCTGGGTGTGCACCTCGGCGTAACGCTCCGGATCGCGCCACCGCAGGTCGGCGTCAAGGATGTCGCGGACCGTGTCGTGCAGGAACAGGCCGTACGGACCCTCCTCGACGAACGACACCGTGCGCAGCCACGTGAACAGCTCCCCGGCCTTGTCGCCCACCACGGATCGCAGGACGCTCTCGGTGATGACGTTGGCGTGCGCGCAGACCTCCAGCGCCAGCCGATGGCGCGGACCCGGCACCTCGTCCAAGGTGCGGGTCAGCAAACCGCGTACCACGTCGGGCAGGTCTCCAAGCGCGCGCGGCGGAACGCCACTGCCCCGCCGCACCGCGTCGACGAGCATGGACAAGGTGAGCGGGTGGCCGTGGCTGATGTCGAGCAGATGCTCGTGGAACTCGGCAGGAACGTTCTGCCGCGCCAGATAGGCGCGGCCGTCATGCGGCGCGAGGTTGCGCAGCGCGACGACCCGGACCAGCTCGCGCCAGGCGGGATCGGCCAGCCACCGCGACGAGGGCGGTCGCCGTGCCGCGATGACCACGACCGCGTCGGCGGGCAGCCCGGGCAGGAACTCCTCCCGTACCCAGTCGTCGATGGGGGCGAGCAACTCGTAGGTGTCGAGCAACAGCACCGCCCGGCCGCCGATGGAGTGCGCCTGAAGGGAACCTGGGACCGGCGGCACATTGCGGCCGTCGATTGTGATCGGATCGGCGCCCGCAGTCACGGCGACATCGGCCAGGACGTCCAACAATGCGCTCTTGCCGATGCCGCCAGGACCGTGAAGGTAAAGCACGCCGCCTGCGCCCAGCATCGACCGGAACAGCTCGATCTCACCGGTGCGCCCCGCGAAGGCTCGCCGTCGTAGGTCCCTCAGCCGCTGCTTGATGATCGTCACACCGCGACACTACCTATCATCGAACAGCACGTGCTGGCAGCAAACGGCACACAGGCAGCACCGCGCCCAGAACCTGGTGATCACGTCGGCGAAGGTTGATCCAGAAGCGCGGATCTGCGGAAGGGGCGGTGCTCGCCTCGGCTGACCGCCGCCGCTGGCCTCGTGGCGCCCTCAGTCCGTCGACGAGCCTGGCCGTCGGCCGACCGAGGAGCCGGGAAAGATGGTCGCTGACACGCGCGAACGCCCCCGCAGCGATGGTCTCGTCGAGACTCACCAAGAAGCTCGCCACCTCCCCGTTCATCCCGAAGCCGGTAAGCATCGCCCGCAGCTCGTCGTGAGCGACCGGCGCGTAGATGACGTTTCGCTCCAGGACGACGGACATCGCCTCCGCGATGTCCGCGTAGGTGAAGCAGCCGCGCCGGACATCCGCGCTCTCGGCGGCATCGATGACAGAGAGGTGTTGAGCGCGGCGATTCGGGTCGCTGCCGGAGATCAGCACCACGTCGGTGTGCTGGGCGACCACGTCGGCGACGCCGGCTGAGTCGGACAAGTCAACGGCGACAGTGCCGAAACCCGCGGACGCGAGCTCACCGAGGCGCAGCCGGTTTCGCCCGACCGCGATGATCGACTCGGGAGCGGTCCCCCGGTCGAGCAGCACAGTCACGACGTAGTGGCCAAGTGAGGCAGTGGCCCCGAAGACCAGGATGGACGACTCAGACACGGTCATGGAGCGTCACCTGGTAGCTGTCGAGGCCGGCAACCGTGAAGATGCGACCGAAGGGGCCGTCGATCGGTGTGGAGATGATGGTGTGGCCGTCGGGCGACGAAAGCATCGTGGATGGCCTGGACGTCGGTGGCGTGCAGCCAGAGCGCAGAACTCGCACGAGGCGCCTTCGTGACACGACAGTCGCCGAACGTGCTGCTGCGGACCCTGGAGCGAGACGGCTACGTGACCGCGCCTGCGGAGGCGCCAGCGCGGGAAGGTCCTTCCCGCGCTGGCGCCTCTCGGCCGAGAGAGCCTGGAGAAGGCGAGCACGGCGGTCCGCTCCGTCGAAGTCAGAATGCTGGCCTGACCGAGGCCGAGCGTCGGACGCGCTCCGAATGCTACGGAGCATGATCCATTCCCTGGGCGATGACAATGACGGCGCATGACTACGCTTCCCGATGCACACCTCGGCGCGCAGGTTCAGGCGCGTCTGTGGCGTGGACACCGTGCCGGCTGTCCCAGAAGCGTTGTGTGCCAGGCCCAGCATGGCGAACACCATCGGCTCCGCCTGCATGAACGGCTGCTCCAAGCGCGCCTCGACCGCCGCCTCGGCGCAAGCGGCCGGGGTCACCACTGGCCGCACCTGGACCCGCGCGCCAGCCGGTGCGCCGCCACGCCCTCGGCCCCGACCCGGTCCGCGACCGACCGGATCGGCAGCGCGCCCGAACTGGCTGACCCTCAGGGCTCCAGGAGCTCCTCGGGATGGCCGCCGAGCCGTTGCGGGCCGACCGCCGCGGCCTGTTCGAGGTGCTCGACCGCACCTTCCTGCACCCGGCCGGCCCGCAGGAACGCGTGGCCCAGTCACTGCACCTGTCCTTCAGCACCTACCGCCGACACCGGGACCTGGCCGTGGCTCACATCACGGACTGGATGTGGGAACGCGAGGTCTACGGACACCAGATGGACACCGCTTGACCTGTTTCTGGGCACGAGAAAGCCTCGAGCATTCGTCTCGTGCCAAGCGAAAGCAATGAAACCGCAGTCGTCGTCGGCGCCGGCTTCGCCGGTCTCCTCACCGCCGCAGTGCTCACCAGGTTCTATCGGCAGGTCATGGTCGTCGACCGCGACCCCGCCTCCGGCCAGTACCGCCAGGGCGTCCCTCAGGGCCGGCATGCCCACAACCTCCTTCCAGCCGGCGCGCGAGTCGTCGACCAGGTCTTTCCCGGTCTGGTGGACGAGATGAGCGCCGACGGCGCGGTTGTGGCGGATGTGCTGTCTGACTACCGCCTGTACCTCGGCGGGAAGGAGTTGCCGCGGGTGCCGGTCGGTGCGCACTCCGTCCACGCCACCCGGCCGTTCTACGAGCGCCACTTGCGCCGGCGGCTGGTCGAACAGGACGGCCTGCGCATGGTGCTCGGCGCTGACGTGGTCGGGCTGATCGGCGATGACCGGCGAATCACCGGCGTACGCATCCTGCGGCAGGAGCCCAGCAGCAGCGAAGAGACCTTGGACGCCGACCTGGTGGTCGACGCGATGGGCCGGGGCAGCCGTACGCCAGTCTGGCTCGAGCAACTCGGATACGAACGTCCCGCCGAGCAACGCGTCAACGTCGACGTCGCCTACGCCAGCCGGCTTGTCCGGCTCCCGCCCCAGCACGACCGGGCACTGCTCATCGGCGGCGACGTCAAGACCAAGGGCCGCGGACTGCTGTTGCTGGCGGTCGAGGACGGCCAGCACATACTGACCGCCACCGGGACTGGTCCTGCCGCGCGTCCACCGACCGACGAGGCCGGATTCGCGGAGTTCGTCGCCGCGGCGGCCCCGGACGACATGGTCTCGGCGCTGAGGACCGCCGAGGCGCTCAGCGACATCGCCGCGTACCGCTTCCCCGCGACCCGGTGGCGCCGGTACGACCAACTCGCCGGTCTTCCGGACGGGCTGGTCGTCGTCGGGGACGCACTGTGCTCGTTGAGCCCGGTCAACGCGCAGGGCCTGACGGTGGCGGCGCTCGAAGCCAGCGCGCTGCGCGACACGCTCTCAGCCAGCCTGCGCGACGTCGCCGCGAACTTCTTCGCCCGGACGACGCGACTTCTGACCGCGCCGTGGGGCATGGCCGGCGAGCCCGGACGACCTGCGAACCTGACGCAGAAGATGCAGGGCGCCATGATGAGCCGGCTGATGACCGCGGCGGCTACCGACCCCACGGTCGCGGCCCAGCTCATCCGGGTCCTAGCCCTCCTCGATCCGCCGTCGAAGCTGTTGCGGCCGGCCGTGCTCGGGCGAGCGTTGCTCCGGGCAGCATGAGTCCTCGACCCTCTCGCGCTGACCCCCTACCAGAACCCACCACGAGGAGAGAATCGGCATGAACGACATCGCCGCACTCGGAAACGGCCGCGTCGGCAGCAACCTGGCTACAGCCGACAACCAGCTGGCCCACGACCTCGACGGCACGGGACCGATGCTCGTGGCCGTCCACGGCATCACCGAAAACCGGCGCTTCTGGGACCCCGTTGACCTGCAGCAGCACTTCCGCGTGCTGAGCGTCGACCTGCGCGGCCACGGTGACTCGCCTCGGGCCCGGCCCTACGGGATCGACGAGTCGGTGGAGGACATCCACCAGCTGATCGAGTCCCTGAGCGAGGACCAATCCCCGTTCATCGTCGGTCACTCCCTGGGCGGGGTGATTGCGACTGCCTACGCGGCCCGCTACCCGACTCGTGGCGTGGTCAATGTCGACCAGTCACTGCGGGTCGGTCCGCTTCCTGCGGAGATGGTCGCCGCCGTGCGGGGAGAGGGCTTCACCGACTTCGTTCGTACGGTTTTCGCCCAGCTGTACGGCGAGCTGGACCCTGCGCTGGTGGCCGACATCGAGCGCCGCCGCGCCCTCGACCAGGAAGTATTCAGCGGGTTTTGGACCCCGTTGCTTGATTGGGACGCAGCCATGCTGGCAACGTGGTCTCGACGTACCACGAGCCTCCCGCCCGACGTTCCGTACCTGTCCTTGCACGGAATCGATCCCGGTGGGGACTACGCCGACTGGCTCACCGACCGTATCCCCGGGGCCGTGGCCGAGCAGACACCGACCCGCACGCACTATCCGCATCTGGCACAACCCGAATGGTTCGCCTCCCGCGTCCATCAGTTCTTCAGCTGACCTGACTCTGTCGGGGCTCTCGGGGACTCCCGGCTGAGCTGGGCGATCAGTGGGCAGATCCGTGGCTGTGCTGCAGGTCAACCCAGTGGTGAGGTGCGCATTGTCCGTCCCTCCCCGTTCCGGCGAGCAGGTTCCCCCTCTGACCCTGCAGGTCGCACGGGCGAGCAATCCCAAGGGAACGACGGCGATGTGGGTGCGGGACCGGTTGGACGGGCTTTAGCACGACGAGGACTTCGCCAGCCGGTACTCGCGCGACGGCCGCCCCGGTCTCTCACCCGCTCAGCCGGCCATCGTCTGCGTGCTGCAGTGCCTGCTCGGCCTGTCGGGCCGTCAGGATGGAGCACATGGGCTGGGCTTCGGCCACCGCAGGCTATCGGGTGTCCAGACGGGGGCAGGACCACGCACGCGCACGGTACTCGCACCTTCGTTCGTCTCGACAGCACCACGTTGCAGCCCACGCCGTGGTTCGACCGAGCCCGTGAGGTGTCCCGGACCATCGAACTGCCGAGGACCAGCGATCAGCCCCGGGCGGGGACGGGGCCCGCCTCTTGAGTGACAGGCCTCCAACAGTGAGAACACCACGGCTCAAAAGGATCAGTGGAAGGCGATCAGCTCTATGAACGGTGCCGAGACCCTCCTGCGCACCCTGCTCAACAACGGCGTGGACGTCTGCTTTGCCAATCCCGGCACGTCGGAGATGCAGTTCGTCGCGGCACTCGACCGCCATCCGGCCATGCGCGGCGTGCTGTGCCTCTTCGAAGGAGTAGCGACCGGGGCCGCCGACGGCTACGCCCGCATGACCGGCCAGCCGGCCGCGACCCTGCTCCACCTCGGCCCGGGCCTTGCCAACGGCCTGGCGAACCTCCACAACGCCCGCCGAGCGCGCACCCCGATCGTCAACGTCATCGGCGACCACGCCCGCTCGCACAAGGAGCTCGACTCGCCCCTGGAATCCGACATCGATGCCGCAGCCGCGACCGTCTCCACCTGGGTACGCCGGCCGATGACCGGGGCGCACATCGGTCCCGACACCGCCGCAGCCGTGGCGGCGGCGATGAGCACCGGGATGCTCGGCGCCCCGGACCGGTCACGAACCGGCACATCCGGCGCGATCTCAACACTGATCATCGCCGCCGATCTTTCCTGGGAAGAGAGCGCCCCGCCCGCGCCACACCTCCCGGCACCGCCACCGCGTCGCGTCACCCGCCCAGACGTGGAAACCACAGCTGCATCGGTCGCCGGTGCCGAGCCCGTCGCGCTGCTGATCGACGGCGCCGGATTGGGTGAGCACGGCCTGCAAGCTGCCGCCCGGATACAAAAAGCCACCGGAACCGCCGTCTTCTGCCCAACCTGGCCGGCCCGGCTCCGGCGCGGTGCAGGCGTACCGGCGATCCAGCCCCTGGGCTACCGGGCTGAAACCGTCAACCAGCAACTGGCAGGCGTCAAGCACCTGATCCTGGTCGGAGCACGCGAACCAGTGGCATCGTTCGCCTATCCAGGCCGCCCGGGCATTCTCACTCCACCGGGAACGCGCGTGCACCACTTCGTCCCCGACGAGGGCTTCGATGTCATCGACGCGCTGAGCGAACTGGCAGACATCGTCGCGCCGGACACCCGCGCAGTGCTGCCAGCACAAGACGCCCCGCCTCCAATCGCGGACGAGCCGTTGGGCACAGAGAACTGGGCAAAGGTCATCGGCGCCCTGCTCCCACCGGAAACGATCATCGTCGACGAGTCCATAACCGAGGGAATGAACACCCTCTTCCCGGCGACCGCCAACTCTGCACCACACGACGTGCTCGGGCTGACCGGCCTCGCCATCGGGCAAGGCATCCCCGTCGCCGCCGGCGCAGCCATTGCATGTCCCGAACGGCCCGTCGTCTGCCTGCAAGCCGACGGCAGCGCGCTCTACACCATCTCCGGACTATGGACCCAGGCCCGCGAGAAGCTCAACGTGACCACCGTCATACTCAACAACCGCTCCTACGCAATCCTGCGCGCCGAACTGGACCGTGTCGGCGGCGGCCAAGCCGGACCGGCCGCCAACGCCCTCTTCGACCTCAGCCAACCCGACATCGACTTCACCGCCGTGGCCACCGGCATGGGCGTCCCCGCGACCCGGGCTGCAAGCACAACCGAACTGGCCGAACAATTCTCCACCGCGCTGGCCACACCCAGACCGCGCCTCATCGAGGCAATCCTCCAGCCCATCTGAACATCGTCGGGATTAGTGACAGCCAAAGACCTCGGCCGTCCGGCCGAAAGGGAAACCACCATGACCACTACCATCACGATCATCGGCGCCGGGCTCGGCGGCCTGACCCTCGCCCGGGTCCTGCACCTGCACGGCATCCCCGCGACCATCTACGAAGCCGAGACGTCGGCGGAGGCCCGCACGCAGGGCGGCCAGCTCGACCTCCACGAATACAACGGGCAGCTCGCCCTCGAAGCGGCCGGTCTCACCGACGAGTTCCACGCGATCATCCACGAAGGCGGCGAGGCCGTGCGCGTGCTCGACCAGCACGGCGCGGTCCTGCTCGACCAGCCCGACGACGGCACGGGCGGACGTCCCGAGGTGCTCCGTGGAGACCTGCGTCGGATCCTGCTCAACTCGCTGCCCGACGAGATGATCCAGTGGGGACACAAGCTCACCGGTGCCCGCCCCCTGGGAGGCGGAAGGCACGAGCTGGCGTTCGCCGACGGGTCGACCGTGACGACCAGCCTCCTCGTCGGCGCGGACGGCGCCTGGTCGAGGGTCCGGCCGCTGCTGTCCGACGCGAAGCCCGAGTACGTCGGCACCTCGTTCATCGAGACCTACCTGTACGACGCCGACCAACGCCACCCGGCGGCGGCCAAGGCCACCGGCGACGGTTCCCTGTTCGCCGTCACGGCCGGCAAGGGGATCCTTGGCCACCGAGAGGCCCACGCCGTTCTTCACACCTACGTCGCGCTCACCAAGCCGCAGGAATGGATCGCCGCCGTCCTCGCCAGTCCCGAGACGGCGGCGGCCCAGGTCGCGGCAGAATTCACCGGATGGGCACCCGAGCTCACCGCACTGATCACTCACGGGGAACCCACCCTCGCCCCACGCCCGATCAGTGCCCTGCCGATCGGCCACCGATGGGACCGCGTCCCCGGAGTGACGCTGCTGGGCGACGCCGCCCACCTCATGTCACCGTTCGCCGGGGAGGGAGCCAACCTCGCCATGTTCGACGGCGCCGAACTCGGCAAGGCCATCGCCGCACACCCCGGCGACATCGAAGCCGCCCTTGCAGAGTACGAGCAGGCTCTCTTTCCCCGCAGTGCCCGGTTCGCCGCCGAATCCGACAGGAACCACCAGCTCATCTTCGGCGACAACGCCCCCGCCGGCTTGCTCAACCTGCTCACCGGCCTGGAGCCGGCCGAGTGAGCTGGGCCCACCCATGGTGATCTGGTGCGGGCCCCACAGCGGCGGGCCGTGCGGCATCGAGGTGGTCGCCTGGACGTATGGGCGAAGCGACCTGAGGGCGCCGACTACGACGCTCCGCCCGTGGCCAGCGCGGTTCGCGCCAGCCCGCGCAACCAGGCGTGGGCATGGTCGGTGTCGTAGCGCTGATGCCATGACAGGTATATCGGTGCCGACGGCAGTTCGAGCGGGAGGGGGAGCACGACCAGGCCGAGGTCGGCGACCACGGAGCGCGTGGTGGCGTCGGGGACGCTGATCAGGAGATCGGAGCCACGCGCGAACTCCAGCGCGGCCGCTTCCGTGGGCGCGGTCGCCACCACGCGGCGGGTGAGGCCGAGCCGCGCGAGGGCGTCGTCGAGGGCATTGCTGAGGCTTCCACGTCGCGAGACGGTGACGTGCTCAGCGGCGGCGTACCGCTTTGCGGTGACGGTCCTGACGCGGGTGAGAGGGTGCCCCTGCCTGACGACGATGACGAGGCGGGACTCGCCCACCTTCTCGGAATGGACGTCCGGTGCGCTCGGTCGGTTGGCGTTCGCCTCCAGGTCCACCTCGCCGCGCCGCAACTCGGGGGTGTCGACGCTCGATTCAGCGACGAAGCGCAAGCGCACGCCCGGCGCCTCTTCACGCACGGCCGCGAGCAGCGCGGGGCCACTCAAGGCGACCAGGGAATCATGCCAGCGGAGTGTGAAAGTCCGCTCCAACGTTGCCCGATCGAGTTCACGGCTCGGTGCCAGCACCCCCTGGACCTGGTGCAGCAACTCGTGCACCTGTTCCCGGACGGCGATCGCATACGGCGTCGGCGTCATCGTGCGGCCGGTGCGCACCAGGATCTGATCCCCGGTCGTGCGCCGGATTCGGCCCAGACTCCGGCTCATCGCGGGGGCGGTGACATGCAGGCGCGCGGCCGCCCCGGCCACACTGCCCTCCTCCAGCAGCGCATCGAGCGCGGCCAGCAGATTCAAATCCAATTGCATGTGAGTAATCCTAGCCGTGCTTCACATGCATTTGAAGTTAATCAAGGGGCTGTATACCTTCGAAACCAGAGCGCCGAACAGAGCGCACAGTTCGGCCCGACGGCCTCATCAGCTGCTACTCACAGAGGAGTTCACCATGCCCGAAACGCTTCAGACCACAGACGTCGCCGCCTCCGATGCCGACCTGCTCGACCAGACCGCGACCGCCGTCCGCGCGGCCGGCTCCGCGCTGCGCGAGCGCTTCGGCGAGATCGTCCGCTACCAAACCCGCGACGAACTGATGCGCGCGCTCGCCGTCAACGACGACACCGCCCTCGACATCCTGCGCCCCCGCCTCACGCGCCTGCGCCCGGACGCCGACTGGGTGGAGGACGAGCTGGACGGCGGGGCCCTGCCGCCCGGCGAATGGTGGGTCGTGGACCCGGCCGAAGGCAACGTCAACCACCTGCACGCCCTGCCGGAATGGGCGGTCACCGCCACCCTCGTGCGCGACAACCAGCCCGTGCTCACCGCGGTCCACCTGCCGTTGACCGGCGAGACCTACACCGCGCTCACCGGCGGCGGCGCCCACCTCGACGGCCGGCCGCTGCAGGTCTCCCAGACCGCGGACCTCGGCCTGAGCATCGTGGCCACCAGCCAGGCCCGGCCCGACGAGGACGAGACGGTCGTGAAGCGCGTCGGCTCCTCGATCACCGCGATGCTCTTCGACGCGCTCGTCGTCCGCACAGCCGTGCCCGCAACCCTTCACCTGACCAACGTGGCCGCCGGCCGCATCGACGCCTTCTGGCAGTTCGCCGGCGCCCGCGCGGACCTGCTTCCCGGGGCGCTGCTCGTCACCGAGGCCGGCGGACAGATCTCCGATGCGGAGGGCCGCCCCTGGACCCCGCAGAGCGAGAGCTTCCTGGCAGCCGCACCCGGCATCCACGCCGAGGCCGTCGCCACGCTCTCACGCTGACCGCGCACCACAACCCGCACACACGTAAGGACCAGATCATCATGACCACGATCGCAGTTCTCGGAAACGGCCGCGTCGGCGGCAACCTGGCCACAGCCCTCACCCGGGCAGGGCATCGGGTGACCGTGGCGGACCGCACGCCGGGCGCCGCCGCCGACGCCGCCCGGACAGCCCAGATCGTCATCAACGCCACCCCCGGAGCCGGCTCACTGGAACGTCTCGCCGCCCTGCTCGAGGAACTGCACGGCAAGATCCTCATCGACGTCTCCAACGCCACCGTCGACGGACCGGACGGACTGCCCGCCGACCTGCTCTACCCCGGCTCCAGCCTCGCCGAACAACTCCAGGAAGCACTCCCCGAAACCCGCGTCGTCAAGACACTCAACACCATGCTCTTCCCGGTCATGACCGCGCCGGCCACGCTCACCCGGGCGCCCGACGTCTTCCTCTCCGGCGACGACCCGCAGGCCAAGCAGACCGCCCGCGAACTGCTCACCGACCTCGGCTGGCACACGGAGTGGATCACCGACCTCGGCGGAATCCAAACCGCCCGCGCCACGGAAGCCGCGATCCTGTTCGTGCCGCACGTGATCCGGTCCAGCGGATTCACGCCCTTCGCGATCTCGATCGCCCGCTGATCCGCACACGATGCACCGCCCCCGGCGGGCCCACATCCAGAGCGGATACGACAGCGCAGCCACGGCCGGCGATTCAGCGCCGGACGGCGACCTGTGGCCGCGGTTCCCGGGGCCGTCGGCCTCGCACCGAGGAATCGGCTCATCTCACGGCGGACGCGCTTGCGGAGCGGGTCGCGCGGGGCTCGAGCGGTTGCTGAGGGGACGTAGCTCTCGATGTGGTCGATCACCGCCGATACGGCATGTCGGTATGTGGTGTTTCGACCGGCGGACCTGGGACAGCAGCATGCCCTCTTGGATGGTGGCCAGCAGGGCCGTGGCCAGCAGGGTGACGTCGGCGCACTCGCTCGGCTCACCGCGAAGCCTGCATGCAGGCGAGCCCCGACCTGATGGGTGCTTCCCACCGCTCGAAGGACGCGGCAAGGTCGGTCCGGGCCAAGGTCGGTCTCGGCGAGTTCGCCGGCCAGCGAGCCGATCTCGCAGCCTCCTATCCACCCCGTGGCGTCCTGTCGGTCCGCCGCCCTGTCGCACCAAGCCGGCAGCGCGTCGATGCTGTCCAGGTTGTCCAGCAAGGGACTCTGCTGGTCGAGCTTGGTGTACGTCTGAAAGTCAACTACGGCCAGGACCAGGCCCTGCTTGTCGCCGAAGTAGTGGTAGATCTGCGACGCGCTGACCCCGGCAGCCGACTGGACGTCCGGGATGCTCGTACCCCCGACGCCGCGGTGGAACATCAGTTCCGCGGCGGCTTCGATGATGCGCTCACGGGTTTTCCGGCCGGGCTTGGTGAGTCGGCGCCCCTCCAGCCCTTTGACGTCTACAGGCGAGTTCATACGCGCACTTCCCCTCTGTGTCGTTCCGGCACCTCCAGGAAGGTCCTCATCATGTCCCTCGACCCCCAGATCGCTGCACTGCTCGAGAAGTTGGCCGAAGAAGGCGGACCGGCACCGGAGAGTCGAACGGTCGAGCAGAACCGCGACCTCGTGAGCAGCCTCTCCACCCTCGCGGGCGACGTCGAGCCGGTCGGCGGCGTGCACGACGCAGTGGCCGCCGCCGAGGGTCTCGAGGTCCCCGTCCGCATCTACGCCCCCGCCGCCGTCCCGCGCTCCGGGCCGCTGCCCGTGACGGTCTTCTTCCACGGCGGCGGATGGGCCCTCGGAGATCTGGACAGCCAGGACCACATCGCCCGCATCGTGGCCAACCGCTCCGGCACGATCGTCGTCTCCGTCGACTACCGGCTCGCGCCCGAACACCGCTTCCCGGCGGGGATCGAAGACGCCTACGCCGCGCTGACCTGGGTCGCGGCCAACGCCGGGAGTTTCGGCGGCGACGGGCAGAACATCGCGGTGTTCGGTGAGAGCGCCGGCGGCAACCTCGCCGCCGCCCTTGTGCAGGAAGCGCAGCGGCGCGGGGGACCTCACATCGCACTGCAGGTACTGGCGTACCCGGCGGTCGACCGGTTCGACGACAGCCCCTCCATGTACGAGAACATGGCCGGACCGCTGCTGAGCCGCAGCTGGCTCGAATGGTTCTGGGGCCTTTACCTCAACACGCCCGACGAAGGCGCCGACCTGCGCGTCTCACCGGCGCGTTCCGACGAATTGGCCGGGCTTCCTCCCGCCGTCATCGTCACCGCCGAACACGATCCGCTGCGGGACCAGGGTGACCGGTACGCGCAGATACTCGCCGCCGCCGACGTGCCGGTCAAGCACCTCCCGATCAAGGGTGCCACCCACGCTTTCTTCTCATTCACCGGGTCGGTGCAGCTCTCACGGGACGTCTTGAATCAGCTCGCAGATGCCGTGGCCACGGCCTTCAACCTCTGACCCGCCCAGCGTTGCCGCATGCCAGGCCCCCACCACGCGTGAGCGCGGCGGGAGACCTGGCGTCCCGCGAGTCGGCAACGGGCCGCCCCGACAAGAACTGCCACAGTGGCGGTCCCGAGGAAGATCGCGGTGGCGCTCGCGGGGGAGAGCGCCACCGGCGACGACGGGATCCGCGACGGGCTCGCCCGCCTCGGCGACCCACGTACGATCGCGGTGACCACCCTCAGAGGAGGCTCCCGCTCCGCAAGCGTCCCGAGGACGCACCGTCGTCACGTTGCTGGTGCTGGCAGGCCCCCTGACCTTCTACCTACCCCTCCTGGGCGGCGGCCCCGCCCTGATCGTCGCGCTCTGGTGGCTGTGGACCGCGCCTCAGTGGCGCAACCGGGACAAGGAGATCGGGACGATGGCCGCCCTCACGTCGCTGCTGTTCTGGGCAGTTCGTATGACGACGGGCTCGCGGGCGGGCCGGCGGAAGCCGTTCCAGGCTCACCAAGGGCCCCTGCCCGCCTCGACGGCTGAACCGCGGTCGTCTGATCGCGTGTACGTGTGGCGGTTCGGTGAACTGCTCGCAGGCACGTGGGTGCCCAGGGCGAGATGTCCGGCGCTGGTGACGCGCGAGCTGGTCACGGCGGCCGAGGCGGCGGCCCGGGGAAGGCTTCACCGGGTGGTCGACACGATGTCCCTGGCAGGTGAGGCGTGCCGATGACCTATGAGTGTTCGGCTTCGGCCTGACGGCGGCGGTATTCGGCCGCCCTGGTCACGTAGTTTTTGTGCTCCTGGGAGTGGTCCGGGGGAAGGTGCGGGGCGTCCGGGGACGTGGTGGCGAAGAAGCCCCGCAGTCCATTGTTGGACGCGGTGGCGAGCCTGCCCGACCGGGGGAACATCGTTGTTTCGTAGCGTGTGATGGCCTTGTCGATGGTGCCCTCCTTGACGATGGCGTGCGCGAGTTCGGCGCCGTCGAGGAGGGCGAGATTAGCGCCGTGTCCACCGAAGGGCGCCATCAGGTGGGCGGCGTCGCCGCACAGGGTGACGCCAGGGCGGTGGCTCCAGGTCAAGGGTGCGGGCAGGGCCCAGAAGGAACGCGGTACGTAGTCGCTGTCGTTGTCGGTCAGCAGCGGACGCATGGCCGCCGACCAGCCGCTGAACTCCTGCAGCAGAAAGGCGCGTACGGCGTCACGGGCGGCGAGGTCCACGCCGGCCTCGGTTGCCCATTCGGCTTCGGCGCGGAAAGCGATGTATCCGCGGACCACGTTGTTGCTGTTGCGTTGGACGATCACCGCACGGCCGGCGTTGTCGTTGGCGAACATGTGGCCGTCACCGACGAGCGCGGCGATCTTGGGGTGGCAGGTGTCGACGTCATCGAAGCGCACGTCAAGGAAACAGACTCCGAGGTACTGCGGCATCGCTTCGGTGAGCAGGGGACGGACCTTCGACCAAGCTCCGTCGGCGCCGATGACCAGATCTGCTTGCACATGGATGCCGTTGGCGAACTCCAGACGGTGTGTCCCGTCACCGGCCGGCGTTACCTCGAGCAGCTTGTGCCCCCAGCGGACGGTGCCAGGCTGGAGGTGTTCGAAGAGCATGGTGCGCAGCTGGCCGCGGTCGATCTCGGGGGCTGCCTTGTCGTCTTCGGCGGGGACGTACTCGGCCAGGACGGTGCCGTGGTGGTCCCGACGGGTCTTGGCCTGGCCTTCGACGCGGGCCAGCGCCAGGAAGGCGTCCATCAGGCCGGCGTCCTCCAGGGCGATCTGGCCGGCGTCGGCGTGCAGGTCGAGTGTGCCTCCCGGGTCGCGGGAGTCCACGGCGGAGTCGGCGTCGTAGACGGCTGGCTCGAAGCCGTATTGCTGGAGGATGCGGGCGCACATCAGTCCGGCGGGTCCCGCGCCGATGATCGCGATGCGGGGTGCGGTGATGGTCACGGGTGAGATTCCTTTTCTGTCGGGAGCGAACGCTCCGTGCGGTGCCGGGGCGCGCTGCCAGCGGTCGTCCCCCGACCGGCTTCGCCCGGGCGGAGGAGCACCGCCACCGTAAGTGAATCCGATAAGAAAGCACAACGGCTAAACTTAATTATCGGATGCGCTAGTGTGATGGCATGACCGAGATGGGGCGCCGCGAGCGCAAGAAGGCCGCCACCCGCCAGGCACTGGCGGACGCGGCGCTGAAGCTGTTCCTGGAGCGCGGCTACGACGCGGTCGGTGTGCGGGACATTGCCGAGGCCGCCGACGTTTCGGTGACCACGCTGTTCAAGCACTTCCCCGACGGCAAGGAAGCGCTGGTTTTCGACCAGGACACCGACCGCGAGGCCGCACTCGTCGCCGCCGTCCGCGACCGCCCCGCCGGCCAGACCATCCCCCAGGCACTGCGCGGACTCCTGCGCGAGGAACGCTCCCGCCAGGTCCGCACTGACCCCGGCTTCACCGACTTCCTCCGGCTCGTCGACACCACCCCGCCGCTGCGCGAGTATGGCCGCCGTATGTGGCTCCGCCACGAGAAGGCCCTGGCGGCAGCGATCGCCGCCGACACGGGCTTGCCCGCCGACGACCCCGGCTGTCAGGCACTCGCCCACTTCGCCCTCGACGCCGTCGCTCTCGTCCACGGACGTCATGACGCCGAGTCCGCCCTCGACCGGGTCTTCATCCTCCTCGACAGCGGCTGGAGTGGCATGACCCGTCCCGGCGGCGACGGCGGGAATGCTGGACATCCTTGAGTTCATTCAGAGGGGATGTACCTAGGTCACGAGCCGTACGCGATCAGGAACCGCCGACCCAGACTCAGCTTAGGAAGCCGGTGAGGCCGGCCCCCGCCTGCCGATGCCGAAGCCGTCATGGAACTTACGAGGGGGTCGTGCCGGTTGCCTGGGCGCCGGAATGGGTGGTGAACGGTGACCCGCGCCACCGCCGAGCGCCGGGCGGCCGGAACCGGACACCTCTGTCCGCCGTCTGCCCGGGTATGGACAGCCCGACGGAAGGGCGGACGGGGCGCGTGGGGCGTTCTCCGTGGACTTCACCGCTCCGGGCTCCTCAGCGCGAGGATTCGGCGTCTTGCGGCAGGTGTAGGACACACAGCTCGGCGACGGCTACCCGGGGCCCGTCTATAGTCCTGCCACGATCGCCGACCTCCGGATCAGGGCACGTGTCGCCAGGGTGCGGGACGTAATGCTCGGCGATCTCCACAACGTGCCGGCCCTCCGGACCGCCGACCCGCCGGGCGGTGATCAGGATCTGGTGGAACTGCACATGGTGCGGCGCGGTGCATGGGCAGTGGCCGGTCTTCCCGGTCTCCGCGACCACACCGTGCGGGCCGGGCAGTTCCTCGTCTCGCACATCGGACAGAAGCTGCCCGTCGAGCGGATGCCGCACACCACGGTGAGGTTCCTCCTCCTGCCCGCGGCGCTGTACACCCCTGTGCCCGGCAACCGGACCGTGACCGGGCCGGCGGACTCGCCCGAGATACGCCTGCTGGCGGCCCACACAGGCATGGTCCACGCCACCCTGGCCGACCTCGGTCCGGCCGGTGTGGATGCCGCCCGCAGCACGCTGATCGAGCTGGCCAAGGCGGTGGTGCTACGCCGGTTCTCGTCCAGGCCGCGAAGGACCTCGTCGTTCGCCGCCTGGCCGACGCCGAGTCATGTGCAGGTCCAGGCACTCGCCCTGGGCCGTGATGGTGTCGTCGGCGAGGTCCTCGACGAACCGCAGCGACCACATCAGCAACTGCTGCATCGTGGCCTCGGGAACGCAGCCCTGGCTGCTTCCGGCACCGGCGCCTCCGTGGTCTCCCGGCCCAGGCCAGAGGCTTCCCCATAGGCGCTTCGGCAGAGCGGACCGAACCTCCCCATCGGGCCAGTTCGTGGCCGATCGCGTTGTCAACGTCGACAAGAGACGATCGGGTGGGCCTCAGCACGACCCTTGGTTGACCTTCACCTTGGGGGAGGCCACAGCATCAGTGGGGCCGGGTGATGCGCTCGGCATGAGGAGGAGCGAGCATGGGGTTGCTGACCATCGGGGCGTTCGCGAAGGCGTCCCGGCTGTCGCCGAAGGCGCTGCGTCTTTACGACGAGCTCGGCCTGCTGACCCCTGCACGCGTCGACCCGGTGACCGGTTACCGCCTCTACGCACCGGACCAGTTGAACCAAGCCCGCCTGGTCGCCTGGCTCCGGCGCCTGGGCATGCCGCTGGCCCGCATTCAGCACGTCTGCGCGCTGGATGCGGGCCCGGCGGGCCAAGAGGTCCGCGCGTTCTGGGCCCAGGTCGAGGCCGACACTGCCGCACGGCGCGACCTTGCCACCTTCCTCATCGACCACCTGTCACGGAAGGACCCCGCCATGTCCCCGACCGCCAAGTCACTCTCAATCCGTTACGCCGCTCTTTCCGACAAGGGTCTCGTCCGCGAGAGCAACCAGGACACCGCGTACGCGGGATCCCGGCTCCTCGCTGTCGCCGACGGCTGCGGAAGCCAAGGAGCCCCTGCCAGCGCAGCCGCCATCGACGCGCTCAAGCACCTCGAAACCGACAGCGTCCCGGCCGGCAACCTCCTCAACGTCCTCGAAGACGTCATCGAACAGGCCAAGCAGGCCGTGCACGACGTCGCCGGGACGGGCTCTGCATCCGAAGGCACCGGCACGACACTCACCGCGATGCTCTGGACCGGATCACAGTTGGCCCTCGTCCACATCGGCGACTCCCGCGTCTACCTCCTGCGCGGCGGAGAGCTGTTCCAGATCACCCACGACCACACCATGGTCCAGTCGATGGTCGACGAAGGACGCCTCAGCCCGGAAGAAGCCGCCTCCCACCCCCAACGGTCGCTCTTGGTGCGGGCCCTGGGCCCAGGAGCCGACACCACCCCCGACATGCGCCTCCACGACGCCCAGCGCGAAGATCGGTATCTGCTCTGCTCCGATGGCCTGTCGACCGTCGTGCCGAGTCAAGACATCCACCGAGTGCTCTCCGAGATCAGCGAACCCGAGCAGGCTGTCCACGAACTCATCGCCCTCGCCAACAGCTCCGGCGGCCCTGATAACGTCAGCTGCGTAGTCGCCGACGTCATGGAGCTCCAGCAGTAGGAGCGAGCGGCATGCACCTCAATCTGCACCAGATCCGCTCTCAGGTACTCATCCGCGAAGCTGACGAGTACCGACTCGCCCGACAAGCCAGGGGGGCCAAGCTGGCTGCCCAGACCGGGGCAACCAGAACATTGCGACCTGCCCCCCGGCGCCTGCTGTCCTGGCTCCGCGGCTGAACATCATGCTGTCTGTAGTTGAGCGGGACGCTGCCCACCACCTGTCCCGCTCAATCACAGGCAGCGCAGGTCACCGCTCCGGCAAAGTTGAGAAAGAACGAGGGCGAGGTCGGCGTAGTGGTCCTCGGTGAGCGCCAGAGGCATGCGCGGGTGGACGTGGCCGGCTGCGTCGGTGGCCTCGGTGGTGATGATGGTGCAGGTCATCAGCCAGGCGGCCGGGTCATCGTCCTGGGTGACCGCGGGGTCGCGCCAGTACTCGTACAACCCGGCGAGCGCCATCACCCGGTCGTCCTCGGGGTGGATGAAATACGGCTGCTTGCGCGCCTTGCCGGTGACCGGGTCCTTGCCCGGCACCCACTCGAAGAAGCCGTCCGCCGGAAGCAGACAGCGCCGCTTGACGAACGCACGGCGGAACGCCGGCTTCTCATGCACGGTCTCCACCCGGGCGTTGATCGTCGTCCGTGATGACGACCAGGCGCAGCCGGGGCACCCCGTTCCTGTCCATGCAGTCACCGTACGAAGCGAGAACAGCCGCCGGGAGCCCCACCGCTGAGTTCCTCCTCAGCTGCGACGCGACCTGTCCGTATCGAGGGCCCGGCGGAGCGCATCCACCGGGTACGGAGTCTCCCTATTCTCGTCCTGGACCTTGCCGTAGAAGTCCGTCATCACTGCGGCGAGCGGTGCATGGCGGGAGAGGATCGCCCTGGCCACTTGCGGTCCGCCCGGCGGGTCCTCCCCATCCGCACATGCCCGAATGAGTGCCTCGCGTTCTTTCCGCTCGTATCCGTAAAGCTTCGTGATCAGCCTGTTCACCAGCCAGCTGCGCGTGTAACAGCGATCGTAGGTCCTGTGCAGTTCGAAGAAGCTGGTCTCGGACGGTGACAGATCGAATTGGGAGGAGAGGGCGAGGCCGTAGTCGGCGAAGTAAAGGCGTCGGCCGTCGACCAGGATGTTTTGAAAATGGGCGTCGAAGTGCAGCAGCCCACGAGCGTTCATGAAGGACGTGCCGGCCTCCAACTCGCCCTCCACCAGAGAACAAGCCCGGTCGGCAGACTCTTCACCAGCCTGTACCTGCTCGGTAAGCCACTCGTCGAGCGTCTGAGGGATGTACTCCAGAAACAGCGCCAGGCTCGCAGAGGACTGCTGAAGGGCCTCGATACGACGGCGCACCTCCGGCCCGCCTCCCCAATAGTCCACGGCCCGCTCCACGTCCGGGAGTTCCCCCGCAAGCACGGACGTGTCTGGCAGCACCCGCCAGTGGTACATCAGCGGAAACCCCTGGTACTGCCCTCCAAGAACCCAGTTCGTCGTCATGGTGTGAATGGCAAGCTCCCGCCACGCCCCGAAACTGGGCCCGACCGGCCCCGGCCCACCCACGCCGTACTGACAGAAGGTGGGAAGCTTGAACAGGTTGGCCGTAGACCGCACATGCTCCGGAAGAAGCTCCATATCCGTGAGCGGCACCCGCTTCACGAAGACCGGCTTCCCGCCGACCTCCAGCAGCGCGGACCTTCCGCCGATACCGGAGCCGAGCGGCACGGCCCGGTCCACAAGCTCGCCCAACTGGCGATCACTTCGCAGGGCAAGTGACGTGGAGACAGTGCTGTAGGCGGCCAAGCGCGCGACTTCCGACTTGCCGGGACGCTCGACCGCTACGGGCATCGGAATGCCGACCTCTTTTTCGTCATGTACGCGAGTGTCCACCAGCTGCCTAAGCACTGTACGTGAACATCGATGACGAGGAGTTGCAGTCAACTACACTGTCATGACCGGCTCAGGAACAGGCACTGAGCCGTTCGCGCTGTCCCGCTACGACGAGTCGCTCGCCTTCGGGGCCTCACACGCCGAGGCCCGTTGTCACTGCGGCTTGAGGCGGTCAGTGGGGAGTGAGGCAGGTTTCGAGGGCGGTTCGCTGTTGTGGGGGCAGGTGGTCGCCGAGGGGGACTGTGCGGGGGCTGTGATCGCCCTCGCAGATCCAGCTCTGCTCATCTGTGTCGAACCACCAGTCCTCGGCGCCCCACATTGGGTGGCCCTGAAGCAGGTGTCTGGCCAACGCCTCGCTCGTCTCGGGCGCACCATGAGCGACCAGAGCCTCGACTACCGCCGTCACGGCTTCCTCCGTAACCGCAGTGTCGCCGAGAACAGGCAGAAGGAGGAGACGGGCGTGTGGGTCCGTAACGCCCGCGGCACCCGGTGGTGCCTCCAGCAGGGCTGCGAGCTCGGGCCAGCACAGCCCGGGTCCGACGCGGTCCTGATCGTCGCTGGCCAGGACGAGATCCTGGCTCCAGTCGGGATGGGTGAGGAAGTAGTCCGTGGTCGTGAACTCCTCGCCGCTGTTGAAGTGCGCGACGATCGCGAAGCCGCCGGCCAGCGGAACCGTGAACCTGGGCCACGCGGACGAGTCGTGGAGCGTGTCCAGCATGGCGTCGGCGTCGCCCGCGTCCGATCCAAAGGCGTCCGGCGCGAACCCCTCAGCCAGGTCCGCCAAGTACGCAGGCCCAAAGCCCGGCCCGTCCAATAGCGGATGCCCGTCCACGACGGGTGAAGAGGAGTACCAGTGCCGTGCCATCACCATGCCGGGATTCTCTCCAAGTGCGGTCGGAACTGTTCGAAGACCCCGGCCCTTACAGCCGACCGGCTTGACGGCGTAGCAATGTCGTCGAGAAGTTGCATGCCGGCACTCTCGCTGGTCGTGCACGGCTGGGCCGAGCGGCCCGCACGTCCCGCGCCCAGCGCCGTCACGTACGCCTGGAGTACCGCAGGACGGGGTGGGGGTGGCGACGGCCATTGCTGTACCTGTGAGGGCGGGAGCCGTGTCCCTCAGCCCTCGAAGGCGTACACCGCGAAGTCCGCGACCTCCCGGTAGCCGAGTCGTTGGTAGAGCGCGTTGCTCGTCGGATTCGCCAGGTCGGTGAAGAGGAGCACCTCTGCCGCGCCCCGCTCCAGGGCGGCACGGCTCACCTCGGCCGTCACCGCGCCCGCGTAACCGCGGCCCCGCAGGTGCGCCGGGGTGTAGACGGGGGCCACGCGCACCTGGCCGGCGATCTTTGGGGTCGCGCCCGCCATGGAGACGGGGGTGCCGTCGGGGGTCTCCCAGAGGGTGATGCCGCCGTAGGCGAGGCGGGCGTCGGCCCACTCGCCCGGCTCCCTGCCCATGCGCAGGCCCGCCGCCTCGACGAACTCGTCGTGCCAGCGCGTCAGCAACTCCCGGTCACCGGCCGCGGCGACCCGTGCGTGGCCGGCCGGCAGCGGTTCGGGTACGGCCAACTCGGCCAGCCGGTACAGGCGCTGGCGTTCGTCGAGGCCGGCCGTCACCCCGGTGCGCCGCCGCCACGCCTGGGCGAAGGCCTCGGCCGTGTCCCGTTCGGCGCTGACGTGGGTCACCGGGTGTTCCAGGCCGGCCAGGCGGTCGGCCAGGGCCGCGGCGTCCCCGGCGGCGAGCGGGGTGAGGTTGAGGGCCTGCGGCGGGGTGTGGAACAGGACCGCCCGTACGCCGCCTTGGGCGTCTGCGAGTGTGCCGAAGAGCGGGGCCCCGTCGCCGTAGACGTGCAGGCCCTGCCGGCGCAGCGTGTCCGTCACGGACAGCGGGACCGTGTGCAGGGCCGGCCGGGAGCGCAGGAAGCCGGTGGCGCGGGTGAGGAAGTCGTCGAGGTCATGGGTGAGGTGCCAGGCAGCGGGATCCATGCCGACATGGTCCCGGTCTCACCGGCGGCCGGGACACCGGTTTTCCGTGCGGCGGCAGGGCCGGCACCCTGGACGACTCCCTCACATGCCGAGTTCTCGTAGTGCGTCGAGTTGTTCGGGGGTGAGCTTGTCGCGTCTCGCGCGGGTGTTCGATGTCCATACGCCGAGCTTGTGGTGGTGCTCCTGGCCGTCGAGGACGACGCGTTCGACGTGTCCCCTCGGCACGGGCCGTTCCGTGCCTTCGCGTGCGATCCACTGTGTGAGGGCGGCGAGGCCGCGTTGGAACGTCTGCTGCGTCTTGCTCGGCCCCTTTGCCGCACGCGATGCTGCCGGGGCGGGAGACGGAGCCTCCTCTGTGCGCGCTGGTACGGGCCGTCCCGACAACCCGGGCGTGCAAGTTCTGCAACCCGTTGGACCGGTGCACCGCGGGCGAGCAGCCACTGCCGCTCCCGTCCCGCCGCGCGCGGGGGAGCCCGCGCCGAGGACTGGCCGGGCCCGCCTCCTTGTCGAGGCCGTCTTCCAGGGGGCGTCCGACTCGCTGGTGGTTCCGCTCGGGTCAGGCGAGGGCGTTGCGCAGGTAGGCGGGTAGTGCCTGGCAGATGGCTGGATCCGCGCTCCAGGCGGGGTCGGCGAGTTGGCCGGGTGTGATGACGGCTTGGTCGCCGTTGTCGGTGCGGACGACGACGCGGAACGTTTCACCTCGGGTGGAGCGGCCGGCGAGGTACGCGGCGAGGACGGCCTGGCCCACGTCGGTGGGGTTGGCGACGGTGGTCGCGCGGCCGAAGTCTTTGCAGATCCATACGCCGCTGAACCGTTCGTGCATCAGGATTTCCCACCGCACGCAGCAGGGCATGTCTTCGCGGTACACGACCGCGATCATGCCCTCACCAGCCTGCCTCGCACACCGCTACCTGCCGGTACTGGCCAGAAGCGCACCTTTTCCCAGCCGAGACGGCCGGTTCACCCCAGCGCCCAGTGCCCTTCACTCCGCATTGCACGAACGCCCCGGGGCGGGCACCGAACCCTTCAAGGATCACCGCCATTAGACGCCATTTCAGTTGGCGTGATCTTGCGGCAGTCTGGGGTGATGACTGCTGCGCTTGTCGAGCGGATGGCGCCGGAAGATCTGTGGACGTTGTTCCAGCGGGTGGTGCCGCCGGCGCCGGTCCGCCCTCAGGGTGGAGGGCACCGGCGGCGAGGGGACCGGGAGGTGCTAGCCGCGATCATCTTCGTGGCCACCTCAGGCTGCACCTGGAACCAGTTGCCACCAGGCTTCGGGCTATCGGGCGTGACGGCCTTCCGCCGGTTCACCGAGTGGACCGAGGCCAGGGTGTGGGCCAAGCTCCACCGCCTGGTCCTGGATGAACTCGGTTCCCGGGGTGAGCTGGACTGGTCGCGGTGCGCGATCGACTCGGTCAGCGTCCGAGCCCTCAAAGGGGGCAGCTGACGGGACCGAATCCGACCGACCGTGGCAAGAAGGGCTCGAAAATCCACCTCATCGTCGACCGCCAGGGACTGCCCCTGTCGATCGGCATCTCCGCCGCCAATCTCCACGACAGCCAGGCCCTCATCCCGCTGGTCTGCGGCATACCACCCATCCGCTCGCGTCGCGGCCCTCGACGCCGGCGGCCCGGCAAGCTGCACGGTGACAAGGGCTACGACTATCGGCACCTGCGGCAATGGCTCGCTTCCCGCGGTATCCGGCACCGCCTCGCCCGCAAGGGCATCGAGTCCTCCCAGCGGCTGGGCCGGCACCGCTGGGTGGTGGAGCGGACCATATCCTGGCTGTCCGGCTGCCGCCGCCTGCACCGCCGCTACGAGCGCAAGCCGGAACACTTCCTTGCCTTCACAGCCATCGCCGCGACGCTCATATGCCACCGCCCACTAGCCAAGTGAAATGGCGTCTTTTAGTGGCCAGCTTCGGAAGGCCTTCAGGGACCGGCTGCGGGGCGGATGCCGAAGGGTGAGCGGTTCGTCCTGCCGGCGCCCGCCGGGGCGGACGAGGCGGTGACACTCGGCCTCGTGTCATGGACGAGTGTCCATGTATAGTGGACACCTGTCCATTATGCTTAAGGGTCAGGAGACCTCGATGGGGATAACGGCGAACGTGCTGGTGGGGCTTGTGGCCGCGTTGCACGCCTACTTCCTGGTTCTGGAGATGTTCCTGTGGGAGAGGAGGCCGGGTCGCAGGCTCTCCGGCTTCGACGCGGCCATGGCCCGTGCCAGCGCCCCGCTCGCCGCGAACCAGGGCCTCTACAACGGCTTCCTGGCCGCCGGGCTGGTCTGGGGACTGATCGCGGACGATCCGACCGGTTTCCGAGTCCGGGTCTTCTTCCTCGCCTGCGTGCTCGTCGCCGGGCTGTACGGCGGACTCACCACCAACCGGCGGATCCTCGTCGCCCAGGCCGCGCCCGGCGCCCTGGCGCTCGCCGCCGTCCTGCTCGTCCGGTGACCGACGTGCCAGCGGATCCCCGCACGGCACGGACCCGCGCCAAACTGCACCGCGCGCTGCTGGAAGAGTGCACGCACAGTCCGCTGGCGGCGGTCAGCGTCACCGCCGTGGTACGCCGGGCGGGAGTCGGCCGAGCCACGTTCTACCTCCATTACGGCGACCTGGAGGCACTCGCCGTCGACGCCTGCGCCGACATCGTCCGCGAAGCCGTCGACGCACTGCACGCCTGGCGCGGCACACCAGATCCCGGGAAGCCTCCGCCCGCCCTCCTGGCCTTTTTCGACAGCCTCGCCTCACAGGCCGGGCCCTATCGTGAACTGCTGAGTCCGGGCGGCGGCGGCCCCCTCGGCCACGTACTCCACCGGGATCTGCGCGCCCGCAGCCACACCGAGCGCACCCTGGCCGGTGTGCCGGCGCCGGACCTGTTCGCCTCTGCCGTGGCCGCCACCTTCGTCGGGGTCCTCGCCGACTGGCTCCACGGCCTCATCGAGGCGACTCCGGACCAGATCGCGCAACGGATCTGGCGCCTGCTCATCAACCTGCACCGCACCCCGATGTCCTGACCAGCCGCTCTGCCCCAATGGCCGTTTCCCCCCGCAGGGTTCGCCGGCCTGCGCCGGGGCGGGACGAGAACGCCGCCGGGGTCTCGCCCGTGCCGGCGACCGTGCACCGGGACTGAACGGTCCCCGGTGATCCTGACGGACGGTTCCCGGCCTGTAGTTGGCTGCGGGCATGCGTATGGAGATGATGACCGCGGGCAGGGTCGCGGCGTCCCAGCCGGACGTTCCGGAGCTGTGGGACCGGGCGTGTGCGCTGACGGTGATCGATGCGATCCTGGACCGTCCGGGGACCGCCGGCTACACGCTGTACCCGTCGGGGCGCTGTGCCGGCGCGGGCCCGGTCGTGCACCTCCTCGCCGACGGCGAGCGTTCGGTGGGCGTGCACGTCCACGAAGGCCTCGGAACACTGGTGCAGGCGTGGTCCATGGGCGCGAGCTTCTACCTCGACGGCCTCGGTTGCGACAAGGACGCCGCGGACGAGGCGGCCTGGGACGAGTTACTGCTGCAGGTGCCGGCCGGGCTTCGCGGGTGCCTGTGGCACGGACACGAGGAGCCCGGCGCGCACAGCCATCCCGTCCACGCGGAGAAGGGGCACATGCCCGGCGCCTCGGCGGTGTGGTGGCGGCAGCCCGGTGAGACCGCCTGGCGGACACTGGACTTCGGTTCGCCGAGCGGCTCCTGGCGCGAGTACCTCGGCACACACGGCGGTGAGGGCGATCACGCGGGTGCCGTGCTGGACGATCTGGTCGGCGAGGCGGAGAGCCTGACCCGCATGCCGAAGGGGGGCGACCCCCTCTCGTCGGCGACGGCCGACGCCGTCCGGCACATACTGGCGAAGCGTCCGCTGACCGAGGAGGTCGTCCGGACGCTCAACCCCGGGTAGCGCCTCGCCGGCATCGCGGACCGTGCCGTCGCGGCCGGATTCCGGATCGCCCCCGCCGCCGGCACCCTGCCACCGCACAGTGGCTGATCGTCGGCGAGGGCGGCGCATGGCCATGGACGGCCGGCCGGTTCGCCATCGAGCCCGACCGCACGGGCCACTGCCGTATCACGGTCCGGCAGCCGGGCGAGGCTCTCCGGCCGATGGCACCACCGCGGGGGCCTTGGAGACCCGGGACGGGCGCCACCGTCCTCCGGGGCGTTCCTGTCCCCCCGATCCGTGTGAGGTCCGATCATGCATACCGAACCCGTCACCAGCGGAGCCGACTTGGACGCCCTCGTCGCGCGTCTCGCCTCGGGCGAGCGCACCTGGGCGCACACCCCCCTGTCCGAACGGCGCGAGCTGCTCCTCCGGGTCGCCGCCGCCACGGCGGCCGTGGCCGACCGGTGGGTGCGGACCGCGGCGGAGATCAAGCGGCTCCATCATGCCTCGCCCGCGCTCGGAGAGGAGTGGCTCAGCGGCCCGTACGCGGTGCTCACCTACATCGATGCACTCCAGGAAACCCTGCGGCGTCTGGATGAGAAGACCGACGTGCTGGAGGGCATCCCTGTCACCCCGGCCCCCGGAGGCCGGCTCGCGGTCCGGGCCCTGCCGCACGACGTCTTCGACCGCCTGCTCCTCAGCGGCATCCACGCCGAGGTCTGGACGATGCCCGGCGTCACCGAACAACAGCTGCGGGCCGGAGCCGGACTGGGGCAGAGAATACCGGAGAAGACCCATGGTGTGGCCCTGGTCCTCGGAGCCGGGAACATCTTCTCCATCCCGCCGCTGGATGTGCTCTACCAGCTCTACGCCGAGAACCGCACCACCGTCCTCAAGCTGAACCCCGTCACCGCCCCCCTGACCGAGGTCTACCGGTCGGTGTTCCGGCCGCTCACCGACCGGGGACTGGTCGACATCGTCAACGGCGGCCCCGAGACGGGCGCGGCCCTCGCGGAGCACTCGGGGATCTCGGCGGTCCACATGACCGGCGGCGAGGCCACCCACGACGCGGTCGTCTGGGGGACGGGCGACGAGGCGACCAACAGGGCAGCAGGCACACCCAGGCTGGCCAAGCCGATGACCAGTGAACTCGGCGGCGTCGCCCCGGTCATCGTCCTGCCCGGCGAGTGGTCCGCCGCGGACCTGCGCCACCAGGCCGAACACGTCGCCGCCATGCGGCTGCACAACGGCGGCGCCAACTGCGTCGCCGGCCAGATCCTCGTTCTCAGCTCCGACTGGCCTCAGAAGCGGGCCTTTTTCGCCGCCCTGCGTCGGGCACTCGCCACAACGCCCATGCGCACTGCGTGGTATCCCGGAGGCGAAGCCCGCGTCCAGTCCGCGCGCGACCTCCACCCCGGCTTCGAACAGCCCGGCGGCACGACCGAGCGCACCCTTCTCATGAGCCTGGATCTCAGCGACGGGACGGAGTCGGCCTTCTCCACCGAGTACTTCGGACCGGTCCTGGGCGTCACCGAACTGCCTGGCTTTGGCGCTGACTTCCTCGACGCCGCGATCGCCGCCGCCAACGAAAGGCTGCACGGCACCCTCGGTGCCAACCTCTCGTCCACCCGAACACGATCAAGGCTCTCGGCAACCGGTTGCCGTAGGCGGTCGCCGCCCTGCGCTACGGCACGGTCGCGATCAACGCCTGGACCGGCGTCGGCTACGGCACACCCCGCGCCACCTGGGGCGCTTTCCCCGGACACACCCTCGACGACGCGCAGAGCGGCATCGGTGTCGTCCACAACGCCCTGCTCCTGGCCGACACCGAGCGCACCGTCGTCACGGGCCCCTTCCGTACCCCGCTCGCTGCTGCTCGGTGAGACGTCTCTCGCCCCGAAGCCCCCGTGGTTCGTCACCAATGGGACGGCCGCCCGCACCGGCAGACTCCTCACCGGGTTCGCCGCCCGTCCGCGTTGGCGCGCGCTGCCCGCGATCCTGGCATCCGCCCTGCGCGGCTGACTTTCGCGGACGTGCTGGTAGACGACCGCCACCGGGGAGTCACCGACGAAGGGCGGCCGTACCGTCAGCAGCTCATAGAGCAGGCAGCCCGTCGAGTACAGGTCCGAACGGGCGTCCACCTGCTGGCCCTTCGCCTGCTCCGGCGACAGGTACTGGGCCGTGCCGATGACGGCCGCCGTCTGGGTCATGGTCATGCCGGAGTCGCCCATGGCCCGGGCGATGCCGAAGTCCATCACCTTGACCTGGCCGTTGCGGGTCAGCATGACGTTGGCCGGCTTGATGTCACGGTGGCCGATGCCGCTGCGGTGGGCGTACTCCAGGCCTCGGAGGATGCCGACGGTCATCTCCATCGCGCGCTCGGGCAGGAGCTTGCGACCGGAATAGAGCAGTTCACGGAGCGTGGAGCCGTCGACGTACTCCATCACGATGTACGGGATCGAGACCCCGTCGATGTAGTCCTCGCCCGTGTCGTAGACCGCGACGATCGCGGGATGGTTGAGCGAGGCGGCCGACTGGGCCTCCCGGCGGAACCGGGCCTGGGAGAAAGGGTCGCGTGCCAGATCGGCGCGCAGGGTCTTCACTGCCACGGTGCGGCCGAGGCGGGTGTCATGCCCGAGGTGCACCTCCGCCATGCCACCACGACCGAGCACCTGGCCCAGCTCGTACCGGCCGCCGAGGCCATGCGGCTCTGCCATGGATCCCTACCAGCCCTCTCCGTCGGTCCCGGCCTCACGAACGTGTGCGACCCCGAGCAGTTGCCTTCCCCCACCGTGCCGGCCGCGCCCTGCGCCCGCTGGGGTCGAGGTTCGCAGGTGCCCTCGCCCGGTCACAACCGGCTGTTTCGCGCGGCAGATGTCCGTGGACCGGGCCGTCCGGGTGCCTCGCCCTGCTCGGCGTTGCTGCCGCGACCCTCGCATCCCACCGCCGGACCGCCGGAACGAACGCGTGCCGCATCCGAAACCGTTCACCGGATGCGAGCGATCACGTTCCGGGCCGGGGCCTCCGTCGGAGCGTCTGCCGGTATACGACGACGGGGGGAGCGCGCGGCGATCTGGTAGAGGCCTCCGCTGTTCAGGCCCGCGAGGTCGAGGGCGACCAGGGGGAATCCGGCCGTGCGTACGGCTTCCAGCACCTCGGTGGCCCATGACGAAGTTGCGCAGGGTCGGCGAGCCCGGTGACGCCGCCCGGGTCATGGCTTTCCTGGCCTCGGACGACGCCCGTTTCGTCACCGGAGCCTCGATCCCGGTCGACGGTGGCCCGTCCGTAAGGCCGGCGACCGCGGCGGACCGTGGACCACCGATGCCCCCGCACGACCCGGCAGCACCCGGTGCGCTCCCTCCTCGGGGCCGGCCGATGTCCCGAGGGCTGGAGTGTGTGCCCTCCAGCCTGCCCGGACAGCGGGGTGAGCCCTGGTGGCTGCTCTCTACGATCCGTTCGCAAGCAATCCGCACATGAGCTGAATCCCGTTCGCGCGGGGACAGCCGAGGGGAGCGTGGCCATGTACAACGATGCGAGGCTGGACGACTTCGTGGCGTACAGCCGCCGTGACGCGAACAGCGTCCTGTACCGGCTTTCCCAGCTGGACGGGGAAGTGGCACGGCAGCTCGACTGGATGATGGGTCGGAGCATCGGCCAACTGGACGCGGACGGCGATGAAATGCGCAGGTCGCTCTCGGCCGACGTCGTGATCGTCATGCACCAGTCGATGTCCAGGATCGAGATGTGCCATGGGACGGTGCCTCCTGAGGCGGAGCAGGTCTTCAGGGACGCGAGCCACCTGGCCGACATCAGCTATCAGTGAGCACTCTTCAGTGAGGTCACCGGTCGGGTCAGTGTCCCAGCCGCAGTCTCTCCGCCAGGGCCGCGCGGGCCTCGTATGTCCAGTGCGGGTACAACTCGTCCGGCCGGCCGTCCTCCGTGAGCCAGTGATGCGTCCGCACACTGTCCCGCAGGGCCGTGTGGTCGGCGTGCCGGACGAACTCGGCGAAGTGAGGAGCGTCCGGGGTGCCGTTGGCCAGCAGGATGTGCTGCAGCCGTTCGCCGACGACGGTCCGGGCCGTCTGCGTGGGCCACGCATGATGCTCGTTGAGCCCTCTCTCGCCGAGCAGGCCCTGCTCGTAGCCGGTACGCAGGAAGTCGACGTCCCCTGCCATGGCGGCGAAGTCGGTGTACGTCCTCTCCTCGGCCGGGACCGGATGCGTGTCCGCACCGGGCGGGCCGCCGGCCGGTGCGGCGTCACTCAGCGCCGCCCATGTCGCCTCGTCGACGTGCAGCACGCCCTCGGGCGTCAGTGTCCACCTGCCCTGCACCTCGTGGCGGGCCCCGTGCACGTCGCAGACAAGCGGGCCCGCATAGGCGAAGCAGCCGTTGGCCACACCGTCGAACGTGACGCTCTCCAAGGGAAGGTGGAGCGGGTTCTGTAACCAGAGGCCCTCGGCCGCGGCCAGCCACGGGCCCGCGTCCATGGCCCGCAGCGCGTTGAACCAGACCTGCTCGGCGGCCGGCGGAACCCGGCCTGGGCGGTCGCCCCGACGCAGTTCCTCGTGGTGCGCCAGGAGCCGTGCGGCGGCGTCCCTCCGCTCGTCGCCGTCCGCGCTCTGCCCAAGGGGCTGTGGATGCCGCAACTCATGGATGTGCACGGCCGTGTTCGCCAGCTGGACCACCGCGGCGGCCGCACCGGCGGCGTGCCCGAGAGGCACGCTCACGTCCGCCACGGTGTCGAGGGCCGTGTGCAGCGCCCGCCCCGGCGAGAGCGCGTGGGCGACCGTGCCCGCCTGACGCCCGGCGCAGGCCAGGAACCTGACGGCCGACGTGGGCGCCGACACCCGTTCGGCCAGGTGGCCGGCCCGGGTGTCCGGGGACAGTCCGATGTGGTCGAGGATCTGCTGGTCGGTGTGCACGGAGTGCCGAACGGTGGCCTCGACACAGATCGTGTCGACGGCGGCCAGCAGACCCGCGATTCCCGACAGCGCCGCCGCGACCGCTGCCGCTGGGGTGAACGCGAGCACCGCGGAAGCCGAGAGCAGCACCGTGCGGACGGCTTCGCCGGCGACCCGCAGGCGCTGGAGATCGGCGTGGAACAGTTCCAGGCGCCTGCGCTCCAGTTTCCGCCCCTGCCGTTGCAGGTCCTTGCGCACATGGGCGAACCAGTTCGACACGGTCCGGGCGAACTCCTCGTCGGCCCGGTACATGGCGGCGTACGTCTCGTCCACGGCCGGCTGGCCGGCCTGGTAGTGCGCGGCCCGCCACGACCGTACGGCCGAGCGGCAGTCGGTGCACGCCCTCAGCAGGGCATCGTGCGGAACGAGCGCGGTGCTCCCGTCCCCGTGGGCGAACACCTGGATGCAGCGGACGCTGGTCTCCGTCAGCTCCGCGGCCCACAGAGTCAGCCGCTGGGCGGTGTCATGGATGGTGTCGGCGATCTGCTCGGGCGGCACGCCGTCGGCCGGCCGCGCCGCCCGGAAGCCGTTCGTGCCGCGGTCCGGGGCCGGCGGACCCGTCTGCCTGCCGTACTCCCGCACGAAATGGTGCAGTTGGGGCTCCACGCGTGCCAGGACCTGCTGGTACCGGTGCGGTGCGGCACGGTTGTCCCGGCCCGCGCCGTGCAACGGGTGCCTGAGGTCCGACGCGGCCCCTTCGAAGGCGTCCGGGTGCGCCGCGAGCCAGTCGACGTCGGCGGTCAGTGCCGCGGTCTCGGGCCGCCCGGCGAGGAAGGCCCGGAGGCAGCGGCCCCACGGGCTGCCGTGGCTCAGGTAGGGCGGCAGGCTCGTCGGTGGTGCACCGCCGGGTAACGGGCCCGGTGGTAACCAGGAGCGGGAGGACGTCATGGCGGCAATCACCTCGCCGGGTCGACCGGGCGAGGCGGGCGGACGGCACCGTCGCGGCGCCCCGCGCATCCCGGGCCGGTGTGCGGGTTCCGGTGTGTCCGGATCGCAGGTGATGCTTCCAGCGTTCCGCTGCTCGTAACCGTGTCCTTCAGGCAGTGATCCGGGCAGGCGCCTGCTGCCCCATGATGCGCACGGGGACCGGCGGGGCACCCAGGCGGCCGCTGACCGGGCCGGGCGGTGGACGCCGCGCTCCGCTCCTGCCCAGCGCCGCCGGACCGGAAGGGCCCCATGGCGGCGTCCGCAACCGCGCGCCATTCATGAGCGCTTCGTACCGCGGCACCCGGGCGACCCGCTCTTGGAAGGACGGGGGTGTTTCCGCCTCTTCCCCCCCGGCATCTGCCGGCGGGCAGGGCGGGGAGGGGTTCGGCCAGTCGCCGGATCCGTTCCTTGACGGATCATCACCGTTGCTTCTATCTTCCGCCGCCATGGCAGACAACTCGAGTGATCGGCCGAGGAGCCTCGCACGACGTACGGCGCTCGCCGTCGGCGCGGGGGCGCGGTGCTGGCCGCCGGAAGCGGTCGTGCCGCCGCCGCGGCGGACGCCCAGGCCCCGGACACCCAGGCCGGTGCGGGTGCGCAGGACCTCGACCCGACACCCGGAGTGATGACGCTCTTCAAGGATCCGGGCCTCAACTTCAACGCACTCCTTGCCCTCGGGGCGTCCACCACGGGCGCCGCCGAAGTGGGCGAAGTGGTCACGGCTGTCAACGCGGTCAACGCGGCGGGCCCGTCCGCGCAGACGTACGTCGAGACCTTCAAGAACCTCGGCGACCAGCTCATGACCCAGCACAGCAGCAGTGACCAGACCATCCGGTTCCGTGCCCTGCGGGCCGCGCAGTACTACGGCCAGGCACTCTTCTTCGCCCTCGGCTCCGACAAACCGGGCCAGGAGCGGCATCTCTACTGGGCGGGGCGTCATGCCTGGGACAAGTTCTGCGGACTGTGCGATCCGGTGCCGGTGACGGACCACGTGCCGTACCGCGACACCCCGATGCCCGTCTGTTTCTTCCGGCCCGACAGGTCGAACCGACGACGCCCCACGGTCATCCTGACCAACGGCAGCGACGGACAGAACGTCGACATGTGGACGTACGGCATTCCGGCGGCGCTGAACCGGGACTGGAACGTCCTCATCTACGACGGGCCCGGACAGGGGCAGTTGCTCTTCGAGGAGCGCGTGCCCTTCACACCCACCTGGGAGAAGGCCGTCGGCCCGCTGATCGACTGGCTTTCCCGGCGGCCGGAGGTGAACCCCAGGAAGATCGCCCTCACCGGTCTCAGCCTGGGCGGCAACCTGGTTCCCCGGGCGGCCGCCTTCGAGCCCCGGCTCGCCGCGGCGGTGGCGATGCCGGGATGCGTGGACCCCTGGCGGGCCTACCCCGCGGAACTCCGGCAGATCCTCCTGCCCAGCAAGGAGGCGACGAACGACATCTGTGAGGCGTCCCCCGGAGTGTGGACACGGGGGTTTATGCCGCGAGGGTGAGTCTATGCTCTGCCCGATGCTGCTGTTCGAATTCGACGGGTGAGAG
>NZ_JBVJTD010000044.1:0-39516 GCF_055605965.1 Streptomyces sp. NPDC037126
CGGAGCGAGTAACTCCCACTCCTGATCGGTGAGTTCATGGCGACGTATCACCTGACCATGATCCACCACCCGGTGATCTTTGAAGACGGACCCTAGATCCGATGAGCCGCGAGGAAGCACTTGAGCTGCTGCAGTTGCGGCTGTCGGTCGGTGCACAGGAGGCCGCCGAGCATGCGTCGGCGCTGTCCCGGCTTGTGGACGTGTTGGAGCACTGGCCGTTGGCGATCGAGGTCGCGTGTGGCTATCTGGTCAGCTGTGGGCTGGGTGTCGAACGCATTGCTGCTTATACGGAGACTCTGGTGCACCGGGCTGCCGACGATGAACAGTCGGTGCCTGTCGGCTATCCGCGGACTCTGGCCGCAGCGGTTGCGCTGACCATGGAGCGCCTCACGAGCAGTGCGCAAGGCCGTGGCCTGCTGCATCCCACTCTGCTCACGGTGGCTGCGCTGTGCTGGCTCGCACCGCGCCGGGTGCCGGTGCATCTGGCTGCGGCATGCGCGTTCTTCGAGCCCGAAAACATGCCACCTTCTCCCGGATGGCTGGTCTTCGATGAGGCTCAGGTGCCGATACGGGAGGTTATGCGCGAGTTGCTCAATGTCTCCCTCGTACGGTGGGACGAGCCGCTGCCAGCCCGGGGCGAGTCGTTCCCCGGAAGCGATGACACCGTGTCGATGAACGCGGTCCTGCAGCAGATCATCGCCCGGTATCTGGGAATGACCGGGGAAGAGGTGACGGCCGCTTTGTCGGTTCTTGCCTTCCACACGGACCGCTGGCTGCGTGGGGCTCTGCTCACCGGTCAGGCGGAGCGGAGCTGGGAGCTGGCCCAGCATGCTACTGCTCTTGTCGGGCACATCCGCTCGGCAGGGACAGCAGATACGTTCACGGCTCTGCTCATGGGCAATCTCGCCGCGTTCCATCATGCCCATGGCCAGTACGAGTCCGCGCAGCGGCTGCTGGAGCTGGAACTGGAATGGCTGGTGCAGGCCGGTTACCCGGACGAGGGCATGGCCGCCCAGGCACGCACGTCACTCGCCCATCTCGTTCAGGTGCGCAAGCAGGACGGCGCCGCCGCCTGCATGGCCCGCTACCTGGGTCCTGTGCTGGGCTATCTGCGCCGGCTCGACGGCCGCCTGCACGACAACGTCGCCAACCTGCCGGCCCAGGCATCCTTGATCCTTCAGATGCAGTTGCGCAGAGAATCCGACCCTGGGCTGGAGGAGCTGCTGACGGGGTTTCGTTCCATTGCCGACGGTCTCCCCTCACCCGAGGGGGAGCAGACGGCGCAGGACCTCCTGGCGATCCAGGATCTGATCCGGCAGGGAGAGGCCGAGTGCGCCGAGCACGCCGCCGCCAAGGCCCTGTCGAGATGTGCCGATCCGTGGGCTTCGAGCACAGCCGACTTCAGGCGTCTCTTGGTCGAGGCGTTGGTTCTGCAGGACAAGTGGGTCGAGGCTGATGCTGCATTCACCGACTTCCTGCCCTATGCCGGTCCCCACACTCTCCATGGGTTTGCCGTGCATCACCTGGTGCACAACGTCGGCTGCCAGTGCGCATGGAAATGGGTGGTGACTGGGGAGCAGCGCGCCGTTCAGCTGCTGGGACGCCTGCTGAAAGAGACCTGCATCGCCGACAATCCAGCGTACGAGACGGACAGCGACGAAGCACGTTTCATCCTGCTGCAGGCGGTCTACGACGGCTGGCGCGCAGTGCACGAGGGTGCATACGACGCGGCACCTCTTGGGCTGGTTGCCCGCCTGAGGGACAGGACGTTCACCGATCCGCATGACCCCGGAAGTGTGTGGGAGAGGATCTTCCAGGGACTGATACCGCGGCTGTCAGCCGTTGCGGGCGAGACCGCACACCGCCTCCAGCAAGAGGCGGACGAAGCCGTGCTTGCCGAGTTCTGGCCGATGCTGCAAGCCAACGAGAACCTGCGCGCCGCATACGAGGAGGCCGGCTGCTATTCGGTGCTGTCGCTGTCCACGGACCCCGTCTACGGGTTCCTCGCCGGCCGCTCCACCGTGGACGTTCTCCTACCTGAAATCCTGGAGCTCCTGCCGACGTCGAGAGCCTTGGTCATCCTGCAGCCTCATCAGATGCTCGGCGCCACCTCGCCCGAGAACGGTGAGTCAGTCGAGCTGCAGATCCACAGGGCCTGCGACAAGGGTCTGCGTCGTCTGGTCGGGCCGCAGCCGACCGTCCCCTCACCGAAGCACCTCACGCTCACGGTGGCGGGCCGAAGGCTGACCCTCGAGCATGACGACGGCACCGTGATCGCCCGCGCCAATGCGACGGTGTCAGGCCGATGGCGGCAGGCAGCCCGCGACCGTGGCAGCGCGCTCGTGCTGTATGGCTACGGCCTTGCCCTCCACGACCCGCCCGCGCACCGGCAACTCCTGACGGACCCTGCAGAAGTACACCATCGGATGGCCGAGGCGAGCGACAGCGGGCTGCTCGCCGCCGCCCTGGTCTCCGTGCGCATACAGCCCGGCCCGACCATTCCGGAATCAGCCGCAACGGCAGCCCGCCGACAGCCCTCGCGGACTACCCGTGCTCGGCGGAAAGGGCGTCGCAGGTAGATCACCAGCGCCTTGCAGGCGAGCGAGACAAAGGCGGCAACAACCATGGTCGGCTTGCGTGTTCACCAGACGCCATGGTGGTGAAGGCGGGCATGCTGTGGCCGACCGCCTTGCCGTACCGCGAGCGGAGAAGGGGCAGCCTGTGTCCCCACAGTCCATCGAGGTGCCGGTGATCGCCGACGTGGTCTTAGGCCACAAGGGCCGTTCTTATGCGGTGTCAGGTTGCTGCGGGGCAGGCCGGGGCCCGGTGGAGGTGGCAGGTATCGATGGAGCACCGACGGTCGGTGACGCTGAGCGCAAAGCTGCTGGTTTCCGCGTGGTCCGGGGTGTAATGACGATACGACTGGACATCCATCAGCAGTCGGGGAGCTATCCGGAAATCTCGGGGTTATCCTGTGCCCCTCGCATCGGTCGTCTCGGCCGATGCTGCGGTGAGGGGGAACAGGGTGGGAGCACCGGAGTCGAACGCTGGAGACGATTTCCACTTTTGGTGGGCGGCGAGTCGGGCTCTGAAGCTGATCGAGCCGGGCACCATTCTCCGGCGAGTCACCCTCGAAGGTCTTGCCCACGTCGATGACCCCGACGATGAGTACGAAACGGTAGATGTCGCCGAGTACCTGGGAGGCGACGATGCCGCTTCGGCAGAGGCGCTTGTCCTTTCGCAGCTGAAGTACAGCTCTCGTCACCCGGACACCGCTTGGACAACCGCCAGGCTCTGCAAGAAGAGCGTGCGGCGTCGAGCCAACGGCACAACGACGCCGCCACGATCCGTCATTGCTGACTTGGCGGCTGCCTATCGTCGGCTCGTGGACCATCACGGGCTCGATGTCGCGTCGAGGGCCCGCATCGCGCTAGTTAGTAATCAGCCTGCCGCCCCCGAACTGGTCTCCTGTGTTATGGCTGCGGCGGCGTGGGTCAAGGGCCAAAGGCCGACGGTACAGACCCAGGCACTTCTCGCGGGGCTATCTACAGACCAGGCTGTGACGGTCCGGACGTTGCACGAGGCTGTGCGCAGTCGGCTGAGCAGTCAGGAGTTTTGCGCCTTCATAGGCGCCCTTGACCTGTCACAGACAGGTGCCATGGGCAGAGCCGCACTGGCCCGCGCGGTTCGATCCGGTTCGGCGGAGCTGACACCGGGCAAGGGCCACGACTCGGCCCTGAAGCTGTTCCACCTGGTCCGTGCACAGGCCCTGCCGGACAGCAATCGCAAGGGAGTGACCGCAAGCGATGTCCTTGCGGAACTAGGGGCTCCCGAACTGCTGGATCTCTACCCGGCTCCTGCTCGGTTCACGGAAGTTCGCGATCCGCTTCCCGCGCCCGGTGCCCGTTCCATCGCAGACGCCGTCGTGAGGTATCCGGGACGCCTTGTGGTGGCTCACGGAGATGCCGGGGCTGGGAAGACTACGGCCATCCGCCAGGTGAAGGACCACTTGCCAGTGGGGTCACAGGTCGTCCACTTCGACTGCTATGGCGGCGGGGATTACCTGAGTGCGGGTGAGGAGCGGCACACACCCGAGCGGTTCGTCACTCAAGTTGTCAACGAGCTCGCGCAGTTGTGTGGCACGCCGCTGCTCATTTCGGCCTCCCAGCGGCAGGAAGACCTTTGGCGACGGCTCGGCCGCACGCTGGCCGGGGCCGTCGCTGGACTTCCGCCCAACGCTGTGCTCGTACTGGCGGTTGACGCTGCCGACAACGCCGCGACAGCGGCTCGAGAGTGCCAGAGTCGCTCCTTTCTGCCGGAGCTCGTCCGCCTAGATCTGCCCGAACAAGTCTCCGTGGTACTCACCGCGCGTAGCCATAGGGTCGGATCGTTGGAGGCCACGACGGCGGCTGAGGAGGTTCCTCTCGCAGTCTTCGACGCCCCCACGTCCGCGGCGCATCTGCGACGGCATCGGCCGGACGCCTCCGAGGAGGAAGCGCGCACCTTCCATGACAGGACTCAAGGCAATCCCAGATCCCAGTTCTACACGCTTCAGCAAGCAGCCGAGCACGCCTGGGACATGTCCACTCTGCTGGCGAAGTCGGAGCAGACCCCCAAGGCGGTCTTCGACGACCTCATCGAGTCCGCTCTGCAGGTGGGCGGCGCGGACGCCGGCGGCCTGCAGTGGCTCGCTTTGATGCTGGCGCTTTCCCGCCCGGTACGGCTCCAGACACTCGCCACCGCTCTGGACGTCGACTTGTCGGCCGTCAAGAACTTTGCTGCGGGGCTCACCCCCGGCGTCAGGATCGTCGACGACTCGATCCAGTTCCGGGACGAAGACTTCGAAACGCACGTCAGGGACTGCGTGGATCCCTCCGAGGTGATCGCGGCCCACAGCCGACTGGCTGATCTGTGCCTCCCCGCGCGGGCGACCGATGTGGACGCCGCGGCGCACGTCGCCGATCATCTGGCAGCATCAGGCCGCTTGGAAGAGTTGTTGCAGCTTGTCCTCGAAGAAGCCAGTCCGATCGGCATCACGGACGGCTTTCGCCGCGAGGAGGTCCAGGGCCGGCGCCTAGACCTCGCCGTGCGGGCCGCAGCACAGACAGCCGACGCAGCAGCCGCCGTACGACTTGCTGTTCGAGGCTGTGACACAGCATCACGTCACGACACGCTTTCGCGTCTAACCGGATCGCATCTGGATCTGGTCGCCCGCTATACGGACCCGGATCTTCTACGTGCTCACCTACTGCGGACACCGGGAAGGTCTTGGCTCGCCCCGGTGTTCCTCCAGACGGCCGCAGTGCTCTCCCGTACGCCTGAACGGCACGACGCCGCCCGGGCTGACCTGGACAGCGCCGGAGGCTGGCTGCGTCGCTGGATGGCTCGGGGGGAAGAGGAAGGCGAGCGCTGGGATGTCACGTCGGACGATGTCGCCGCAGCGGCGGAGGCATGCTATCGACTCGCCGGTGTCAGGGCCGCAGTCAGGGAACTGCGGCGGTGGCGCCCTGTGGATCTTGTGCTGGACGCCGCCGTGGCGCTGGCGGGACGCCTCACGGATGATGTGAATCCTGCCGTCGTACGAGGATTGCTGAAGAGGTACCGGGTTCCCGCAGAGGCTCAGGCACGCGTCTTCCTCGCCGTCGTATCGCCTTCCGGTGAACCGGACGAGGAGTGGGTCAACGCCATACTCGCCGCATTGCTGTTGGACCCGCCTGCCAGCCCCCAGCCCTGGCAGGCACCACTGATGGATGCAGCGCTACGTCACGGTGACCGTCAGCTGACCGCCGACCTGGCCAAACAGTGGTCCACGGCGTTGCCCAACGGACTTTGGAACTACGCGGGACCCGCCCAGCATGGCAGCGCGATTCTGCGCTGCCATGCTGCGGGGGCCGTGCTCAGCGGCAACGATATGGACGTCGTCACACTCGTTCCCGCCGAACTACTGCCACGCACCGAAGATTCCGGTCAGCCCAAGGACGTACGGGCGCGTGAACGCGATGAATGGCTCCAGCTCGTGAAGCCCATTGCCGATGCTGCCGTGCTGGCTGCACGTGCGCTCTTGGAGGAGGCGGACGCCGACGAGGTCCTTGCGTTTTGTGATCGGGGAATCGCCGGACGTATGGAGCGCGCCACACGTCGGTGGTTCACGTACGACAGGTCTTATGCGGCCTGGGCGAGCCTCGTTGCCGCGGCTGCCCTGGGCACCGAAGTGGCAGAGGAAGTCGTCGATCGTCTCGCCGCGGCGGCCGAGTCTGTCCGTCGTGATGGCGCTCCTGAACTGTGGATGGAACTGACAGCCCTTCTTCTGCCGTACGGGCATTTCGAGGGCGTGGCAGCCGACCTGTGCACACGGGCGGCCGACTACGTCAACAGCCACGACTACCCGGCAAGTGAACGCCTCGACCTCCTTGCGCGCTTGGCGGAGCTCGGAGCGAAGGTAGACGTGGAGCTGGGAAGACATCTCTTCGATCAGGCTGTAGAAGCGGCGACCGGGGTCAACGACGACGCGGCCCGCCTTCTGGAGGTTTACGCAGACCTCGCCCATCGCGCTGACGTCTCCAACCTTGATCCGGTTCATACCGCCGCACGTCTCGTCCAAGCTGCGGAACTGATGGCTCCCCACGTGAGCGAAGCCGCAGAAATTCCTTACGCGGAGGTCGCCGGAGCTGCGGCCCGGCTGGCCCCCTTCACCGGCCTAGCTGCAGCCAGCAGATGGGACGACCAAGATCGCATCGGACTGTCATCCACCTTGCCTGCCGCATTGACCGGTGCACTTCACCACGGAGAGATACCTGCGCGGCAAGTTCTCGCCCTGGATCACTTGATCACAGACGACGGAGGCCGCTGGCAACTGCAACTCGACATCGCCGAATGGTTGGTGGCGAGCGGTGCTGCAGGAAAGCAGGAGTGCCGCCGGGTCCTGCTGAGAGCCGCGGAATGGGTGCGACGTCACGTGCCCGCCCGGGATCAGCCAGCTAGGGCGCGACGCCTTGTAGACGCTGCTGATCAGTTGGGACATGGAAGCAGTGTCCGGTCGGCGCTCGAATCGGTGATGCAGCTGGGTGACGTGCGAGGGGACTCGGGCACTGGCCACACCACCAGCCGTGACTGGGCCGGAAGCAGGCGTCACGCTGCCGAGGTGCAAGCTTTGCTGTCCCATGCCAGCTCTCGCAGCTGGGTGCTGCTGGCAGAGGACGTGCGAACGCTGGACGACGCTCGTGTGTACGGTGATGAACTGCGTGCATTCATCACAGCTGCCCTCCAACGCACCCCCTACGGACAGCGGCTGGACGCCCTCACGACCGTCGCATCGCTACCGGTCCTGGACGCGCTCGATGTGTTGACGGTCCTATCCGATCTCGTACGCCGCTGGAGTTCTCAGCCAGCCATAGCGGCGTGGGCTGCCGCAGAACTTCCCGACCTGGTGAGTCGACTCTTCGCCGAGCCGTTCTGGGGACATGACACGCAGCGCACGGTCGAGCGACTGCGGGCCTTCGGGAACGACTCGGCCATCCGGCAAGCCGTCCTGGCTGCCCTGCCAGAGGCACGGCAAAGTCTGCGGGCGCATGGCTGGCGGAGCATCGCAGAGCTCCTGGGCCACCTGTGCCCTACGGGCGAGGCGGGTTCAGCCCTTTTGGGCCTCCTCGATGACCGTGTTCCGCAGGATGCCATCGCCGTCGAACGGCGGCGCCCGCAAATGGGCGTTGTTCTACTGCTGTGGAGCGCTTTCGGCCACCCTCGGCGGGAACTGCGCTGGCGCGCGGCGCATTCCACCCGTGAGCTGCTGTCCACGGTCTCGATCACCGTCGCCAAGTCGCTGGTCGCTGACCTCATGGGACGCCTGGACGACAACGAGCCGGGAGCCTTCCGGGATAAGAATCTGCACTTCTACCGCTTCTCGGCGACAGCCGCACTTCTCACGGCGCTTGAGCGGGTCGCGGCAGAGCGTCCCGACATACTGGCGGCGCACTTCCGCGAGTTCGTACGCTTGGCTACAGACGAGGTGTTTCCGCATGCCCAGATCCGTGAACTCGCACGCCGCAGTGCCCTCGCCATCGCGGCAGCGGCCAGCGCCGATTCCACCCAGGTCGAGATGCTTCGCCTGGCCAACCAGCCCTCCAGCTGGCTGGTGGACTACGGACGCAGCTACGAGAGAAGCGACAGGATTTCCTGGAAAGGCCGCTACGACTTCGACTCCATGGACACCATCCCCTATTGGTACGCACCGTTGGCCCGGGTATTCGATGTCGAATTCCACGTCATTGCCGAGACTGCCGAAGGCTTTATCCTCGACCAATGGGGCTTGAGCAATGACGACTGGTGGACGGATGTGCGAGAGCTACGAGACGAGCGCTCCTGGGAACGCACCAGTCACAGACAGGGAATCATTCCGCGTGAGGAGAGCCTTCGACTCTACATCGAATATCACGCCATGATGGCCACGGCTGGCCGTCTCGCCGACGAGGACTGTCCAGCCCGTGCCGGAACCTGGACACACGAGCAGGCTGACCCCTGGGAAGACTGGCTCATGCCGCATCTCCCAGCCCCGACGGGTTGGCTCGCGGACCTTGGGACGCCGGTCCCGGCCCAGGCGGAGTTTCTGTTGTCCCGGGTGGGGTCGGAGACGTGGGACACCGTATCGCCAGCTGACTTCGACAGTGCTCTAGGACTGACCGGTGACGACGTTGCATCGGACATGATCCGTGTGGCAGCGAGTGTCCAGCTCCATGGCCCCGACGCCTACGAGACAGTGAGAGTGGCTTCGGCCCTCGTCGATCCTCGCCACGCCGCCGACCTGCAGCGTGCGCTCGCTGCAGCTTCCAACCCGACGGATTGGAAGCTGCCCGATGAAGACGAGGCAGACTTCGAAGTCGACGCCGGCGCCTTTCGTCTCAGCGGATGGATTCTGGACCCTTACGAGCCGAGTGAGTACCTTGACCGGCACGACGTTTATGCGTACGAAATGCGTCGCGAGCTTCCACTTCCCGGGAAGGCGTTCAGGGCTCAGAGTCGTACAGCACTCGACGCGACCCGTCTCGTGCTGACGGCGCACGACGGACGCATCGTGGCACAGGCTCAGCAATGGGCCGACCCAGACCCGGGGAGTCACTCGACATCCTCGTTCGTATCATCCGGCTACCGCGTCCACGTCACGCGGGACGCATTGCTGAGGTATCTCTCTACCACAGGGAAGAGCCTGATCACGGAGGTTCAGATTGCTCGGCGCCGAACCGGACAACGACGCGACGGGTACCGGGTGCCCGTCAGCCGCATCTATCTCCTCGACGCCGCCGGAGCCCTCTCCGCCAGTTGACTCCGCCGCAGAGCTCGGTGAACGCATCCTGGCTGAGTTCGGTGACGAGCACACCAACAACACTCTGATCCGTTGGCTTGCTCACTACACCGCTCGCCTTGTGACGGAGGCCGACCAAGCGCGCGAGACGAACGCTCCGGACGCCGCAGCCCGCTCCGCTGAAGCACGGGACGCGATTCTGCGACTCTGGCAGGCGCGCTCCTCGTGGCCCTCTGGGTGGCCGCCCTCGTACGCGGCGAAACTGGCTGCGACCCTCGATGCGCTTCCTGAACCGGGAAATGACAGATGGAGCCGGCCTACGGTCCTGGCGCGGCTGCACGAGATTCACCACAATGTCTTGGCCATCCTTGTAGACCTGGCGACCGACGGCCGTCCGGAGGCCGAGGAAGAGTGGCTGAACAGTTTCGGCCACCTCCTCACCGAAGAGGAGTTGGCCGTCCTGCGATATGCGACGCACTTGCCGAGAAGGAAAGTAACCCGTCGACGGAGGGAAGAGGCGGAGACTTCAGCAGACGTCGATGTTGGTACAGGCGAATCCCGTACGACGCCCGTCATAGGACTGCTTGCCGAACTCGCGGAGAGGTACAGAAACACCATCACTGAGCTTTTGAACGCGGTTGGCGCGTCGACCACTTCATCGGATGAAGACGCTGATATCGGTGAGGAAGATACTGCTATCTCCGGAGAGGTGCCTCTGTAGACCGACCGGTCGTTGAAGACCATGCCGGTGGCGTGGAGGCAAGCGGTGCGTACCAGCCGTAGCTGTTGACGTGGGGGGAGGCCGTTCAGCACGTCCTTGATGTATGGCGGCGGCGTTGAGGATGGTGAGCCCGTCGGCGGGTCGGGTTTCGACGATCCCCCCTTGGCTGGTTGATCTTGGCCAGCCTGTTGAACACGTCGGCGGAGAGGGGACTGCTGAGTCATGAACACCTTCCTGCGACCGGTTCGGGGCCTCGGCCGCGACCCAAGTCCTTTGGAGCGCGCCCTGGCTGATCTGCTTTGCCGGTGACTTCACTCACTACGGCGCTCGTGCGGTAACCCGAGCACCTGCCTAGCATCTACCTGGTCCGCTAGCGGTTCTTCAGCAAGGAATTGATTGGACTGGAGACTGTGGCTTCGGTCACCGGGCGTACGTCGGCCGTGAGGCCGGTGCGCCGGGGCTCGGCCGGGCTGCCGCCTGTCCGCGGGCAGGGCGGGGCGCCTGCGGAGTTGGCGTCGGCGGTCGACGAGGTTCTGCTCGGCTTCGTGCCCGGCTTCGCCCGGGACGTGACGGGGCTAGACCACAACGGCAGGGGCGACCTGGAGGTGCAGTTGTGGGTGGGAGTGGTTGTGGACCTCTTCGTGCCAGCTACGGCGCGTTAGCCGTCCGGTGCGTCTGTGACGTGATCGGGTGCGGGACTGGTCTACTGCGGATGTTGGGGTGGTCGTGCCTTCCGACGGGCAGATAATGGCGGTGGACCATCAATGAGCACTGTGCATCGTGATGTTGCTGGTCACGGGTCTGGTGTGCACGGGGTTCGGGATGCTCGTGCTGGTCGTGGGTAGATGACTTCGGTGAAGATCGTCGGTCACCGGGGAACTTCACGGTTCGTGAGGACGAGCAGGCACCTGACCAGGGCGGTCGCCCTCGGGTCGGTGCGGACCTTGCCGAGCACGCGCCAGTTCTTGAGGTGGGCGAAGCCGTGCTCCACCGGTGCCCGGACTGCTGACAGTGCGGTGTTCGACATCTTCTGGCCGCGGGTCAGGGGCCGGTTCCGGGCGGCTTTGTAGCCGGTGATCACCGCCGGGTCGGCGTCGGGACCGCTGTCGTCGAGTCCGAGGAAGCCCAGGTCGGCGACGGCGCCAAGGCCGGCCGCCCGCAGCTTGGCGGTGAGCTGGTCGTGTCGGCAGGCGGTGATCTCCGAGGTCCGTCCGGGCCGGGCCGCCGAGAGCCAGAGCAGTTGGCCGCGGTCGTCGGTGAGCGCGATCACGAGCAGGCCATGGCACTTGCTCTTGCCGGAGTAGTTCTTCCGGTTCTCTTTGCCGGTGCGCCTCCGGGTGCGGATCAGCGTGCCGTCCAGCAGCACCACCCCGTCACCCTTGTGGGCGATCTTTTCAGGGCGCGGTCCAGGCGCGGGGCGCGGGCGGCCAGCAGGCCGACGACTTCCCGCACCCACCGGGGGCCAGGTCGCCCGGCCGCTGGTCACAGCGCAGTACTGCGAGCACGATTGCGGCGATCTTCCCCGAGGGCAGGGCCCGCCACCGTGACCTTATCTTCTTCAGGTGGGGCGTATCAGGTCGGCGAGCCAGTTCAGGGTGGCACTCGACAGCGGCAGGCGGGCAGTGTAGACAAGGCCGTCAAGGCCCTCGACGGGATGGTTGCTTTTCTTCACGCCAAATTCAAATGCCGTCGGGGGCCCGCGAGTTACGCCCCGGCGGCGTCCGCCTCCCTGCGCCTACGAGCGTGCGGTGAACCTGCCGTCGGGACGCTTGTGTAGCCAGCCGCGGTCGGCGAGCTTGGTATCTTCGCCTGCAGCGGCTCCAGCTTGCCGCCCATAGAGGCGTCCAGGCCCAGCCGTTCGCCGACCGCCCTGACCTGCACCGGGCCGTCGGCCTCCCGCACGATCGCCAAGATCTTGCGGTAGTCGCCGGGCAGCGCGCCCTCATCGGCCGCGTCGCTGCGGTGCGGGATGAGCAGGACTGCCCGCCCGGCCACCTTCGCCGATACCGGAGCGACAGTCCCGGCGTCGGCCTAGACCTGCTCGGCCAGGCGGTTCAACACCCGCTCCGCGATCGCCAGTTCGTCCCGCTCGACCTGGACTTCCTGAAGCGGCTTGGCCAACTCCTCGACGAGGGCGTCCAGTTCGCTCCGGCGAGCGGTGATCCACTGCCACTCCTGCATCCCGGGCCCTCCCGCGATCTCGTGGTGTGCCGACCTGCCGACGGATCGTAGGCGGGGGCAAGCCGCGGGCGCAGCCGAACCAGGCATCCCACCGGAACCGGACCCACCGAATGATCTACACCAAGGTCATTGGCCGCCGACCGGCGCGAGTACCCCACTCGCCATTGACACCAGACCCGCGATCTGTGACTTCGCGATGTACACCGCTCATGGGTGATCAAGATCACCCATACGCCCATGCTGGCACCTTACTTCGTACCTGTCCAAATCCAATACAGCGAAGCTAAGACCGAAATTGATCACTCAAGCAGAGGATGAACAAAGGTCACGGCATGAGTGACTTCTCCACTCTCCGAAACCTCCTCAGATGACACGAACCTACCGTGCATGCTGCCGTCCGCTGCTGGCGAAGAAGGGGAGTCTTCCACCCTTGACCCTCGATCGAATCCAGGGGCCTTCTGGGTAGCGATTTCATCAATCATCGCGCCGAGGTCCAAGGTGGGAGCACTGTCGACCCAGGTCTCCGTCCACCCTCCTTGAGGGAAGTCTCTCGGATCTCCAGGGCGTAGATGCTGACGCATCGACTCCAATACAAAATCCTCGACAGTGCGAGCAGCTTCCCGATTCGGAACGAGGCGCCGATCAATCAGGAGACCGCCCCGAGAGATGTGGGCAGCGACGCGGTCATACACCCTCGGCTCGCTATGCGTGATTCCGACCTTGATCAGTCCAAGGGGTAGAAAGTGGATCAGATATACCCAGTGAGGGAGATCCGGGTCGATCCCCTCTGCGCACCGCAAGCAAGGAGGGGCGCCAGCAGCGAGCGCGCAGAGGGAGACCTTCCTGCTCGCACCACAGTCGGGCTCAGCACAGTGCGCAGAGACTGGATCCGATAGCTTCGCATACCCGTCGTGCTCTCGAATCAATCCGAACTTGCCATAGAACTCATTTTGCCAACCAGCGAACTTTGACGTGAAGCATGCATAACAATGCGTCCATGGCTTACTTGTACTCGAAAGTATGTGGACGGCGTTGAAGGTGTTCGGGGCAGCGCAGAGTACGCACACGACATCGATCGACTCCCAAACTTCCCCGATACGGCTGACCATTTGACTCTCGGGAAGCGTCCTCCCAAACCCATCCACCATCTCAAAACCTGCTTCGCGGACCATTCGGGCCACGTCGCTCTGGTCCATCGGCCAGTGCTCTGGGTCCCGCGCCAGACCGTCCTCATACATGCGGCGACCAACGCACCAGTTGCAGAGTTCAATACTTCGTGACTGGATCTCCTTGTACGGAATCGCCCCGGGCCTGCCACAGGTCTGGCACCGGTATTTCCTCGGGGCCCCAGGAGATACAAACGTCCCCTCTGGATCTACCTTGAGTGCACGGTAGATCGCATCGATACACTCAACACAGCGTCCTGACTTGCCTTTGCGATTGGCACTCTCATTCTTGCCACACCTGGAACAGGGTCGGACTACCATGGGGTCCCCTTCAGCACGATTGCCTCTACGAGGCTACGGGCGGGCACTGACAACGGGCCGGGGTAGCCATCCTCACCTCTCAGCGATCCCTTCACCGCGCGCGGTCAGCTCACAGGGGGCATCGAGGACGGATGATCTTGCCGGTGGACTACCGCCCCGGACCTACCCGATCCTTCCGACGCCCACGCACACCAGGCCATCTGACGTGCATTTTTCATGATGCACAGGGCCCAATGATGCGCGGGATCGCCAGCATGGCTAACCGGCGATCCCGCGATACATTGATCCGCTTCTCAGCAGGCTGTGCTCACTTGCCCCAGGTGTAGGCGTCTTCTGTCCTCTGTGGTGACCTTTCGGTGCACGGCCGGGGTGTTGCCGTGCTCTGCGGGCATTTCACAGGATGTATTCCTCCATCAGTTCGGCGAGGTGGACGATGGCCGGCCAGGTAGTGGCGATGGTGGTGTGAGCGTGGAGGCGTCGTTGGGCGTGGACGTACATGGCCCAGTCGGCCGGGTTGTCGCCGTCCTGGAGGAAGGCGGGCACGATCTCCAGCGAGTTGGGGTTGGAGCAGGTCCAGGTGCGGTTGGCCGTCTGGGCGGGGTCGAGCTTGGTGAGGGTGAGGGGGGTCTGATTCTGGTCGGAGCGTGGGTTAATGCCCCAAAAGGCGCGTTCCCCGACTTCGACCAGGCCGGAGAATCGTCCGTGTCGGGTGACAGAGATCAGTTCGTCGGAGTCGTCGCTGGCGCTGACCATCTCCTGCGTGATGCCGAAGGCTCTGGGTACCGCAGAGCGGTCGCTGCGCTCGCGTAGCCGGATGATGCGCAGGCCCGGTTGGTCGCCAGGCTTGCGGCGGACTGGGTCCGCGTTGGGGGCTGTGATGTCGATGCCCGGCAGCACGAGCTGGTCGAAGGTGATGCGGCCGTCCTGTAGCCAGGGCCAGATGTTCTTGTCGCTCGTCCGGGCGCGGCGTACGAGCAGCAGGCGGTTGGCGGTGGAGTCCAGCGACAGCGCGTTGGTGAAGAAGGCAGCGAGGGCCGCGCGTGCGGTACGGGGTACGCGTCCGCGTCCGGCCGCGAGGGCTTCCGGCAGTGCCGTCAGCGGCATGGGGTGCTCGGCGGGGCTGCCGGCCGTCGTCATGAGCTGTGCCGTGGGTTCCTCGTGGGTGTGCTGTCGGATCAGCATGGGCACGAGCATCCGCTCGCCGGCCGGGGCAAGCCATACGGTGATCAGCTCGAAGGGGCCTTCGACGCCGGGTGGGGCGGGGAGTTTGGGCAGGTGGCCCGCCTGGCGGAGGGCGTCCCGGAGAGCGGAAGTGGCGCGCTCGATGTCGGTCGTGGAGAAGTCGGTGCCGGGGAAGCGCTTGGCGAGGGTTGCTTTGCTGGGATTGGGGTTCGCTGGCGGGATGGGGCGCAGTCCCTGGACGTTGCGGCGGAGGCTTGGGAGCACCTTCTTGAAGAGGGGCTTGGGGTCGCGTTGGCGTGTGCGCGTGAAGTAGGCCGCGCCTTCCATCTCCACGATGCAGGCGATGGGGTGGGCAAGGCGAGGGAATGCACGGGTGATTCGCGTCGTGCGTTCGGCCTCGCTGGCTTCGTAGGCGGCCCGCCGGGCTGCTGGGTTCGACTCGGTGGAGCGCGGCAGGCCGGCGGTGAGGTCTTGCGGGTCGCGGCGGTGGAGGGTGAGGTTGATCGGCCCGGTGAAGCTGGTGCGATCCGCTGTTGCGGTGGCGGGGGCCAGGTCGAGTTTGCTGGCGGCGGTCTGCAGGCATTGCCAGGTGCGGTCAGAGGACGCCCAGACTTCGATCTCGTACGTGGGGGATTCGGGCAGCTGCATCGTCAGGCGCGTCTTCGCACGGGTCCGCGCCTTGGGCGTGGGCGTCAGCGGGATCAGGCCCTTGTTCTCCAGCTGTCGGGCGACCTGAGTGAGGACCTCCATATGGTCGCGGGGCTGGTAGCCGTGGCCGACGGGGTGCTCGTGGGTGGCACGAGTCGGCGGGGTGCCGTCCTGGTCCGGATGGCGGTAGGTCATGCCAGTGCTGTGGACGAGGTGGGCAGCGAAGGGCTGAGCAGCGGCGTTGCCCGGGGCGTTGCGCAGCTCGTCGAGGCTGGGTGGCTCGTGGTGGGTGAGGCGGGCGAGGATGCTGGCGACGCCCGGCTGCCAGGCCCAGGAGCTGTCCTGTCCGCGCCGGCGGATGGTGACGGCGCTCTGCAGGAGCATGGGACGTTCGCGGCGGTGGATGAAGCCTTCCTTGGCGGAGAGCAGGACGCTGGCGGTGGAGTCCCCGTTTCCGCGGCGGGGGATGTAGTCGACGGCGTTCGTCGCGAAGCGGGTCATACCCAGGTCGACGTGGAGGTGGACTTCGGGGACGCCGGGGACGGTTTCCAGGTGGAAGGTGAGGACGTCCACGCTGGCGCCGGCCGCGCCGTCTTCATCGATGAGGAGCTCGGGTTGGCCGAGGTGCAGGGCGCGGCGGCCGTCGGCTTGGGTGGGGCCGAGGCGGAGATCACGGTGGTGGCCCAGGAGTCGGAGTTCGGTGGTGGTGAGGTGTTCGGCGACGAGGCTGGGCAGGAGTTCGAAGACGTGCGGTGGGGGGTTGGCGGTGCCGTTGGGGTGGAGGCCGTGCTGGGCCAGGTCGAGGTCCTCTGGGATCCATTCGAACTGGCCGGCGCCTTCAAGACGGCCGTACCAGTCGGTGTCCGGCACGTCGGGCGCGACGTGAGCGGAGGCCCATGCCGACAGCGCGATCAGCAGCAGGTCCGGGTCGATCTCGGTACGCGCGCGGAGCCAGGCCGGATGGCGTGGATCCCAGTGCACGGAGGTGATGTCCGGGTCGATAAGGGTGAGCAGGTCCCTCAGTGACTTGGTCGGCAGGTTGTCGGGCCCGTTGCGCGTTCGGCGGCCCGGGCGGGCTTCCCAGGCTGCTTGGAGAAGGTTGAGCATCCCCGGTGGGCAGGTCGCGCGGTAGCCCGTGAAGGGCCAGCTGGCCCCGGTGGTGAAGGTGAGCACGGTGGCCTGGACGGCGCGGTAGGCAGGCATCAGCAGTGACCCCAGTCGATGTTGTCGAGGAGATGGGAGGCCAGGCCCCAGCACGCGTGGGCGAGCGCGTGGTCTAGGCGCTCTGCCGCGCCGGCGGTCGGGCCTGGATCGGTGAGCCAGCCGTGCAGGAGTTGCTGGGCGGCGACGATCACGCTCGTACGCGGAGTGTCGGCAGCGGTTTCGTCCAGCGTGGCGGTGCGGGGTGCGAAGGCGGCGTCGCAGAGGTACACCAGCACCGGTTCGTTACCGCGGATGCCGCGGCCGATCGTCTGGTGGAGCGGGACGAGGAAGTTGCCGACGAACGCCGCGTGTTCGACCGGGTCGGTGAGGCGGGAGAACAGCACCGGCTCTCCGACTCGCTGCTGCCAACGGCGGCGCTCGCCGTAGCGGAGTTTGCGCGCGAGGTCGACGGGATCGATCAAGGGGTCGGCCAGTTCAATAGGCTCGCGGAGGCGGCGCATCGCCTCGCGGCTGAGCAAGGAAAGTGGGAAGGTGGCGTCGTCGGCGGGTGGGTGGATGCGGGCCAGGTAGAACACCGCGCCGAGGGCGGCGACGCGGCGGGCGTTGAGGATGTTGTGGCCGCGTTGGACGGCGCCTTCGGCAGCAACCAGGATGTCGGCGCCGGACGCGGCAAAGGTGGGCAGGCGGCGCCTTGGGATGCTGTGCCGGGTGGGCGGGTCGTCGTCGCGGATGACGTGCAGGGCCGTGTACGGCGTTTTGTGGTTGATGTAGTCGGCGACGGTCTGGGCGTCGCGAGTGCTCTGCACGGTGAACAGGACTTGCTGACGGTCGGGGGCCAAACGCAGACGGGCTTGCTGGAGCAGGGACTCGCGCGCACCGGGGGCTGGGTTGCAGATCCAGTCGGCGGCCGTGCACAGGGCGTGGGTGTGGAGGGCGGGGTTGCCGCCGGTGCCCGAGGTGAAGACGGGACGACCGTCGGGGTAGCGCGGCGGCCGGAAGAACATCTTGCTCTGCTTCAGCGCAGCCCTGGCCTTTTCCGGCTCTCGTAGTACCAGGTTCGGGGCGACGTCCAGGTGGAAGCGGGGCGAGGCGGGCATCCAGCTGGTGGCGGAGGCAAGGACGACATGTGGCCCCTCGATGCCCTCGGCCGTCAGGAGATCATGGAGGTGGTACAGCAGCCAGCGGCCAACCCCGCGGAGCCACAGGATGCTGAACGATCCGCTGTCACCACCGGGGTTGGGCTGCCACTGAAGCGCCATCAGGTTCCCGGCAGCCTGTTCGGGCACGAACGGCATCAGGTCACGCGGCGGCTGTCGGCTCCAGAAGTCCTCCCCGTCGCCGATCGGGGAGGAGCTGATGGCGGGCAGCCGTTGGGCGACTTCGAAGAAGGACGTAGTGATCCGCGCGGCCCACACCCCGGCCTGCAGCAGTTGTGCCCACTCCGCCAGCGTGCCTCGGACATCCGCCTCGTCGATGGCGGGCTGGTGGGTGGTGATCCACGCCTCCGCGGCCTCCTGGGCCGAGACACGAGTGTCATGGGCTGCCGTCATCGCCTCAATCAGCTCCGCCCAGTTCGCCGCAGGAGCCTGGAACGGAGCGGAGAGCAGCGAGGCGAAGTGCTCTTCGAAATACTCGTCGGAGGCTTTTTCCAGTTCCGCCTTGTCCGTGAAGTCGGTTCGTTCACCAAGGCCGTGAAGGCTGCGGGCCAGGCGCCGCAGGAGGCTGTACCCGGTGAACGGTCCCTCGGCGATGACAGCTCGCAGGGCATCCGCATCCGGTGCGATGACCAGCCGGTACAGCTCGGTCAGGGCCTGATCGTGCCGACGGAAGTGCTTGTCGCTGGCCGTTACCTCCGGGTCGAGGAGGTCGAGGAACCAGGAGTGCTCAAGCCGCTGTCCGATTCGGTCCCCCACCCGGTGACTCCAGCCCCTGCCGGGCTGGGAAAGGATCTCGTGCAGTAGGAACCGGTCGTCGAACTGCTGCTGCACGGTGTCGGCTTCGTCCACGAGCAAGACGGACAGGTGGTGCTGGGCCGCTTCAGCGACGCGGACTTCGATCTGGGACTGCGGCATCCGCGTTGAGGCCAGTCCCGCTGCGGTCGTCACCCACACCTGTGCATCGGCAACCATGCGTGCCGCCGTATGCGACGGACACTGGGACAGAAGAGGGCAGTCCCGACGCCCGCTCTCGCCAGCCACGGTGAGCCGGCCTGTGCAGGGTCGCTCCTCACGTGGCAGCGGGGCCCGGTTGGCCCTACTGGTCAGCCGCAGCTCCTCCAAGTAGCACTGGTCGTCGGCGAACGCCGCGGCAGGGTCCAGACCCGTGGGGAAGGTCTTCTCGCCATCGTGGAGGAGCGAGCGCCAGAACCGGTCCTTGTGGACGCCTTCCCGGGTGCGTCCGAAGATGGGCACAGCCGCGATGCCCAGGGCTTGCAGGAAACTGACCTTGGCGAACACGTCGCTGCCGGAGGCAAGGACGAACCCGACCTTGCCTCCGCGGTGGGCGACGATGAAGGCGATCAGGTCCAGCAAGGTGGATTTACCACTGTTCATCAGGCCGACCACATGCCACAAGCGGTCGATGGTCATCCGCCACCGCTGGTCGCGGAGATGACCTTCGATCTGGTCGGCCAGCAGGGCTTCCATCTGTTCGAACCGTTTGACGAAGTCCCGGCTTTCGATCTCCGGATGGGCTTCCAGGATCTTGTCGATTTGTTCGGCAGCCCACCGGAAGTCCTCTCGTGTGAGGGCGATGGGCTCCTGGGCCCGGGAGGCCGCTGCGGGCAGCACTGCTGGAGCGGGCGCCGGGATGAGCGTCTCGGGGACGCGGATCTGTTCCCTGCTGCCGTCGGCCCGCTCGAAGAAGCACACCGAACCAGGCGGTGCCGGTCGGTACGGAGAGGTCGTCTGGTAGGGGGCGATCTTCTGCAGCGTCCGACGGTAGAGGTCATGTCGGCCCGCGGCGTACGGGGTGGACCGGCGTGTGAATACGGTCGACAACTCCGGCTTGTGGCCGGGCATGTCACAGGGTTCAAAGCCGCGTACCTGGGCCGGGAGCTTCACGTACTGATCGAGTTTCTCCCGCATGGTCCCGGTCTTGGCGAGCGGGCCCATCAGCTCCCGCAGAGTCCGGATCTGCGGGCCCAGGTCCTCATCCAGGCGCATGTATCCGGACAGCACCGGCCACAGCGCGCCGATGCCCCGGCCGGGCAGATGGTCGTCCAGGAACGACAGGCCCACCTCCAGGGCGCAGACTTCCCAGGGCCTGAGGGGGTCGAGCAGGGGGCGCACACTGTCGTCCGCCAATTCCTTGACCAGTGACTTGCTCCAGGCACGGGTGTCCCTCATCGCGTTCCTCCTGTCTGGCGCGCACGGACGGTGACCTGCCGCAGGAACGTCTTCTCGTCGAGGACCTCGACGCCGGAAACTCGGCCCTGCAGTTCGCGTTCGAGATCCGCGCGGTAGCCGGGAGTTCTGAGGCGGTGCATGGGGATGACGATGATGTGCCTCCGCGCCGGCACGCGGGGATCGCAGCGAAAGCCTCGGGCGAGCAGGGCTGGGCTTGAGCAGTCTTTGGCGTCGACGGCCCAGCACTCCGCCTCTGCACCTGGCTCCTTGGCCTTGAACGTCACTGCCATATCCCACGCGTCCAGGCACGGCCAGTCTTCGACGCACAGGCATTCGTGGGCGATTTCTCTCACCTGGTCCAGCAGCCGGCCCTCCAGCAGTCCCGGGTCGTGGAAGAACTGGCGGGTTGCCCGGTGCTGTGTCCAATAGCCACCCAGACAGGCCACTTCGTAGCGCTCTGCCACCCCCGTGCAGCCAGGAGTCCCACAACCAAGGGCCCTGTCATCCAATGGATTACGGCAGTCGGCACACCGCCGCAGGCGAACCTTCCCCGGCGCCTGGACCGGGTGGTGAACATAGGCGATGCGGACGAACTTCGCGAGGAACGAGTCATGGTCGGAGTCCGCTGCCGGTAGTTCCCGTGCCAGCGTCTGGACCTCGCGGTCGCTGAGCACCGGATGGTCGATCAGCAAGCGTCGCAGCCGACGGTAGACCTGCTGGACTGCACCGTCGTCCCCACCGTTCATCCGTGCACACAGCATCAGGGCGGCGAAGACCTGATTCTGAACGAGTTCCGCCTCGACGTCAGCGTGCTGGACCAGGGCTGCCGCCTGCTCGGCGAATTCGGACAGGGAATCGCCGTCCAGCAGCACCGCTTCCAGATCGACTTTGGTTAGGGACAGCGGTACACGCCACGAACCCAGCGGGCGACGGCACCAGTCGAACAGCTCCAGGTCGTTGGCAGGCCCATCCAAGCCCAGTGTCTGTGCCTTCCACCATAGGCGGCCCCGCGCCTCACGCCAGGCTCGCGGCAATGGCCCCGACCCGTCCGTGCCGCGCGCTGGAACGCCGGCCCGCTGTCGTTCGAGGCGGATTTTCGCCAAGGCGGCACACAGCAGCTCCACCAGTAGGTAGTCGTCCTTAGCGGGTGGGTTTCTCTCTCCGGCGAGGTCGGCGTCCCGCGACGCAGGGACCGCAGCAGCTGGGTGCTGGTCATCCGGGGAGTCGCCGTCAACCGATTGCCGCTGCGTACGGCCAGAGGAGGACGTAGCCGCTTCCTGAGCAACACTCATAGCCGACCGGTATACCGGACCCCACTGACAACGCACTTCTTGGTGCGAACTGGTACTCGGTTACTCGGCCCTGTATTCGATTTTCTGTGCAGTCTGGGGACTGGTCGAGAGGGCCCTCCTTGTGTTTGCTTGTTGGCGTGCGGCGTGCTCCGCGCTTCATGCAACGCCTCCTCAGGTCACGCTGGCGTGTCACACTCTGCTGGTGAGCCAACTTGTGACTGCCCTCGTTAGCGGAGCGGCTGGCCTCGCTGTCGGGGGGGCGGCGTCGGCTGTTCAGATATGGAAAGTAAGGAAGAGCGCGGCCGAGGTCGAAACATCCCGCAGAGCAGGAGATGCCCAGGTGGTTGGGGAGATCCGAGCCACAGGGCAGGCGCGGCTTGATTACCTGAAGCGTGCCTGCCAAGACGTATCCAGGGGACAGTCGGGGTCGACGAGTCAACGTTCAGGAACCGGGTAGACGAGTTACGGGAACGCGCGCACCGAGCTATGGCGAAGATCCCTCCCACAGATGCCGATGACTTTTTCTACGGGCCCTTCGCAACCCAAATGAGGTAGCTGCAATAGCAGGTCGAGGACGCCGTGCGGCGCAATGACCGTGCGCTGGCGAACTGGCTGCGTGACCCAGGAGCGGATCCGCGCAGCCCATTCGCCCACCACGACCCAGGGGAGGGTGTGCGGATGCAGCGGCAGGTATCAACTAGGCACCTGTACCGGCTAATCGAACGAGGGAGGTTCAACCTCGGCTCAAGCGGCGGGGGCGCCCAGGACGGCGAGACCTGATCCGTGCTGGCACGATCGTTCACTGCCGGTATTGGTCGTCGACGGCTGCCGCATACGGCATGATGGAAGACATGGAGAGCCCGAACTGTGAGCGCCGCAGCGTGAATCGACAGCTGCGTCGTCGCGTGCGGAGCGGCTTCTTCCTGTTGAACATGCTTGTCGTCTCCTGGCTTGCTGGGCTATTGGCCGGTGCTCCTGGGGCGGCGTTCGCAAGCCGTGGTGGGGGGCGGCATTCTGCGTCTTGGCTGGCTATCACCCTCAGATGAGATTCCCCTCCCGTGCCGTGAGGGCGGGGAGGGATCACGCGCGCCCGACGGGAGCGCTTTGATAAGCGGGTTCTTCGCTGCCCTCGGTCATGTAGCACTGAGGGAAGATCACATGTTCGGGAAGTTCAAGCGTCTTGGCGCTGGCCAGCAATCGGGCTCGGAGGAGGCGTCGACACCTGCTGCGTCGCACCCTTCTGAGGAAGGTCGGGGCACCGATGACCGCCTCAAGCAGTCGGTCGCGCGCGGAACTGCCGAGGGAGTTGCTCGCTCGCTGACCCAGAAGGTGTGGGAGAGCATCTTCGGCGACTAGGTGGGACAAGATGCAGTGCCGACGGCCCGAGATGGTCGTCGGCACTGTGGGCCTCACGGCTCCTGTACCGTGCTGGCGCTCAATCGGTCGGACGTCAGAGGGTTCAGCCGCTCGTGTGGCTGGCCGGTGCCTGCGGCGTAGCTGGTGGCGCGGTGCCGAGTGGCGCTCGCGAGGGGCGGCGAGTTCCTGCCAGCCTCTGTCCGTGTTCAGCGACCACAGCGCCTTCCATCTGCCGGCGGTCAGACTGGTCGGTCCGGCCGCCGGAAAGGTCCGGTCAGCGTGCGATGCGCCTGGTGGGTGAGGCTGTGGTGGGCGGCGTCCCGGCGCGGGGCGCCGTCCTGGCCATGCGGCGCGGGGACCACGTTGTTGGCGTGGGCGTGGTGGCGTGGTGCCAACGGGCGCGAATGGCAGTCAGTTCGCCGAGGGCGCGGCGGCTGCCGACGACGAGTTGGTAGGGCGCGTTGGCCGGGTCGTCGGTGAACGCCACGATGCGGCGGCCGACGTGGTGGGCCGTGGTAAGCACAGACCGGTGCAATATGCGCTCGCCCAGATAAGGCGCGGACACGTCCGGTTCGGCAAGGAAGGTGAGCAGGTCGCGAGGGTCGTCCGCGGCGCTCAGGGCACCGCGCTGCTGGGCCTCCCATATGACGGTAACGGGGTCGACTGGCACGTCGCGGCGTACAAGCGCGGTCAGGCACTGCCAGAGCCCGGCGTGCAGGGGGTGGGTGAAGTCCTCGGGGGTCAGCCAGCGCATCTGCTCGACTTCGGCCGGGCGCGCCGTGCACGTGGCCAGCAGCAGCCGCTCCTCCTGGGCGGCTTCGCCGCCGTCGTGCAGGGGCGCCGGCGGTGGTGCGGGAGTGCGCGGCAGGGGCCCGGAGTGCGCTGGGAAGGCGGCGGCGATGTCGTCCACGACGAATGCGAGGGTGTCGGCCTCGGCCAGTGCGGCCGGCACGGGATGCGGGAGCGAGGCTTCCCGTGCCGTGTGCACCAGGCGGGCGGCGGCCTTGCGCAGGCGGCGGCGGGCGGATTCGGCCGCGATGATCCGGGCGTACGCGGGGGTGTGCCGGGGGTTGGGACATGCGCTGATGAGTCCGTGCAGGTGTGCGGCGGTCAGTCCGCTTGCCTGCTTGCGGGCAGTGGTGAGCACTTTGCCGAGCCAGACGATGTGCTCGGTGCGCTCGGCCAGGCCAGAGGGTGATTGCGCACGCAGTGCGGCGAACGCGGCGGCGTAGTCGGTGTTGTCGGCCAGGGCGGGGGCGGGCACGGCGCAGATCGCTGCGAACACCGCGGCGTGCGCCGCGGTGGAGAACACTTCTGGGCTGATCCCAGTTACGTCAGCGAGGTGCTGCGGGTCGGACAGGAGGGCGCCAAGTAGAGCCTGCTCGGCGTAGTACACCGGCGGCCACGACGTGATGGTGGCGAGGTCGTCCTCGTCAGGTTGTGGGGTGCGGGGCATCAGGCGGCCAGAGTGAAGTCGTCGGTGTTGAGCGGGACGTTCAGGTGCGGAGCGAGAAGGTGGGCGGCCAGCCGGGGCGGGACGGCGTTGCCGATCTGGGAGAACTGCTGGCCCTTGTTGCCCTGCCAGGGGTAGTCGGCCGGGAAGGACTGCAGGATCCCCGCCTCCCGGGCGGTGATCCGGATCGGCTCCGGCACCGCCAGGCTCTGCCCTTCAGGGACGTGCAGGGGTACGGGAGCGGCGGGTTCGGCGACCCAGGTGCATTCGTTCGCGCGGTGCCCGAAGAAGAGTGTCCCGGCCGGCTCGTCTGCCCGTCGCACGGTGGCGTTGGCCTGGTTGTTGCTCCGCAAGGACCATGCCCAGCGGTTGGCTTCAGCAGGGCACGGCTGCGTTTCGCGGTCGACCAGCTGGTCGTTGCGGCTGCCGTGTCTGGCGGTCCCGCCCGGGTGTGGGGTCCAGGTGCCGCGAGCGCGGGCGTCGGTGAGGGTCTTGCGGGCCCCAGAGGGGAAGGGTTCGGGGCCGCCTCCTGGTCCGCCCCCGGCGCACACGGTGGGCACCGGGCCGTCGGTCCGGCCCCAGCCCAGGGCTTGGGCCATCGACACCCACCGTGCGCGGCCGGGACCGAACAACGATTCGGGCTCGGCGACCTGGGCGTGTGTGGGCGGCGGCGGCTCGGCGGTACGGACGCGGGAGGCGAGGAGGATCGCACGACGGCGGGTCTGGGGGACGCCGTAGTCGGCCGCGTTCAGGATCCCGGTCCACACGGAGAAACCCCAGGCACGCAGCACCGCGGCGTACTGCTTCCACAGAGACAGAACGTCGGGCACCTCCTCCATGGCCACCCACTCCGGCTCGCCCACCGCATTCAGGGCGTGCAGGTAGCGCATGGGCTCGGCCGCGAGCAGGGAGCGGGGGTCGGCGCACGCGGCGAGCAGCTGCTCGCGGGTGTCGCGGCCGGCGGCGAGGTCGGTGACGGCCTGGTGGACGAGTGGCTGGTCGACCAGGCCGAGGCGTTTGCCGGCCATCGACCACGCCTGGCATGGCGGGGAGGCGATCAGCCCGAGCACACGACCGGAGAAGATCCATACCGGATAGCGGGCGACATCGGTCTGGATGGTCAACTGCCCGGCTCGGGCTCGCGTTTTGCAGGCCCGGGTGTCCCATTCCAGGCCGATGTCGCGGGCCCCGAGGACGGAGAGGGCGTGGCTCCACCCGCCGGGGCCGGCGAACAGGTCGAGGATGATCCGTCTCACGAGGCCAGGCCGAAATCGTCCTGCACCAGGTGGGCCTCTCCGCGGTAGGCCCAGGGAGAGCAGCCGTCGACCACCCCGTTCTCCAGTTCCTCCTCCATGGGGGCGCGGTCGTCGAGTTCTTGCTGGCGGGCGGCCCACTCGGCAGCCGTGACGTGGTCGATCGGCGCCTGGTCCAGCGGCACCCGGGAGCGGTGGAGGAACGCCTGCCCGAGCAGCCGGTTGCCGCCCGCGTTCGCGCGGGCGTTGCCCGCCCGGATGGCGGCGTCGAACTCCACGACGTCCCGCAACTCCTCGGGGCTCGTGTCCCGGATGTGCCGCCACTGCGCGTTGCCGTGGAACGGGCACCCCAGGCAGCTGGACTTCGGGGTGTCCGCGAGACCGAGCGCGGTCAGGTAGCGGACGCAGTCGCTGCGCGACCAGCCCAGCTCGATGAGCGGGTGGCGGTTGCGCATGTAGCGGACGTCGGCGTCCTTCGCGCGGTGGAATTCATCGGTGGAGATGCCGACCCACTGCTCGATGAAGACGTCCTTTGGGACGCGCTGCGGGTAGGGGTAGCCGAGGAGTTCCCGGACTTGTCGTTTTATCGGCTTGATCTTGTATTCGCCGGTGCACTGGCGCCCGGTCATGCCCTGCTTGCCGTCCTGGTTGAGGATGTACAGGGGCATGGAGGCGAAGCCGTGACCGGGGTCGAGGGCGTCGCGTCGGATGTTGCCGGAGGAGACGCGCAGGATCGGTATCCCGGCGGGAGCAGCGATCTCCTTGTCCAGCCGGTTGAGGTGCCGGTAGACCGCGTGTGGCTCCCAGCCGGTGTCGGCGAAGATCGCGTAATCGGCTCTGGGGAGATGGCCGTTGGCGGAGAGGGCGAGCATGGCGCTGGACTGAACGCCGGCACCAAGCGATATACAGACGAGCGTGGGCGAGGCGGGAATCTGGGGGCTTCCTTGCGTGAACGAGGCTGCGGCAGGAAGGCAGGCGCTGCGCGCGTGTGGCGCCGTCAGCGGCGTGCGCGGGCGGTGGTGGCCGTAGCCGGGGCGGAGACAGGGCGGGCCGCGGACAGGCGGATGTGCAGGGGGGAATCGATGACCGTGCTGAGGACGGAAAGACCGAGAGACGTCAGGCGGACGCGGTCGCGCAGCGGCCCACCGGGGAAGAAGGGGGCGGCGGAGGCGGGCTCGCGGGTCACGAGTTCCTGGCTTTCCAGGTGACGCAGCACGTCGACGTCCACCGACACGGTGTGGCCGTAGCCGCGTTGCCCCTACTGCCCGGTGACGACGACGTGGCCACGGGCGACTTCGAGCAAGGCGTCGCGATGGCCGGCGTCCATGCCGGGGACGGTGGTGCTGCTGCGCGCCCGGTCGGGAAGTCTGGCGGCAATATACGTGGCGGACTCGACGATGGCGGCGGGAGCGAGGGCGGTGAGTTCGCGGGCCAGCCGCAGGTACTGACCGAGCCCCCGACGGGAATCGCGGGGTGCGTGGGCCGCATCGCCCTCGGGCAGTGCTTGCTGGGCGGCGGTGAGGTAGCGGGTGGCTCCGCTGGTCAGGTGGGCGATCTGCTTGAGTCGTACGACGGCGCTGGACACCGGTTCGATGGCAGGCAGGCGCTGCTGCCGGACCGCTGTGATGGAGGCAAGGGCCTCGCGTTCCAGGCGCCGGGCAGATGACACGGAAGCCCCCGGCTCATGAGGGGCGCGGCCGGCGAACAGTAGGTCGATCAGGTCGTTGTGCTCGGTGTACAGGTCGGCAAGTGCCAGCAGCCGCTCCACGGGCATCAGCGGCACGGGCGCGTCCACGTCAAACAGGGGCATGTGGTTGTGGTCGGGTGGTGTCGTCATCACAGGTGGCGGAGGTAGACAGGGTCAGCGCAGGCGGGCGGCATGCTGGTCGGGGAGTGGCGCTGGCACAGCGAGTCCGCTGGGCGGCTGGGGCGTGGTAAGGCTGGCGCGGGCGTCCGACAGCGCGCGCAGGGTCTCGTGGACGTGCAGGCTGAGCTGACTGTGCATGGCGGGGGCGTGTGGTGCCGGTGCCAGGTGCGCATGAAGTCCTTGGCCTCGCGGGAGCGGTCCGGCACCAGGTGCAGCCAGCACTCGCTCATGCGGCCTGCCGGTAATCCGACTGGAGCGGGGCGTGCTTGGCGACGGCACGCTCGGTGATCGCCTTCGAGGCGCGGGCCGAGGCGGCGGCCAGTTCGTCTGCACCGGGCTCTGCGTACCAGGGGCGCAGGTCGAGCATCGCGGCGCGCATGCCGGTGGCGAAGACCAGGGCGGTTCCCTTGGGCAGGGCGCGGATCGCATCGGCCGGCAGGATCCGCTCCTGCCGCATCGACACGGACGTCGACTTCCCGGACTCGGAGGTGGAGGTGGAAGTGGTCTCGACGTCGTGGTCACCGATCAGTCGGGACAGCTTGTCCGCGAAGTCCGGGTCATCGATACCGGAGCCGATGACCTTGACGGTCGCGGCCGACCACATCGCGTCCATGCCCGCGTCACCCCAGACCTTCTGGCCCTGGCGGTAGGACTGCAGGATCGTGATCGGGATGATCCCGCGCGAGCCGAGGTGGGAGTACAGGTCCGGCAGGTCACTGATCTTGCAGACGTTGGCGGCCTCGTCCAGGATCGCCAGCATCGGCGGGTCGAGCCGGCCGCCGGCGCGCTCGGCCTGGGCGGTCGCGGCCCGCATCACGGAGTCCGCGCACGCTGCGATCAGCGCCGATGCGCCTCCGCCGCCGTCCTTCGACAGCAGGTACAGGGTGTCGGTGGAGGTGACGAACTCCGACGGGCGGAACTCGGGGACGTCCTTCTGCGGGGTGACCCAGGCGGCGATCTCGCTGTTGAGGAGGGCGGCGGCGTACTGGCGGGCGGTCTCGTAGATGCCGTCGCGGGTCTCGGGCGGGCCTTCCACGGTGCCCTTGAGCTGGGCGGCGACCGCGGTGAAGCCGTGGTCGCGCAGGATGTCGAGTGGAGTGCGGTCGGCGGGGAAGGCCAGCCACTGCATCACGTCGGTGATCGGTCGGTCATCGAGCGCGGCGGCGAGGAAGAGCTGGGAGAGGATGTTGGATCCGGCCTTGGACCAGAAGTCGCCCTGCTGGGAGGCGTCCACGGAGGCGGCGAGGAAGTGACCGGCCAGGCGGCCGGCGCCATCCAAAGTTTTGGCGTCCGCCAAGGGGTTCCACCACATATCGCGGGCGGCGTGCGCGATCTGCTGCGGGTCCATCGACCACACCCGGCCCACCGCTGCGCGGGCGTCGAGGGTGGCGGTGTAGGCGTCGCCGGCCGCCTTGTTCGAGGTCAGCAGGACGGGGCCCGGCGCGTTGAGGATCGACGGGATCGCCAGCGAGGTGGTCTTGCCCGACCGCGGCGCCATGATGGCGACGGCCACGTCCTCGTACCCCATGCGGACCTCGTGCCTGGTGCCCTGGAGATTGCCGAGGAGGATGCCGGTGTCGCGGGCGTCGATGTGCTTCGCGGTCTTCAGGCTCGGGCGCAGCGAGCGCGCCTTGTCGGTGATCGCCTTGGCCATCAGAGGCTCGATGTCCTTCGGCTTGGCCATTCCGGTGATCTTCTTCTTCCGACCACCACCGTTGCTCTTGTGCCGAGCCCACAGCAGGCCGGCTGTTGCACCGAGGGCGAGAAGGACGGTGACGGGGATGATGCGGGCACCGATCAGCAGGGACGTTTCTCCGGCCGTCGGCCAGAGCTGGTCGGGGTGGAGCAGGGCGGTGGTCGGCTGGTACGACGCCCAGGGGTGTCCGGTGAGGCAGGCGGTGATGTTGCCGGACAGCCAGGCGAGGTGGGACAGGGGGACGACGACGGCGAGGACGCCCATCAGGAGACGGAAGGCGATGTCGTAGCCGTCGGAGTTGTTGGCGGAGGTGGGAGGCAAAGGGCTACGTGCTTCGGTGCGGGGACAAGGGCATCAGTGGGTGCGGCCGGGACCGGCGGACGGGCGTCGGGGGATGGCGGTTGGCGCTGCCGGGGCCGCGTGTCGGGCGGCGAGTTGGCGGACGCGGTCCTCCAGCGCGGAGGCGACCTGCTGGGCCGGTACTTCCTGGCGGGTGTGGGTGACCAGATCCGGGTTGCGGGTCGTGAGGCTGAGTACCGTGCCGGTGCGTGCTGTCGGGTGCGGGTCGGTGAGCGCGGTGGTGAATGCGGCGATCAAGTGCTTGGGTGTGTGCTCGCCGAAGCGGGCCTGCCACACCGGGGGCCGTGCGTCGTCCAGGACGGCGCCGATCCACCAGGTCCCTGTCGTCTCGTGGACGTCGACCCGCACGGTGCCGTCGGGTGAGACGAACCGGTGGGGGTTGTAGGACGGCGACCACCCGGCGGCCAGGAGCGGTCCAAGGGGTCGTGGGTTTTGTCCCGGTCGGTGGTGGGATCGGTGAGTGCGTCGGTGAAGCCCGCGATGATCTCGACGGGGGTGCGGGCGCCGAAGCTCGCGTACCAGGCGGGCCGGTCCTCGGTGGGCGCGTGCTGGAGCGTCCACCACTGGCCGTCGGGGTCCGGTTCCAGCCGCAGGAGGGCCTTTTGGTCGGGGCTGGAGAGGATGACGCGCGGCATCAGGGGGTCGTGGCCGTGGCTCCAGCCGCAGGCGTGGTGCAGGGGGACGGTGATCCATGCGGGATCACCGCCGCCGGCCAGGTGACGTGGAGCAATGAAGTCGACGTCGACCGTCTGGGAAGGGCCGTCGTGCACCGTCACCTCCGCGCTGCCGCGGTTCGGCCAGTGGCCCGGGCTGGTCGCGTGGTGGGCGGGGGAGCCAGCGGGGACGGCGCGTGCCGGGCAGCGGTGTTGATCTCACTGATGACGTGACCGTGGGTGGCCCAGTCGTCGAGGTAGCTCCCGCACTCGGCGTGGTGCTCGGCAAGGGCGGCGTCGAAGACGTTCGTCCCGGGCTTGCCGTCGGCCGGGAGACTTTCGCGGGTGCGGAGCCACTCCTCGTGCAGCGTGTTGAGGCGGTCCAGCGCGTCGCGCAGGACGCCGAGCTGGTAGATCCAGCGGGTCTGCGCGGTGCCGGCCGGAACCAGAGACAGTTGTGCGTCGGCGGTGTCCAGCAGCTGCTGGGCGCCTGCGCGCAGGTCCTCGAACGCTGCGGCGGTGTCGGCATCGCGCTGTTGCTGGCGCAGCCCGTAGGCGTGGTCGTCGTACGGCCAGCCGTCGAGGTCGGTGTGCTCGTCGGAGTAGACGTTCCAGGCGTCGAGGATCTTCTTGGCCTCGCGGATGTAGCCGTCGAGGTGGCCCAGGAACTCACGGTGAGCGTGCGGGTGGGAGATAGGGGTGTCCTTTCGCGGGGTCAGAGGCGGGCGGCCGGCCGTGCGGCGGCGGGCGCCGCCGGAGAGGTGCTGGGTTTGCTGTTCTGCCGGCGGGCGGCACGGACCTTGGCACGGATGCTGTTGAGACGGTCCGTGTGTGCCTCGACGATCTGCTCCGGCCTGAGCGGGCTGGGTGTCTGAACGGCGCTGTGGTGGGCGGTGCGGTCGCCCATCCCGCGCTGGAGCGGGGCGGGGTCGACGAGCGTGGTGAGGAAGGCGTTGACCAGGTGGCCGGGCGTGCGGTCGTCGAAGGAGGCGTGCCACAGCCGGGGGCCGTGGCGCCCGCGGTCGGGATCGTGGACCTCCATCTGCCAGGACGGGAGGGAGTCGGAGCGCCGTTCGAGGCGACAGGCAGCGTCCGGTGAGCTGGCCGCGGCGCGTGCGTCCAGGAGCCATCCCGCAGCGTCCACCACATCCAGCGGGCTGCTGTGTTCGGTGGGTGCGGGGGCGACGAGGGCGTCGGTGAAGCCGGCGAGGACCTCGGCGGGCACGAGTTCGCTGAAGGTGGCGGTCCAGCCCGGCTCGGTGTCGGTGGATCCGGCCCACAGCCGCCACCAGGCGAGCGTGCCGGACTCCGGGACGAAGTCGAGGCGGTAGCGGTGATCCGGGCTGCTCAGGACGATCTCGGGGCTGAGCGGGTCGGAGGTGCGTTTCCATCCGGCGGCGGCCAGGCCGTGGGTGACATGGTGGGCGTCGCCGGGGCCGGCGAGGTGACGGGGACTGGTGTCGAACGGGATGCGCCAGGTGTGCCTCCTGGCGAATTCTTCGAGCTGCTGTCCGCTCACCGGCACGAGCCGCACCCCAGCGTGCGCGTCGGCTCGGAGGAGGCGTACAAGGCGCGGAGGTCGTCGATGACGTAGTGGAGTGTGTGCTGGTCGGTCTGTTCCCAGGCGGCACTGCGCAGTTCCTGGACCAGAAGGTCGACCTTGTGGTCCAGCGGGGTGTCCGGGCGGTGGGTCTGCACGATGCGGGCGAGGGCACGCAGGGCGTCGGCGAGCTGGACGGGAAGGCCGGTGTACTCGTCCAGCAACGGCTCGACCAGGGCGAGGGCTTCGGCGGGGTCCGGGTCCTGGCGCAGGTATTCGGTGAGGCGGGAGAGGGTCTCGGTGGCGGCGTGGACGCTGTCCGGGGTGAGGTCGGGCACAGAATTCCTTGGTGGTGCGGGTCAGCGGCGGGCGCGGAAGGCGCCGGCACCGGCGTGGTGTCGGGGAGTGGTGCGGAGGCGTGGGCTGCGGACGGAGTTGCGGGCCCAGGTGGCGGCGCGGGCGGCGGTGATGCGGGCCTGTTGCCAGGCGCTGAGCTGTGAGGGCAGGACGGACACGGAGGTGGTCCGGATCTTCGTGCTGTGCGGGACGCGTCCGCGGGGGCGCATGACCGGCTCGGGAGAGGCCAGCGCGGTGGAGAAGGCTTGGATGAGGTGCATGGGGGTGCTGGGTGCGAACTGGGCGGTCCAGCCGTTGCCGCGCTCGTCCCTTGCGCCTGACCACCACAGGGCGTTGCCGTCACCGTCCTGGCGGAAGTGCATCCACGCCGTACCGTCGGGGCTGGCCGCTGTGTAGTTCCGGCCTTCGAACTGCGTGTGCCAATGCTGCTCTTGCAGGGGCGCCCACACGTTGGGGGCGTGCGCGGAGCGGGAGAGGGTGAGAGCGTCGGTCAGTCCAGCGACGATTTCTACCGGCGCCTGCCGGCCGATCACCGCCCACCACTCGGCCTGGTTGCCTTGTGCCGCGCTGCGGATGGTCCAGCCGCCGGGCTGGGTGTAGGGGTCGTAGGAGAGGCGGACCGCACGGTCGGGGCTCTCCATGACCAGAGGGCCGCCGTTCGTGGACTTGTCCTGCCAGCCGGACGCGCGCAGGAACTCCGAGACGTGACGGATGTCGCCTCCGCCGGCCAGCGTCCGCGGTTCGACGAGGTAGTGCTGCTCGGCCTGCTCGCCCGGCCCCCAGCCCTGCCACTGGGTTTTCCTCACCGGCGCCGCCGGGCGACCAGCGGGGCCGGGGCGGGAGGCTTGCTCGCTGCCAGGCCCGTCCGTGTGCCGAACTGGACGAGGGCGTCCTTGTGGTCGTCCAGGTCCAGGCCGATGCTGTACAGCTCGTTCGCGGCCCGGCCCAGGGACAGCCACACTTCTGCCGGTAGCGCACCGCGTTCGGCCTGGTGCCGGGCAAGGCGGGACCCGGCTTCTACGAGCTGGGTGAAAGCGCCGAGGATGCCGTCATCCGGGTTGACGATGCGTGCGATGACCTGGACGGCTTCGTCGGCGGGCAGTTGGTGCAGATCGTGGGAAAGGTGTGCGAGCCGCTGGGTGATCTCGGCGGTCAGTCGGGCGGTGTTCTGTGTCGGGTGCGGCATGCTCCTCCAGGCGGTAGATCGGGATTACGGGCGGGTGGTCCGGTGGGCTTCACTGAGGGCGGTCTCGGGGCGCGCACCGGCCAGGAGACAGGTGCGGTCGGGCCCTGCCGGTATGCAGGCGCGCAGGTAGCGGCGGAACACGGCGGTCGCCAAGCGGGGGCTGAGGCGCCGGCTCATCGGCGGGGGTGTGCGGGGAGTTACGGGCTTCTCCGAGTGGTTGTTCGGGTGGGGGTGAGGGCGGGCCCCGGCTGGGGCCCGCCGCGTTTACGGGGCACGTCCGGTGGGCGCGGGGCGCCGGGAGGTGGCGGCAGGGCCGCCGGGCGGGTGGGTGGTCTGGCGGGAGGTGCCGGATCGGATGTCGTGCAGTGCCTGCTGGTAGGCGGCCTGGTCGAACACCTCGGGTGTGCAGTTGACCTTGTATCCGGCCAGCAGGAGGGTGGGGATGGCGCGGGTCGCCAGGCGCTGCTGCTCGGCGCTGTCGAGGTGTGCGGGGACCTCGTGCCAGATGTAGACGGGCTCCGGGGCGGGGACTGGTGTCGTTCGAAGCCCAGCTGGTCGAGCTGGTCGAGCAGCTTCGCGGGCGCACCGGTCGGCGTCTCGACGTAGATGGTGGTATTCAGCCATCTGCGGTAGATCTCGACGTCGGTGCCGTACTCGTCGGCACGGTTGCCCATGACTCTCCTGTTTCCGCGGTTGCGGGATACGGCAGCGACAGGACGCTGTGCTGGGCTGTGCGTCCTCACTGCCTGACCCGGTTGGGCGGGCATGCGGGCGACGTCGTTTCGGACGCGGAGGATCTGGTCGGCGGCCCGCGAGAGCGCATCAGCCGCGCTCCCGAGCTGCGCAGCCGGTTCGAGGTTTGCGCCACTGGCGCCGGGCTGCAGGGACCACAAGCAGGCGACCGCTATGGCCTGCCGGATGAGCGGCAGAAGTCCCTCGGCGGGTGCGCCGATCTCGGTCAGGAGGGCAGCCCTCTCCTCGCCGCTTGAGGCACGAGTGCCCTGTTGGGCCAGCTCAGCGACGTACCGCAGTGCGGCCTCCCGGCCGGCGTCGGGTACGGCGAGGGCGTTCAAAGCTGGGTCGAGGTGAACGCTGTATCCGGCACTCAGCAGGGCGTGCGATGCGGCCGTGGCTTTCCGACGCTGTTCGGCGGCGGGAAGACCATGGGGAAGACGGTGGTACGTGCCGCGGGGGCCGGGGTGATCGAGGAAGCCGGCTCGCTGCAGGAGAGCGGCGGCTTGCTCGGTGCCGCCCAGGGCGACGACCAGTCCGCTTCGCGCGTCCTTGGCGATGGTGACGTACTCCAGGACATCGAAGTCGGGCTCGACCTCGCTCATCGCGTCCGGGCCGCTGGCGCCCGGGACGCCGTCGGGGCCGGCGGGGCTGCCGGCGCCGTGGCAGTGGGGGCGATCCGGCCGGAGGGGTGCTGGAGTGCGGTGCCGATGCCGTGGGCGCGCAGCTGCTGGCCGGTTGCGCGGACGGCACGCGCCTGCTTGTAGGTGTCGTCGCCGGAGAGCCGGTAGACGCCGGTCTGCTCGTCTTTGACGAAGCCGTTGGCGGCCAGCACGTTCGCGGCTGTGTCCCCGACCGGGGCGGCGGCGAGGCTGCCGTCCGGCTGCCAGGTCAGCACGACCCGGTCCGGCTGCGAGGGCACGATGTCGTCCATGGCGTTGAGGCGGACGCGGGCCAGGGCGGTGTCGTAGCGGGCGAGCAGGTCACCGGCGACCTGTTCTGCGGCGAGGAAGGGGTCGTCGGTCACCGCGATGCCATTGGGCTCGGGCACGCCGCGGTACGCCTCGTCGGGCAGGCCGCGCGGTGCAACGGCGGCGATGAGGAAGCCGTCGCGCTCGTCGTGCCGGTCGAGAATGACCAGCTGGGCGCCGTCCGGACGGGACAGGACGGCCGCCTGGCGCAACGGGTGCGCGGCGAGGGATTCGGCGACGAGGTCCAGGTCCCAGAGGCGGTCGGCCAGCTCGGCAAGAGCCTCCTGGTCCTTGGCGGGGTGGTGGGTGCTGCGCCAGGTACCGGGGAGTTCGCCGGCGAGAACGTCTGCGAAGGAGGCGAGGCGCTCGGGGTCTTCGTGGTGGTGCATGGAGTCCTTGGCGGGGGAGGGGGATGGTGTCAGCGGCGCGGGCCGGCGGCCACGGGCGGGGGGAGCGGGATGGCGCGCGGCGGAGGTGGGCAGGCGCACACGGCGGACCGTTCGCGTTCGTCGGCAGGGACCTCTTGGGTGCACGCGACGCGGCCGGGGTGCGGGGCATGCCGGTCGGCGAGGTCATTGCGCGTGTGCACCAGGTCGGTGCGGACGACGGCGAGGCGTTCCTCGGCGAGGTAGCGCAGCCGTCGCGCGGTGTATGGGGCAGTTGATGTGCCAAGATCGTCGTGGAACTCAGCCGCAGCAGTGAGGACTTGGCCGACGGCATCGAGGATGCCGTCGCAGGGGGCAGTCAGCTCGGTCAGGATCTCAGCGACCTCGTCTGTGGTGGTCGCCTGTCGGATTCGGTCGGCGAGCTGGGCCACCGAGGCACCCAGCGGCTCGTACTGGGCGGGGCGGCGGTCGGTGTCGAAGGACGGGTCGCAGTCGACCTGGTAGCCGACCGCCCGCAGCCGGGCCACGGCTTCGGTGGCCAGGCGGTTCTCCTCGTCCTGCGCCAGGCCGACGGGAGCGCGGTGGTAGGTCTCGTGGAGGCGGTGGACGGGTACGAAGCCCGCCCGTTGAAGCACGCTGTGGGCTTCCGGATCGCCACCGCGAGCAAGTACTTCCGCGGAGTGCGGGTCGCGGCGGATGGTCAGGGCGCGGTCGGCCAGAGGCAAGGGAAAGGTTTCTCCTAAGGTGAGTGGCCGGCACAGGCTCGTGCGGCCGGTACCGCTGGCGCTGCTGTCGACCGCTTGGAGCGGGTGGTCAGACGGGCAGCGGCGTCATCGAGGTCCTGCTGGATGCCGTAGAGGCGGCGGGCGATCAGCTCCAGCTGGTGCGCAGTCGCTGGGCCTGTGCCGGGCTGGATCGAGGCGCGGTGCGAGGTGTGCTCGATGAGGCCGCGCACGGTGGCCAGCGGACCGGACCGCTCGTCGGCGAGCTGGGCGAGGACGGTGGCGAGCTGATCGGACGCGGTCGGTACGGCCCTGGCCACCTGCCGGTCGTCGGATGCGGACGTGGTGGTGGTGAGGCGCAGGTCCCTGGTGGCCTGGGTCCGTGGGCGCGCCAGTGTGGGGGCGCGGCCGGGGCGGCGGAGAGGCAGTCTCACCGGCCGCCCCGGGCATCGGCGATGTGGACCAGTTGGCCGAGGGCCGTGGTGGTGTACCAGCCGCAGTCGATAACAGCGTCGGCGTGGTCGGCGTACTTCGGCATCAGATGATCAGCCATGGCTCGCAGGTAGATCATGCAGTCCGGGCAGCGGCGCGAGAGGTGCACGAGGTAGCGGGGGTGCGCGGTGATGAACGTCTGCGCTCCGCCGTTGGGATCGCGTAGCCGCCAGCCGTCCTCGTCGGTCGGGGTGTGCCAGGACGGGGCGACGACCTGCATCGCATCCCCCCACAACTCGGCCCCCGACACACCCTTGACGACCACGACTTGGTCGCCGGCCTCGAAGTGCCCATGAGTGATGTCCCGATAGGGCGTGAGGGGATCGGGTGTCGGCGCGAAGGCCCGGGTGGATGGCGGGGTCCAGGATGGTGGGAGCATGCGGATCCTTCCACGCTGTGCGTGTGGCGGCGGGAGGATCAATGGTCCGCAGGATCACCGGTTTGGCTAACCGGCGATCTGCGGCTATGTTGCGCCCCGATCCGGAGGCCGTTATGCGCCGTGCTCTGGCGGAAAGTCACTCGCAGTAGACGCTGTCACGTGGGTAGAGCGCCGGGGAGAACGGTATGTCGGATCACCTTGGGGGGTAGCAATGCGACGGTCACCGATTTCTGGCAGGGATCGTGGCGACGCTGTTCATCCTGGAGGCCGCAGCATCCGGTGGTCTTAACTGGGCCAGACCCAGAGGTCGTTTTCGCCTGAGTTGCCCGTGCATCCAGTGGATTGTTAAACCGCTGGGTTCTGGTGATCTTACTACTGAGGGGCGGGTTGATTACTGCTAATCAGGTGGGGTGACAGGCGAGGCTGGAAGTGGCTTGTGCCTGTCTCACGCCAGGGTGCCCGGCCTTCGCTGCCGAGTGCTTTCGTTGTCGCGGCTGTGCGCCGGGGCGAAGTCAGTCCGCGGCGGTACGTGGAGACACCCCGACGTGACGTCCTTATCCGAGTGATCCGTCCGATGTTCGCTGGGAGTTGATCGAGCCGGTGCTGTCTGCCTGGCGCTTCGAATTCCGAAACGATGGGCTGTGGAGCGGACACCATCTCTTGGCCCGACCCGACACCACACGCCAAACGTCACATGCAGTGATGAAACACCGAGAAAAGCGACCTCTTAAGGGGCTTCATCGACGCCGTGGTGGAGGTACCAATCACTGCTGGCTAGCCCGTAGCGCAGGGCTGTATCCCAGGCGTTTGGCCCATGTGTACGGGCGTGCTGCTTAGCGGCCTCATATAGGTGATCGGTCAGGGCGGGTATGCCTCCTTCGCTTCGTATCTGCCGGTGCAGCCACTGGTCCGCAGTCACCACGGACACGCTGAACTCGGCATAGCGGTCAGCCAGTTGGAATGTGTCGAAGTGGTACTCCACGCGGGCACGGAGCTCAGCGTCCCAGTTGGGCAGGGCCTGGATGTGGAACTGCACGGGCCAGCCCGTGATGTCCGCAACGAGATACCGGCCAGTTTCGCCGGGGCGGTCGTAGTAGGGATGCAGGGTGCGCTGGCCAGCGGTGATGCCGATCCGATCGCCTTTCATCTGGTTGCACTTGCCGCAGGCCGGCACCAGGTTGACCGGACAAATTGCGTACAGCGGCAGCGCCTCCTTGGGCAGGTGGTGATCGAGCGAACCGATCTCACTGTTGCCGCACAGGAGGCAGCGCCCGAACGGTGCGCGGGCCTTGAGCTCGTCGTACTTCCTTCTCCCGTCGCGACGCCCCACCAGCCCTGCACTGTAGAGGGTCTTCAGATGTACCCCGTCACGGTCCGGTGTCTTCTTCTCGGCGTCGCGCTCGTAGATGGCAAGTGCGTAGAGCCGGTCCTGCTCGGCGAAGTAGGTGTACTTCTTCTCGGCTGCGGACAGGTCTGCTTCGCGGGCCAGGAGCCGCTTCTTCAGGACGGGGTCCTGCAGGCGTCTGCAGGCGGCGGTCAGTGTGTCTTTCACCGTCATGGCCGGAGGGTCGATCGGAATCATGAGGTGCTTCCCTCCCGGCGGAGGGTGAGGACACGCAGCAGACCGCGGGCTTCGCTGCCCAGGGACTCGAAGTCCGCCACAATGTCCTCGTAGCTCCGCCCCGCGTCAACCTCCCTGGCCAAGGCCGCGTAAAAGCCGGTGGCGGCGGACTCCAGGCCGAATGCCTCGTGCGTGAGTGCGCTGACGTTCTCCCCGTAGGTCTCCATCTGGGGCCGCTCCGCTTTCACCACGTCGCCGTAGCGGCGCAGCGTGTAGACGCACGACCGTGGTACCTCCTGCAGGACGACCGGTGAGTGCGTAGCCACGACCGCCATCCCGTTGACGTCGGACAGGAAGTCCGACAGGGCGCGGATGAACGCCGAGAGCAGGGGTGGCTGAAGGTGGGCTTCGGGCTCGTCCACGAAGACAACCGTGCGCTCGGTCACCTCATGGACTAGCCGTGTCAAGGTCAGCAAAGCGATCTTGTGGCCAGAGCTCATCGGCTCAAAGAGCTGCTTCGCGGCGGCTTCGAACCGGCGGTCAGATCCCTCGGACAACAGCGCTTCGAGGTCGCCTTCGTAGTCGTCCAGAAAGCCGGACTCCGGATACCGAAGCGTAGCCATGATCTGTTCCCAGCGGCTGCGCCGGGCACCGATACGGGCCGTGGCAAGACTGCTGGCGAATTCCTTGGACAGGTCCTCACCCGTCTTCAGGCGCTGCGGATCACTGCCGTCCCGCAGCCCGATGTACGCGAACCCCGCAGGCGCGTCCTGGTGGTGAAGTAGTTCATCGAAGGCGCTGAAGGACACCAGCACCACGTTCGGTGTGACCTGGGCAGATCGGGACGTCGTGAGCTGTCTGACCTCGATACTTCCCGAGGCTACCCCGGCAGCCATCGCACGCATCATGCTGGTCTTGCCCACTCCGTTGCGGCCGATCAGTGCGTGTACGTTGCTCGGCGGCAGTGACGCCGGGATGGCACGGAACTCCAACTTGGGCGGTTCATGGCCAGCACCGGGAGGTCGGGGAGGCGTATAGTCCCACTCGAAGGTGACGACCCGCTCTCGGCCGCGAGCGATGAGGTGCAGGCGCTCCAGTTCCGCTCGAGGATGGCGGACGTCCCGCATTAGGGAGTCTCTGAGTGGGCGGTTCGTAAGGTGATGTCCGTTTCCGGTTGAGGCTGGGCAAGGTCGCTGGTGGAGGCTCCGTCGGCTATGGCTTCCTGGCGAAGTTGC
>NZ_JBVJTD010000045.1:0-35487 GCF_055605965.1 Streptomyces sp. NPDC037126
GCAACTTCGCCAGGAAGCCATAGCCGACGGAGCCTCCACCAGCGACCTTGCCCAGCCTCAACCGGAAACGGACATCACCTTACGAACCGCCCACTAAGACGCATCGAGCCGATCGTCTGCCGGCGTCCAATGGACCCCCGCGTGACCTTCGGCATCGCCGACGCGCACGCCCGGAACGGGTTCGACGAGGTGGTCATCCCCCCGAGGCGCAGGACGTAGCGCACCGCACGAACGGAGCCGGTCCCCCCGGCGCGGACGAGCGCGACGGCCGCCGGGCCCCGTTCGTGAGCCGGGGGCAGCCGCTCAGGTGCATTTCCGGCCGCGGTTGATGCAGTCAGCGATCCGCTTCCCCAGGCCGCCGGTCGTGATGCTGATGAAGTCATCGTGATCGGTGGCGGGCTTGTGCAGCTGGTCGGGGAAGCCGTCCACCGCGTAGGCGTTCTTCACCTGCCCGCCCACGATGGTCGGCGGGGCGACCTTGTACACGAGACGCATGGTCAGCTGCGGGATCGTCCTGAAGCCGTTCTGGCAGTTGCCGTCGGCGTCGGCGAACGCGACATGGGTGCGGTGGTTGGAGCTGTCGGTGTTCTGCCCGTCCCAGCAGCTCTGGAAGGCGAAGGTACGCACCACGTTGTTGCCCCGGGGGCATATCGGGTACCGCGCCGTCAGCTGGACCCGGTCCTCGAAACCGGTGCAGCTCCAGTGCGCGTTGGCGTTCGCCAGGCCGTTGGTCGTGGTCTTGGCGTCACCGGTGATGATCCGCAGGAACTGCGGCATCGCGACGACCTTGCCGGCCGGGTTGCCCACGTACTTGATCTGGGCCTGCACCGGGGTCAGGATCCTGCCGACGTTGCCTTCCTTGCCACCGCCGAGCTGGTTCTGGTCCACTTCCTGCGAGCCGTCCTGGGCCCGGAGCACCGGCCAGTAGTACGACGACAGGTCGTTCCTGTTCTGGCAGCTGGTGTCGCCCTGCAGGAACGTCTGGTTGCTGGAGAAGGCGTTGATCTTCTGGTTGCCGACGTAGTCGTGCGTGTGGTGCGCGCCGTTGGTCACGCCGGGCGCCACGATCACGTTGTCCGTGTTGTGGAGCCTGTTGGCGTTCACGCCGCAGCGTATGGTGAACGTGCCGGTCGAGGCGTTTCGACCGGCACGAGCCTTGGCATGGAGGTTCGGCCGGACCCTGGTGATGTCGACGAAGTCCGCCGCGACCGGGCCGTTGCCGGCCTGCCCGCCGGTGCTGCTCTGCTCTCCGTTGCCGTTCTGACCGGCGGGCATGGCGGTGCAGCCGGCAAGGGTGACCAGATCACCCGGTGCGGTGCCGCCCGCCAGCGAGATCTTCACCTGGATACGTTGCAGGACCGTAGTCCGGCTTCGCCGGAGCGGCTCGAGGATGGAGCTCTGCACGAAACCCGGGTCCCCGGCCTGATCCCCCGCGGCCACCAGCCGCTGGTCGAAGGCGGTCGTCTGGCGGTCGAGACCGGCCAGTTCCCGTGCGATGTCGTCCTGGATGCTCGATGGCACGTTCCCCAGCTTCTGTCTGACGTCGGGACAGGAGACGGTCACGGCCTGAGGCGGCGCCGCCTTGGTCTGATCGCCTCCCCACGTCTGGTGACCCGGCTCCTGCGCCGAGGCATGGAAGTTCGCCCACAGCAGGCCGCCCCCGCCGAGCACCAGGGCCGCCGATGCGGCGACCACCTTGGCGGCAAGCGGTGTACGGCGCTTTCGCGCGTTGCGTTCCATGAAACTCCTTCGAACTTCCTTGAGGGCGGCATCGAGGCACCGGCATGAGGGGAGCGAGGCCCTTTGCCGCGGACGCCGCGGTGCGGGGGCTCGGTACTTTCGCGGATTCCGCGTGCTCTCGTCTCGGACTCCGCGGTTCACTCCCGTGGAACCAGGCCTCTACGGCCACCGAGCGGCTGGGCCAGGCATGGCACCGGGGACCCTTCGCGTTCGGGCTGCTCGCCCGCGGATACCGTTATTCGTCACCCACGGGACATCTGCGATGCTCCTTGTAGCCGTCTCGCGCCTTGTGGCCGCGTGTACGGCCAAGCCTGTTCAAGCGTTCACCGCCCCTCCGCGGGATCCCGCACGGCGACGGCGTGCGCTGCTCGGGCGCGGCAGTCCTCCGGCAGCGGCACACGCCCCCGGCAGCGCAACTCCGGCGGCACCTGCCCTACACCCGGGCGAGGAAGGGGCTCGGGCGTTGAGCAGGCACGATGGGCCGACGGCGCGGGGTCCGAACTACCCTGGGCCGGAACGACGTTCGCCCCGCATGCCGGGCCGGTCGTCGACGGCGAGCGCGTCCGGGAGGCGGAAGCGCGCCGCCGGCCGGCCGACGAACCGCTCACGCCCATGAGCGGTTCGGCGTCCCGACGGGCGCATCCCGGCCCCGGCGCGGGACCACGGGTGGTCGTGCTGGGCGGTCGCCGCGAAGCCGGGCATCGGCACGGCTGAGGCCGTGCGGAGCTGGGTCCGCACGGCCGAGGTCGACGCCGGTCGGCGCCCCGGCGCCACTTCGGAAGAGGCCGCGGAGATCGCCCATGAACCAGGCCCGGGCCGGCTGGTGTGCCGGCGCGGCCGCGTCGCCTAGGCCATGTCGAGGCGTCGAGGCGTCGAGGCGTCGAGGACGGGCTCCCTCGTTTGCCGGTGGCGGCGGACCAGCCGACGATCGCCCGGGAGAAGACGTCCACAACGAATGCGACATGGACGACGACATCCCGCAATGGCTTCCTGACGTCAGGCGCGGCGCTCCCAGCAGCGCCCCGGAACGGGTCACAATTGGTTACCATTGGCTTCCAATCAGCTACTCTCAGTAATATCGGCATGGGGTGGCTACGTCCCTGGGAGAAATCCGTGCGCCATAAGTTCCTCGCCGCGATCACGGCCGCGGCGGCAACCGCTCTCATGTCCACGGCGGTCGCGGCCCCGTCGGCCGCTGCACCCCGTGCCCTGATCCACTACGTCGCACTCGGCGACGGGTTCTCGTCGGGGCTGGGGGCCGGTGACTACCTGCCCAACGACTGCCGCCGCAGCCGCAACGCATACCCCTGGGTGTGGGTGGAAGAGCACCGCCCGGCCTCGTTCGTCTATGCCGCGTGCGCCGGCGCGGCGACCGTGGACGTCGCAGAGGGGCAGGTCCCCGTCCTCAACCGGAACACCACACTCGTCACGGTCACGGTCGGCGCCGTCGACGCCGACTTCGCGGGAGTTGTCCGCCGGTGCGTCGTCCAGCCGGTGAACCCCGGGCTGTGCGATGAGGCTCTCGGCTTCGCCGAGTCGGTCATCCGCAACGGACTCCCACCCGCCCTCGCTGAGACGTACCGGCGTATCAGGCAGCACGCCCCCAACGCCCGGGTGGTCGTGGCGGGCTATCCGCACCTGTTCGACGCAACCACGGAGTGTACGGCTGCCACCAGGGAGCACCGCGTCCGGATCAACAAGATGGTGGACGACGCCGACGCGTTGATCGAGACGCAGGCGCACGCGGCGGGATTCCGCTTCGCCGACGTACGGCAGGCGTTCCACGGCCACGAGGTGTGTGCCTCGGGCGGCCCGGACGAAGAGTGGATCCTGCGGATCGAGCACGACGGGGCGTCGTACCACCCGAACGCCACCGGCCAACGGCACGGCTACCTGCCACCGGTCAGCGCCGCCATCGCCTGAACCCGGCCCAGCGCACCGAGTCCGGGACAGGGCAGGACCGCCCGGTCCCGGACATGCCGGGGTTGTACCACCGCGCTCCCGCCCGTCGACGACGAGACGGCTGCGCCTCGCAATGGGCAACACCCGACACCGAGTCATCGAACACCGACGTCAAGGTAGTACGCACTGCGGGAGACACCTCCCCCCGTTCAGCACCAAGAGCTGCGAGGTCGTCATCACCGGAGCTCCGGGCCGGGACAACCTCTGGACCGGTCCCGGAGACAGACTCCTTCGGATCCAGGTTCTGCCGACCGACGCGTTTGGCCAGGACAGGAACGCGCCTCGGCGTCGGCAGATGCGGACATCCGCTGGGCGCGGTCGGGGGTCGGGTCGGGGGTCGGATCGTGGCCTCGGCGCCGCAGTGCGGGTGACACAGGGAGGTGTGCTCGCACAGGTACACCGCTGCCGTCATCACCCGCTGAGACGAACGGCCGATCGTCCGAGCCGGTCGGGCGGGGCCGAATACAAAATGCCGAGGCCGGAATCCTGCTACCAGGGCAGATCGCGGAGCTGGTGGACACACAGCACCACGAACAGCAGGCCCGCACCGGTCAGCGTTCCGTTGCGCCATCGGGCCGGTGTGCGGGAGGAATTGAGCAGCCAGACCAGGGTCAGTGCGAGGAACGGCATGAACAGGGCGCCGACCATCCCGTAGACGATCACCAGGCCGAACGGCTCGTTCAGGAAGAGCAACGTCATCGGTGGAAAGGTCAGCCAGAGCAGGTACGCCCGAAAGGGCCCCGACTTCTCCAGTGCACCGCTCGGTACCTCCTGCTCCCCGCCCCCGGCGGTGCTCCCGCCCGCCGCGCCCGCGCCCGCGCCTTCACGGTGAAGTCGGCGAACATGAGTGAGACACCGTGCCACACGCCGATCAGCGAGGTGATGGCAGTGGCGAGAGGTGATGGCAGTGGCGAAGAACCCGACCAGGAACAGCTTGGCGGTGGCCGTGCCGTACCGGTCCGCCAGCACGTCGCTCAGGCTCAGCAGGCCTTTGTCTCCGTCGGCGAGGGCGATCCCGGAGGAGTGCAGCAGCTCGGCGCCGACGAAGAGCATGGCGATGACGAAGACGCCGGTGATGCCGTAGGCGACCCAGTTGTCCAGCCGCATCACCTTCATCCACGTGGCGTCGGTCCAGCCTTTGGCATTGACCCAGTAGCCGTAGGCGGCCAGTGTGATCGTGCCGCCGACCAGGCCGAGGTGTAGAACATGGAGCCTGCCGGAAGGACGGGGGCGAGCGAGGCGAACACCTCTGCGAGGTGCGGGGTGACTCGGACACCGAGGTAGACCGTGACCACGAACATGACTCCGACCAGCACAGTCATGACCTTCTCGAACACGGCGTACCGATAGAACCAGACGAACACCAGACCGCCGACCCCGCAGAGCACAGCCCTCCCTTCAGACCCATGACCTGAGGGAAGAGCGCATGCAGCGGCAACGCGCTCGAGGACATGGCAGCCGCCCCGTACACGAAGCCCCAGACGACCACGTACACGGCGAAGTAGGCGGTCGTCCAGGAACCTAGGCTGCGCCAGCCGTCGAACAGAGTGCGCCCGGTGGCCAGGTGCCAACGCCCGACCGCCTCCGCCAGGGCAATCTTCACCAGGCAGTCGGCGACGGCGGCCTACAACAGGGTGTAGCCGTACCTGCTACCGGCGATGAGGGTGGCGATCATGTCGCCCGCACCGACTCCGGTCGCCGCGACCACGATGCCGGGCCCGACAAGTCTCCAACTTGCCTCGCGCAGCCGGGGCTCCTGCGGCGCGCCGGTCCGTCGCCATCCTCTTGTGCGGCCCTACTTCCGTCCATGCCACGTTGCCTTTCGCTGACCCCGGAGTGTGAACGACCGGTGTACGGCTCTACCCGGTTGCCGCCCGCATCGCACGGTGGCGGACACCGCAGGTGACTGCGGAACAGAGGCAGACGTTCTGCGATGTGAAGTCCGGCGAAGTAGATGGTCGCGGACGTCTCGCAGCGGGTCGCGGTGCCTCGCCGCTGCTTCAGGCGGTTGACGCATCGCCCGCCACCCCGACAGCACCCGCCTCGGCTACACCGAGAACACCCTCTCCTGGCTGTACTCGGTGGACAACGGCGCAACCACCGTGTGGGAGCGCTGGAACTCCTACTCCAGGGAAGGCGGATTCGGCCCGGTCGACATGAACTCGTTCAACCACTACTCCTATGGCGCGATCATGGAGTGGGTGTACGAGAGCATGGCAGGCATCGCCAAGGACCCCGACCACCCCGGTTTCCGGCGCTTCCTCCTCCAGCCGCACCCCGACCCCACCGGCCGGATCAAGAGGGTGAGAGCCACCCACCTCTCGCCCTACGGCGAGATCGAGAGCACCTGGCAGCTGCGCGGACGCGAACTGCACTACCGCGCAGTCGTCCCGGCCAACACAACGGCGACGCTGCGGCTGCCCGCCAGGAGTGCCGGCGCCGTGCGCGAAGCCCGGGCGCCCCTGTCGCATGCCGAAGGGGTGACCTTCCTGGGATTCTCCGGCGAGATCGCCTCATGTCGTCTGTCGTCGGGCCGGTAAGACGTGACGTCCTTCCTGGCATGACTCTCCGCAGATCTCTCCGACGGGGTGGACACGATCGCGTTCCGTGTGGCCTCCGCAGCGCGGACCAGAGCCCCTCCACACCATGCGAGCAGATGGTCCGTCAACTGAGCTCCGAGCAAGCCGCGTTCGGCTCCGCCCGTGCACGTGCCCGCCAGGGCGCCTGACCGCGCCAGGCGCAGCGAGCCAGGAATTTCAAAGACACAAGGGAAGGCACACGGGCAGCAAACCCTCCGCTCCGGGCAGAAATGGGAGGGCACCGGCGAATTCCCCGTGCCGTGTCGGGCGACGTGTAATCGTAGGAATCCGGCGGCTCGGCCCGCACTCGGAGCCGAGCGGCCTGCTGGTAGATGCCCCCTGCCGACGGCTCATCGAGTTCGAGGAAGGTGACCTGTGCGCCAAGGGATTCTTTCCATACAGCGGTCCGGACGGTCGTTGCTGAACGCCGATCCGCCATCGCCAGGACTCAGACGGCTACTCGACCACAGATACGCACAAATCGGCCTGACGTACGCCGCGTTGTGCACCACCACGGAGGAGGCGGCTCAGGCACTCGTGCACTCCGCTGCGGCCTGTTCGGACTCGCAGGAGGGGTGCGTGGCGGGAGTCCCGGTCAGTGGACTGCCCGCCGTACCCCGCCTGTTGCACCGGCTGCATGGCGCGGCCGCGGCGTGGAGGTCTCAGCCGGAACGCGCTTCGTTGCTGAGTCCGGACTATGCCGCCTGGCTCGACCGGACCGGCACTCCTCGCGAGCAAGCCCCGCTGGGCTTGCTCAGCCTGTCAAACATGAGCATGCTCGATGCGGAGATGCTGTGGTGGAGTCATGTCGAGGCGCTCCCGGCCGAACGTCTGGCGACGGCATTGGGATGGGACCCGGCCTACACCGCCCGCGTCCTGGAGGAGCTGGACACGGTCTTCGTGGAGCACTGCCAGGCCGAGCACATGGAGAACGGACGGCGGCAGCGCACCTGCCGCTCCTATGGGGGCATGCTGATCGCCGGCATGCGCCGGGGCGACCATCCGCTTCCCGCGGAACTGCACAGTCATCTCGCCGGCTGCGCCGAGTGCGGAGACCTGTCGGCCTGCCTGAACGCGGTGAGCGACGGCACACTGGGAACTGTGCTCGCTTCCGCGGCCCTGGGGTGGGGCGGCCCCGCCTACGCCACCGCGCGGAGGGACGCTGAACACCAGGTCACCCAGCCGACATCGCCGGATCGCGTCACTCGGCTGATGGCCCGGCGGTTACTGCGGCTGCGGCGAAACGCCTCATGGGCGGTCGCGGGATCCATCGCCGCCGCAGTCGTCGGCCTGGCAGCTGTGACGGTCGTCGCGATGCCACACGGACAGGCGGGCAACGACGCGCGGGCCCGCTCGACAGCCACTCCCGGTCAGTCCATCGTCGTGCCGATGGCTCCCCGGTCTGCATTCTCCTCGGCCCCCGCGGTCCCGGCCCAGTCCTTCTACGACGCACCGTCCAAGGACAAGATGCAGCCCTCCCCCTCCTCCATCCAGCCCTCCCCCTCCTCCTCCCCTGGCACAGCAGTGCACCAACCGGGCGGCCATGGCAGGTCAGCGCCTGTGTGCACCAGCCGGCTCACGATGGACGACGACTGGGGGAGCGGCGCGCAGGTGGAGCTGTCCGTGCAGTCGGCGGTCGCCCTGTCGGACTGGCAGGTGACCTTCGTCATCGCTGCGGGAATCAGACTGAGAGAGACCTGGTACGGCACCAGCACGACCGAGGGCAACCAGGTCACCGTATCGGCGGTCGACTACGACCGATATGTGGCCGCCGGAGGCGCGCTGACCATCGGCATGATCTACGACGGGGAGACGAGCGGCAACGACATCACCGGTGTCACCCTGAACAAGCATCCGTGCCGCTCGGTGTGACACGGTGAGCGGAGACGGGCGGTCAGGCGGCAGACATCCGCCGGCAGGCTGGACCCTCTCCCGGGGCGGAGAAGCCGCAGGATGCCGGACAGCGCGCCCCCGCCTCGCGCGTTCTCGTGCGCGGAGGCCATCTCGCGGTACCGGTATCCCGCAGCCCCGAATGTGCCTGCGTTGCCCGCCCCGTGGTCAGTGCCCGCGTCGGATCCACTTCTCCAGGTGGGGTGCTTCGGCCCCGATGGTGGTGGAGTCGCCGTGGCCGGTGAGGACCTTGGTCTCCGGCGGCAGGGTGAGCAGCCGGTCGCGGATGGAGTCGATGATCGTCGGGAAGTGGGAGAACGAGCGTCCGGTGGCGCCCGGTCCTCCCTGGAAGAGGGTGTCGCCGGTGAAGACGACGCCGAGTCCAGGGTCGTGCAGGCAGACCGCGCCGGGCGCGTGCCCGGGGGTGTGCAGGACGGTCAGGTCGGTGCCGGCGGCCTCGATGACCTGGCCGTCGAGGAGATGCCGGTCGGGTTCGCGGTCGGGGTGGGTCGCCCTCCACAGCGGCAGGTCGTCGGGGTGCAGCCAGATGACCGCCCCGGTGAGGTCGGCGAGTGCCGGGGCCGCGTCGATGTGGTCGTTGTGGGCGTGGGTGCACACGATGGCGACCAGCCGCCGGTCGTCCACGGCGGCGGCGATGGCCTCGGCGTCGTGGGCGGCGTCGATGACGATCACCTCCCGCTCGTCGCCGACGATCCACACGTTGTTCTCGACGTCCCAGGTTCCGCCGTCGAGGCTGAACTGCCCGGACGTCACGAGGCGTTCGATGCGCACGGTCATCAGAGCACCACCACCGAGCGCAGCACGTCGCCGTGGCGCATCCGCTCGAACGCCTGCTCCACCTCGTCCAGCCGGATGGTCTCGGTGACGAACGCGTCCAGCGGCAGGCGACCCTGGAGGTGCAGGTCGATCAGCATCGGGAAGTCCCGCGAGGGCAGGCAGTCGCCGTACCACGAGGACTTCAGGGCGCCGCCACGGCCGAAGACGTCGAGCAGGGGCAGTTCCAGCTTCATCTCGGGCGTGGGCACGCCCACCAGGACGACGGTGCCGGCCAGGTCACGGGCGTAGAAGGCCTGCCGGTAGGTCTCCGGGCGGCCGACCGCCTCGATCACGACGTCGGCACCGAAGCCGCCGGTCAGCTCCCGCACCGCCTCGACCGGGTCCGTGGCCTTGGAGTTGACGGTGTGGGTCGCGCCGAGGGCGCGGGCCATGGCCAACTTGCGGTCGTCGATGTCGACGGCGATGATCCTCTCCGCGCCGGCGAGGCTCGACCCGGCGATGGCCGCGTCACCGACGCCACCGCAGCCGATGACGGCGACCGAGTCGCCCCGCCCGACATTCCCGGCGTTGATCGCGGCACCGATGCCCGCCATCACCCCGCAGCCCAGCATTCCCGCGACGGTCGGTGAGACGGCCGGGTCGGCCTTGGTGCACTGGCCGGCCGCGACCAGAGTCTTCTCGGCGAACGCGCCGATCCCCAGCGCCGGGGACAGTTCCGTGCCGTCGGCCAGGGTCATCCGCTGCCTCGCGTTGTGCGTGTCGAAGCAGTACGCAGACAGGCCCGGCACCGACCGCACCCGGCACGCCAGTTCAGGATCACGAAGTCACCGGGAGCCACGTCGGTCACCCCCTCTCCTACCGACTCCACCACACCCGCGGCCTCGTGCCCCAGCAGAAAGGGGAAGCCGTCACCGATGCCGCCCTGCCTGTAGTGCAGGTCGGTGTGGCAGACCCCGCAGGCCTGGACCTGTACGACGGCTTCACCGGGACCCGGATCCGGCACCATGACCGTCTCGATCCGCACCGGCTCGTCCTTGCCCGGCGCGATCACACCGCGCACTTCCTGCACCATGCTCTGGCCCCTTACCTCTATTGCCTTCACCACCGATTCTGCGTCCTCTGGACGGTGAGGGGACCATCACGCTCGGAGAGGAACCCGGCCGGACATGAGCAACATCGGCCTCACGCCGCCGGGGCGCACTCGAAAACGCTCACGTCCGGCGAGCATTGCAGGTGATGGCGAGCAGCCAGTGGCCCTTGTCCGCCGGTGCCCTTCACGGGAAATCCGTGCTCCTGCGGATCACACCCGAGCAGCTATGCGCGGCTGCGGTGCCCGGTAGCTTTCTGAGCTGACCACCGAGACGGAAGCGGAGCGAAGGGCCCATGGCTCGCCGCCGCCGTCCCCGTCCTTCTCACATCCGCCGAGCCACCCCTCACCGCCACCGAGCAGTCCCTCGGACGACACCGAGCAGTCCCTCGGACGACACCACCTCGGAGGATCCCCTCAACCCCGATGGACGCTAGGAATCACGCGAAGGGCATCCGGCCCCACCGAGTCCGACAGGTCCTCCGGTCCGGCGGGCGAACGCCCGGTGGGCCGCGGGTTTTTTGGCCGCAGATGTCGATGGCGATGAGGGTGGCCGGGTCGGTGTTGTGGGCCGGACGGGCGCCTGGACACGGACCGAGTGTGCACGCGGGGTGAGCAGTCTTGTCCGCGGTGGAAAGCCGTTCCGGCGGCCACCGGCGGATATCACCGCCTCGCCGACGTCGAGGACGGACCGTGGGCGGACGTGCGGAGCAAATCCACAGCAGAATGGGCAGGTCACGGTGTGTGACGACCTCTGGCGGAAGAACCGGCAGTGCCTGGCATCGCCGCCGCAATCACCCGGCTCCGGCATCACGGATGCCAACGTCACGGGTTCACATCATTCATGGGATGGATCGCTCTCGAGGTCCGCCTTCAACGCGTCAGACCCGGGCATCCAATGCTCACCTTCCTGCTCTTTCCCAGCATCGGCCTGGACAGCCCTCCGGGCGACACCTATAAACATCCCATCTCTCCGGACGGCCGCTCACATCTGTCCGCCGTTCGGGAAACATCTCCCGCTCCGGGACCAGCGCGAGGAACAACCGATGAGAATCAGAACCGTCCTCTGCTCCACCGCCTCCGCACTCTCCGCACTGGTGCTGCTCAGCGCGTGCGGCGGCTCCGGCACCGCGTCGTCGGGCGACAAGCCGCTGGTCGGCGTCGACTACCCGCGCTCCGACACCGACTTCTGGAACTCGTACATCAAGTACACGCCCACCTACGCGAAGCAGCTGGACCTCTCCCTGAAGACCACCAACTCCCAGAACGACGTCGCCAAGCTCACCGCCAACGCGCAGACGTTCATCAGCCAGGGCGTCAAGGGCGTCGCGATGGCCCCGCAGGACACCGCCGCCATCGCGCCGACGCTGGCGCAGCTGGAGGCGAAGAAGATCCCGGTCGTCACCGTCGACACCCGCCCCGACAGCGGCAAGGTCTTCATGGTGGTACGGGCCGACAACCGGGCGTACGGCGAGAAGGCGTGCCGGTACCTCGGCACGAAGCTGGGCGGCAAGGGCAAGATCGTGATGCTGCAGGGCGACCTGTCCTCCATCAACGGCCGTGACCGCACCGAGGCGTTCAACGACTGCATGAAGAAGAACTACCCCGGCATCAAGGTGTTCGGGGAAGCCGCCAACTGGGACGGCGCCGTCGCCGCGCAGAAGCTCCAGACGGACCTCACCGCCCACCCGGACATCAAGGGCATCTACATGCAGTCGAGCTTCGCCCTCTCCGGCACGCTCCAGGTGCTGAAGCAGAAGGGGCTGCTGGTGGGCCCGAAGGACAAGAAGCACGTCTTCGTCGTCTCCAACGACGGCATCCCCGAGGAGCTCAAGGACATCGCCGCCGGGAAGATCGACGCCACCGTCTCGCAGCCGGCCGACCTCTACGCCAAGTACGCCCTGTACTACCTGAAGGCCGCCATCGACGGGAAGACGTTCAAACCGGGCAAGACCGGCCACGACAGCACGATCATCCAGGTCCGCGACGGGCTGCTGGAGGACCAGCTCTCGGCCCCGCTCGTCACCGCCGACGGCGGCACCTACGACGGCGTGTCCAGCGTCAAGAGCGACGACACCTCCCTGTGGGGAAACCACCTCGGCTGACATCCGGTCAGAAACCCAACGACATTTGCTGACAAGGCGGTTGAGATGAGCGACGGGGAGCGGGCAGCAAGCCCCGCGCCCGCCCCGGCGGACGATGGACGGGTCCCGGCGGACCCGCCCGTCGTCGAGGCGACGGGCATAGTCAAACGATTCGGTCCGACGGTGGCCCTGAACGGCGCCCGGATCACCATCAGGCCCGGCGAGACCCATGCCCTCGTCGGCCGCAACGGGGCCGGCAAGTCCACCCTGGTGTCCGTCCTCACGGGGCTTCAGGCACCCGACGAGGGATCCGTCACCTTCGGCGGCGTCACGGCGCCTCGGCTCTCGGACCGCGACGCCTGGCGGCAGCGCGTGGCCTGCGTCTACCAGAAGTCGACGATCATCCCCACGCTGACCGTCGCCGAGAACCTCTTCCTGAACCGGCACGACCACGGCCGCAACCGCCTGATCAGCTGGAGGGGTGTGCGCCGCCGCGCGCAGCACCTGCTGACGACCTGGTCGGTGGACGTCGATCCGCAGAGTCCGGCCGGCGATCTCAGCGTGGAGCAGCGGCAGTTCGTCGAAATCGCCCGTGCGCTGTCCTTCGGGGCCCGGTTCATCATCCTCGACGAACCGACCGCCCAGCTCGACGGGTCGGCGATCCACCGGCTCTTCGACCGGATTCGCGACCTGCAACGGCAGGGCGTGACCTTCCTGTTCATCAGTCACCACCTCCAGGAGGTCTACGAGATCTGCGACATGGCGACGGTGTTCCGGGATGCCCGGCACATCGTGACCGCGCCGGTCACGGAGCTTCCCCGCGGTGAGCTGGTCGCGGCCATGACCGGAGAGGCGGCGGCCGGCCGGCGCGAGGAACGGGTGAGCACCGTCGACGCCGGCGCCGCGGCCGCGCTGAACGTCCACGGCATGTGCGGCGAGACCTACGACGACGTCACCTTCCAGGTCGCCGCCGGGGAAATCGTCGGGCTCGCCGGGGCCGCCGGCAGCGGCCGTACCGAGGTCGCCGAGACCGTGGTGGGACTGCGGGCCGCCGACAGCGGCGCGGTGGCGATCTCCGGGAAGCGGCCGCGGCCGGGCAGCGTGCCCGCCGCGCTCGCCGCCGGTGCCGGGTTCGTCCCCCAGGACCGGCACCACCAGGGCCTCGTGCCCGGCATGTCGGTCGCGGACAACACCACGCTGTCCGTACCGGGCCGGCTCGGCAGCAACGGATTCCTGAGCCGGGCCCGCCGGGACCGGCTCGCCGAGAGCATGATCGAGAACCTGGCCATCAAGACCCCCGGACCCGACCTGCCCGTCTCCGCCCTCTCGGGCGGCAACCAGCAGAAGGTCGTCATGGCCCGCGCACTCGCCGACGATCCCCGGCTGCTGGTCCTGATCAACCCGACCGCGGGCGTGGACGTACGCTCCAAGGAGTTCCTCCTCGGCAAGGTCGAAGAGACCGCGAAGACCGGCACCGGAGTACTCATCGCCTCCGACGAACTCGACGACTTGCGCATGTGCGACCGGGTCCTGGTGATGTTCCAGGGCCGTGTGACCTCAGAGATCGCCCGCGGCTGGCACGACCACGACCTCGTGGCCGCGATGGAAGGAGTGGACCTCGATGCCTGAACCCGTCCTCGCGGACACCACCGCCCCGCAGACCACGGAAGCGGAGGCGAAGCGGACCGGGCTGTTGTTCGGCGGCCGGGTACCCGTGGCCCGGCTGCGCGACCTGGCCCTCGTCCCCGCCATCGTCGCCATCGCGATCGTCGGGCAGATCGTCAACCCGGTCTTCCTCCAGGCGGACAACCTCATCAACGTCCTGCAGACCATGTCCGAAATGGCCCTGCTGGTCCTCGCCCAGACGATGATCCTGATCGTCAAGAAGATGGACCTGTCGCTGGAGTCCACCATGGGTCTCGCCCCGGGTGTCGCGGCATGGCTCATCGTGCCAGCCGGCGCCGGACACGGGCTCGGGCTTCTCCCCGGCGCCCTGGCCATCCCCGTGACCCTCGCCGTGGGCGCGCTCGTCGGCGTCATCAACGCCCTGCTGATCATCCGCTTCGGCCTCAACGGCTTCATCGTCACCCTCGGCATGCTGATCGTCCTGCGCGGCATCCTCACCGGCATCTCCGGCGGCCAGACCTTCTTCCAGCTGCCGCAGTCGATGCTGTATCCGGGCACTGCCGAATGGTTCGGGATGCCCGCCTCCATCTGGATCTGCCTGGTGCTGTTCGCCGTCGCCGTCGTCGTCCTCGGCTGGACCAGCTTCGGACGCTCGCTGTACGCCATCGGCGGCAACGTCGACGCGGCGAAGGCGGCCGGCATCCGCACCGACCGGGTGCTGTGGATCGTCATCGTCACCGGCAGCCTGCTCGCCGCCCTCGCCGGGCTGCTGCTCTCCGGACGCCTGGCCTCAGTGGCCTCCGCGCAGGGCAACGGCTACATCTTCACCGTCTTCGCAGCCGCCGTCATCGGCGGGATCAGCCTCAACGGCGGCAAGGGCACCATGTTCGGCGCCTTCAGCGGCATCCTGCTGCTCTTCATGATCCAGAACGTGCTCACCCTGGCCGGTGTCCCCGCCCAGTGGATCGGAGCTCTCAACGGCCTGATCATCCTGGTCGCGCTGTCCATCTCGCGCATCACGGGCGGCAAGGCCCAGGAGTGAAACCGGCTGGCCGTCCGGCCGCCCCGCGCCCTCCGCCGTTGCCCACGTCTCGTCACCAGGGGCCGTGTTCCCCTACTCTCCCAGGAGTTGCCGCCATGTCATCCGCCCTGCCCGCTCCCCCGGCATCCGCCCGCATCACCGCCCTCGACGTCTTGGACGTGCGCTTCCCCACCTCCGAGCATCTGGACGGGTCGGACGCGATGAACCCCGAACCCGACTACTCGGCCGCCTACGTCGTCCTGAGCACCGACGCGGACGACGGTCTGGAGGGCCATGCCCTGGCCTTCACCACCGGACGCGGCAACGACGTGCAGGCCGCCGCCATCGCGGCCCTCGCCCCTCACGTGGTCGGCCGGTCCGTGGACGAGGTCTGCGGCGACCTCGGAGCCTTCTCCAGATCCCTTGTCCACGACCCCCAACTACGCTGGCTGGGACCGGAGAAGGGCGCCATCCACATGGCCACCGGCGCGGTCGTGAACGCCGCCTGGGACCTTGCCGCCAAGCGGGCCGGCAAGCCCGTCTGGCGCTTCCTGGCCGAGATGCCGCCGGAGGAACTGGTCGCGCAGGTCGACTTCCGCTGGCTGAGCGACGCCCTCACCCCCGAGGAGGCACTGGAGATCCTGCGCCGGGCGGAACCCGGTCGCGGCGACCGCACCGCCCGGCTCCTCGACCAGGGCTATCCCGCATACACCACCACTCCCGGCTGGCTCGGCTACTCCGACGAGAAGCTGACCCGCCTGGCCCGCGAGGCCGTCGCCGCCGGCTTCACCCAGATCAAACTGAAGGTGGGTTCCTCCCTGGAGGACGACATACGGCGCATGGGCACCGCGCGCCGGGCGGTGGGCGACGGCATCCGCATCGCGGTCGACGCCAACCAGAGATGGGACGTCCAGGCCGCGATCGACTGGATGCACGCCCTGGCCCCCTACCAGCCGTACTGGATCGAGGAACCCACCTCGCCCGACGACATCCTCGGCCACGCCGCCGTACGCGATGCCGTGCGTCCCATCAAGGTCGCCACCGGGGAGCACATCGCCAACCGGGTCGTCTTCAAGCAGCTGCTGCAGGCCGGAGCGGTGGACATCGTGCAGATCGACTCGGCACGGGTCGGTGGCGTCAACGAGAACATCGCGATCCTGCTGCTCGCCGCCAAGTTCGGAGTGCCGGTCTGCCCCCACGCGGGCGGCGTCGGTCTGTGCGAGATGGTGCAGCACCTGTCGATGTTCGACTACGTCGCCGTATCGGGCACGGTCGAGGACCGGGTCATCGAATACGTCGACCACCTGCACGAGCACTTCGCCGACCCGGTCCGCATCGCCGACGGCCACTACCTCGCGCCCACGCTCCCCGGGCTGAGCGCGCAGATGCACGCCGAGTCCCTGAAGGAGTACTCCTACCCCGACGGCCCGGTCTGGTCCTCCCGTGTCTGATGTGCTGACTCTGATCGACTCCCACCACCACCTGTGGGACCTGGACCGCCGGCCGCAGCCCTGGCTGGACGAGCCGGGGCACGAGCCGATCCGCCGTACGTACGGGGCCGAGGACCTGAGACAGTCCGCGACCCGGCCGATCGCCGGACGGCGGCTGGCGAGCAGCGTGCTCGTCCAGTGCGTGGTCTCCGTCCCCGAGACGGAGGAGCTGCTGGCACTCGCCGACCAGGACCCGCTGGTCGGCGCCGTGGTCGGCTGGGCGGACCTCACCTCGCCCGCGATCGGTGACGTGCTCGACGCCCTGCTCATCGGGCCCGGAGGCGGCCGTCTGCGAGCCCTGCGACACCTCGTGCAGAGCGAGTGCGACCCGGACTGGCTCCAGCGTCCCACCGTCGAGCGGGGGCTGCGGGCCGTGCGGGACAGGGGCCTCGCCTACGACGTTCTCATCCGCGCCCACCAGTTCCCGCAGGCGATCCGGCTCGCCCGGCGCCTCCCGGACCTGCCCCTGGTCCTGGACCACGCGGGAAAGCCTCCGGTGGGCCGCCGAGGGCTGGCCGACTGGGAGCGTGAGGTGCGCGCTCTGGCCGGCGGTCCCCAGGTGCGGTGCAAGGTCTCCGGACTGATCACGGAGGCGGAACACCGGACGTGGACGATCGACGACATCAGGCCGGTGTGGGACGTCCTGCTGGACGCCTTCGGGCCCGACCGGCTGATGTTCGGCTCCGACTGGCCGGTGTGCGTCCTCGCAGGCGGCTGGAACCGGTGGGCCGCCACCGTCGAGGAACTGCTGAACGACTGCTCGGAGAGCGAGAAGCAGGCGGTCCTCTCCGGTACGGCAACCTCTTTCTACCGCCTGTCGGAGGAGAAGGAGGGAACACCCTCGTGCTCCTGACCCGACCTGCCGCACCCCGGCGTCCTCCGGTCCCTGGCCGGCGGCGGCCCCGGCGCCCGCGCGCTGCCCCTCGAGCCGGCCCGCGTGATGGTGCCGCCCGAGGGCGGACCCGGAGCCGCCGGCCGTCGCCGGGCACCGCTTCCGGCCGGCACCCGTGCCCGCGCCGCCACAAGTTCCCCGGTGCCGCCCGCTCCCCCGGCCGGGCTCGCACCGGCGTCACCGCCGGCATCCGCACCCACGCCGACCCGCTGCTCACCACCGGCGTCCACGCTGAAGGGACCCTGAGATCACGATGACACTCGCAGTCCGCTACCTGGCCGCACGCACCCTCGGCACGACTCTTGCCGAAACCCCCGAACCCGGCCCCGGCCAAGTGGAGCTGGCCCCCGCCTACGTCGGCATCTGCGGCACCGACCTGCACATCTTCCACGGCGACATGGACGCCCGTGTACACGCGCCCGCCGTCCTCGGGCACGAGATGTCCGGCCGCGTCGTACGTGTCGGCCCGGACGTGGAGGGCTGGCGACCGGGTGACGCGGTCACCGTGATGCCGCTGCGCTGGGACGGCACCTGCGCGGCCTGCCGGGCCGGCCACCAGCACATCTGCCGGCATCTCGACTTCATCGGCATCGACTCCCCGGGCGCGATGCAGCAGCGCTGGACCGTGCCCGCCTCCACCCTGATACGGCTGCCCGGCTCCCTCCCCCTGGACCGGGCCGCGCTCGTCGAACCCACGGCCGTGGCCGTGCACGACGTCGGCCGGGCCGGGGTGCGGGAGGGGGAGAAGGCCGTCGTGGTCGGCGGCGGCCCGGTCGGCGTCCTCATCGCCCTGGTCGCACGGGCCGCCGGCGCGGAGGTCCGGGTCGTGGAGCCCAGCGCCCATCGCCGCCGGATCGCGGAGGAGTTGGGCCTGACGGCCTGGCATCCGGCCGACGACGACGTGCCGGCGCTGGTGCACGAGTGGACCGGAGAGGCGGGCGCGGACGTCGCCTTCGAGGTGTCCGGCGCGGCGGGCGGCGTGGACACCGCCGTCGAGGTGCTGGGCGTACGCGGCCGCCTGTGTCTGGTGGCCATTCACGCCCGGCCCCGTGAGGTGGACCTGCACCGCTTCTTCTGGCGCGAACTCACGCTCGTGGGGGCCCGGTTGTACGACCGCTCCGACTTCGAGAAGGCGGTCGCCCTGGTCGCCGACGGCACGATCCCGGCCGAGCGGCTGATCAGCAGGGTGGTGCCGCTCACGCAGGCACCTGCCGCGTTCGAGGCCCTGGAGAGGGGCGGTGACGTGCTGAAGATCCTGGTGGACTGCACCGACGACGCCCAGGGAGCCGCCGTATGAACCCGTTCGACCTCACCGGGAAGCTCGCCGTCGTCACGGGGGCGCGGCGCGGTATCGGCCGGGCCATGGCCCGCGCGCTGGCCGAAGCGGGCGCGGACGTCATCGGCGTGAGCGCCTCGCTGGAGCGGTCCGGCAGCGCCGTGGAGAAGGACGTCGTCGCCGCGGGCCGTGCGTTCGAAGCGATCCGCACCGACCTGGCCGACCCCGCAGCCGTGCGGGCCCTGGGCGTGGCCCTCGCCTGCCGCGAGCGGCCTGTGGACATCCTCGTCAACAACGCGGGCACGATCCGCCGCGCCCCCGCTGTCGAACATGCTTACGCGGACTGGGAGTTGGTACTCCAGGTCAACCTCAGCGCGCAGTTCGCGTTGACCCGGGCCGTCGGCGCGGCGATGGTGGCCCGCGGTCAGGGAAAGATCATTTTCACGGCCTCGCTGCTCAGCTTCCAGGGCGGCATCAACGTGCCCGGCTACACCGCGGCCAAGCACGGTGTAGCCGGCCTGACCAAGGCACTGGCCAACGAGTGGGCCCCGCACGGCGTCAACGTCAACGCCATCGCCCCCGGCTACATCGCCACCGACAACACCCAGGCCCTGCAGGACGACCCGGCGCGCAGCAAGGCCATCCTGGACCGCATCCCGGCCGCCCGCTGGGGCAGTGTCGACGACCTCGCGGGGGCCACCGTGTTCCTGGCCTCGGACGCCGCCGCGTACATCCACGGCACCGTGCTCCCGGTCGACGGCGGATGGCTCGGCCGATGACCACCGACCTGGCCACCCTGCTGGCCGGCGCCCGGATCATGCCGGTACTGACCGTGCGCGACCCGGCCACGGCCGCTCCGCTGGCGGACGCGCTCGCGGCGGGCGGCGCCCGGTGTGCCGAGGTCACCTTCCGCACTCCCGACGCCGAGCGGGTGCTGAAGACGATGGCGGCGCACGGCGGACTGACCGTCGGCGCCGGCACCGTCCTCACTCCCGAGCAGGCGGACCGTGCGGTCCGGGCTGGGGCCCACTTCGTCGTGTCACCCGGCTTCGACGCGGACGTGGTCGCCAGGTGCCGTGAGTCGGGGGTCGCCGTCGTACCGGGTGTCGCGACCGCGACCGAGCTGATGCGCGCCCTGAAGGCGGGCTTCGGCACCGTCAAGCTGTTTCCCGCGGAACCGCTCGGCGGCACCAGGATGCTCCGGGCCCTGGCGGCCCCCTTCCCGCAGGCACGTTTCGTGCCGACCGGCGGGATCGGCGCCCACCGGCTGCCGGACTACCTCGCCGATCCGGCGGTCCTCGCCGTCGGCGGAAGCTGGATGGCCACCGCGGCCCACCTGGAGGGCGGGCGCTACGACGAGGTCAGGCGGCTGACCGCCGAAGCCGTGGAAGGGAGCGGGAGATGTGCGGACCGGAGGTCATCGCCCTCGGCGAGGTGATGCTGCGCTTCGACCCGGGGGAGGGCCGGATCCGCACCGCCCGCTCGTTCCAAGTCTGGGAGGGCGGCGGCGAGTACAACGTCGTACGCGGACTGCGCCGTTGTTTCGGCGTGCGGACGGCCGTCGTCACCGCCCTCGCCGACAACGAGGTGGGCCGGCTCGTCGAGGACCTGATCCTCCAGGGCGGTGTCGACACCTCGCTGATCCGGTGGGTGCCGGACACCGGCGCCGGCCGCACGGCACGCAACGGCCTGAACTTCGTCGAGCGCGGCTACGGCGTCCGCGGCGCGCTCGGCGTCAGCGACCGCGCGCACACGGCCGTCTCCCAGCTGCAGGAGGGCGACCTGGACTGGGACTCGGTCTTCTCGGGAGGGGTGCGCTGGTTCCACACCGGCGGCATCTTCGCCGGCCTGTCCGACACCACCGTCGCCGTCGCCGACGAGGCCATGGCCGCGGCCCGCCGCCACGGCGTCACCGTCTCCTACGACCCCAACCACCGCGCCAGCCTCTGGGCGGGCCGGGGCGGGGCCGACCGGGCCCGGGAGGCCGACCTGCGGCTCGCCCGGCACGCCGACGTCGTGGTGGGTGCCCTGGGCCTGGCCGGGACGTACCCGGGACAGGTGCGCATCGGGGACGACGAGGCGGCGGACGCCCTCGTCGAGGTGGCGGGTCTGCTGCCCGGGGCGCGGGTACTGGCGACGGCCCTGCGCGAAGTGCCCTCGGCCGGGGTCAACGACTGGTCGTCGGCCGCCTGGTCCGCCGAGACCGGCTTCGTCGCCGGGCCCCGCATGCCGGGTCTGCACGTCCTCGACCGCGTCGGCTCCGGCGACGGCTTCGCCGCCGGTCTGATCCACGGACTGCTGCGCGGCACCGGCCTGGAACGCGCCCTGGCCTACGGCACCGCGCACGGCGCACTCACGATGACCACGCCCGGAGACGTCTCCATGGCCTCGCTCGCCGAGGTCGAGGCGCTCATCGCGGGCGGATCAGCCCACGTCAGACGCTGACCGGCGCCTCGTCACCCGTACCCCAGGAGCACGACTTGCACCAGCGGAAGATCCAGAACACGTGCGCATCCCTCACGGAACTCGGCTTCGGGGCCTCCGTGATCGGAAACCTCTACCGCGTCACCACGGCCGACGACGCGGCCGCCGCCGTCGAGGCGGCCTGGCAGGCCGGCGTACGGTATTTCGACACCGCACCGCACTACGGCCTCGGCCTCTCCGAGCGGCGCCTGGGCGCCGCCCTGCGGGACCGGCCCCGCGACGCATACGTCGTCTCCTCCAAGGTGGGCCGGCTGCTCGTGCCCAACGAGAAGCCGCGCGGCGTCGACACCGAGGGCTTCGTCGTACGGGACGACCTGCGCAGACAGTGGGACTTCAGCCGCGACGGAGTGCTCCGCTCCATCGAGGACACGCTGGAGCGCACCGGCCTGGACCGGCTGGACGTCGTGTACCTCCACGACCCGGACGACCACTGGCGGCAGGCGGTCGAGGAGGCCATGCCCACGCTCGCGGAGCAGCGCGACCAGGGCGTGATCGGCGCGATCGGCGCCGGCATGAACCAGTCGGCCATGCTCGCCCGCTTCCTGCGCGAGACCGCCGCCGACGTGGTGATGCTGGCCGGACGCTACACGCTCCTGGACCAGTCGGCACTGGACGACGTCCTGCCGGCCGCGCGGGAACTCGGGCGGAGCGTCGTGGCGGTGGGCGTGTTCAACTCGGGACTTCTCTCGCTCGACCGGCCCGCCGGGGGCATGAAATACGACTACCAGGACGCCCCGCGGGACCTGGTGGCACGGGCCCGCGCGATCGCGGAGGTCTGCGAGGCGCACGGCACCACGCTCCCCGCCGCCGCCATCGCCTTCCCGTTCACTCATCCCAGTATCATCAACGTCACCCTCGGCATGCGGAACGCGGAACAGGTCGTACGAAACGTGGAACTCCACGGTCAGCACATCCCCGAAGACCTCTGGAACGACCTCCGCGCTCAGGGTCTCATCAGGGCGGACGTACCGGCGGGGGACGGTCGGGGGAGGGATGCGCGGTGTCTCTGACGGACAAGGCCATAGAGCGGATCCGTGAACTGATCAGGACCGGTGCCCTGCCTCCCGGCTCGAAGCTCCCGCCGGAGCCGGACCTGGCCGCCCAGCTGGGCCTGTCCCGCAACCTCGCCCGGGAAGCCGTCAAGGCACTGGCGGTGGCCCGCGTGCTGGAGGTCCGCCGAGGCGACGGCACGTACGTGACCAGCCTTCAGCCGAGCCTGCTCCTGGAGGGGCTGGGCGGTGCGGTGGAGCTCCTGCAGGGCGACTCGGCCGCCCTGCAGGACCTGATGGAGGTACGGCGGCTCCTCGAGCCGGTGGCCACCGCGCTGGCAGCCACCCGGATCTCGGACGAGCAGCTGGCCGAGGTGAAGCGGCACCTGGACGCCATGCGCGAGGCCCGCGACGACGTCGAGCAGCTCAACGCCCACGACGCCGCCTTCCACCGCGCCGTCATCTCGGCCACGGGCAACGAGACCCTCCTCACTCTCCTGGAGGGCATCTCCGGCCGCACCCTGCGCGCCCGCATCTGGCGCGGTCTGGTCGACGCCCAGGCCTCGGGCCGGACCCTCGCGGAGCATGAGGCGATCTTCAACGCCCTGTCCCTCCGCGACGCCTCCCTCTGTCAGGCCGCCGCTCTGCTGCACGTCAGCAACACCGAACAATCGCTCCGAGAGCACTGAGGTCAGCACGGACAGCCCCGGAACCGCGAGCGCGGACCCAGGACCTGCTACGCGCCCTCCCCGGCCGTCGGATCGGACTTGATCAGGTTGGCGACGTTGAAGACGCCGCCGTGCTCTTCGAACTGCTCTTCCGCCCATAGGACGGTCCGGGTGCCCTGGTGCTGCACCATGCCCGGGGAGACACCGAGCCGGAACGTGCCCGCCACCGGCTTGCCGCCGGGGGTGTGCGGCAGGACGTCCAGCGGGGACGGACCGGGTGAGGGGTAGACGACGGCGTCGGTACCGATGGCCACCGGGTACAGATCGGCCGCCGCGGCCATCTTCATCAGCTTGCGGTGGATTCCGATGCGCTGGCTGGCCAGCACGGCGGACCGGATGTCGGGGCGCCACGTCTCCCTTGCGGGGGCCGGCCACGGCTCGTAGTACGGCACCTGGCCCCGATTGCGCTGACGCAGCTTGCCGATACCGCCCTTCGCGGTCGCCTTGATCGCGCCCGCCAGCAGCGCCATCGTCGGGTCCACGTGCCTGGAGCGGGCCATCGCGTCCAGGAACTCCTGGCCGCCCAGACCGGTGGTGACGCCTAGATCGGCCATCGTGGCCACGTACGCGTCGCGCAGCCGCCTGTACCAGCCGTCCAGGTAACGGCCCGGTCCGGGTACGCACGTACGCCTCGATCGGAGCGACCTCGAAGCCGAGCTCCACCGCATAGGCGACGGTGGGGGTGGCGTACCAGGCCAGCCCGGTCGGACGGTCCCCCTTCGGGGGTGAACGGCGACGGGAGCCTGTCACCGTCGGCCGTCCGGCCCCGAGGTCCACGCGGGACAGGTGCACGTGACTCAGGTCCGGCGCGCCGCTCCTCGTCCGACAGGACGGCGGGGCAGGCCGTAGCGCTCCAGCGCGGCCGGGGTGAGGACGAGGACGGGGTCGGCGTCGCGGCCGTTGCGGTGCAGGCGGGCCTGTCCGAGCCGGGCCTTTGACAGGGTCCACTCGATCAGTGACGGCAGGGACTTCGCGGGCACGTCCAGGACCAGGCCGCCGACACAGTACGCGAGTCCTGCGCGTCGGTGTCGACGTCAACCACAGCGAGCGGACCGTTCTCGAACCGCTTGTCGGTGGCGGCAGGCGTCTTCGCCGCGCTCTTCGGGCTCGGGCTCCGGGACGGAGACGCGGCCGGCCGAGCGGAGGGCGCCGGGCGTACGGCAGCGGCCGGGGCGGCGAGGGAGGGTGCGGTGAGGCCCGCCGGAGCGTCGGCCGCCGGGGCGGGAGCGGCTGCGGGGCCGGTGGACGTGTTCGGCTGCGCGGCCGGGGCGGGGGCAACGTCAGGGCCGGGGGCAGCGTCAGGAACGGGGGCAACCTCAGGGCCGGGGACAGCGTCAGGAACGGGGGCAACCTCAGGAGCGGGGGCGGGAGCCGGGAAGCGCTCGGCCAGCTTCTCCAGCAGCCGGGCGTAGGCGGCGCGCTGCGGCGGCCTCGGCTCGCGCTGGCCCGCTTCCCATCTCGCGACGGTTGCACGGCGCGTCTTCAGCGCGGTCGCGATCTGGGCCTGGCTCAGCCCGCCGGCCTCCCTGAGCCGCCTGCGCTGGGCGGGGTCGGGGAGACCGTCCTGGGCGCCGTGCTCCAGCAGCGCGTCCACGGCGCTGAACAGCTGACCCTCAGTGGGCACAGAGTCCACCTCCGGATCGCTCACGGCCGTCTCCGCCGGGGCGCCTACCGCTGCCTTGTCGAAGCGGTGGGCGGCGAGGTCGTCGTGGCGGATCATCCAGTACACGACACCGTCGACGCCCGTCGTGTCACCCTCGTCGAACGAGGCGAGCATGGTCCAGCGGCGTTGTTCGGCGAGGTGCTCTGCCTCGGTGGCTTCCGGGCCGAGCAGCGCGTCGCTGATCTCCTCTTCCACGGGAAACTGGACGGGGCGGGTGTGCCCGCCGATCTGCGGCCAGTGGCCGTTGTGCTCCTCGTAGCCGATTTCCGACAGTTCCTCGAGGATGTCCTCGACGTCATCGGTGTCGGTGCCGGTGTCGGCGAGTTCCTCATCGACACCGCCGAACGCGGGCCAGGTCAGGGCCGTCGGGAACCGGCGAAGGGACACCTGGTCGAGTACCGTGAGACCCTCAGGCGCTGGCCGTGGGCGCGTCGCCGCGGAGGCAGGCAGATGGATCACGGCCGCCCTCGCCCCGTCTTGTGGTTCGCCTCCCGCACACCCGACGAAGGTGTCCTCGTCTCCGTCCGGCGCGAACTCGTATTCCGCAGCGGCATAGCGGAAGAACAGCAGCGTGCCGTCGGCGGGCAGGGGGAAGTCCAGCTCGTGCACGGGCAGGGCGGCACAGTCGATGGTCGCGAAGTGGGTGAGCGGGCCGTGCCCCTCCCACACCGGCCAGGCGAGGTCCTGGGGAAGGTCCGGCAGTCCTCCCACCCGCCCGACCAGCGCGGCGTCCGCGCGCCCGTCGCCTTCATCACGTTCGCCAAGACGGATCGCCGGCCGCAGGGTCTCACGCCACCGCGGCCCCGTCACGGGACCCAGAGCACGGACCGCCGCGTCCACACCGTCGTCGTATGCACTGCACATGCCGCACCCTCTCGCCGGACATTCATGTGCCAGAACCCGGCCTTGTCCACAACCGCTCGGCGGCATCCCGGCAGTGGGGCCGGCCCCACTGCCGAAGCCACCCCGTCCCAGCCTCTCGGATGCCCCCTGAACAGGGACGACGCCGTCCTGTCCCGCAGCCCGGCGCGCCAGCGGTACCGCCACACACCGCTCACCCCGCATGAGCGGTCCACCGACACCGCAGCCCCCGTCCCCACCGCCCGCACCGCGCGTGCCGCTCCCGTGGATGACGCCGGCAGCACAGCCCCCGGGGGTGGCGGGCCCCTCACCAAGTGCGTGCACATGTGGTCCCGGAGGCCGGTGCCGGTCCGGTGCCCGGGACCACATGTCTCATGGCCGGTGAGGGCCGCGTGCCGTCATCCGGCCGGATGGAGTTCCAGCACCGGGATGCTGTGTGCGGGGAAGGTATAGGTGAAGGCCCCCCTGCCGACCGAGGCGGTGCCCTGCCGGATCCGCACCTTGCCGGGGTTACTCCTGTCGTTGTAGTCCTGGTGACTGGACGGGGCCAGGGTCGAGGTGTCGGCCGAGGCCGCGTGTGCGTGGCTTCCGGTGGTCACCGTCGCCGGCACGTCGTGGGCGGGATCGGCGTTGATGACCGTGATGGACACATTGCCGTCCGTGTCCTTCGAGGCAAGCGAAGCCAGCACCGTGAGCTCCCGTTGTTCGAGGGAGGGGTCGTCGTACGGACGGTGACGGTCGGAGCCATCGCCACGGCTGTTCCGACGGCCAGGGCCAGGATGAGACGGGAGCCGGGGAGGATCTCCGCGGTACCGCCGGGCGCGGTCGGCAACACGGCACGTCCGCGAGCTCGCGGTGCCGGTGGCACCGCCGGGTCGGCAGCGGATGCCAGGACGTCGGCTGATGTGCTGGATGCCGGTTCAGACGCCGCGCCGCACGGCGTGCGGGATCGGACGCCGGCCACCACTCGTCGAACGCGGCGGTACGGTGTCGCGAACCCATCTCCCGCTCGGGCACGGACCTTCGCATGCGGTGCCGGGCCGGCCGGTTCGTCCGCGCCCGGCTCTCCCCGGCCGCAGGGTCGCACCGACACGCCGTCAGCGCGTCGGCGCCGTCGGTGGTGGCACCCCCCCCCCCGCGTGCCGACGCACCGGACGAGGGCGGACGTGGAATGGATATGACTGTGTCTCAAAAAGTTTTGCACAGAGCCTGATTGCGATGACGATGCTTCTCCATGGGGCAGCATCTCGGCGGGTACTGAACACCACTGACGTATGACCAGCCCCGGTCAAGGATCCCATGGGCTCGTCGGCGTCGTGGCGGTTCGGGCAGGTGGGTGTCGCCTCAGTTCAGGACAAGCTACCTGCGGGGTACAGACCGCAGGCCGGGGCCGGATCTAGGATCGCGTTCCCGATCCCGACCAGATGGGGCCCACATGACGTCTCGCATTCGCTCTGCCGCGATCCTGCTCGCCGCCGTGGCCACCGCCGTCACCGCCATGGCCGAGCCGGCCGCCGCGGCGGATCCCTCGCCCGGCGGCTGGACCGGCAAGGACTACTCTCACGTCAATTCCCTGACCGGCGGCGAGGGACTGGCCAGTTTCCCGGACGGCTCCCTGCTCTACCGCGGCCTGGCGTCGGAACCGCTGTCCCTGCGGACGAAGGGATGGAACCACATCGGCGACCCGGACATCTCCGACGCAGGCTACGTCTTCGACGCCTACCAGAGCGACGGGACGACGTCGAAGCTGTTCACCGTCACCACGCCCGGCGGACAGCGCTACGAGTACGAGCACACCCTCGACAGCGGCGAGGCCCACAACAACTCCTTCGCCACCGTCTCGCCGGACAACCAGTGGATGGTTTCGGGGGAATGGGGCGACGAGAACCGTTTGCTGGTGTTCCCCACGCCACTGCTCAACACCTCGACGCCCCCTACGGGCGGTGCGCTGCCGCAGGCCGGCCAGATCAGCCTCGACCGCACGGTGGCCAACGTCCAGGCGTGCGACTTCGTCTCCAGCACCCGGCTGGTGTGCGTCTCGGACGACGCGGCGAAGGACCTGCTCCAGGTGGACCTGCCGCACGCGCTGGACGGCAGTCCCATCACGGGCACCGTCACCACGCTGCTCCAGCTCCCGCGCAAGAGCATCTGCTCGGGCGGCTTCGAGGCCGAGGGCGTGGATTACGACCCGCGGTCCCGGACTCTTCGGGCCGAGGTCGTCCCGCCGGGCATCTGCAAGGTCGCCACGAGAGTGTACGTGTACCGGCCGACGACCGGCTGACGGCCGGGACTTGGCACCACGCCCGTCCGAACGGCGAAGAGGCGGGTGCGCGTCCGGGGGACCACCGTGGCAGTCCCCCGGACGCGCGGCCGGAACGCGCTGAGCGTGAGGCCTTCGGGGCGCCGGGCGTGCCCCAACGGTCGACCGGATTCCGTCGATGTGGCTGAAGGCACATGAAACGATCGGGACCGGCTCTCCGGAAGGTGCGGGAATGGAACGTCATGTGCTGCTCGGACACGGCGGGCTGGATGCCGACCCGGCCTACACCCCGCCCGAGATGGAGATCGTCGCCATCCCGCAGGGCACGACGATCCAGTTCTACTGCGACACCAATCAGCCACTGACGTACTCCTGGCGGCAACTCGACCTCTGGGAGCAGATCCAGGCGCCGTTTCCACCGCTCGACAGCAGAGATGTCACCTACAACCTCACGCTGCAGTCCAATGAGGAGGGCTGGGCGGAGGAGCTTGCCAACGACCCGAAGTTCGCGGGATGCCGCGTGTTCCTCCCCGGGCGGGACGGTGTGCCGAACTCGATTCGTCTGTGCGGTGGGACGCCGGTCATCTGCCCGACCAGCCCGGACCAGGTCGCCAGCGGCATGACGCACGGCTGCGACGGCATCCTGGGTACCCTGCACGGCCACCTGGACTGGGTGGCCTGCACGTCCGTCGTCTTTCCCAGGGCCATGGCGGCCCCGCTCGAACGGGCCGCGGCGAATGCCGTGATCAAAGGCAGGTCACACTCCGTCCTGCTGGGCGAGGACCCCGACTGGGTACCCGACGAGACCGATCAGCGAGTCATCGCCCATGCCAATCGCGACCAGCTGGAAGGCCGCGGCGACGGGGAGGTGGTGGGTTACGTCCTGGGCGGATTCGCCTGTCTCCTCGGCGGACGGCACGACGACCGCCACTGCGAGTACGTGTGGAAGCAGAGACAGGACACCTTCAAAGGCACTGTCACCGTGCGCACCGGCACCGGCGGCAGGCTCAGCCGGCTCGAGATCACCGACGTCCCGCTGTACAAGCGGGAGATCGTCCGGGCCGCGCTGTCGCTGTTCACCGACGCTCAGCCCGTGTTCACGTCCGCCCGGTGAAGGAAGGGCGCCCAGGCAGGCGGCCGCGAACGCGCCGGAAGGGCCGGGGAAGGTCCGCCGGGCCGTCATGCCCACCGCCGGCGTCCGCCAGGGCAGTTACAGGCGCAGGCCGTTGCGGAGGGAATCGAACGCGCTGTGGGCATCATGGCGCGCCGCCGCGACGGAGTCAGGTGAGGCCCCGCCGACGACGCGTTCCTGATTGACGCGGATGAGCAGGAACTGGACGGCGGTGATCTGGCACGCGGCCAGCCGGGCCCTCATGGCATCCATGCCCGGGCTCGCCTCGCGCAGGGCTTCGGCGAGGAGCCGGGTGGACCGTTCCTGATAGCGGTTGAGGGCGGTTGCCAGGGACGGGGTTTCGAGGACCAGGCGGATGTACGCGATCACTTCGGGCCTGCCGGACAGACCCGAGACGGCATCACGGGACTCCACTTGCCTCAGGAAGGTCTCCTCCAGCGCGTCGAGCGGACTCTGCTCCGCCCGGCGGTGCCGGACCACCTCGGCCGACTGCGCGAGGTGGTCGGCGATGCGGTGCAGAACCAGGTCGTCCTTGCTGGGAAAGTAGACGAAGACCGTGGACTTGGTGACCTCGGCCGCGGCCGCGATCTCCGCGACCGACACCTGGTCGTAGCCACGCTCAAGGAACATGGAGATCGCGGCTTCCGAGATCGCCCTCCGGGTCTTCGCCTTCTTCCGCTCGCGCAGGCCGACGGGTTCGGTCATGACCTCAGTCTACCCGCGTACCTCATTCACATCGGACTCGGTCCGGATTTTCGGGAGACCTATTCCCACGACTCGCGCAGGAAGTCCACCGCATCGCTCACCACGGGTTTTGCGAAGAAGGCGGGCGCGGCGTGGTCCTCGGCGTCGACGATCACCAGCCTCGCCCACACCCTGTGGCGGCGGCATCGCCCCGGGGGGCGTGGACAGGGCGGACGAGCCGGACGCGGTGAGAGAGCGGGCAGGCCGGCTGGTGGCACGCTCGTACGGTGTGCTCGGCGGGTTCACCACGCCTGCGTGGCAGCAGGGTGGTACCCGTCGGCGGGGCGGGCTCGGCCACCCCGGACCGAGGGCGTGGCGACGCGGGCGGGGCCCTCGCGCCGCCACCCGGCCGGTCGCCGCAGGCCCGTGTCCCGCCGAGCCGCCCGTGCGAGCCCTGCGGCGGCGTGAGGCCACGGCCAAGGTCTCCGCGTCGCGAGCGGGCCCGTCATCTGCGGCTTGCGCCTGTCCACCACTTCTGGACCTCGCCACCCCAGCAGCTTCCCCTGGTGACCGGAGCGTTGTTCACGGACTTCGCCACCTGGAGGCACTTCCCCCCCACCAGGCCGTAGACCTGACCGTAGCGGCCGGCGACCCACTTCTGGCCCGCGGTGCCGGTACAGGTGGAGAGGATCACGGTACCGCCGTCGGCCGTACCTCTCCGGCTCCCGTCCAGGCACAGACCGTGCACCTTGATCGTGCCGTCCGAGCCCATCGTCCAGTTCTGGGCCGAGGTCCCGTTGCAGGTGTGGATCTGGACGATGTCACCGCTCCTTCCCCCGTTGGCCCTGTCGTCCAGGCACATGCCGCTGCTCGGAGACGAGTTCCGGAGCGTGGTCCGCAAGGCCGCCCGCGGCGTGACGCGAGCGTCGATGTTGCTCACGGTGGTGGCCGTGCTGGTGCCCACGTTGGTGCTCACCACCTGTACGGCCCGCAGGGTGAACTGAGACTTCGCCAGATGGTTCGGGTTGAAGTCGGTCGCGTACTTGTCGAACAGCGCGCTGGCGTCGTCGCTGATCGCCCCGGGCCGGGAGTCCTCCAGCATCGGCGCGTCGGCGGCCACCTGGAGCCGGCATCCTCGGGCCCCGGACCGGCAGGCCTTGTCCTTGTACAGGACGCCGCTGGTCTTTTTCATGAAGTGGCCCGGGTCGAAGTGGACGACGGAGAGTACGTCCGGATCGGCGCCGTGGACGGGGTCCTCGAAGATGAAGTCCGTGGTGAGCAGCGCACGCCGTTGGCAGCCCTTGGTGAAGCCTCCCGTCTGGTGGATCTTCGCGTTGTAGGTGACGTCCAGGGAGCCGTCGGCCAGGGTGGGAGCACTGCGGTCGGTGTTCGCGCGCAGCTGGGAACCCACGTAGGAGTAGCTGACATTCGTCTCGTGGAGTGTGCAGCCCGTTCCGGCGGCGTTGTTCGTCATGCCCACCGTCCGGGCACTGGTCTGCGGTGTGAACGAGTAGCCGGGCGTCCGGCCCCAGCTGCTCTTGTTCCAGCCGTGTGTGCCGATGTCCCAGGCGGAGTGGCCGGAATCAGTACGGGTGAACTCCTTGCCCGCGGTGAAATCACCACAGCCGGAGAGGTTCTCGCGCGAGCGGTCGGGAGCCGTGTCCGAGACACCCTCGATGACCATCCCGTAGCACTTGTGCGCGGGGCCGGGGTCGTACAGCAAGGAGTACGAGGAGACGCCGTCGGCCGAGGCCGACTGGGCCATGTGCCACAACACCGGCCAGAGCAGAAGGGGGAGGAGGGGCAGGAGCACCAGCGCGATCCTGCGCGGGCGAACGTGTTTCGCGGCCATCGCAGACTCCAGAGGCGGTGAGGGATACTCAGCGCAGGCGCGCTGCGATGAAGAGGTCCGGTGGGTGGGTGCCGGTTCCGCGTGCGTCCGCCCGAAAGGGGCGTTCCCAGGGGAGGCAGCAGACCGGGGCTGTGCGAGGTGTTCTAGCCCCGCACCGCGAAACGGTCAAGCAACTGGTTTGCCCTGGAATGGTTTTGACGTTCCGACAGCACCGGTGGAACCGGGCGGTCTCCCGCCGGGACCGTCCCGCCGACCGGGCATCGGCCGTCTCGGGCGCCGCCGGGGACACGCGATGCGGTTCCGTGGACGACACCTTCTGAAATGCGACGTCGTGACCCGTCCCGCCACCTGCCCGCGTCCCGCGCCGTCACGGACTACGCCACGGACACCCGCCGCGGGATCCGGGAGCGCTGCGGTACCGGGGCGCTCGGCAGCCGGCGGCACATAGCCGAAGTGCTCATCCAGGTTGCACATTTGAATGTTTCGCACTCCGCGCACAGCTACAGGAAGGGCGGTCGAGGGCCGCCTCCCTGCAGAACCGGCCGGGCGGGCCCATCGTCGCGCCGCTCTCTCAGCCACCGCACGACTTCGCATAGCTTTATGCAATATGCGGAGCCCTAATCCACAACATGACTTCGCTAGTTTCATGCTGCCGCGTCCATTCGAACCTGACGATGACGGTGCTGTGTCAGCCCGTGCGTCAACCCGGAGGAGCCGTAGCGGACCGACAGGAGCGCCCCGCGGACGCGCGCCCGACCGGCCTTGCGTGCAGACCCCGCGGCACGTCCGCGCGCCTGAGCTCGTCGATTCACGCCGTACAGGGTGACCACGGACCACTGTGGCCGGTCCTGGGGCCGACCGCGGTCAGGCCATGCCGAGGAGGGCGTACATGTCCCCGTTCGGGAGACTCGCGGCGGCGGCCATGGCCTTCACCGTGGGTTCTCGTCGGGCTTGCCCGGAAAGCAGGGAGGGTCGGCAGGCAGGCCGGGCGTCACCCAGGCGTAGAGGTGGTCCGGGGAGGTCCAGCCTCCGTCCGTGTTCCTGATGACATGCCCGACAGTGTGGACGCCTAACCGGAGCCTGCCGTCGGGCATCGCGGTCACCGCCCGCGCGCCACCCGCCGTACGCAGGCCGGGAGGCCTCAGGGACAGCGAGAGCCCGGTCCATTCCCCGTCCGCACGACGCGGTGTGGCCTGAAGGGAATTAGGCAGGGTGAGAGAGGGGTGAGGGCGAACGGAACTTGACTGCACATCAGATGTGGGCGGTCAACCGGATCCTCGGTACATGCGGGGTGCCCGCGGGACTTGGACCTGCCTGCGGGGCAGCCGTCCGGCCTTCCGGACGGCGCCGGGGTTCACCGGACAGCGGTCGCATGCCGGGCAGGCGCGCGGCCGCGTGAAGCCGCCCGCGACGGAAAAGCGGCGCCGTCCTGGTGCTTCTGCGCGCGGTACGTGCGGGCGGCCGCGCCGTGGAGACCGCCGGTCAGGCGAGGCCGGCAGCATCACGCCTCGTCACCGGCCGGCGAAGGATCGTGCCGGGACGTGCGGCACGCGCCGTGCGGAGCGGGAACCCTGCGTACTCCTCGCTTTGCACCATAGGGGGTGGCGACCGGACGCCTACGACACTCCGGAAACCTCCCTATCGGGCACAACGCGCACTTCGCCTGATCACTTCGGCGCCAATGCCGCTCGGCGGCCCCGCGCAGTGACTACCGTTCCGGGGATCGCTTCCGCCCCCTCCGTGCGATTCGCCGCCCGCGGCACCGCACCTGCAAGGAGCCCCCGGGATGTCCCACTACTCGCCACCGGGCGCATACACCTGGCCGGCCGACCGCGAACCGGCTCCCCCCGAACCCGACCCCGGACCCCCCGGCCGCGGGGACGGGGACGGTTTCCTCTACCTGCGTCTGCCGCGTGAGGCGTGCTGCCGGACCTGGCGCGTGACCACACTCGGAGTGTTCGGCCTCTTCGCGTCGTTCCTGCTCCTCGCGGCGGCCGCGCCCGGCTTCATGGCCCGTACGGTCACCGGCGGCATGCCCCTCGGGCTGCTTCTCGCGTGCCTCCAGCTCCCAGTCCTCCTGGCGGCGGCGGTGGGATGCAAGCACACCGCCCACGGGCGGGCGAACGCTGCCGCGGATGACGTCCCCGAGGAGGGGGCCGAAGCGGACCCCTGGCGAGGAGTGCTTCGATGAGCGGGGTCTGTGCCACGCTCTGTGCCTCTGCCGCAGCCCCGGGTCGCGGTGCCCTCTCCGGCATGTCGTTCGTCGCCTTCTGTGCCGCCAGCGCTCTGGCACTGACGCTGTGCGTGGTGACCGGCCCGGACAGCGACGGTCTCGGGGAGTTCTACACCGGGCACGGCAGCCCGTCCCCGCTGCGCCACGGGCTGGTCATCGCGGGCGACTACATCTCGGCGGCGACCGTGCTCGGCACCGGCGGCCTGATCGCCCTGACCGGCTACGACGGGGTCGTCCTCGCACTGAGCACGGTGCTGTCGCTCGCACTGGCGATGCTCCTGCTGGCCGAACCACTGCGCAGGAACGGCCGGTTCACCATGGGGGACGTGCTTGCGCGCCGGATGCCGCACAGCACCGTGCGCATCGCCGTCGGCGTGGTGACCATCGTCACGCTCCTGCCGGTGATGGTCGTCCAGCTCGCCGGCTTCGGGCGGTTGATGGCGTACGTCCTCGGCTTCTCCAACGAGTCCGTCAAGGCGGGCTGCGTGCTGGGGATCGGCTTCCTGGTCATCCTCTACGCGGCGATCGGCGGCATGCAGGGAACCGCGCTCATGGAGATCCTCAAGACCACGGTGCTGATCGGCTCGGGCATCACGGTCGCCCTCCTCGTCCTGCACCGCTTCGACTGGGACCTGGGTTCCCTCTTCGACACGGCGGCGCAGCACAGCGGCGTGGGACCGGCCTTCCTCCACTACGGCCAGCAGTTCACCCCCGGGATCACAGGCCGTATCGACATGATCTTCTTCGAGCTGACGATCGTGCTCGGGGTCGCGTGTCTGCCGCACAACACCATGCGCGTGTACTCCGTCTCCGAACCCCGTCACGTGCGCCGTTCCATGTCCTGGGCCGTGGCGATCGTGGCCGTGTTCATGTCGGTCATGGTGGTGGTGGAGTTCGGCGCCACGGCCATGATCGGCCGCGGCGCCGTCGCCCAGTCGGACCCGCAGGGCAACACGGCCTACCTGCTCGGCACGCGGGCGGTGTTCGGCGCGCAGGTCTCGACCGTGGAGTCCGTCCTGTTCACCCTGGTGACAACGGCACTCCTGCTGACGGTGCTGGCCTCCGTGGCGGGGATGGTCCTCGCCTGCGCCAACTCCCTCGCCCACGACGTGCTCGCGTCACGCAACCCGGGCATGCCGGAGCGCCGGGAGATAGCGCTGGCGCGCTGGTCGACGCTCACCGTCGGGCTGCCCACCATCGTCGTGGCCGCCCTGCTCGAGCGTCACTCCCTGATGCCCCTGGCAGCCCTTTCTTTCTGCCTGTGCGCCTCCGCGATCACACCCGCCCTGGTGTACGGCCTCTTCTGGCGTCGCTTCACCAGCACCGGACTGATGGCCACGCTCATCGGGGGCTCGGTGTCGGTGCTGGTGCTGTTCTCCGGCACCAGCCTCGTCTCCGGTTCGGTCTTCTCGGTGCTCCCGGCATCGCATTTCAACTGGTTCCCGTTCACGGGCACCGGCATCGTCTCCGTCCCCGTCGGGTTCCTCTCCGGCTGGCTGGGCACGGTGCTGCCGGGCCGCACGAAGCCGCGGCGCCCGCACGCGGCAGTACAGCGAGAGCCCCGCCTGGCGACGGCGCGCAGGCGGGGGTGAGCCGGGGCTCGAAGGCGCGGCCCCGGGGCGTCCGTTCGACGGGTGGCGGCGCCGCAGGTGCGCCGCCACACCGGGCGGAGGCGAGGTCAGAGGGTTTCTTCCAGCCAGTCGAAGACCGTCTCGCAGTGGACCTGCGGTGCCATCGGCGAGCAGTGCAGCTGGGCCCCCTGAGCGGCGGTGAGCTTCACATAGTCCTTGGGACAGGCCAGCTTGTCGTACAGCTCCCGGGGCTGACCGGGATAGAACTGTTCATCGTCGTAGTCCAGCACCAGCATGGGAGTCATGATCCTGCTCGCGACGCCGTCGGTGATGGCGAGCGCCTCCATGGCCTTGGCCGGCGAGTAGAAATCGGTGAACATCTTCCCCTCGCGGGCCGCGAGCATCGCCGGGACGGAGAAGGGCTCGAAGCGTTTCTTCAGGGTCGCGGCCTCGGCGGCGGACAGGTTCGGGACGACTTGGTTGTTCCAGATGAGGCGACCCCTGGGGTGTGGACACTCTGACAATGGATCTTGATGGTCCGAGGAAGGGTGTCTTGGTGGGACGTAGGTCTCCGTATCCGGAGGA
>NZ_JBVJTD010000046.1:0-35485 GCF_055605965.1 Streptomyces sp. NPDC037126
GCTTGGTATTTGCACGAGTTGACGCGGGACATGGACGTGAGGGCGTTCGTGTTGTTCTCGTCGATCTCGGGTGTGATGGGTTCGGCGGGTCAGGGTAACTATGCGGCGGCCAACGTCTATCTGGACGCCCTGGCCCTGCACCGTCGTTCGCTGGGTCTGGCTGCGCAGTCGCTGGCCTGGGGCGCGTGGGCGCCCACGGCCGGTATGACGGCGACGTTGTCCGAGGCCGAGCGCAAGCGGATCGCCTCCTCGGGCATCCCGCCGCTCAGCGTCGAACAGGGGCTGGCGCTCCTCGACACCGCGACCACCCTCGACGAGCCCCACCTGGTCCCCCTCGGCAGGCTCTCCACATTTGCCTCGCCCCGTATGCGCGGTGAGGTTCCCACCATGTTCCGTGGGCTGGTCCGTGGGGGTCGGCGCATGGCCGCGACGACCGCGAGCGGCGCCGGTACAGCGGCCGCACTCGCGGCACGGCTGTGGGACCTGAGCGAGGCCGAGCGCGTTCGTCTCGTCGTGGAGATGGTGCGTACCGAGGCCGCCGCGGTCCTCGGCCACGCCTCCGCCCAGAGCATCCACGCGGACCGCGACTTCAACGACCTCGGCATCGACTCCCTCACCGCGCTGGAGCTGCGCAACAGGCTGACCGCGGTCACGGGCCTGCGGCTGCCCGCGACTCTTGTCTTCGACCACCCGACCCCGATGGTCCTCGCCCAGCACCTCGTCACCGAGCTGCTCGACGAGAGCGGTGACGTCCACCTGCCGACCGCCGTGGTCGCGGGTGCGGCGGACGACCCGGTCGTCATCGTGGGCATGGCCTGCCGGCTGCCCGGCGGCATCGACTCTCCCGAGGATCTGTGGGCGCTCGTCACGGAGGGCCGGGAGGGGATCTCCGACTTCCCGACCGACCGGGGCTGGGACCTGGACGCCCTGCTGGGCGGAGGCCGTGGCCCGGACGGGCGCGGCCGGAGCGCCACGGCCAAGGGCGGATTCCTGCACGGAGTCGGCGAGTTCGACGCGGGCTTCTTTGGGATCTCGCCGCGTGAGGCGCTGGCCATGGACCCGCAGCAGCGGCTCCTCCTCGAAACCTCCTGGGAGGCGATCGAGCGCGCGGCGATCGACCCGACATCGCTGCGCGGCAGCGCGACCGGTGTGTTCGTCGGCACCGGTGGCCAGGACTACCTGACGCTCGTGATGAACTCGCGTGAGGACATCGAGGGCCACGCCAGCACCGGTCTGGCGGCGAGCGTGGTGTCCGGCCGTGTCTCGTACACCTTCGGCCTGGAGGGCCCGGCGGTGACCGTCGACACGGCCTGCTCCTCCTCCCTCGTGGCCATGCACCTGGCCGCCCAGTCGCTGCGCAGCGGCGAGTGCACGCTCGCCCTCGCCGGTGGTGTGACCGTCATGTCGTCCTCCCTCGGCTTTCCGGGCTTCACCCGGCAGGGTGGTCTGGCGACGGACGGGCGGTGCAAGGCGTACGCGGACGCGGCCGACGGCACCGGCTGGTCGGAGGGCGTCGGCGTCGTCGTACTCGAACGGCTTTCGGACGCGCGGCGCAACGGGCACCAGGTGCTGGCCGTCCTACGGGGTTCGGCGATCAACCAGGACGGTGCCAGCAACGGGCTCACCGCCCCCAACGGCCCCTCCCAGCAGCGCGTGATCCGCCAGGCACTCGCGAACGCCGGACTGTCACCGGCGGAGGTGGACGCCGTCGAGGGCCACGGCACGGGCACTACACTCGGCGACCCGATCGAGGCGCAGGCCCTGCTGGCGACGTACGGCAGGGAGCGCGACGCGGAGCATCCACTGCTGCTCGGCTCGCTGAAGTCCAACATCGGTCACACGCAGGCCGCCGCCGGTGTCGCCGGTGTGATCAAGATGGTGATGGCGATGCGGCACGGGGTGCTGCCCCGCACCCTGCACGTGGACGAACCCTCCACCCACGTCGACTGGTCCGCCGGTGACGTACGACTGCTCACCGAGGCGATGCCGTGGCCGCAGGCCGACCGGCCGCGCCGCGCCGCCGTGTCGGCGTTCGGCATCAGCGGCACCAACGCGCACACCATCATCGAGCAGGCCCCGCCGGTCGAGTCCGGCGACGACCAGCCGGACCTGACGCCCGCCGTGCTGCCCTGCACCGTGTCCGGCAGGTCCGAGACGGCGCTGGACGCCCAGGTCGAGCGCGTCACCTCGCTCGACGGCATCCGTCCGCTCGACCTTGCCTTCTCCCTCGCGGCCGCCGGTAGGGGAACCTTGGAGCACCGGGCGGTACTGGTGGAGGGCGCCGAGATCGCGCGGGGTGTGGCGGTCGAGCGGTCGTTGGCCGTGCTGTTCTCGGGGCAGGGGTCGCAGCGGTTGGGCATGGGCCGCGAACTCCATGCACGTTTCCCGGTGTTCGCGGAGGCGTTCGACGCGGTGTGTGCGGGGCTGGACCCGCACATGGACCGGTCGGTCCGGGACGTCGTGTGGGGCGAGGACGAGGAGCTGCTGAACCAGACCGCCTATGCGCAGGCGGGGTTGTTCGCGGTGGAGGTGGCGCTGTTCCGGCTGGTCGAATCCCTGGGTGTGCGGCCGGAGTTCGTGGCGGGGCACTCGATCGGCGAGGTCACCGCCGCGCATGTGGCGGGGGTGTTCTCGCTGGAGGACGCCTGCGCGTTGGTGGCTGCCCGGGGCCGGCTGATGCAGGCGCTGCCCGAGGGCGGCGCGATGCTCGCCGTCGAAGCCACAGAGGACGAAGTGCGGCCGCTGCTCGACGAGTTGGTGTCCCTCGCTGCAGTCAACGGCCCCTCGTCCGTGGTGGTTTCCGGCGCCCGGGACGCCGTCGAGGCGATCCGTGTCCACTTCGAAGGGCTGGGACGAAGGACGACACCGCTGCGGGTGTCACACGCTTTCCACTCGCCGTTGATGGACCCGATGCTGGGCGACTTCAGTGCGGTCGTGGCAGGGCTGTCCTTCTCCGCGCCGGAGATCCCGCTCGTCTCCAATGTCACGGGTGGGGTGGCGGCTGCCGACTCGGTGTGCGACCCGGGGTACTGGGTGCGGCACGTGCGTGAGACGGTCCGCTTCGCCGACGGGGTAAGGGCGTTGGGCGAGGCCGGGGCCTCGGCCTTCCTGGAGCTCGGCCCCGATGGTGTCCTCACGGCCCTGGCGTCGGCCTGCCTGGACGAGACGTCGGTCGCCGTTCCCGCGCTGCGGAAGGACCGAACGGAGGAGGGGGCGCTCGTCTCCGGGCTGGCGCGGCTGCATGTCCGTGGCGTGCGGGTCGACTGGGCCCGGCTCTTCGACCGTACGGGCGCCCGGCGCGTCGACCTGCCGACGTACGCCTTCCAGCGCGACCGCTACTGGCCGCAGACCGGCTCGGCGGCCGCGGGCGCTCCGGCGGGGGAGCTCGCCGACGCGGACTTCTGGGCGGCCGTCGAGGGCGAGGACCTGGCCGCCCTCGCTTCGGACCTGGAGGTGGACAGCACCGCTCTCGGGGCTGTGCTGCCTGCGCTGGCGTCCTGGCGGCGGCACCGGCGTGACCAGTCGCAGCTCGACGCGCTGCGCTTCCAGGAGTCGTGGCAGCCGCTGTCCCGCACCGCGAACGGCGGCCCGGCCGGACGCTGGCTCGTCGTCGCGCCCGCGGCCGGCTCGGCCGAGGAGTGGACCACGGCCGTCATCGACGCCATCGGTCCCGACACCCTCTGCCTGAACACCGGGCCGTCGGTGGAGCGTGCCGAGTTCGCCCGGCAGCTTCGCGAACTTCCCGACCCCGGAGTCCCGTTCGCGGGAGTCGTGTCGCTCCTCGCGCTGGACGCGGAGCGCGCCGTCACGGCGACCGCCGCTCTCTTCCAGGCCCTGGGGGACGCCGGTGTGACCGCGCCGCTGTGGTGTGTGACGCGCGGTGCGGTGGCGGTCGGCGCTTCCGAGGCGCTGTCCGTGCCGGCCCAGGCAGGTGTGTGGGGGCTCGGGCGCGTGGCGGCGCTGGAGCACCCGCAGCGCTGGGGCGGTGTGATCGATCTTCCCGAGACGATCGACCGGCGGTCGGCGCGGCGGTTCGCGACGGTCCTGGCCGGGCTCGACGGGGAGGACCAGGTCGCGGTGCGGGCGTCCGCCGCGTACGGGCGGAGGCTGGTGCCCGCTCCCGCCGGTGTGCTCGACGCCGGATGGCAGCCGGGTGCGGCGGACGCGCCGGAGGCGCGCGGCACCGTGCTCGTCACCGGCGGGACCGGCGGCCGGGGCTCCCGGGTGGCCCGCTGGCTGGCGGGCGCGGGCGTACGACGCCTGCTCCTCGTCGGCCGACGAGGGCCCGAGGCGCCCGGTGCTGATGAACTCATCGCCGAGTTGGCCGAGTTGGGAGCGGTCGCGGAGGTCGTGGCCTGTGACGTGGCCGATCGGGTCGCGCTGGCCGAGGTGCTGGCCGGTGTTCCCAAGGACGCGCCGCTCAGAGCCGTGGTGCATGCCGCCGGAGTCGTCGACGACGGGGTGCTGGACGAGCTGACGCCCGAGCGGTTCGACGCCGTGCACCGGGCGAAGGCGGCCTCCGCCCTGCATCTGCACGAACTGACCCGCGATCTCGATCTGTCGGCCTTCGTGCTGTTCTCCTCCGTGGCCGGGGCCGCGGGCGGACCTGGCCGGGCCACCGTGGCGGCCGCCGGTGCGGTGCTCGACGCCCTCGCCCACCACCGCCGGTCCCAGGGGCTCCCGGCGACCTCGCTGTCCTGGGGTGCATGGTGGGACGAGGACACGGCCGACGCCGCCGAGACGGAAGCCGGCTCCGGGGCCGCTGCGGCGCACCGCGCCACGGCGCCCGTCGTCCATCCCGAACTGGCCCTCGCGGCCCTGCGGCAGGCCGTCACCCGGCCCGCTCCCGCGCTGGTCCTGCTCGACCTGCGGCAGCCGCAGGTGCTGGACACGCTCGTCGGGCTGCGCGGCAACCCGCTGTTCAAGGAGCTGCCCGCCGCCCGCGAGGCGATCCGGGACGCGCTGGCCACTCGTGAGGAGTTCGCCTCGGAGGCCTCCGGGCTCGGGCGGAGGCTGCGGGGCCTGCCCGCCGGCGACCGTCTGCCGTTCGTCACCGACCTGGTGCGGACCCATGTGGCGGCCGTCCTCGGGCACACCGGCAAGGAGGCCGTGGCGGCCGAACGGAAGTTCCGCGACCTCGGGTTCGACTCGCTGACCGCGGTCGAACTCGCGGGCCGACTGGATCTCGCCACCGGTCTCAAGGTTCCGGCCACCTCCGTCTACGACTACCCGACCGCCACCGTCCTCGCCGGGCACCTGCTCGCGGAACTGCTCCACGAGCGGCCGGAGGACGGCGTGCGCACCCCCGCCACCGTGGGCGCCCCGATGGCGGACGACCCGGTCGCCATCGTCGGCATGGCCTGCCGGCTCCCCGGCGAGGTCCGCTCTCCGCAGGACCTGTGGCGGCTGCTCCGCGAGGGCGGTGACGGCATCGCCGCGTTCCCCGAGGACCGCGGCTGGGACCTGAGGACCCTGCGCACCGGCGACCAGTTCGGGCAGGGCCGCAGCGCCACCCTGGAGGGCGGGTTCGTCCCCGGAGTGGCCGACTTCGACGCCGCCTTCTTCGGGATCTCGCCCCGCGAGGCCCTGGCCATGGACCCCCAGCAGCGCCTGCTCCTCGAAACCTCCTGGGAGGCGATCGAGGGCGCCGGCATCGCCCCGGACACGCTGCAGGGCAGCCGGACCGGCGTCTTCGTCGGCACGAACGGCCTCGACTACGCGACGCTGATGATGAACTCCCGCGAGGACATCGGCGGCCACGCGGGAACCGGGCTCGCCAGCAGTGTCATGTCGGGCCGGGTCTCCTACACCCTGGGCCTGGAGGGCCCGGCCGTCACCCTCGACACCGCCTGTTCGTCGTCGCTGGTGGCGCTGCACTGGGCCGCACAGGCCCTGCGCAACGACGAGTGCTCCCTCGCGCTCGCGGCCGGTGTGACCGTCATGACCACCCCGGTCAGCTTCGCGGGCTTCACCGTCCAGGGCGGACTGGCCTCCGACGGGCGGTGCAAGGCCTACTCGGACGCCGCCGACGGCACCAACTGGTCGGAGGGCGTCGGCGTCCTCGTACTCGAACGGCTCTCGGACGCCCGCCGCAACGGCCACGAGGTCCTCGCCGTCGTCCGCGGCTCCGCGGTCAACCAGGACGGCGCCTCGAACGGCATCACCGCCCCCAACGGGCCGTCCCAGCAGCGGGTCATCCGGCAGGCCCTGGCCGCCGCCGGACTCGCGCCCGCCGACGTGGACGCCGTCGAGGGCCACGGCACGGGCACCGCGCTCGGCGACCCGATCGAGGCGCAGGCGCTGCTGGCGACGTACGGCCGCGACCGCGATCCGGAGCGCCCGCTGCTGCTCGGCTCGCTGAAGTCCAACATCGGCCACACCCAGGCCGCCGCCGGTGTCGCCGGTGTCATCAAGACGGTGCTGGCGCTGCGGCACGGCGTGCTGCCGAAGTCGCTGCACATCGACGAGCCGTCCTCGCACGTCGACTGGACGGCCGGGGCGGTGTCCCTGCTGACCGAGGCCCGGCCCTGGCCCGAGGTGGACCGGCCCTGGCGGGCGGGCGTGTCCTCCTTCGGCATCAGCGGGACGAACGCGCACGCGATCATCGAGCAGGCCCCACCGGCCGAACCCGCCCCCGCCGAGACGCCCGTGGTGCCCGCGGTGGTGCCGTGGGTGGTGTCCGGCAGGACCCCGGCGGCCCTCGACGCCCAGTTGGAGCGGATCACGTCCGCGGCCGGGCACTCCGCCCTGGACGTGGGCCACTCCCTGGCGGCCGGCCGGTCCGTCCTCGCGCACCGGGCCGTACTCGTCGACGGCACCGAGGTCGCCCGCGGTGAGGCCGCGGGCCACGGTACGGCCTTCCTCTTCTCCGGCCAGGGCTCGCAGCGGCTGGGCATGGGCCGCGCGCTGTACGAGCGCTTCCCGGTGTTCGCGCAGGCCTTCGACGAGGTGTGCGGACACCTCGACCGGCACCTCGAACAGCCGCTGCGGGAGGTCGTCTGGGGCGACGACGCGGAGCGCGCCGACCGGACGGTGTGGGCGCAGACCGGGCTGTTCGCGGTCGAGGTCGCGCTGTTCCGGCTCGTAGAGTCCCTCGGTGTGCGGCCCGACGCCGTGGCCGGGCACTCCGTCGGCGAGGTGGCCGCGGCGCACGTGGCCGGGGTGCTCTCCCTGGAGGACGCCTGCACGCTGGTCGCCGCCCGCGGCCGCCTCATGCAGGCGCTCCCCGAAGGCGGGGCGATGCTCGCCGTCCAGGCCACCGAGGCGCAAGCCGCCGCCGGGCTCCCGGACACGGTCGCCGTCGCCGCCGTCAACGGGCCCGAGTCGGTCGTCCTGGCCGGTGACGAGGCGGACGTGCTCAGGATCGGGCGGAAGTTCGCCGGCCAGGGCCGCAAGACGTCCCGGCTGCGTGTGTCGCACGCCTTCCACTCCCCGCTGATGGAGCCGATGCTGGACGGCTTCCGGGACGTCGTGACCCGACTGTCGTTCGCGGAGCCGAGGATCCCGCTCGTCTCGAACGTCACCGGCGGGACCGCCACCGCCGAGCTGGTGTGCGACCCCGAGTACTGGGTGCGGCACGTCCGCCGGACCGTCCGCTTCGCCGACGGCGTCAGGGCGTTGCGCGAGGCCGGTGCGTCGGCCTTCCTGGAGATCGGCCCGGACGGCGTCCTCGCCGCCCTGGCCCAGCAGGGTCTCGACGGAGACGACGACGGGCACCGTGTGGTCGTACCGGCGCTGCGGGGGCCTGACTCCGAGGAGCACGCGCTGGTCACCGCGCTGGCGCGGCTCCACGTGAGCGGCGTGCGCGTCGACTGGCCCCGGCTGTTCGACGGCACGGGCGCCCGCCTTGTCGGTCTGCCGACGTACGCCTTCCAGCACGACCGCTACTGGCCGCGACCCGCACCGCTGTCCGGTGACGTGACCTCCGCCGGGCTGCTGCCGGCCGAGCACCCGCTGCTCGGCGCCGCGGTCCCGCTGGCCGGCTCCGACGGGCTGCTGTTCACCAGCCGGCTCTCCCTCAGGGTCCACCCGTGGCTGCTCGACCACCGTGTGAACGGCACCCCGCACGTGCCGGCGACCGCCTTCCTGGAACTGGCCGTCCGCGCCGCCGACCAGACCGGCTGCGCCCACGTCGCCGACCTCACCCTGACCGCACCGCTCCCGCTCGGCGGCGGGCAGGAGCCGGTCGTCCAGATGTGGACCGGCGCCCCCGACGACACCGGGGCCCGTACGGTGGACTGGTACGCCAGGTCCGCCGACGCCGCCCCCGACGAACCGTGGACCCGCTGCGCCACCGGCACGCTGACGCCGGAAGAGCCCGAAGAGCTGGACGAGTTGGACGGGCCGGTCGCCGCCCCGTTCGACGCGCTGGTCTGGCCGCCCGCGGGCGCCGACGGCCTGGACCTGGACGGCTTCCACCAGGCGTCCGGGCACGGCCCTGCCTTCCAGGGGCTGCGGGCCGCCTGGCTGCGCGGCGACGAGCTCCTCGCCGAGGTGGCGCTGCCCGCCGACATCGCCGAGGACGCCCGCTGGTTCGGGCTGCACCCGGCCCTGCTGGACGCCGCACTGCACGCCACCACGCTGCTCGGGGTCGGCGAGGAGGGCCGGCAGTGGCAGCCCCTGCGGTGGAGCGGTGTGTCGCTGCACGCGAGCGGCGCCTCCGTCCTGCGGGTACGGCTGCTCCGGCGCGGCGACGACACGGTGTCCCTCACCGCGGTGGACGCCGAGGGCGCGCCCGTCCTGTCGGTGCGGTCGCTCCGACTCGCGGCGCCGCTGGAGGCGGCGGCCCGTCAGGCGGGGCGGGATCCGCTGTTCCGCCTGGAGTGGATCCCGGCCGAGACGGGCGGCGAGGCCGAGCCGATGAGCTGCGTGGCCCTCGGCGCGGACGACTTCGGGGTGGGCGCCTCGACGCCGTCCCTCACCGCACTGGCCTCGGCGGGGTCCGACGTCCCGGACCTGGTCGTCGTCTCCCTGCCCGCGGCGCACGCCGACGACGGGACCGGCCCGGACACCGGTGAGGCCGCGGGCGCGGATGCCGGTGGGGTTTCCGGGCGGGGCTCCGGTGAAGCCCTCGGCCCGGATGCCGGTGGCGTGCCCGCCGTCGTGCACGCGCTGACGGCCCGGGTCCTCGGTCTGGTCCAGGAATGGCTCGGCGAGCAGCGGTTCGCGGGATCGCGGCTGGTGTTCGTGACGAGGGGAGCCGTGCGCGCAGACTCGGAAGCGCTGCGCGACCTCGCGGGCGGCGCCGCCTGGGGCCTGGTGCGCTCGGCCAACTCCGAGCACCCGGAACGGTTCGTCCTGCTCGACGTCGAGCGGGACGAGGACGTCACCGCGGCCCTCGCGCGGCTCGCAGGACCGCTCGCCGAGGGCGAGGCCCAGTTCCTCGTCCGCGAGGGAGTCGTCCGGGTGGGCCGGCTGGCCCGCCTGCTCACGGGACCGAGCCTGCTGCCGCCGGCCGGTGTGCCGTGGCGCCTGGAGCGCACCGACGACACCGACGAGGACGGCCTGTGGCTCGCCCCCTTCCCGGAGACGGCCCGGCCCCTCGCCGCCGGACAGGTACGGCTCGCCGTACGCGCGGCCGGACCGGTCGCCGAGGAGGGCCCGGTGCCGCTCGGCCGCGTCGCGGGCACGGTCACCGAGACCGGCCCCGGCGTGCGCGCGGTGCGCCCCGGTGACCGGGTGACCGGTCTGGAGCCGGTGCCGCTCGGCCCGCTCGCCGTCCTGGACGAGCGGCAGCTCGCCCCGCTGCCGGCCGACCGGACCTGGCAACAGGCGGTGTCCGCCGGTGCCACGGCCGTGACGTCGTACGACATCCGGCACGCCCGCACCGCCCTGGGCGAGCGCGGGACCGCCGAGGGCGTCGTGCTCACCATGCCGCCGGTGTGGAACCCGGACGGCACCGTGCTGATCACCGGTGGCACCGGCGCGCTGGGCCGCCACCTGGCCCGGCGCCTCGCGATCCGTGGCGCGCGCCGTCTGCTGCTCACCAGCCGGCGCGGCCCGGCAGCGCCCGGAGCGGGCGAACTGGTCTCCGAACTGGCGGAGTTGGGGGCGAGCGCGACCGTCGTCGCCTGTGACACGGCCGACCGGGAAGCCACCGCGGCGCTGCTTACGGGGATCCCCGCGGAGCACCCGCTCACCGCCGTCGTGCACACCGCCGGTGTCCTCGACGACGGCGTCGTCACCTCCCTCACCCCCGAGCGCCTCTCGGACGTGCTGCGGCCCAAGGTCGACGCGGCCTGGAACCTGCACCACCTCACCCGCGACCTCGGCCTGGCGGCGTTCCTCACCTTCTCGTCCATCGCCGGCGTCATGGGCAGCCCCGGCCAGGGCAACTACGCGGCGGCCAACTCCTTCCTCGACACGCTCGCCGACCACCGCACCTCCCTCGGCCTCGCCGGTACCTCGCTCGCCTGGGGTCCGTGGGTCCAGGACGACGGCATGACGAGCGAGCTGAGCGACACCGACATGCGGCGCATGCAGTCCGGTGGCATGCCCCCGCTCTCCATCGAGCAGGGCCTCGGACTGTTCGAGGCCGCCATCGGCTCCGCCGAACCGCTCGTCATCCCCATCGGCCTCGCGGGCGGGGCGATGCGGCCGCAGGGCGAGGTACCGCCGCTCTTCCGGGGGCTGGTGCGGACGGCCCGGCGGACGGCCGTGAACGAGGCGGGCGGCGCGGACGTGACCGTCACCTTCACCCGGCGTCTGCTGGAACTGCCCGAGAAGGACCGGATGCGCTTCCTCACCGACGTCGTGCGCACCGAGGCCGCCACGGTCCTCGGCCACGCCACGGCCACCGAGGTGGAGGCGGACCGGGACTTCTACGAGCTCGGCTTCGACTCGCTCACGGCGGTCGAACTGCGCAACAAGCTGTCCGCCGTCACCGGCCTCAGGCTCCCCGCGACGGTCGTCTTCGACAACAAGACGCCCGCCGACCTGGCCGCCTGGCTGCGCGGCGAACTCGCCACCCGGCAGCCCGACCCCGACGGCGAGCCGGGCAGCGCCCTCCTGGCACCCTCCGGCGGACCGGAACTGGACTCGCTGGAACGCCTGTTCACCGATGCCCTTAGGAACGGCAAGGTGGCCGAGGCCCAGCGCATGCTGGCGACCGTGGCGGCGCTGCGGCCCAGCTTCGAGGCGACCGCCGAACTGGAGGACCTGCCCTGGGCCGCGAACCTCGCCGAAGGAGACCTGGGCCCGAGGCTGATCTGCGTCAGCGCACCCACCGCCAACGCGGGCATCCACCAGTACGCCCGGTTCGCCGCGCACTTCCGCGGCCGCCGTGACGTGTCGGCGCTGCCCCTGGTCGGTTTCGCGACGGGCGAGCGGCTCCCCGCCAACCCGGAGGTCGCCACCCGCACCATCGCCGAGAGTGCCCTGCGGGCCAGCGAAGGCCGGCCCTTCGTCCTCCTCGGCCACTCCTCCGGCGGCTCCTTCGCCTACGCGGCGGCCGGGCTGCTGGAGCACACCTGGGGGATCAGGCCCGCCGGTGTCGTCCTGCTGGACACCTTCAGCTTCCGGCACGACGCGGGGGAGGGCGTCGACTACAACGGTATGATGCGGCTCAATTTCGCCGCAGGCGGCGCCGCCGGCGCGGACGCGGGAGCGGAGACCTCGCCGGTGCGGCTGACCAACTCGCGGCTGTCCGCGATGGGCCGCTGGATGGTCCTGCTCAACCAGCTGGACGTCCAGCACACGACGGCTCCCGTCCTGCTGGTCACCTGCGAGAGGTCGCTCGTCGGCGTGGACCGCGCGCCCATCGAGCGGCAGGACGCCCCGCGCCGCCGGCAGCCGCTCGTCGCCGGTGCCGACGAACGCGTCGTCGACGCCGACCACCTCTCGATGGTCCGTGAGGACTCCGCGAGGACGGCCGGGATCGTGGAGGAGTGGCTCGGGCGGTACGACGAGCCGGGCGCGGCCCAGGCGAACTGATCGCCGCGAAGGCCTCCGGTGCGCGGGGGATGCCGAAAGCACCGGCGCACCGGGGGTTTTCGTGTTCCGGGATCGCTCATGGTGCCGTCGGCCGCCCCCGCGCAGCCCCCGACCGCACGGTCGGCGGTCGGCTTTCGGCCACCCCGCCGCACGCCCAACCGGCGCCCGTGCCCGGTGTGTTCCGGAAAAGTCTCGGGTCTCGCCTAGACATTCCGGGTGCATGGTGACCCACGCACACAGGGCAACAATGAGACAGGGGAGGGTGGCACTTGTGGAGCGGAAGACGCACAACGCACATGTCGAGGACGCCGTGGAGCGGCTGCGCCGGTCGGGCGCGGTGATGGCGCCGCGGCCGGAGGCGGAGGCGCTGGCGGCACACACCTTCGGGGCACCGCCGGCCGGCCTGCCGGCCGACGTCGAGCCGGACGAGGAGTCGGCCGCGCGGTTCCACGCCCTCGTCGGCAGGCGAGCCGAGGGGGTTCCGCTCGGATACCTCATCGGCCGGGCCGCCCTCGCGGGCATCGAGGTGGAGGTCGGTCCCGGGGTGTTCGTACCCATGATCGTGAGCGAGGCGACCCTCGCGGCCGGCCTGAAGGCGACGGCGGACATCACCGCCCCGCTCGTGGTCGACCTCTGCGCGGGCTCGGCGGCGTTCGCGCTCGCCGTCGCGCACCACACCCCCGGCGCCACCGTGCACGCCGTGGAACTCGACCCGGCCGCCCTCGACTACGCCCGCCGCAACAGCGCGCGGCGCACCGCACTCGGCGACACGCCCGTCGTGCTGCACCAGGCCGACGTGACCGTACCGGGGACCCTCGCCGACCTCGACGGCGCCGTGGACCTCGTGCTGTCCTCGCCGCCGTACACCCCCGACGAGGCCCCCGTGCCGGCCGAGTTCGCCGTGCACCAGCCCCGGAACGCGGTCTTCGGCGGCCCCGACGGCCTGCGCGTCACCCGGCACGTCGTGGAGACGGCGGCGCGACTGCTGCGCCCGGGCGGCACGCTCGTCATCGAGCACGGGCCCCTGCACGCCGAGACCGTGCCGGCCCTGCTGCGCGCCGACGGGCGCTTCGAAGAGGTGACCGACCACCCCGACGCCTACGTGGGACACCCGCTGTACGCCCGGGCCACCCGCAGCGGCCCCGCTCGCTCCACCGACAGCCCGGCATAGGCCGCCTCTAGGGAAAACCGCAGTCCACCGCGGTGAGACTGAGCCGGAAACCCGGCATCTCACCTCGAGAGGTTGACATCCCGATGTCGAACGAGCAGAAGCTGCGCGACTACTTGAAGCGGGCGATCGCAGACCTTCACGAGACGCGCGAGCAGCTGCGAGAGGCGAACGACAGGAGCCGGGAACCCATCGCCGTCGTCGGAATGGCATGCCGCTACCCGGGCGACGCCCGCTCGCCCGAGGAGCTGTGGCGGCTGGTCCGCGACGGCGTCGACGCCGTGTCCCCGTTCCCCGCCGACCGCGGCTGGGACCTCGACGCCCTGTACGACCCCGACCCGGCCGGCCAGGGCACCACCTACGCCCGCGAGAGCGGCTTCCTGCACCGCGCGGGGGACTTCGACGCCGAGTTCTTCGGCATCTCCCCCCGCGAGGCGCTCGCCATGGACCCCCAGCAGCGGCTGATGCTGGAGACCGCCTGGGAGGCCGTCGAGCACGCCCGGATCGACCCCGCCTCCCTGCGCGGCAGCCGCACCGGCGTGTTCGTCGGCGCGGGCCACGGCGGCTACGACACCGGTGCCCGCGGACCGCGGCGCGACGAGGTCGCGGGCCACGTGCTGACCGGGAACACCGTCAGTGTCGCCTCCGGCCGCATCTCCTACACGCTCGGCCTGGAAGGCCCCGCGATCACCGTCGACACCGCCTGCTCCTCGTCCCTCGTGGCACTGCACCTGGCCGTGCAGTCCCTGCGCCGCGGCGAGTGCACCCTGGCGCTCGCCGGCGGCGTCACCGTGATGTCGACACCGCAGATGTTCACCGAGTTCGCCCGCCAGCGCGGCCTCGCGGCGGACGGGCGCTGCAAGCCGTTCGCCGCCGCGGCCGACGGCACCGCCTGGAGCGAGGGCGCGGGCGTCATCCTCGTCGAACGCCTCGCCGACGCCGTACGCAACGGCCACCCGGTGCTCGCCGTCGTCCGTGGCACGGCCGTCAACCAGGACGGCGCGAGCAACGGGCTCACCGCCCCCAACGGCCCCTCCCAGCAGCGCGTCATCCGCCGGGCGCTGGCCGACGCGGGCGTGCCCGCGGGCGAGGTCGACACGGTCGAGGCCCACGGCACCGGCACCCGGCTCGGCGACCCCATCGAGGCGACGGCACTCCTCGCCGCCTACGGCCAGGACCGCGCCGCCGACCGCCCGCTGCTGCTCGGCTCGATGAAGTCCAACATCGGCCACACCCAGGCCGCCGCGGGCATCGCGGGCGTCATGAAGACCGTACTGGCCATGCGGCACGGCGTCCTCCCGAGGACCCTGCACCTCGACACGCCGTCCCCGCACGTCGACTGGTCCTCGGGGGCCGTCGAACTCCTCACCGACGAGACGCCGTGGCCGCACAACCCCTGGCCGCGCCGGGCGGCCGTGTCCTCCTTCGGCGTCAGCGGCACCAACGCGCACGTCATCCTCGAACAGGCCCCGCCCACCGCCGAACCGGTCCCCGCGCCCGAGCAGCCCGCCCGTCCGCTGCCGTTGCTGCTGTCGGCCCGGACGGCCGCCGCCCTGCGCGCCCAGGCCGCCACGCTCGCCGACCACCTGCGCCGGAGCCCCGAGCCCGCCGTGCTGGACGTCGCCCACTCACTCGCCACCACCCGCGCCGCCCTGGACCACCGGGCGGCCGTCGTCGGCGACGACCTCGACACCCTCCTGACCGGTCTTGACACCCTCGCCACCGACGGTCACGCCGACATCACCGCAGTCGCGGCCAAGGCTCCACTGGCGTTCCTGTTCTCGGGGCAGGGTTCGCAGCGGCTGGGCATGGGACGTGAGTTGTACGGTCGTTTCCCGGTGTTCGCGGAGGCGTTCGACGCGGTGTGTGCGGGGTTGGACGAGCACCTGGAGCGGCCGGTCCGAGAAGTCGTCTGGGGTGAGAGCGAGGAGCTGCTCAACCAGACGGTGTACGCGCAGGCGGGGCTGTTCGCCGTAGAGGTGGCGCTGTTCCGGCTTGCTGAATCGCTGGGTGTGCGGCCGGACTTCGTGGCGGGGCATTCGATCGGTGAGGTGGCGGCCGCGCATGTGGCGGGCGTGTTCTCGCTGGCGGATGCGTGTGCGTTGGTGGCGGCGCGTGGTCGGCTGATGCAGGCGCTGCCGGAGGGCGGAGCGATGCTCGCTCTCCAGGCGACTGAGGATGAAGTACGGTCGCTGTTGGGCGAGTCGGTGTCGATCGCCGCGGTCAACGGTCCGAAGTCCCTTGTCCTTTCTGGTGCCGAGGGCGCGGTGGAGGAGATCCGCGCCCGCTTCGAGGGTCGTAAGTCGTCCCGTCTGCGGGTGTCGCACGCCTTCCACTCCCCGCTGATGGACCCGATGTTGGACGACTTCCGCCAGGTGGTGGAGGGGCTGTCCTTCGCGGCCCCGGTCATCCCGGTGGTGTCGAACCTGACCGGCGCGGTCGCCGACGACCTGGGCTCCCCGGAGTACTGGGTGCGCCACGTCCGCGAAGCGGTCCGCTTCGCGGACGCCGTCCGCACGCTCTCCGACGCGGGCGTGACCCGTTTCCTGGAGCTGGGCCCGGACGGTGTACTCACCGCCATGGCCGCCGAGTCCGCGGGAGCCGAGGCCGTCCTCGTCCCCGCGCTGCGTGCGAAACGTACGGAGGAGTCCTCGGTCGTCGAGGCGTTCGCGCGGCTGCACGCGTGCGGGACCGACATCGACTGGGCCGCGTTCTTCGCTCCGCTCGGCGCGACCACCGTCGACCTGCCCACGTACGCCTTCCAGCACCAGCGCTACTGGCTCCCGGCGGACCACTCCGCCGTGGCCGCCGGGGCGAGCGAGGACCCGGTGGAGGCCGCGTTCTGGGACGCGGCCGAGCGTGGGGACCTGGAGGCGGCGGCCGCCGTGCTCGGGATCGAGGGCGGGACGGCCGAGGCGTCCCTCGACGGACTGCTGCCGGTTCTCGGCGCCTGGCGCGGCCGACGGCGGATCCGGTCCGCCGTCGACAGCTGGAGCTACCGGACCAGTTGGACGGCCATCGGCGGTGGTACGTCGGCGGCGGCGCGCACGGCACAAGAAGCCCGCTGGCTTGCCGTCGTACCGGACGGCGCGTCCGACGACGTCTCCGTCGTCGCGCTGCTGGACGGGCTCGCCGAACGGTGCGGGGGCGTCGAGCGCGTGATCGTCACCACGGCCTCCGGCGACGCGGACGGCGACCTCGCCGACCGCGTGACCGCCGCTCTGGCCGAGCACGGGCCGGTGTCCGGCGTGCTGTCCTTCCTGGCGTTCGAGGAGCGGCCCCACACCGCGCACCCGGCCGTGCCGCGCGGGCTCACCGCCACCGCCGAACTGGTACGGGTCCTGGAGGAGACGGCGGCCGAGGCGCCGCTCTGGTGTCTGACCCGGGGGGCCGTCGCGGTCGGCGGCCCGGACCACGCCATCAGCCCCGTGCAGGCGCAGATCTGGGGCCTCGGCAGGGTCGCCGCGCTGGAACACCCGCGCCGCTGGGGCGGACTCGTCGACCTGCCGCCGGTGGTCGACGCCACCACCGCGGCACGGGTCGTGACGGTCCTCGCCGACCGGACGGAGGACCAGGTCGCCGTCCGCGTGTCCGGCGCCTACGCCCGCCGGCTCACCCGGGTGCCGGTCCGCGACGAGGACGCGGCCCGCGCCGGGGAGGACTGGACCGCTCCGCGCGGCACCGTTCTCGTCACCGGCGGTACGGGCGCCCTGGGCGCGAGGGTCGCGCGCTGGCTGGCCGGGGCGGGCGCCGAGCACCTGCTGCTCGTGAGCAGGCGCGGCCCGTCGGCTCCCGGTGCGGCCGAACTGGAGGCGGAGCTGACCGCACGGGGCGTACGCGTCACCGTCGCCGCCTGCGACACCGCCGACCGGGACGAACTGGCCCGGCTGCTGGCGGACGTCCCGGCGGACGCGCCGCTGAGCGGTGTCGTGCACGCCGCGGGCGTCCTGGACGACGGCGTACTGGACTCCCTGGACGTGGGCCGGTTCGAGTCCGTGCTGCGGGCGAAGGCCCAATCGGCCTGCAATCTCGATGAGTTGACGCGTGCCGACGGCCGTCAGCTGTCGATGTTCGTGTTGTTCTCGTCGATCACGGGTGTGCTGGGGAACGCCGGCCAGGCCAACTACGCGGCCGCCAACGCCTTTCTCGACGCCCTGGCCGAGGCCCGGCACGCCGAGGGCCTCCCGGCCACCGCCGTGGCCTGGGGCAGCTGGGCCGGCGCGGGCATGGCCGCGGACGACGCGGCACTCGCCGGCCGGATGCGCCGCGACGGGCTGACCCCCATGGCCCCCGAACTCGCCCTCGCCGCCCTGCGGCGGGCCGTCGCCCGGGGCACCGCCTGCCTCACCGTCGCCGACCTCGACTGGGAGCTGCTGGCCCCGTCCCTGACGGCGGCCCGGCCCAGCCCGCTGATCGGCGACCTGCCGGAGGTGCGCGGGCTCTCCCGCCCCGGTACGCCGGGCCTCCCGGCCGCCTCCGCGCTGCGCGAGCGGCTCCTCGCCCTGCCGGAGACCGCGGAGCAGGAACGCGTACTGCTGGAGCTGCTCCGCCAGGAGATCGCGCGGGTGCTCGGGCACGCCTCGCCGGGCACGGTCGACGTCAGCCGGGCCTTCCGCGACCAGGGATTCGACTCGCTGACCGCCGTCGAACTGCGCAACCGGCTCACGGCGGCGACGGGCCTGCCGCTCCCCGCGACGCTGCTGTTCGACCATCCCACCGCCGTCGCCGTCGCCGCCCGGCTGCGCGCCGAACTGCTCGGCGGGCACGACGTCGAGGCCCCGGTACCGGCGACGTCCCCCGCCTCCGCCGACGAACCCATCGCGATCGTCTCGATGGCCTGCCGCTTCCCGGGCGGGGTGGACTCACCGGAGGCCTTCTGGGAGCTGCTCTCCCAGGGCGCCGACGGCATGTCCGGCTTCCCGGCCGACCGGGGCTGGGACACCGACGCGCTCTACCACCCGGACCCGGACCACGAGGGCACCAGCTACGTCGACGAGGGCGGCTTCCTCACGGACGTGGCCGGGTTCGACGCCGGCTTCTTCGGGATCTCGCCGCGCGAGGCCCTCGCCATGGACCCCCAGCAGCGGCTGCTGCTGGAGACCGCGTGGGAGACCGTGGAGCGCGCCGGGATCGACCCCGACACGCTGCGCGGCAGCGCCACCGGGGTGTTCGTCGGCTCCAACTTCCAGGACTACCAGAACCTCCTGGACGGCGCGGCGGACGACCACAGCGGGCACATGATGACCGGCAACGCGGCCAGCGTGGTCTCCGGACGGGTGTCCTACGCGTTCGGCTTCGAAGGCCCGGCGGTGACCGTCGACACGGCCTGCTCCTCCTCGCTGGTCGCCCTGCACCTGGCCGCCCAGGCGCTGCGCCGCGGCGAGTGCCGCCTGGCGCTGGCCGGCGGTGTGACCGTGATGTCGACCCCGCAGGTGTTCGTCGGCTTCTCCCGGCAGCGCGGACTCGCCCCCGACGGCCGGTGCAAGCCCTTCGCGGCGGCGGCCGACGGCACCGGCTGGGCCGAGGGCGTCGGACTGCTGCTGGTGGAGCGCCTGTCCGACGCCGTACGCAACGGGCACCGGGTCCTGGCCGTCGTCCGTGGCACGGCCGTCAACCAGGACGGCGCGAGCAACGGGCTCACCGCCCCCAACGGCCCCTCGCAGCAGCGGGTCATCCGGCAGGCGCTCGCGGACGCCGGACTGGGCACGGCCGACGTGGACGCGGTCGAGGCGCACGGCACCGGCACCCGGCTCGGCGACCCGATCGAGGCCCAGGCGCTGCTCGCCACGTACGGGCAGGACCGGCCGGCGGGCCGCCCGCTGCTGCTGGGCTCCGTGAAGTCGAACATCGGGCACACCCAGGCCGCGGCCGGTGTCGCCGGCGTCATGAAGATGGTGCTGGCGCTGCTCCACGGCGAGCTGCCCAGGAGCCTGCACATCGACGAGCCGTCCCCGCACGTCGACTGGTCGGCGGGGGACGTCGCGCTGCTGACCGGGGCCATGCCCTGGCCCGAGGTGGACCGCCCGCACCGCGCGGGTGTCTCCTCGTTCGGCATCAGCGGCACCAACGCCCACGTGATCATCGAGGCGGCCCCGGAGCCGGAACCCGCCGGGGGCGTCGAGACCGTCGACGGGGATCCCGCCAGGGCCGTCGGGCCGGGCCCCGCCGAGGCCGCCGTCCTCCCGTGGATGCTCTCCGCGAAGAGCCCGGACGCCCTGCGCGCCCAGGCGAGCCGGCTCGCCGCGCATCTCAGGAGCGCGGGCGAGGCCCCGGACCTGCCCGGTGTCGCCCGCGCCCTCGCCATCACCCGTACCGCCATGGACCACCGCGCGGCCGTCGTGGCCGCCGACCGGGACGGCTTCCTCACCGGACTCGACGCCCTGGCCGAGGGCCGCGCCGCGGCGAACGTCCGCGACGCGGTCTGCGAAGCCGACGGGGAGACCGTGTTCGTCTTCCCCGGCCAGGGCTCCCAGTGGGAGGGCATGGCCCTCGAACTCCTCGGCTCCTCACCGGTGTTCGCCGCGCGCATGGCCGAGTGCGCCGCCGCGCTCGCCCCGTACACCGACTGGTCGCTGATGGACGTGCTGCGCGGCGCGGACGGCGCCCCGTCCCTGGACCGCGTCGACGTCGTCCAGCCCGTGCTGTTCGCCGTCATGGTGTCGCTGGCCGAGCTGTGGCAGGCCCACGGCGTCAGGCCCGCGGCCGTCGTCGGCCACTCCCAGGGCGAGATCGCCGCGGCCTGCGTCGCCGGGGCGCTGTCCCTGGACGACGCCGCCCGCGTGGTCGCCCTGCGCAGCCGGGCCCTGACCGCGCTGTCGGGCCTGGGCGGCATGGTCTCGGTCGCCCGGCCCGCCGCCGAGGCCCGGGAACTGCTGCGGTCCTGGGGCGACCGGCTCTCCCTGGCCGCCGTCAACGGCCCCGGCTCCGTCGTCGTCTCCGGCGAACCGGAGGCCCTCGACGAACTGGTCGCCGCCTGTGAGCGCGACGGCGTACGGGCCCGCCGCATCCCCGTCGACTACGCCTCCCACTCCGCCCAGGTGGCCCGGATCGAGGGCGAACTCCACACCCTCCTCGCCCCCGTGGCGCCCCTCCAGGCGGACATCCCCTTCTGCTCCACCGTCGACGGCGACTTCATCGACACCCGGACGCTGGACGCCGCGTACTGGTACCGCAACCTGCGCGGCACCGTCGAGTTCGAGCGGGCCACGCGCGCGCTGCTCGACGCGGGCCACCGCGTGTTCATCGAGGTCGGCCCGCACCCGGTGGTCACCACCGGAGTGCAGGAGACCATCGAGTCCGCGGGCGCCCCGGCCGCCGCCACGGGCACCCTGCGCCGCGACGAGGGCGGCACCGACCGCTTCCTCCTCGCCCTCGCGGAGGCCCGCGTCCACGGCACCCGCGTCGACTGGAACGCCTTCTTCGCCACCGCCGCCGGGGGCACGGCCCCGCGGGCGGCGGCCCTGCCGACGTACGCCTTCCAGCACCGCGCGTACTGGCCCCGCACGGCCGCCGGAACGGCCGGCGACGTCACCTCGGCCGGACTCGGCTCGCCCGACCACCCACTGCTCGGCGCGTCGCTCCCCCTCGCCCAGCAGGACGGGCTCGTGGCGACCGCCCGCTGGTCCCTGCGCAGCCACCCGTGGCTCGCCGACCACGCCGTCTCCGGCACCGTGATCGTGCCGGGCGCCGCCCTCGTCGAGGCCGTCATCCGGGCCGGCGACGAACTCGGCTGCGGCACGCTGGACGAACTCACCCTGCACGCACCCGTCCCGCTGCCCGCAAGCGACGGCGTCCAGGTGCAGATCTCCGTCGGCGCCCCCGACGAGTCCGGCGCGCGACCGGTCACCGTCCACACCCGTCCGGCCGCCGACACCGGCGGCCCCTGGACCCGCAACGCCACCGGCACGCTCACCGCGACCGCCGACGGTACCCCCGAAGGCCCCGGCGACTGGCCCCCGCAGGGCGCCGAGCCCGTAGCCACGGGGGAGGACCACTACGCCGCGCTCCGCACCGAAGGCTACGCGTACGGACCCGTGTTCCAGGGCCTGCGCACGGCCTGGCGGCTCGGCGAGGACGTCTACGCCGACGTGGCGCTGCCCGAGACGGCCCGGCCGGACGCGGCCCGCTACGGCATGCACCCCGCCCTGCTCGACGCGGCCCTGCACGCCTGCGGACTCGGCCCGCTGCACAACGAGAACGGCAGCACCGGCCTGCCGTTCTCCTGGACCGGCGTCACCCTCTTCGCGACCGGCGCCACCGAGCTGCGGGTACGGATCTCCCCGGCCGGACCCGGGGCCGTGAGCGTGCTCATGGCCGACCCCGGGGGCCGTCCCGTCGCGGCGATCGACGCCCTGGCCGTACGACCCGTCACCGCGGGCTCGCTGAGCATCCCCGACGACGCCTCACGCGTCGTCCGTGACGCCCTCTTCCACCTGGAGTGGACGCCCCTGCCCACGCCCGCCGCCGCACCGGCCGCCCGGTGGGCCGTACTCCACGCGGCGGCGGACACCACCGAACTGGCGGCCCTCGCCGAAGGGGGAGCGAGCGTCCTGCACCAGGACGGCCTCGACCCCGCCGCCGACGCACCCGAGTTCGTCATGCTCGCGGCCCCACCGGCGCCGCCCCACGCCACCGCCCCCGAAGCCGCCGCGGCCGCACTCGAACACATCCTGGAACGGCTGCAGGGCCGGCTGTCCGACACCCGCCTCGACAGCACGCGACTCGTCGTCGTCACCCGGGGCGCGGTCGCCGCCGACCCCGGCGCCGGCGTCCGCGACCTGCCCGGCGCCGCGCTGTGGGGGCTGCTCCGCACGGCCCAGTCGGAGAACCCCGGCCGCATCACACTGGCGGACCTCGACGACGACCCCGCCTCCTGGCGCGCCCTGCCGGGCGCAGCGGCGGGGGAGGAGCCCCAACTGGCGCTACGGCACGGCACCGCCCTCGCCCCGCGCCTGACCCGCACGCAAGAGGCCCCGGCACTGCCCGTGCCCGCCCCCGGCACCCCCTGGCGGCTGGACATCCCCGAGAAGGGCACCGTCGACAACCTCGTCCTGACCCCCTGCCCCGACGCCGAGGCCCCCCTGGGGCCCGGGCAGGTCCGGCTCGCGGTCCGTGCGGCGGGCCTGAACTTCCGCGACGTGCTCAACACCCTCGGCATGTACCCGGGCGGAGCCGAGTTCCTCGGCTCCGAGGCCGCCGGCGTCGTCGTCGAGGTCGCACCCGACGTCACCCGGCTCGCCCCGGGCGACCGGGTGATGGGCATGGTGACGGGCGGGTTCGGCCCGCTGGCCGTCGCCGACCACCGGGTGCTCGTCCGGATCCCGCGCGACTGGACGTTCGCGCAGGCGGCGGCCACCCCGGTCGTCTTCCTCACCGCCTACTACGCGCTGCGCGACCTCGCCGGCCTCACCGCGGGCGAGTCCGTCCTGATCCACGCGGCCGCGGGCGGCGTCGGCATGGCCGCCACCCAACTGGCCCGCCTGTGGGGAGCGGAGGTGTACGGCACGGCCGGCGAGCCCAAGCAACGGCTTCTGCGCGCCGACGGCTGGCCCGCCGACCGGCTCGCGTCCTCCCGCACCCTCGACTTCGAGGACCGCTTCCGCGCCGCCCGCGCCGGCCGCGGCATGGACGTCGTCCTCAACTCCCTGGCCGGTGAGTACGTCGACGCGTCCCTGCGCCTGCTGCGGTCCGGCGGCCGGCTGATCGAGATGGGCAAGACCGACATCCGCGACGCAGCCACGGTCGCCCGGGACCACGACGGCGCCCACTACCGCGCCTTCGACCTCAAGGAGGCCGGACCCGAGCGCATCGGCGAGATGCTCGGCGAACTCGTCGACCTCTTCGAGGCGGGCGCGCTGAACCCCCTGCCGGTCACCGCCTGGGACGTCCGGCACGCACCCGAGGCGTTCCGGTACGTCTCCCAGGCCCGGCACACCGGCAAGGTCGTGCTCACCGTGCCCCGCCCCTGGGACCCCGACGGCACCGTCCTGATCACCGGAGGCACCGGCGAACTCGGCCGCGCCCTCGCCCGCCACCTCGTCGCCGAACACGGCGTACGGCACCTCCTGCTCGCGGGCCGCCGGGGCCCCGACAGCCCAGGCGCAAGCGAACTGGTCGAGGAACTCGCCCGGTCGGGCGCGCGGGTCACGGTGGCGGCGTGCGACGCCGCCGACCGGGACGACCTGGCCCGGCTGCTCGCCGCCGTACCCGCCGACCGGCCGCTGACCGCCGTCGTCCACGCAGCCGGCGTCCTCGACGACGGAGTGGTCTCCTCGCTCACGCCCGAACGCCTGCGGACCGTGCTGCGCCCCAAGGCCGACGCGGCCTGGCACCTGCACGAACTGACCCGGCACCACGACCTCGCCGACCTCGTGCTGTTCTCCTCCGCGGCCGGCGTGTTCGGCAACGCCGGCCAGGGCAACTACGCCGCCGCCAACACCTTCCTCGACGCCCTCGCCCGGCACCGCCAGGTCCGGGGCCTGCCCGCCACCGCCCTCGCCTGGGGCCTGTGGGACCAGGCGAGCGACATGACCCGGCACCTCGGCGACGGCGACCTGGCCCGGGCCCGGAACACCGGCGCCCTGCCGCTGTCCACCCGCGACGGCCTCACCCTGTTCGACGCCGCCCTCGCCGCCCGCCGCGCCCTGCTCGTCCCCGCGCCGCTGGACGACCGGCTGCTGCGCACCCGCGACCGGTCCACCCTCCTGCCCCTGCTGCGGGCCCTGTACCGCGGACCGGCCCGCCGCACCGTGGAACCCGCGACGGCGGCCGGCGGCGGCGGACTGCGCGAACGACTGGCCGGGCTGCCCGCAGCCGAACGCCGGGCGCTGCTGCTGGACCTCGCCACCGGTGCGGCCGCCGCCGTCCTCGGCCACGCGAGCGCCGACCACGTCCACGCCGGAAAGGCCTTCCGCGAGCTCGGCTTCGACTCCCTGACCGCCGTCGAACTCCGCAACCGGCTCGCCACGGCCACCGGACTGCGGCTGCCCGCCACCCTGGTCTTCGACTACCCGACCCCCGTGGAACTGGCCGAGCACCTCGCCACCCTGCTCTCCGACGGGACCGCCGCACCGGCACGCCCCTCCACGGATACCGGGACACCGCCGCGCGCCGACGAGCCGATCGCCATCGTCGGCATGGCCTGCCGCTACCCCGGAGGCGTCCGCACCCCCGAGGACCTGTGGAAGCTGCTGTCCACCGGCACCGACGCCATCGGCGGCTTCCCCACCGACCGCGGCTGGGACCTCGACGGTCTCTACGACTCCGTCCCCGACCACCCCGACGCCTCCCGCACCCTCGAAGGCGGCTTCCTGCACGACGCCGCCGACTTCGACGCGGACTTCTTCGGCATCAGCCCCAACGAGGCCACGGCCATGGACCCGCAGCAGCGGATCCTGCTGGAGACCGCCTGGGAGGCCGTCGAACGGGCCGGCATCGACCCGAGATCCCTGCGCGGCAGCAGCACCGGGGTGTTCGCCGGACTCTCCTCCAGCGACTACATGGCACGCGGCGCCGACATCCCCGAGGCCCTCGCCGGATACGTCAACAACGGCAACGCCGACAGCGTCGCCTCGGGCCGGGTCGCCTACACCCTGGGCCTGGAGGGCCCCGCCGTCACCGTCGACACCGCCTGCTCCTCCTCCCTGGTCGCCCTCCACATGGCCGTACAGGCGCTGCGGCAGGGCGAGTGCACGCTCGCCCTCGCGGGCGGCGTCACCGTCATGTCCTCGCCCATGATCATCGTCGACTTCTCGCGGCAGCGCGGGCTGGCCGCCGACGGCCGCTGCAAGCCGTTCGCCGACGCCGCCGACGGCACCGGCTTCGCCGAGGGCGCCGGGCTCCTCGTCGTCGAACGCCTCCGCGACGCGCAGCGCAACGGGCACCGGGTGCTGGCGGTCGTACGCGGCTCCGCCGTCAACCAGGACGGCGCCTCCAACGGCATGTCGGCCCCCAACGGGCCCGCCCAGCAGCGGGTCATCCACCAGGCCCTCACCGCCGCCGGCCTCACGGCCGCCGACATCGACGCCGTCGAGGCGCACGGCACCGGCACCCGGCTCGGCGACCCGATCGAGGCCCAGGCCCTGCTCGCCACCTACGGCCGGCAGCGATCCGCGGACGAACCCCTGCGGGTGGGCTCCATCAAGTCCAACCTCGGCCACACCCAGGCGGCGGCCGGCGTCGCCGGAGTGATGAAGATGGTCCTCGCCCTGCGCAACGGCCTGCTACCCCAGTCCCTCCACATCGACACGCCCACCCGGCACGTCGACTGGTCCGCCGGGGCCGTACGCGTGCTCGACCGGGCCGAACCCTGGCCGGCGCACGACGACCGCCCGCGCCGGGCCGGCGTCTCCTCGTTCGGCATCAGCGGCACCAACGCCCACATCATCCTGGAGGAGGGACCGGAGACCACCGCGCCCGAGCCCCCGTCCGGCGCGAACCCCAGCGCCGCGGCCCCGGCCACCGCCCCCGGCCTCACGAACCCGGCCGCCCAGCCCCTGCCCTGGCTGCTCTCCGCCCGCAGCGCCCCCGCCCTGCGCGGCCAGGCCCGGGCACTCCTCACCCACCTGGACACGCCCGCCGGGCAGGGCGCCGCCGCCCGGGACATCGCCGCGTCCCTCGTCAGCAGGCGCTCGCTCCTCGAACACCGCGCCGTCGTGACCGGCGCGGACCACGACACCCTGCGCACCGCCCTGCACGCCCTCGCCGACGGCACCCCGGTACCCGGCCTCGTCACCGGACGGCACACCGCGGGCCGCGACCGCAAGCCCGTCCTGGTCTTCCCCGGCCAGGGCTCCCAGTGGGCCGGCATGGGCGCCGAACTCCTCGACACCGCACCGGCGTTCGCCCGGCGCATCACGGAGTGCGAGCAGGCACTCGACCCGCACACCGACTGGTCCCTCACCGGCGTGCTCCGCGGCACGCCGGACGCACCCCCACTCGACCGGGTCGACGTGGCCCAGCCCGTCCTGTGGGCCGTGATGGTCGCGCTCGCCGAGGTCTGGCGCGCGCACGGCGCCGAACCCGCGGCGGTCCTCGGCCACTCCCAGGGCGAGATCGCGGCGGCCTGTGTCGCCGGCGCCCTCTCCCTCGACGACGGCGCCCGCGTGGTCGCCCTGCGCAGCCGCGCCATCGCCGAGGACCTCTCCGGCCACGGCGGAATGGTCTCGGTCGCGGCCCCGCACGACACCGTGCTCGGCATGCTGGAGCCCTGGGGCGAACGGATCTCCGTCGCCGCCGTCAACGGACCCGCGAGCGTCGTCGTCTCCGGCGAACCCGACGCACTCGACGCCCTCGTCGCCGCCTGCACCGAGGACGGCGTACGCGCGAAGAGGATCCCCGTCGACTACGCCTCGCACTCCGCGCAGGTCGAACGCATCCGCACCCGGCTCCTCACCGACCTGTCCGGAATCGAGACCCGCCGCACCCGTGTCCCGTTCCTCTCCACGGTCACCGGAGAGTGGATCGACGAGGACACCCCCCTCGACGCCCACTACTGGTACGAGAACCTCCGGCGCACCGTCCGGCTGGAGGACGCGCTGCGCACGCTGCTCCGGCAGGGCCACGACGCCTTCGTCGAGTCCAGCCCGCACCCCGTGCTCCTCACCGGCATCGAGGACACCGTCGCCGCCGCCGAGGCCGACGCGGTCGCCATCGGCACCATCCGCCGCGCCGACGGCGGCCCGCTCCGGATCCTGACGTCGCTCGCCGAGGCCCACGTGCACGGCGTACGCGTCGACTGGACCGCGACCGTCGCCGGCGGCCACGCCGTGGACCTGCCGACGTACGCCTTCCAGCGGCGCCGCCACTGGCTGGACGCCGCACCGCGGACCGCCGCCGGACGGCCGGCCGACCCGTCCGGCCTGGACACGGCCGTCCACCTCGCCGACGGCCCCGGCACGGTCGTCCTCACCGGCACGATCGGCGAGCGCAGCCACCCCTGGCTCGCCGGACACCGCGTCCACGGCACGACCGTGGTGCCGGGCACCGCGCTCACCGAATGGGCGGTACGCGCGGCCGACGAAGCAGGCTGCGCGAGCATCGACACCCTCACCCAGCACACCCCGCTGGTCCTGCCCGAGGGCGCCACGGCCGACCTCCAGGTGACCGTCGGCGAAGCCGACGAGACGTCCGGGACACGCCCGCTGACGGTGTTCGCCCGCCCTGGGGGAGCGGAACCCGGCACACCCTGGACCCGCCACGCGACCGGCACCCTGTCCGCCGACACACCCGCACCCGCACACCAGGACCTCACGGCCTGGCCACCGAAGGACGCACAACCCGTCGACACCGAAACGGCGTACACCGCGCTCGCCGCCCAGGGCTACGCCCCGGGCCCGCTCTTCCGCACCGTGCGCGCCATGTGGCGGCGGGGCCAGGAGACCTTCGCCGAAGTGGCAGTGCCCCACGAGGACCGCACGGACGCCGCCCGCTTCCGGGTCCACCCCGGCCTGCTGCAGTCCGTGTGCGCGATCGAGTCCATGGCCGCCGACGGCACCGCCGGGCTGCCCGTCGCCTGGCAGGGCTTCTCCCTGACCGCCGTCGGCGCCGCCGGACTGCGCGTACGCCTGACCCGCACGGACGACGGCACCGTCACCGTGACGGCCACCGACCCCACCGGCGCCCCCGTCCTGACCGTCGACTCCCTGTCCACCCGGCCGCTCTCGCACGAACAGCTCACGGCGGCCACGACGACGGCCGACGACGCGCTGTTCCACACCGAATGGACCGAGTGGACCACCTGGACCGACCCGGACACCCGCACCGCCCCGGAACCCGTCCTCCACGCCGCCCCGGCCACCCTGCGCGCCCTGCTCCAAAACCCGGAAGGACCAGCCCGCGCACCCGGGACCGTACTGCTGCGCCTCGACCCGGACACCGCGCCCGGCGCCGACCCCGCAGCCGTACAAGAACTGCTGCACCTCATCCAGGAATGGCTGCGGCACCCGCGGCTCACCGACTCCCGGCTCGTCCTGGTCACCGGCAACGCCGTGCCCACCACCCCGGACGACGACGTCCCCGCCCCCGTCCACGCCGCCGCGCGCGGCCTCGTCCGCTCCGCGCAGTCCGAACACCCCGGCCGCTTCCTCCTGGTCGACACCGACGGCGACGCGGCCTCCGAACGCGTCCTCGCCGCCGCCGTCGCCTCCGCGGCCGCCACCGGGGAGACCCAACTGGCCCTCCGGACCGGCACGGTGACCGTCCCCCGACTGCACCGGGCCACGGCCACCGAAGGCCACACCGGCTGGGAATGGGACGCCCACGGCGAAGGCACCGTGCTCATCACCGGCGGCACCGGAACCCTCGGCGGACTGCTCGCCCGCCACCTGGTCCGACGGCACGGTGTACGCCACCTGCTGCTCACCGGCCGCCGGGGCCCGGCCGCACCCGGCGCCGACGCCCTGCGCGACGAACTCACCCGCAGGGGCGCCGAGGTCACCGTCGCCGCCTGCGACGCGGCCGAGCGCGACCGGCTCGCCGAGCTGCTCGCGGCCATCCCCGACGCACACCCGCTGACCGCAGTGGTCCACGCGGCCGGCGTCCTGGAGGACGGCCTCCTGGAGAGCCTGACCCCGCAGCACCTCGAAAACGTCTGGCGGCCCAAGGCGCAAGCCGCCTGGAACCTGCACGAGCTGACCCGCGACGCGGAACTCTCCGCCTTCGTGGTGTTCTCCTCGTTCGCCGGGGTCATGGGCGGCATGGGCCAGGCCAACTACGCGGCCGCCAACGCCTACCTCGACGCCCTCGCCCAGCACCGCCGCGCACAGGGGCTGCCCGCCGTCTCGCTCGCCTGGGGATACTGGGGAGATTCCAGTGGAATGACGGCCACGCTGAACCCCGTGGATGTCGCCCGCTTCGCACGCTCCGGCATGCTGCCGCTGTCGACGGACCAGGGACTGGGCCTGCTCGACGCCGCCGCCGCCGTCGACCGTGCCCTCCTGGTACCCGTCCGGCTCGACCTGCCCGCCATCGCCGCGTCCGGCGACGTACCGCCGCTGCTGCGCGCCCTCACGGCCCGTCGTACCCCCCTGCGCAGGGCGGCCGACGGCGCCGTCGCGGACGAGCGGCGGCCCGCCGGGCACGAGCTGAGGGGCCGCCTGGCCGGCCTGAGCGACACCCGCCGCGAAGCACTGCTGCTCGACATGATCGGCGGACACGTGGCGAGCGTCCTGGGCCACGGCTCCGCCGAGGCGGTCGAACCCGAACGAGGCTTCCTCGACCTCGGCATGTCCTCGCTCACCGCGGTGGAAGTACGCAACCGCCTCAACGCCGACACGGGCCTGCGCCTGCCCACCACGGCCGTCTTCGACCACCCCACCCCCCTCGCCCTCGCCCGCTTCCTGCGCGGGCAGCTGGAGACGGCAACCGGCGCCGACGACACGGCTCCCTCGCTCTTCACGGAACTCGACGCACTGGAGAACGCCGTGTCGGCCGCCGACCTGGACGCCGAGAGCCGCGCCCGGCTCGCCACCCGTCTCAAGGCACTGCAATGGAAGCTCGACGCCGGCGGAGCGGAAACCGGGGACGAGGACGGCGACGGCACCGACGCCGATCTCGCGGCCTCCACCGACGACGAGATGTTCGACCTCATCGACAAGGAACTCGGCCTCGCCTGACAGAGCCCAGCCGACCACCAGCACGACCCGCGCCACCCCTTCCCGACTGCGAGGTTCTCCCACCCATGGCACCCACGGCACCCACGGCCTCCGGCTCCGGTTCCTCCGAGGACAAGCTCCGCGACTACCTCAAGAAGGTCACCGCGGACCTGCGGCGCACCAAGCAGCGGCTGGAGTCCGTCGAGGCACGCGACAGCGAGCCGATCGCCATCGTGGGCATGGCCTGCCGCTACCCCGGCGGCGTCCGTTCCCCCGAAGGCCTGTGGAGGCTCGTCGCCGACGGCACCGACGCCATCGGTGAACTCCCCCAGGACCGCGGATGGGACACCGAAGGGCTCTACGACCCCAACCCGGGCACCCCCGGGAAGAGTTACGTCCGCCACGGCGGCTTCCTCGACGCCGTCGCCGACTTCGACGCGGACCTCTTCGGCATCGCACCCCGGGAAGCCCTCGCCATGGACCCCCAGCAGCGACTGCTGCTGGAAACCGCCTGGGAGGCCGTCGAGCACGCCAGGATCAACCCGGCCTCCCTGCGCGGCAGCCAGACCGGCGTCTTCATCGGCGGCGCCGACACCGACTACGGATCGCTCGCCCGGCAGACCGACGAGACCGAGGGCCACCTGCTGACCGGCGGCGCCGTCAGCGTCCTCTCCGGCCGCATCGCCTACACCCTCGGCCTCGAAGGCCCCGCCGTCACCGTCGACACCGCCTGCTCCTCCGCCCTCGTCGCCCTCCACCTCGCCGTCCGCGCCCTGCGGGCCGGCGAATGCGGCATGGCCGTCGCCGGAGGCGTCGCCGTCATGCCGACACCCCGACTGTTCACCGAGTTCTCCCGCCAGCGCGGCCTCGCCCCCGACGGCCGCTGCAAGCCCTTCGCCGAAGCCGCCGACGGCACCTCCTGGGCCGAAGGCGTCGGCGTCCTCCTCGTCGAACGCCTCTCCGACGCCCGCCGCAACGGCCACGAGGTCCTCGCCGTCATCCGCGGCACCGCGGTCAACCAGGACGGCGCCAGCAGCCGCCTCACCGCCCCCAACGGCCCCTCCCAGCAGCGGGTCATCGACGCCGCACTCGCCAACGCACGCCTCACCCCCGACCAGATCGACGCCGTCGAAGCGCACGGCACCGGCACCGCGCTCGGCGACCCCATCGAGGCCCAGGCCCTGCTGGCGACATACGGCAGGGACAGGCCGGAGGAACACCCGCTGCTGCTCGGCGGCATCAAGTCGAACATCGGCCACACCCAGGCCGCCGCCGGCGCCGCGGGCGTCATCAAGATGGTCATGGCCCTCCGCCACGGCGTCCTGCCCAAGACCCTCCACGTGGACGAGCCCACCTCGCACGTCGACTGGAGGGCGGGCGCCGTACGGCTGCTCACCGAACGCACCGACTGGCCCACCACGGACCACCCGCGCCGCGCCGGCGTCTCCGCCTTCGGCATCAGCGGCACCAACGCACACGTCGTACTCGAACAGGCCGAGCAGGCGCCCACCCCCGAGGACGAGAACGAGGCCCCGGCGGCCCCGGGCGTGGTGCCGTGGATCGTCTCCGGCCGGACCGAGGACGCCCTGCGCGACCAGGTCGCGGGCCTGCTCGCCCACACGGCGCGACACCCCGAAGCCCGCCCGGCGGACATCGGCCTGACCCTGGCCACCGGCCGCGCGGTCCTCGACCACCGAGCCGTCCTCCTGGACGGCCACCCGACCGCCCAGGGCGTCTCACGGCCCGGCAAGATCGCGTTCCTTTTCTCGGGGCAGGGTTCGCAACGGCTGGGCATGGGACGTGAGTTGTACGGTCGTTTCCCGGTGTTCGCGGAGGCGTTCGACGCGGTGTGTGCGGGGTTGGACGAGCACCTGGAGCGGCCGGTCCGAGAAGTCGTCTGGGGGGAGAGCGAGGAGCTGCTCAACCAGACGGTGTACGCGCAGGCGGGGCTGTTCGCCGTAGAGGTGGCGCTGTTCCGGCTTGCTGAATCGCTGGGTGTGCGGCCGGACTTCGTGGCGGGGCATTCGATCGGTGAGGTGGCGGCCGCGCATGTGGCGGGCGTGTTCTCGCTGGCGGATGCGTGTGCGTTGGTGGCGGCGCGTGGTCGGCTGATGCAGGCGCTGCCGGAGGGCGGAGCGATGCTCGCTCTCCAGGCGACCGAGGATGAAGTACGGCCGCTGTTGGGCGGGTCGGTGTCGATCGCGGCCGTCAACGGCCCGAACTCGGTGGTCGTGTCCGGCGCCGAGGAGGCGGTGGAGGAGATCCGTGCCCGCTTCGAGGGTCGTAAGGCGACCCGTCTGCGGGTGTCGCACGCCTTCCACTCTCCGCTGATGGACCCGATGTTGGAGGGCTTCCGCCAGGTGGTGGAGGGGCTGTCCTTCGCGGATCCGGTCATCCCGGTGGTGTCGAACCTGACCGGCGCGGTCGCCGACGACCTGGGCTCTCCGGAGTACTGGGTGCGGCACGTCCGTGAGGCGGTGCGCTTCGCCGACGGCATCCGCACGCTCTCCGACGCGGGCGTGACCCGTTTCCTGGAGCTGGGCCCGGACGCCGTCCTGACCGCCATGGCCGCCGAGTCCGCCGACGCGGTGTTCGCCGCCGTACTCCGCAAGAACCAGGACGAGGAGACGACCGCTCTCCAGGCGCTTGCGCGCCTGTACGTGGACGGTGTGAAGGTCGACTGGGCGGCCCTCTTCACCGGCACCGGCGCCCGACCTGTCGACCTGCCCACGTACGCATTCCAGCACCGGCGCTACTGGCCGAATCCCTCCCCGGCCCGCGACGGCGACATCCGGTCCGCCGGTCTGGAAACGGCGGACCATCCGCTGCTCAGCGCCTCCGTCGAACTGTCCGACGGCGACGCCGTGCTGTTCACGAGCCGCCTGTCGGCCCAGACCCACCCCTGGCTCGCGGACCACGTGGTGATGGGGCAGGTGCTGCTGCCGGGCACGGCCTTCCTGGAACTCGCCGTTCGCGCCGCCGACGAGGTCGGCTGCGGAACCGTGGAGGAGCTGACCCTCGCCGCGCCCCTCGTCCTGCCTGCGTCCGGGGGCGTGCACCTGCGGCTCCAGATCGGCCCTGCCGACGAAGCCGGCCGCAGAACCGTCAGCGTCCGCTCGCGGCTCGAAGGAGCCACCGACCAGGCATGGGCCCAGCACGCGACCGGCGTGCTGGCGCCGTCCCCCGCGGCACCGGGGGAGACGACGGCCACGGACTTCGACACCTCGGTGTGGCCCCCCGCGGGTGCCGAGCCCGTGGACCTCACCGATCTCTACGCCGCCATGGCGCGGGGCGGCTTCGGCTACGGTCCCGTCTTCCAGGGCCTGCGCTCCGCCTGGCGGCTGGGCGACGACGTGTTCGCCGAGGTCGGGCTCCCCGAGGGGGCCGACGGCGGTCCGTTCGGCCTGCACCCGGCGCTGCTGGACGCCGCGCTGCACGTCACCGCGTTCAACGGCATGTCCCGCGGTGTGGTCCCGTTCTCGTGGGAGCGGGCCACACTGCACGCCTCGGGCGCCTCCGCCGTACGGGTACGGGTCCGCCGCACCGACGAGGACTCCGTCTCCGTCGCCGTGGCCGACCAGGCAGGTGGCGCCGTCGCCACGATCGGCTCCCTCATCCTGCGCCCGGTCTCCGCCGACGCGGCGCCCGCGGCCCGTCGCGACGACCTGTTCGTGGTCGACTGGGCCCGGGTACCGGACCCCGGAGCGACGGTCGCGCACGTGGAGGTGGCCCCGGAGCCGGCGGCCCTCGACGCGCTGGCCGCCGACGCCCCCGACGTGGTGGTGGTCCGGGCGGTGCTCTCCGACCCGGGTGCGGTGGTGGGTTCGGTGCACGCGCTGACGGCACGCGTGCTGGAACTGGTGCAGGCGTGGCTCGCCGGCGACCGCTCCTCCGGGTCCCGTCTCGTGTTCGTCACGCACGGGGCGACGACCGGTGAGGACCTGGCCGGTGCCGCGGTGTGGGGCCTGGTGCGGTCCGCGCAGTCGGAGAACCCGGGCCGGTTCGCGCTGGTGGACCTCGACGGCGACGAGGCGTCCGGCCTCCTGGAGTCCGCGCTCGCCCTGGACGAGCCGCAGCTCGCGGTCCGTGGCGGTGAAGTGCTGGCTCCGCGGCTGGCGCGTGCGGCAGCCACCGATGCGTCTCAGGCTCCGGTCTGGGACGGCACGGTACTGGTCACCGGCGGCACCGGCGGTCTGGGCCGGGTGATCGCCCGGCAGCTCGTGACGGAGCACGGTGTGCGGAACCTGCTGCTGGTCAGCAGGCGCGGTCCGGCGGCCGAAGGTGCGGCCGAACTCATCGCTGAAATGGCGGAGTTGGGGGCCGAGGCCTGCATTGAGGCATGTGACGTGGCCGATCGCGACGCGGTCGCGGAACTGGTCGCTCGTCATCCGGTACGGGCCGTGGTCCACACCGCGGGCGTGCTCGACGACGGTGTCGTCACCTCGCTCACGCCCGAGCGGCTGGCCACCGTGCTGCGGCCCAAGGTCGACGCGGCCTGGAACCTCCACGAGGCGACACGCCACCTCGACCTCACGGCCTTCGTCCTCTTCTCCTCCGTCTCGGGCACCTTCGGCGGCCCCGGCCAGGCCAACTACGCGGCCGGCAACACCTTCCTGGACGCCCTGGCCCGGCACCGGCGCACCCTCGGACTCCCGGGACTGTCCCTGGCCTGGGGCCCTTGGACGCGTGACGGCGGCATGATCGGCACCCTGTCCGAGACCGACGTCCAGCGCATCGCCCGTACGGGCATGCCGGAGCTGACGCCGACGGAAGGAGCGACACTCTTCGACGCGGCCTTGCGCGTGCCCGAGGCCGTGGTCCTGCCCGTACGGTTCGACCTCGCCGCCCTGCGGACGCAGGACGAGGTCCACGGGATGCTCCGCGGACTCGTGCCGCCGGGCAGGCGGATCCGCCGGGCGGCGGCAGCCGACCCGACCGCGACGGCAGGTCTCGCCCAGACCCTCTCCCGCCTGGCGGCCGACGAACGACGTGAAGTCCTTCTCGACCTCGTACGCGGCCAGGCCGCCCTTGTGCTCGGCCACTCCGACCCGACCCACGTCGAGCCCACCCGCGCCTTCCAGGATCTCGGCTTCGACTCGCTGACCGCGGTCGAACTCCGCAACCGCCTGGGCAAGGCCACCGGCCTGCGACTGCCCGCCACCGTCGTGTTCGACCACCCCTCGGTGGAGGCCGTTGTGAGCCTCCTGCTGGACGAGTTGTTCGGTGGGGAGGCGGAGTCGGCGGGGCTTGTGCCGGTGAGTGCTGTGGTGGCCGACGACCCCGTGGTGATCGTGGGTATGGCGTGCCGTTATCCGGGTGGCGTCGAGTCGCCGGAGGATCTGTGGCGGTTGGTGTCCGAGGGTGGGGACGCGGTGGGTGCGTTTCCCTCGGACCGTGGGTGGAGTGTGGAGGGGGAGTCGTTCGCGCGGGCGGGCGGTTTCCTTTATGGCGCGGGTGACTTCGACGCCGACTTCTTCGGGATGAGTCCGCGTGAGGCGTTGGCGACGGATGCTCAGCAGCGTCTGCTGTTGGAGACGACGTGGGAGGCGTTCGAGCGGGCGGGTATCGATCCGGTGTCGCTGCGGGGCAGCCGGACCGGCGTCTTCGCGGGCGTGATGTACACCGACTACCGGGACCTTCTGGAGCACGAGCAGTTCGAGGGCTTCCGGGCCAACGGAAGTGCGCCCAGCATCGCTTCGGGCCGTGTGTCGTACACGTTGGGGCTTGAGGGTCCGGCGGTGACGGTGGACACGGCGTGTTCGTCGTCGCTGGTGGCGATGCACTGGGCGGCGCA
>NZ_JBVJTD010000047.1:0-28509 GCF_055605965.1 Streptomyces sp. NPDC037126
CGCAGGAAGGCCCCGGTGGAGTCGCTGATGCCGCTGCGCCTCGCGCGTTACGGCGTGCCGCTGGCGGAGACGGCTCCGGCGGGCCTCGCGGCGGCGGGGATCGAGCCGCTGCTGCTGCCGCCCGCGCCGCCGCAGCGGCAGCCGCAGCTCACCGGGAACGCACCGGTGACGGGCGCCCGTCCCGCCGGGGCCGCCCGGACGGGCGCGTTCGCGCCTCCCGCGGGGCCCCGCCCCGAGGAGCCGCTCCCGGACGAGGAGAGCCCCTGGTTCCAGTCCCAGCGGGAGATCGAGTACCACGGCGGCTACGACCCCACCTACGAGCCTCCCCCGGAGCCCCAGTACGAGCCGGAGGAGCAGTACGAGGACTGGTACGAGGACCAGCCGCCGGAGCAGTTCCAGCAGCCCTCCCCGGAGGAGACCGGCAGCTTTCCCATCCCGGTGGGACCGAACCGCACCCGCGAGCTCGGCGGGGGCGGCGGCACCGCCCCCGCCGAACCGGACGAGGACGCCTACTACCAGGTCTTCCGCCAGTCGATCGACGGCAGCTACCCCACGCCCCGCGTCCTGGGCGACAACATCCAGGCGACGTACGGCACCCAGCTCAGCCCTGGTGAGCTGAAGACCCTCGTGAACCGCTTCCAGCAGCGCCGGGAGGCGGAACTGGAAGAGGACCACATCGCGTGACGGCATGAGGAAGGGGCCCTCCCGGAGGAGGGCCCCTTCTTCGTCGCGCCGTCGGTGTCCTACTCGCCGAGCAGGCGCCGCACCCGCTCCTGGCCGACGGCCAGCAGCAGGGTGGGCAGCCGGGGCCCGGTGTCGCGCCCGACCAGCAGGTGGTACAGCAGCGCGAAGAAGGTCCGCTGGGCCGTCTTGATCTCCGGCGGCAGCTCCTTCGGCGTGGCGTCGGCCGGGAACCCGGCCTGCACCTTCGGCACGCCGTACACGAGGTGGGTCAGCCCGTCGAGCGACCAGTGCTCGGCGAGCCCGTCGATCAGCAGCCGCAGCGACTGCTGGGACGCCTCGTCGAGGGACTTCAGCAGCTCGGCGTCGGGCTCGTCGCGCACGATGGTCCGCTGGTCGGCGGGGACGTGCGTGTTGATCCACGCCTCGGCCTTGTCGTACCGCGGCCGGGCCTCGTCCAGCGAGGCCAGGGGCTGCTCCGGGTCCAGCTCGGAGAGGATCCGCAGGGCCTGGTCCTCGTGCCCGGCGGTGATGTCGGCGACGGACGCGAGCGTGCGGTACGGCATCGGGCGCGCCGTCCTCGGCAGCTCGGCGGCGGCGGTCCCGACGGCCCGCGTGTGGGCGGCCACGTCCGCCGGGAGGGCGGACCCGTCGGCGACCTTGCCCGCGAGCTTGTCCCACTCGTCGTACAGCCGCTGGATCTCCTGGTCGAAGGCGATCTTGAAGGACTGGTTGGGCCTGCGGCGGGCGTACAGCCAGCGCAGGATCTGGGGCTCCATGATCTTCAGCGCGTCGGCCGGGGTCGGGACCCCGCCCCGGGAGGACGACATCTTCGCCATGCCGGAGATGCCCACGAACGCGTACATCGGGCCGATGGGCTGCTTGCCGCCGAAGATGCCGACGATCTGGCCGCCGACCTGGAAGGAGGAGCCCGGGGACGAGTGGTCGACGCCGCTCGGCTCGAAGATCACGCCCTCGTAGGCCCAGCGCATGGGCCAGTCGACCTTCCAGACCAGCTTGCCCCGGTTGAACTCGCTGAGCCGGACGGTCTCCGAGAAGCCGCACTCGTTGCAGGTGTACGCCAGCTCGGTGCTGTCGTCGTCGTACGAGGTGACGGTCGTCAGGTCCTTCTCGCAGTTGCCGCAGAACGGCTTGTACGGGAAGTAGCCCGCGGAGCCGGAGCTGCCGTCGTCCTCGGACGCGGCGCCCGAGCCCTCCTCGGCCTCCAGCTCGGCCTCGTCGACGGCCTTCTGCTGCTGCTTCTTCGGGCCCTTCTTCGTGCGGTACTGGGCGAGGATCGCGTCGATGTCGCCCCGGTGCCTCATCGCGTGCAGGACCTGCTCGCGGTAGGTGCCGGAGGTGTACTGCGCGGTCTGGCTGATGCCGTCGAACTCGACGCCCAGCTCGGCCAGCGACTCGACCATCGCTGCCTTGAAGTGCTCGGCCCAGTTCGGGTGCGCCGAGCCCTTGGGCGCCGGCACCGAGGTCAGCGGCTTGCCGATGTGCGCGGCCCACGACTCGTCGACGCCCGCGACGCCGGCCGGGACCTTGCGGTAGCGGTCGAAGTCGTCCCAGGAGATCAGGTGCCGGACCTGGCGCCCGCGCCGCCGGATCTCGTCGGCGACCAGGTGCGGGGTCATGACCTCGCGGAGGTTGCCCAGGTGGATGGGTCCGGAGGGGGACAGGCCGGACGCGACGACGACCGGTTTGCCCGGGGCACGGCGCTCCGACTCTTCGATGACCTCATCCGCGAAACGGGAGACCCAGTCGGTGGTCTCGGTGCTCTGAGCCACGATCGGCACGTCCTTCTTTCTCCTCGGGCAGCCGGCACGGTCACACGGCTGACCGCTCCATTGTCCCAGGTGGGGTCACGACAACGAAAACACCTTTTCAACGCGTTGGACGGACGGCCCGGGGCCCGCGTTCACCCACGGAACGGAAAATTCGCTTTACCCTCCGTGGGATACTGGCCGGGTCTATCCATCCCCACGAGGAGAACGGCACCCACTCCTATGGCCTCGGTCACGTCCCTCAGCGATTCCGTCCAGCAGCACCTCGCGTCCGCCCTCTCGGCCACCCTGCCGGAGGCCGCCGGTGCGGACCCGCTGCTGCGACGAAGCGACCGGGCCGACTTCCAGGCCAACGGGATCCTGGCGCTCGCCAAGAAGGCGAAGGCGAACCCGCGGGAGCTGGCGACCCAGGTCGTCTCCCACGTGGTGACCGGCGACGTGATCGGGGACGTCGAGGTCTCCGGCCCCGGCTTCCTCAACATCACGATCACGGACCGCGCGATCACCTCGAACCTGGCCGCGCGGTACGCGGACGACACCGGCCGCCTCGGCGTGCCGACCGCCGCGCACCCCGGTACGACGGTGATCGACTACGCGCAGCCGAACGTGGCCAAGGAGATGCACGTCGGCCACCTCCGCTCCGCGGTGATCGGCGACTCGGTCGTGCAGCTTCTGGAGTTCACCGGCGAGAACGTGGTCCGCCGCCACCACATCGGCGACTGGGGCACCCAGTTCGGCATGCTCATCCAGTACCTGGACGAGCACCCGCACGAGCTGGACCACAAAGCCGGCGAGGTGAGCGGTGAGGAGGCGATGTCGAACCTCGACCGCCTCTACAAGGCCGCGCGCAGGCTGTTCGACTCCGACGAGGAGTTCAAGACCCGCGCCCGCCGCCGGGTGGTCGACCTCCAGGCCGGCGACCCGCACACGCTCGCCATGTGGCAGAAGTTCGTGGACGAGTCGAAGATCTACTTCTTCTCCGTCTTCGAGAAGCTGGACATGGAGGTGCGGGACCCCGACATCGTCGGCGAGTCCGGCTACAACGACATGCTGGCCGAGACCTGCCGCCTGCTGGAGGAGTCCGGCGTCGCGGTCCGCTCCGAGGGCGCCCTGTGCGTCTTCTTCGAGGACATCAAGGGCCCGGACGGCAACCAGGTCCCCCTGATCGTCCAGAAGTCCGACGGCGGCTACGGCTACGCGGCGACCGACCTGTCCGCGATCCGCGACCGGGTCTTCAACCTCAAGGCGAACACCCTGCTGTACGTGGTGGACGCCCGCCAGGCCCTGCACTTCAAGATGGTCTTCGAGACGGCCCGCCGCGCCGGCTGGCTGAACGAGGACGTGACCGCGTTCCAGTTGGCGTTCGGCACGGTCCTCGGCAAGGACGGCAAGCCGTTCAAGACCCGTGAGGGCGAGACGGTCCGTCTGGTGGACCTCCTCGACGAGGCCATCGACCGCGCGTCGGCCGTCGTCCGCGAGAAGGCCCAGGACCTGTCCGAGGAGGAGATCGCCGAGCGCGGCGCCCAGGTGGGCATCGGCGCGGTGAAGTACGCGGACCTGTCGACGTCGGCGAACCGGGACTACAAGTTCGACCTGGACCAGATGGTCTCGCTGAACGGCGACACGTCCGTCTACCTCCAGTACGCGTACGCCCGTATCCAGTCCATCCTCCGCAAGGCCGGCGAGGTCCGCCCCGCCGCCCACCCGGAGCTGGCCCTGGCCGACGCCGAGCGGGCCCTCGGTCTGCACGCGGACGCCTTCGCGGAGACGGTCGCGGAGGCGGCGGCGGAGTACGCCCCGCACAAGCTGGCCGCGTACCTGTACCAACTGGCGTCCCTGTACACGACGTTCTACGACAAGTGCCCGGTCCTGAAGGCCGAGACGCCGGAGCAGGTGCAGAACCGCCTCTTCCTCTGCGACGTCACGGCCCGCACCCTGCAGCGGGGCATGGCCCTGCTGGGCATCAGGACCCCCGAGAAGCTCTGACGCCCGGCGCTACACTCCCCCCGGGTTCATCTCTCCGGGGGGGACGGTCGCCATGGGCACCGAGATCTATTTCAGCAACAACTACCGTGACCTGTGCGTGCAGCACGGCACGGGCGCGGGGTTCCAGTTCGAGTTCTCCTGCTCCCGCTGCTACGACACGTGGCGTTCCCCGTTCGAGGCATTCCGGGCCGGCCAGATGGCCGGCTGGCTGTCCCGGGGGATGAACGCCGCGTGGTCGCTGGTCGGCGGGGCGGGCCGCAGCGTGTCCGACGCCGCGGACGGCCTGGCCGGGGCGAGCTTCGGCAACCAGCGGGACGCGGCGTTCACCCGCGCCATCGAGAACGCCCAGGGCCACTTCAACCGCTGCCCGCGCTGCACCTCCTACGTCTGCGCCCGCTGCTGGAACCCGGCGCAGGGACTGTGCCTGACCTGCTCGCCGGACACCGCGGCGGAGGCGCAGGCGGCACAGCAGCGGGGCCTGAACGACATGGTCTCCCAGCGCGCCTACAGCCTCGGCCAGCAGCAGGGCTCCGGCTACGACGTGGGCGCCCCGCGCCAGCTGGTCTGCCCCAACTGCCGTACGGAGACCCGCGGCGGCGCCTTCTGCCACGGCTGCGGACACCAGCTCGCGCAGACCACGGGCTGCTCGTCCTGCGGCCATGAGCTCCCGGCCGACGCCGCCTTCTGCCCGTCCTGCGGCAACCGGCGGTGACCCCGGGTCACTCCGGGGAGGAGGCGCCCGGCAGCTGGGCGCCGAGGAGTTCCCTGGTGTGACGGAGCAGCGCCTCGCGCACCGACTCCGGGGTGAGGACGCGCAGCGGGGTCGCCAGGCCCAGCAGGTAGCGGGCCAGGCCGTCCGGGTCGGGGCCGCCGATGTCGACGAGGGTGGCGTCCGGGCCGTCGGGACGGTGGGTGCCGACCGTGGGCGGGACGAGGCACAGCGCCCGGCTCATGGGCAGGGGGAGGCGGACGGTCGCCGACAGGGGGTAGGGGCCGTTCGCGATGTTGCGGGAGACCAGGCTCCCGGGGTCGGGCGGATCGGTGAGGTCCGCCGGGAGGCCGGTGGGCTGGAGACGGTCCACCCGGTCGGCCCGGAAGGTGCGCCACTGGCCCCGGGCCACGTCCCGCGCGACGAAGTACCAGCGCCGTCCGGTGTGGACGAGACGGTACGGGTCGACGTCCCGGACCGTGACCCGCCCCTCCCCGTCGGTGTACGACAGCCGGGCCCGCTCCGCCCGCCGGCAGGCGGCCGCCAGCTCCAGCAGCATGCCGGGCCCGATCTGGGGTTCCCCGGCCCCGGGCAGGCGCACGAAGGCGTCGTCCCACTCCCCGAGCCGCTCCGCGATCCGCTGCGGCAGCACCTGGCGCAGTTTCAGCAGTGCGGACAGGGCCGCCTGGTCCCCGCCGAGCGCGCCGCCGAGCGCCGCCTCCCGCAGCCCCACCGCCACGGCGAGGGCCTCCTCGTCGTCGAGGATCAGCGGCGGCACCCGGGTGCCGGCCCGCAGCCGGTAGCCGCCCCAGGGCCCGGCCTCGGAGTCCACCGTGTAGCCGAGGTCCCGCAGCCTGGCGATGTCCCGCCGCACCGTGCGATCGGTGGTCCCCGTCCGTTCGGCGAGTTCGGCACAGGTCCACGAGGGCCGCGAGGCGAGCAACGAGAGCAGTCGCAGCAGACGGGCGGACGCGCTGATCACATCCGGGAGTCTTCCACAACCAGGACCGGAACTGTCCTGGTCGTGTCCTAGCGTCCTCCCCATGAGCACGGACACCACTTCCGCACCCGCGTTCCGCTACGCCGCCGTCACCTTCGACTGCGCCGACCCCGCCGAACTGGCCCGCTTCTACGGCGAGTTGCTCGGCCACCCCGTCCTCTACTCGTCGGACGACTTCGTCATGATCGGCAAGGAGGGAGCCCCCGGGCTTGGCTTCAACCGGCTGGCCGACTACCGGCCGCCCACCTGGCCGGACCCGGCCCAGGAGAAGCAGGCGCACATGGAGCTGGGCGTCGACGACCTGGACGTCGCCGAGAAGCACGTGCTCGGACTGGGCGCAACGAAGCCCGGCCACCAGCCCGGCGCCGACCGCTGGCGGGTCCTGCTGGACCCGGCGGGCCACCCGTTCTGCATCACCACGCTCGTCTGAGTCGGCCTGGGCGCCCCGGTACCACTAGCACCGCACCACGGTGCCGGGGCACCGCTACCCCCCCGTGCGGGACTCAGAGAACGGCTCCGCCGCGGGTCCGGTTCTGAACGTCGTGCCCGCCGCCCGGGCCGTCTTCACCGTCTTGCTCGAGTGACCGTCTGCCCCGTCTGCCGCGTGGCGTCCGCTGGGGCCAGAACAGGACGTAGGCGGCGGAGCCCAGGACGAAGGCGAGGCGGATGAGGCCGCAGGTGGAGTCCGAGGGGATCAGCAGGGCGCTGCCGTAGAGGGTGATGAGCGCGATCCAGCTGACCCAGGGGACCAGCCGCCGCTGGCCGATCGAGTCCCATATCAGCGTGCCCAGGAGCACCGAGGCGTTGTAGTAGGTGTAGACGCTCGGGTCGAGGACGATGCGTGCGTCGGCCGCCAGCAGGACGACCGCCGGCCAGCGGTTGCGCCGTACCGCGAGGGCGCCGAGGCCGAGGCCGAGGGCCATCTGCGCGGGCCGGTCCCACATGGGGGTCTCGGGGTCGTCCACGCCGAACCAGCGCAGTGCGGACGCCGGCTGGTTGGGGATGGTGAACCGGGCCGCCGCGAAGGTGTCCAGGTGGGTGAGGTAGAAGGGCAGCCAGGCCACGGCCACCAGGCCGACGGCCCACGCGGCGGAGCGCAGCCGGGCGGGGCGGGGCACCGCGAGCAGGAGCGGGAGGAAGCCGACCGCCCAGGGTTTGGAGTCGACCGCGAGGGCCAGCAGGACGCCCACCGCCGTGGCGTTGCCGCGGACCAGCGCCCGTACCGCGAGCGTGGTGAAGAACAGGGCGAGGACGTCGTCGAGGTGGGCGAAGCGCACGGAGACCTCGACCCACATGGGGATGAAGGCCGCTCCGGCGATCAGGACGCGCTGCTGCAGGCGTCTGTGGTTGAGGCCGGTGCCCCGGTTGAAGTCGGCGGCGGCACGGCCGACCAGGACGAGCATGTACAGTCCGAGGCCGGACATGAAGGCGTCGGCCAGTTTCTCCCCCAGCTCGGCGGGGAAGGGTGCGAAGAGCCCGGCGACCAGGAAGCTGACGGGGCCTATCTGCAGCCAGGGGTGGTTGGCGTAGAGGGCGAGGCCGCCACCGGACTCCTGGCCGAAGAGGAGCCGTTCACCGGTGCGCAGGTAGTGCCAGGACACGGCCGCGTGGCGTTCGGCCACGACGAACCAGACCACCGTCCACACGGTGAGCAGCACGATGTGCCAGCGCACCGGAAAGCGCCCGTTCCGCACGTTCCGTCCTTCCCTTCGATCCGGTGCATCACCTGTGTAGAGGGCATCCCGAGGCGGCGGGTTCATCGTGGCCGCCCGTGGACGGCGTTGTCAGTGGCCTCCCTTACAGTCACCGGCATGGCGACTCTTCCGAACCCGCTGCCCAGGCTGGCCACCGACCCGAGCGGTCGTTCCCTGGGGCTCCAACTGCCGCCCGGCAGGCTGGTGGACGCGACCGGCGACGGTCCGTGGCACGAACCTCTGCTGTGGCTCGCAGACAAGCCGGCCGCCCCCGGCACCTGGAGCGCCCTCGGCGCGCCGACCGCGCGGGCCGGGCTGCTCCCGGTGCTGGTGGACATGGGCGGTTCCCAGGGCGGCCCGGAGAGCTGGGAGCTGATGCCGGGGGACGTGTCGTACCCGGGGGACCACGACGCGGAGGACGTCCTCGCGGAGTACTGGGAGGACGAGGCGGAGGAGGACGAGGAGTTCGGGTACGACGACGAACTCGCCGAGGCGCTGGAGCCGTTCGGGCGGGCCTGGCCCGGGCTCGCGCCCGCAGGATCGCTCACCGTCGACCCCGACACCCGCGCGGCCGGCGTCGCGGACTCCCTGACGGGCGACGGCCGCGACTCTCCGATCCGCGCCGCCCGCCTCGCGCTCGTCCCGGCCCGGCGCTCCGCCGACATCCCGGCGGCGCTCGGCTGGAGCGGCCCGCTGAACCACGAGAACGACGTGGCGCGGCTGTGCTCGGTCCTGCGTTCCTGGGAGGACAGGTTCGGCATACGCGTCGTCGCCCTCGGTTTCGACACCCTGGTGGTGTCCGTGGCCGCCCCGCCGACCGGCCCGGCGGACGCCGAGGCGCTGGCGGCGGAGCACTTCGCGTTCTGCCCGGACACCGTCATGCAGAGCGAGACGGACACCCTGCGCAGCTATGCGAAGGGGCTGGTCGGGGAGTCCACCTGGACCTTCTGGTGGGACTGAGGCCGGTCAGCCGGCCTGGCGCAGCTTCTGCGCCGCCTCGGTCGCCCAGTACGTGAGGATGTTCCTCGCGCCCGCCCGCTTGATGCCGGTCAGGGTCTCGAAGATGGCCCGGTCCCGGTCCAGCCAGCCCTTCTCGGCGGCGGCCTCGACCATCGAGTACTCGCCGGAGATCTGGTAGGCGGCGACGGGGACGTCCACGCTGTCGGCGACCCGGGCGAGGATGTCCAGGTAGGGGCCGGCCGGCTTGACCATCACCATGTCGGCGCCCTCGACCAGGTCCAGCTCCAGCTCGCGCAGGGACTCGCGCCAGTTGGCGGGGTCCTGCTGGTAGGTCTTGCGGTCGCCCTGGAGCGAGGAGCCCACGGCCTCGCGGAAGGGACCGTAGAAGGCCGAGGAGTACTTGGCGGTGTAGGCGAGGATCGCCACGTCCTCGCGCCCGATCTGGTCGAGCGCGTCGCGGACGACGCCGATCTGGCCGTCCATCATGCCGCTGGGGCCGACGACGTGGGCACCGGCGTCGGCCTGCACCTGGGCCATCTCGGCGTACCGCTCCAGGGTGGCGTCGTTGTCGACGCGTCCGTCGGCGTCCAGCACTCCGCAGTGCCCGTGGTCGGTGAACTCGTCCAGGCACAGGTCGGACATGACGAGCAGGTCGTCGCCGACCTCGGCGCGCACGTCCCGCAGGGCGACCTGCAGGATCCCGTCCGGGTCGGTGCCGGTCGTGCCCACGGCGTCCTTCTTGGACTCCTCCGGCACGCCGAACAGCATGATCCCGGAGATCCCGGCCTCCACCGCCTCCAGAGCGGCCTTCTTCAGGCTGTCCCGGGTGTGCTGCACGACACCGGGCATCGCGCCGATGGGCACCGGCTCGGCGACGCCCTCGCGGACGAACGCGGGAAGGATGAGGTCGGCGGGGTGGAGTCGTGTCTCGGCGACCATCCGTCGCATGACGGGCGAGGTCCGCAGCCGCCGGGGACGCGTACCGGGGAAGGATCCGTACTTCGTCATGCCCCTACGCTACGCCCGCCCGGGCCCCGCCCTTGCCGACGCCCTGTCGGCCGGTGAATGGCTCACAGGGAGCCCACAGACCGCCCATTCACGGGCATAGCGGCGCCCTCATACGAAGTTTTTGCGCTCCCCTGGCAGTCCCTGGAACCGCACGCCTCCCCAGCGTTCTACGCGCGTGGTGTCATGCACGCGCCACCCCACCTCCCTGCCTCCCGACAGGAGTCACGCATGCTGTGGAAGGTCCTCGGCCGGGCGGGCGTCGCCCTGGCCGCCGGCGCCGCCGTCGTCGCCACCGCCGTCCCCGCGAACGCCGCGAGCTACTCCGCGTTCGCCTTCTCCCAGAGCGGCAGCCAGCCCACCATCTACGACTTCATCAACTCGGCCACCAGCACGCTCGACATGACCATGTACGAGCTGGAGGACACCACCGCGGTCAACGACCTCATAGCCCTGAAGAACAAGGGCGTCACGGTCCGGGTCATCCTCGACCGCCAGCACAAGACCGAGGACAACGCGGCCTACACCTCGCTGAAGAACGCGGGAATCGGAGTGGTCTGGTCGTCCTCGGCCTACGTCTACACCCACCAGAAGACGATCACGGTGGACGGCACCAAGTCCCTGGTGCTGACGGGCAACCTGACGTCCCAGTACTACACGACCAGCCGGGACTACGGCGTCTTCACGGACGACACCCGTGACGTCGCCGCCATCGAGAAGGTCTTCAACGCCGACTACACGGCCACGGCGGTCACACCGACCGACGGCGACCACCTGCTGTGGTCCCCCACCGACTCCCGCAGCCGCCTGGTGTCCTTCGTCAACGCCGCGACCAAGACGCTGGACGTGCAGGAACTGGAGTTCAGCGACAGCACGGTGGTCAACGCGATCGTGGCCCGCGCCAAGGCGGGCGTGAAGGTCCGCGTGGTCCTGGAGGACCCTTCCAGCTACTCCAGCGAGGTCTCCGCCATCAAGGCCGCGGGCGGCAAGGTCGTCGGCTACTCCGACCCCAACGGCTTCTACATCCACGCCAAGGCGATGGTCGCCGACTACGGCCTGACCACCCAGGAGGTCGAGGCCGGCGCCATGAACATCAGCAGCAACTCCCTCAGCAACAACCGCGAACTCGGCATCATCCTCACCGGCACGGGCGTCGCCCAGCCGGTCGCCCAGACGATCGAGACGACCTTCGGCACCGACTACACAGGCGGCACCCCGGCCTGACCGGCCCGCACACACCGCTGCCCACCCCTCCAGCCGACCGAGTCGGCTGGAGGGGTGGGCAGGACGAGTGTCAGGGGGCGAAGCCCCCTGGTGCCTCAGGTCGTCGAGCGGCGGCGGCGTGCTCCCGGGCGGCGTTCGCTCGGGCGGGTGACCGGGTCGCCCGCCTCCGTCGCGGCGGCGCGGCGCTTCAGGCCGAAGTCGGCCAGCGCCTCCGCCAGCTTGTGGACGGACGGCTCCGGGGCCATGACGTCGACCCGCAGACCGTGCTCCTCGGCCGTCTTCGCCGTCGCGGGACCGATGCACGCGATCACCGTGACGTTGTGCGGCTTGCCCGCGATGCCCACCAGGTTCCGCACCGTGGAGGACGAGGTGAACAGGACCGCGTCGAAGCCGCCGCCCTTGATCGCCTCACGCGTCTCCGCCGGCGGCGGCGACGCACGGACCGTCCGGTAGGCGGTCACGTCGTCCACCTCCCAGCCCAGCTCGATCAGCCCGGCGACCAGCGTCTCCGTGGCGATGTCGGCCCGCGGCAGGAAGACCCGGTCGATCGGGTCGAAGACCGGGTCGTACGGCGGCCAGTCCTCCAGCAGGCCCGCGGCCGACTGCTCCCCGCTCGGCACCAGGTCCGGCTTCACACCGAACGCGACGAGCGCCTTCGCGGTCTGCTCGCCCACCGCAGCCACCTTGATACCCGCAAAAGCCCGAGCATCAAGGCCGTACTCCTCGAACTTCTCCCGGACCGCCTTCACCGCGTTGACCGAGGTGAACGCGATCCACTCGTAACGTCCCGTGACCAGGCCCTTGACCGCCCGCTCCATCTGCTGGGGCGTGCGCGGCGGCTCCACCGCGATCGTCGGGACCTCGTGCGGCACCGCGCCGTAGGACCGCAGCTGGTCGGAGAGCGACGCCGCCTGCTCCTTGGTACGCGGCACGAGCACCTTCCAGCCGAACAGCGGCTTGGACTCGAACCACGACAACTGGTCGCGCTGGGCGGCGGCGGAACGCTCGCCGACCACGGCTATGACCGGCCGGCCGCCGTCCGGCGACGGGAGCACCTTCGCCTGCTTCAGCGTCTGCGCGATCGTGCCGAGCGTGGCCGTCCAGGTCCGCTGGCGCGTCGTCGTACCGGCGACGGTGACCGTCAGCGGGGTGTCCGGCTTGCGGCCGGCCGAGACCAGCTCGCCCGCCGCAGCGGCCACCGAGTCGAGGGTGGTCGAGACGACGACCGTGCCGTCGGAGGCGCCCACCTCCGTCCAGCACCGGTCGGAGGCGGTCCGGGCGTCCACGAACCGGACGTCCGCGCCCTGCGCGTCCCGCAGCGGCACACCCGCGTACGCGGGCACGCCGACCGCGGCCGCGACACCGGGGACGACCTCGAAGGGAACACCGGCGGCGGCGCAGGCGAGCATTTCCTCGGCCGCGTACGTATCAAGTCCCGGGTCCCCGGACACCGCACGGACGACCCGCCTGCCGCCCCGCGCAGCCTCCATGACAAGATGAGCGGCATCCCGGGCAGGAGACGGGACAGCGGCGGTTGTTGACGTGCCGTCAACGACCGTGAGCTGTGGCGTGCCCGTGCCCGGCGGCGCCACCGCCGAGAGGTTCGCGTCCGTTTGCACGACGGAGACGCCCTGTCTGGCGTGCGTCCGGACCACGTCGAGCACCTCGTGCTCGGCGATCAGGACGTCCGCGTTCGACAGCGCCTCCACGGCGCGCAGAGTCAGCAGCCCCGGATCCCCGGGTCCGGCACCGAGGAAGGTGACGTGCCCGTGTTCAAGGCCGGCGGGAAGAGTGGTGGGGCTCACTGTGCTCGCTCCCCCATCAGACCGGCCGCGCCCTGGGCGAGCATCTCGGTGGCGAGTTCGCGACCGAGTGCCGTCGCCTGGTCGTGCGTCTGGGGCACGGGACCGGTGGTGGACAGCTGCACCGTGCGGGTGCCGTCGGTCGTGCCGACGACGCCGCGCAGGCGCATTTCCTTGACAATCTGCCCGTCTGCCTGGGACTCCCCCCGCTCCAGCGGAGCCGAGAGGGGGGGAAGGTCGGCCAGCGCGCCCACAGGGGCGCTGCAGCCGGCCTCCAGGGCCGCGAGCAGTGATCGCTCGGCGGTGACGGCGACCCGCGTGAACGGGTCGTCGAGCTCACCGAGCGCCGCGATGAGGTCCGCGCGGTCCGCGGCGCACTCGATCGCCAGGGCCCCCTGGCCGGGGGCGGGCAAAACCGTGTCGACCGACAGGAAGTCGGTGACCTCGTCGATCCGGCCGATCCGGTTCAGTCCGGCGGCGGCCAGCACCACCGCGTCCAGTTCGCCGTCGTGCACGTACCGGATGCGGGTGTCCACGTTGCCGCGGATCGGGACCGTCTCTATGTCCAGCCCGTGGGCGCGGGCGTACGCGTTCAGCTGCGCCATGCGGCGCGGCGAGCCGGTGCCTATGCGCGCCCCGCGGGGCAGGTCGGTGAACTTGAGGGCGTCCCGCGCGACGATCACGTCCCGCGGGTCCTCACGCACCGGTACGGCGGCCAGGACCAGTTCGTCGGGCTGCGTGGTCGGCAGGTCCTTGAGCGAATGAACCGCGAAGTCGACCTCGCCCCTGATCAGCGCGTCACGCAGCGCCGTGACGAACACGCCGGTGCCGCCGATCTGCGCGAGCGCCTCGCGGGAGACGTCGCCGTACGTGGTGATCTCGACCAGCTCGACGGGGCGGCCGGTCACCCGGTGGACGGCCTCCGCCACCTGCCCGGACTGGGCCATGGCGAGCTTGCTGCGCCTCGTCCCCAGTCTCAGTGCCTTCTCAGTCATGCCGGTCGGTCCTTCTCGTCTGTGCTGTTCACGGCCCGGGAGACGGCGGCAACCGTCTCCGGGTCGAGGTCGAACAGGGTGCGCAACGCGTCCGCGTACCCGGCGCCGCCGGGCTCGGCCGCGAGCTGCTTGACCCGTACGGTCGGCGCGTGCAACAGCTTGTCGACGACCCGGTGGACGGCCTGCCGGATCTCGCCGCGCTGGCGTTCGTCCAGGTCGGGCAGGCGGCCGTCGAGCCGCGCTATCTCACCGGCGACGACGTCGGCGGCCATGGTGCGCAGGGCGACCACGGTCGGCGTGATGTGCGCCGCCCGCTGGGCCGCCCCGAAGGCCGCGACCTCGTCGGAGACGATACGCCGGACCTGGTCGACGTCGGCCGCCATCGGCGCGTCGGCCGAGGCCTCGGCCAGCGACTCGATGTCCACCAGGCGCACCCCGGCCAGCCGGTGCACGGCCGCGTCGATGTCGCGGGGCATGGCCAGGTCGAGGAGGAACAGGGAGGGCGCGGGACGCGGCACGTCGGCGACCGGTTCGGGCTTGCGCCGCTCGGGGATGCGGCCGACGGTGGCGGCGAGCGCGGCGAGCGCGGTGATCAGCTCGGCGTCCGTCTCGGGCGTACGGCGCTCGCGGCGGTCGACCGTGCCGCCCGCGGCCCAGGTGGCGTGCTGCTCCAGGGTGGCCGCGTCCATGCCGGCCACGGCGGCCTCGCCCATGAGGGAGAAGCCGGGCTGCACGGCGGCCAGGTCCAGGGGGCAGTTCTCGTCGGCGCCGGCGGACGGCAGCGGGGCCTTGCCCCTGGCGGAGGAACGGACGTCGTCGGCGATCTCCGCGACGGGGGCGCCGGTGCGGCCCTCGACCGCCTGGGCGACCGCCTCGGCGGTGAGCACCAGGCCGGTCGCGCCGGTGCAGGAGACGACGACGTCGGCACGTGTCAGCTCGCCCGGCACGGCGTCCATCCGTACCGCGCGGGCGGCCACCGCGTTGTCCTCGGCCTCCGTCAGGATCTGCGCGAGCCGCTCGGCGCGGTCGAAGGTGCGGTTGGCGACGACGATCTCGGCGACCCCGGCCCGCGCGAGCGTGGCGGCGGCCAGCGAGGACATCGAGCCGGCGCCGATGACCAGCGCCTTCCTGCCCCGCGCCCAGGCGGCGACCTCGGTCCCGACGGCGAGCTGTGCCAGGCCGAAGGTGACCAGGGACTGCCCGGCGCGGTCGATGCCGGTCTCGGAGTGGGCGCGCTTGCCGACCCGCAGGGCCTGCTGGAAGAGGTCGTTCAGGAGGCGGCCGGCGGTGTGCAGGTCCTGCGCCCGGGCCAGGGAGTCCTTGATCTGGCCGAGGATCTGCCCCTCGCCGACGACCATCGAGTCCAGCCCGCAGGCCACCGAGAACAGGTGGTGGACGGCCCGGTCCTCGTAGTGCACGTACAGATAGGGAGTCAGCTCTTCCAGGCCGACCCCGCTGTGCTGGGCGAGCAGCGTGGACAGCTCGGCGACACCGGCGTGGAACTTGTCCACGTCGGCGTACAGCTCGATGCGGTTGCAGGTGGCGAGCACCGCGGCCTCGGTGGCGGGCTCGGCGGCGACCGTGTCCTGCAGCAGCTTGTTCTGGGCGTCCGCGCTCAGGGCGGCCCGCTCCAGCACGCTCACGGGGGCGCTGCGGTGGCTCAGTCCGACGACGAGGAGACTCATGCCTGCATCACGGCGGGTACGTCCCCGTCGGGCCCCTGGTCTGCGGAATCGCCGGAGCCCACGCCGCGGGAGGTGGCGGCCGGCGCGGCGCCGTCACCGGCCGCGGTCTCCTCGCCGGCCTTGCGCTGCTCGTGGAAGGCGAGGATCTGGAGTTCGATCGAGAGGTCGACCTTGCGCACGTCGACGCCGTCCGGTACGGACAGCACGGTCGGCGCGAAGTTCAGGATGGAGGTCACCCCGGCGGCCACGAGCCGGTCGCAGACCTGCTGGGCGACGCCGGCGGGGGTGGCGATCACGCCGATGGAGACCCCGTTGTCCTCGATGATCTTCTCGAGCTCGTCGGTGTGCTGCACGGGGATGCCCGCGACGGGCTTGCCGGTCAGTCCCGGGTCGGCGTCGATGAGCGCGGCGACGCGGAAGCCTCGGGAGGCGAAGCCGCCGTAGCCCGCGAGGGCGGCGCCGAGGTTACCGATACCGACGATGACGACCGGCCAGTCCTGGGTGAGGCCGAGTTCACGGGAGATCTGGTAGACGAGATACTCCACGTCGTAGCCGACACCGCGCGTTCCGTAGGAACCCAGGTACGAGAAGTCCTTGCGCAGCTTGGCGGAGTTGACCCCCGCCGCCGCGGCCAGCTCCTCGGAGGAGACCGTGGGGACCGAGCGCTCCGACAGTGCGGTCAGGGCTCGGAGGTACAGCGGAAGGCGGGCGACGGTGGCCTCGGGAATTCCTCGGCTACGGGTCGCCGGTCGGTGTGTTCGGCCAGTTGCCACGGTGCTCCTGCGGGTAGAGCGGGGCTGCAGGCGGTCATACGTCCCCGGACCGCCCCGTCGGATGCAGGCTATGTCTTTGTGAACGCGTGCACAAAGATTGTGTCCGATTTGCCCGGCAGAAGTGACCGGGGTCACGCGCCTTTCGCGCCCTCGGCGGGAACCGGCGGATACGCACCGCCGCTCCTTCATTACTGGGGGCAAAACCTCACACCCTCCTCACAAATCCCGCCCCCGAGACCAAACCGCCATAGATCCTAAGCGAATTTCGGCGCCATTTGGACTAGTCGGTCAGTGCCCGGCGCAGCCGGTCCTCGTTCACGCGCCAGAAGGTGTGCTGCTCGCCGTCGATCAGTACGACCGGGATCTGCTCCCAGTACCGGTCGTGCAGGGCGCGGTCCTCGGTGATGTCCTTCCGCTCCCAGGACACGCCGAGTTCCCCGCAGACCTTCTCGATCACGACCTGCGCGTCGTCGCACAGATGACAGCCCGGCTTGCGGATGAGAGTGACCAATCGCTCACGGGGCTCGGCCTTGCGTCGGAAGAGTGGGCTCATACCGGCCATTCTCGCGCGCCGCGCGGAGCGGCCCCTCCCTCTTCTTTAACGGCGCGGTCGCGCAGAGTTCACGCCCTTCGAACGTCTCGGATCCGGAACCACCGAACAGACTGGCTATGCTCACGACATGGCCGCTCTCGGATGGCTCACTCCCCGTAGGCGCTCCGCCACGGCGCGGAGCGTGTTGGCAGGCGAGGCCTCGGCGGAGGCCGCGCGCAAGTCCTCGCAGGAAGCCGAGGAGGCGCAGGCGGCTGCGCACGCCGCCGCGGCCGAACCGGAGTTCCCGGTGCCGGGCGACGACAAGGCGGCCGCCTTCTTCGATCTCGACAACACCGTGATGCAGGGCGCCGCGCTGTTCCACTTCGGCCGGGGCCTGTACAAGCGGAAGTTCTTCGAGACCCGCGACCTCGCCAAGTTCGCCTGGCAGCAGGCCTGGTTCCGGCTGGCCGGCGTGGAGGACCCGGAGCACATGCAGGACGCCCGGGACTCGGCGCTGTCCATCGTCAAGGGCCACCGCGTCGCCGAACTGGAGACCATCGGCGAGGAGATCTACGACGAGTACATGGCCGGCCGCATCTGGCCCGGCACCCGCGCGCTCGCCCAGGCCCACCTGGACGCGGGCCAGAAGGTGTGGCTGGTGACCGCGGCCCCGGTGGAGATCGCCCAGGTCATCGCCCGCCGCCTCGGCCTCACCGGCGCGCTCGGCACGGTCGCGGAGTCCGTCGACGGCGTCTACACGGGCAGGCTGGTCGGCGAGCCCCTGCACGGCCCGGCCAAGGCGGAGGCGGTCCGCGCCCTGGCCGCGGCGGAGGGCCTCGACCTCTCCCGCTGCGCCGCGTACAGCGACAGCCACAACGACATCCCGATGCTGTCCCTGGTCGGCCACCCCTACGCCATCAACCCCGACGCCAAGCTGCGCAAGCACGCCCGCGACAAGGACTGGCGGCTTCGGGACTACCGCACCGGCCGCAAGGCGGCGAAGGTGGGCATCCCGGCGGCGGCGGGCGTCGGCGCGGTCGCCGGTGGCACCGCGGCGGCGATCGCCCTGAGCCGGCGCCGCCGGTAGCTCCGGGCCGGCCGGTCCGGGTCCCCTCCATGGGGGCCCGGTGCGCCGCCGTGCCCGACTCCCCGCACCCCTCGGGGCGCGTCCGTGGGCCGTCGAGCGTCCGGTGGGCCCGAATTATGCCGCGGCCATTTCAACACGTCCCGTACTTCACCGAAACCCATCCTTTTCCGATCAACAACCGATCAACCTAGGGAACTTGATAGGGCGTCAATCGGATACAGATGCGACGCAATCGATGATTTGAGCAACTCGGTGTAGCAGTGCCTGCACGAAGCGTTATTCTCCTCAGACGCAAACCGGTACCCCTCCGTCGCTACGACGGGTGAACGGTCCCGCACTGCACGTGATGGAAGCTCTGCCTCTGGGAGTCCCGTGTACCCACACGTCGGGGTTGACGCCTCGGGCCTGGCTACGCTGCGCGCAACAGTCTCAACGGTCAAAGAGACGCTGCGTGGCCTCGTCCCCACCGCGTACGCCGTCCCCGCCTTCGCCGCCGCCGCGCCGGTCGGCCCGTGCTACGCACTGGCCGAGAGCAGCGCCGCCGTCGGCAGACGGGGGCGTTCCGCCGGCTCCCCCACCACCCGCCGCCCGGCCGCCGACAGCGACAGCGCCCGGATGATGGATCTGGTCGAACGCGCGCAGGCGGGGGAGGCCGAGGCCTTCGGACGTCTGTACGACCAGTACAGCGACACGGTCTACCGGTACATCTACTACCGCGTAGGCGGCCGCGCGACCGCCGAGGACCTGACGAGCGAGACCTTTCTGCGGGCCCTCAGGAGGATCGGCACCTTCACCTGGCAGGGCCGCGACTTCGGCGCCTGGCTGGTGACGATCGCCCGCAACCTCGTCGCCGACCACTTCAAGTCCAGCCGCTTCCGGCTGGAGGTCACCACCGGCGAGATGCTGGACGCGAACGAGGTCGAGCGCTCCCCGGAGGACTCCGTCCTGGAGTCGCTGTCGAACGCCGCGCTCCTCGACGCCGTACGGCGGCTCAACCCCCAGCAGCAGGAATGCGTGACGCTGCGCTTCCTCCAAGGCCTCTCCGTCGCCGAGACGGCCCGGGTCATGGGCAAGAACGAGGGCGCCATCAAGACCCTCCAGTACCGCGCGGTCCGCACGCTCGCCCGGCTCCTGCCGGACGACGCCCGCTGAACCACGCGCCCCACCCCCGCCACTCCGGGCGACCTCCAACTCACATACAGTGAAAGCGGGTTGCCTTTCCACTCCGATCGTCCGCCGTCCGTAACCCAAGTGCCGCGCCAGTCGTTGTGCGGGATACAGGCTCCCTGTGGTCACGTCCTGGCCGACTCTGCTCGCTCGATCGGGTGGAAGCGGCCGTGGGCGTGCAACCCTCAGGACCCCCTGGGGAGTCGACCGTCATGACGAGAGGAGGTGCCGCCAGTGATCGCGAACGTATCGGCGCACCGGCGGGCGAACGCCTTCGCCCAGGCCCTGGAGGAGCAGTCCGACCGGGACACGGCGGCCGAGCAGTCCGCAGCACCGGCGGCTTCGCCGCCGACCACCGAGGAACAGACCGAGCAGGGCGGGCTACTGGCCCTCGCGGCGGGTCTCGGGGCGCTGCCCAGGCCGCAGCTCGACCCCGACGTCAAGGTCGTCCAGCGCGCGCAGCTGGTGGCCGCGATGGAGGCCATGTTCCAGGAGGGGGCGGCGGCGGACGCGTCGGTACCGGAACAGCGGTCCCACCGGGCCAAGGGCGCGCACCGGGCGAGCCCGCTGGGCAAACTCCGACCGCGTTCGAGGCTGACCAAGGGCCTCGCGGCCGGCGGACTGAGCGTCGGCGTGGCAGCCGGAGCCTTCGGCGGGGTAGCGGCCGCCAGCTCCGACGCCCTGCCCGGCGACTCGCTGTACGGCCTCAAACGCGGCATCGAGGACTTCAAGCTCAACTACCTGACCAACGGCGACGACCAACGCGGCCAGACCTACCTCGACCAGGCCTCCACCCGGCTGAACGAGGCCCGGCGGCTCATGGACCGCGACCGCGGCGGCCACCTCGACCACGAGTCCATCGGCGAGATCCGCCGCACCCTGTCCGGGATGCAGCACGACGTCTCCGAGGGACACCGCCTGCTGCACGAGGCCTATGAGGCGGACCCCGGATCACTGGGCCCGATCCAGGCGCTCTCCACCTTCTCCCGGTCCCACCGCGAGGTGTGGAGCGCGCTCAGCGACAAGCTCCCCGTGCAGCTCGGCGACGTCAAACAGCAGGTGTCGTCGGTCTTCGACGCCATAGACCAGGAGGTCGCCCCGCTGCAGTCCCTGCTCCCGCAGCCCCCCTCCCAGGGCGGCGACGGCAAGCACCAGGGCTCCGGCCCGGCGTCCACCGGCTCCTCCGGCACCCATCGGTCGACCACGCCCAGTGCCTCCGGCCACACGCCGTCCTCCGGCGGGCACTCGAGCCCCGGCGACCCCAGCGGTTCGGCCAGCGCCAGCACCGGCGAGGGCCTGCTCGGAGGAAGCACGGGCGGACTGCTCGACCCGCCGAAGACCGGTAGCGGCAGCGGCACGCCGTCCACCAGCAAGCCCCCGACGAGCGCCCCGGACGTCACCCTTCCCCCGCTCCTGCCGGGCCTCCTGCCCGGCCTGGGCATCGACAACCAGGAAGCGAACTAGCGCCGGACGACACGACGGTGGGGCGCCCCTTTCCGAGCAGGGGCGCCCCACCGTCGTATCCGCGTACCGGCCGCAGGAACGGCTCTCAGAAGAACACCGACCTGCGCTGCACCAGCAGCTTGTACAGCGTGTGCTGGATCTGCTCACGGACCTGGTCCGTGAGGTTGAACATCAGCATCGGGTCCTCGGCGGCCTCCGGCGGATAGCCGTCCGTCGGGATGGGCTCGCCGAACTGGATCGTCCACTTCGTCGGCAGGGGGATCGCGCCCAGCGGGCCGAGCCACGGGAAGGTCGGCGTCAGCGGGAAGTACGGGAAGCCCAGCACTCGCGCGAGCGTCTTCGCGTTGCCGATCATCGGGTAGATCTCCTCGGCCCCGACGATCGAGCAGGGGATGATCGGCGCCCCCTGCCGCAGCGCCGTCGACACGAAGCCGCCGCGGCCGAACCGCTGCAGCTTGTAGCGTTCGCCGAAAGGTTTCCCGATGCCCTTGAAGCCTTCCGGCATCACCCCGACCAGCTCGCCCTGCGCCAGCAGCCGTTCGGCGTCCTCCGCGCAGGCCAGGGTGTGCCCCAGCTTGCGGGCCAGCTCGTTGACCACCGGCAGCACGAAGACCAGGTCGGCCGCGAGGAGCCGCAGATGCCGGTCGGCGGGGTGGTGGTCGTGCACGGCGACCTGCATCATCAGGCCGTCGAGCGGCAGCGTCCCGGAGTGGTTGGCGACGATCAGCGCCCCGCCCTTGTCCGGGATGTTCTCGACGCCCTTCACCTCGACCCGGAAGTACTTCTCGTACACCGGGCGCAGCAGCGACATCAGGACCTGGTCGGTCAGCTCCTCGTCGTAACCGAAGTCGTCGACCTCGTAGTCCCCGGTCAGCCGACGCCGCAGAAAGGCCAGCCCGGCCGCCAGGCGCCGCTCCAGGCCGCCTTCCTGCCCACCGGGCCCCGACTGCTCCGGCGGCCTCTCGTCGCCGCTCACAGGCCCATCCTCCCGCGCCCGGGCACGCCCCGGCAGGGGCTGGACCTCCCCCAGCTCGCCGGCCTCGCCGCGCCCGCCGCGCCGGCTGCCGGCACTCCGGCGCCGTGCCGGGCGCTGCGTGGCGCTCCCGCGGGACCGGTCGTCGTCGAACGGAATGACCTTGGCGTCCGCCATCGTTGCTGCGCTCCTCAGTTGGCGCTGTGCGTCGTGGGCCGGCCGCCGCCCGGCGCGGCCAGCGCGGCGATCCGGTCGACGGCCCCCGCGAGGGCCTCGGGCGGCAGCAGCCCGGGTCCCTGGCCGCGGGCGAAGTCCGCGAACGTCTCCGCCGTGGTGTACCTGGGCGTGAAGCCCAGCGTCTCGCGCATCTGGACGGTGTCCACCACCCGCCCGTGGGTCAGCAGCCGGATCTGCTCCGGTGAGAAGTCCGTCATACCCAGCGTACGGACCAGCGAGCCCGCCCACGTGACCGCGGGCAGCAGCAGCGGCACGGTGGGCCGCCCGAGCCGCCGGGAGCACTGCGACAGCAGCAGCACACCGTCCCCGGCGATGTTGAAGGTGCCGCTGTTGAGGGTGCCCCGGCTCGCCTCGTGCGAGGCGAGCCGCAGCACCTCGATGACGTCGTCCTCGTGCGCGAACTGCAGCCGTGGGTCGTAGCCGAACACGGTCGGCAGGACGGGCAGCGCGAAGTAGGAGGCGAGCGGGGTGTCGGCGGAGGGGCCGAGGATGTTGGCGAACCGCAGCACGCACACGGCCACGTCCGGGCGCCGCCGCGCGAACCCTCGTACGTACCCCTCGACCTCGACGGTGTCCTTCGCGAAGCCGCCGCTGGGCAGCGACTTGGCCGGGGTCGTCTCGGTGAACACGGCCGGGTCCCGGGGCGCCGATCCGTACACGTTGGTACTGGACTTGACCACCAGGCGCTTCACGGTCGGCGACTTCTGGCAGGCGCCGAGCAGCTGCATGGTGCCGATGACGTTGGTCTCCTTGACCGTGGCCCGGTTGCCGCCGCCCAGCGCGGTGCCGGTCACGTCCAGGTGGACGACCGTGTCGGCGGACGTCTCGGCGAGCACCCGGGCGATCGTCGGCTGCCGGATGTCGGCCTGGATGAAGTCGGCGCCGCCCAGATGGTGGGCCGGTGGCACCGCGTCCACCGCGATCACTCGGTCGACCTCCGGGTCCCGCTGGATCCGCCGCACGAACCGGCCGCCCAGTTGCCGGGCGACTCCGGTGACGAGCACGACCTTTCCCAAGATCAGCGCCTTCCTTCCCGCGTTACCGGTATCCCGCGTTCCCCCTGTGCGGACAACCTATCCGGTGGATGTTGCGCTGTGATGACCGCCCGATGCATGACGTGACGGAAATTCGTCCAACGGCCACCTCGGGGTGCTGGAACGGTGCCGGACCTGTGCCGGAACATGCCGGTGGCCCCCCACCACACCGGGCGGGGGGCCACCGTGACACGCTCTCGCGGCGCCGCTTACTTCTTGTTGCGGCGCTGAACGCGCGTGCGCTTGAGCAGCTTGCGGTGCTTCTTCTTGGCCATCCGCTTGCGCCGCTTCTTGATAACAGAGCCCACGACTACCCTCGCTCACTTCTCATCACTCGGTTGTTTGGGCGCCATGGGCCCACACGACCTACGAGGGGCTAGCCTACCCAACCGAGCGCCGAGGTCGTAATCGAGGGTGCTCCGGGATCCCCCGGAGAGGTGCCGTCAGGCCGTTTCCACCCCCACATAGCTGTCGCGGAGGTACTCGTGGACCGCTTGCTCGGGGACACGGAAGGACCGTCCCACCCGGATCGCGGGCAGATGACCGCTGTGCACCAGGCGGTACACGGTCATCTTCGACACTCGCATCACCGTGGCTACCTCCGCCACGGTCAGGAACTGAACCTCGTTCAGAGGCCTCTCGCCAGCTGCACCCATGACACACCTGAACCTTCCGCACTCGACGGCCACCGGCTTCCCCTTCCGGTGACTCTTCGTCGTTGCGTGCTCACTCCCCAGGGTAGGGGCGGGTGATGCGAGTGGGGAAGAGGTGCACGCATCGGCGGCCTACTGTGACAGACATGCTCGTTTGAGTACGTAGCGGGTGAGCGGGCGGTAGTAACTAGACCGCACCCCGTCATCAAGTGGAACGACGACGGACACGGCCCCCTCGGCCTCCCCCACGAACAGCGCGGGATCATCGGTGTCGGCGAGCCCGATCGCCTCGAACCCCAGCTGACCTGCGCCGCAGACCCACCCGTGGTCCCCGACGACCAGTTCGGGCAGGGGGCCCCCGCCGGCCGCGGCGGCCTCCAGCACGACCCGAACCGGCAGCGGCGAATGACTGTGCACGCCCGGCTCACAACCGGGGCGCCCGACCTCGGTTTCCCGCACCAACGCGACACCTCGTACGTAGTCGAGGTAGTGCGTGCGTAGACCGAACCGGGTCAATATGTCGACACGGCGACCCTGCGCCGGTGTGAGCACCTCACACCCCGCCGCCGAGAGCGCGTCCGCCAAGCCGGCGTAGAACCCGAGCAGCGGCCGGGGGTGCCCGGTCCCCAACAGCACGGGCGCACCACGCCGGGCCACCCCCCGCAGCCGTCCCGCGAAGGCGTCCAGCGCGGCCAGCGTCCGCTCCGGGTCGATCACGTCAGGACCGGAGGTGTGCCGAGGATCGGCCGAAACCCCACACCGGTCCGCCATCAGAGCGAGCAGTTCCCGCTGCGCCCAGGTCCTTTCCGGATCGATCCCGATCAGCACCCGGGGGTCCCGCGCGGCGAACAGCCGGTAGCTCCGCAGACTCGCCTCCCGTGAGGTCCCCACCACCCCGGCCAGTCGCGCCGCCAGCAGATGCGCGCGGAGGTCGGCGGGGGTCAACACGGATGCGATGGTGACTCATCGGGGGCACCCGGAGAGACGGAAACGGGGGAACTGCGCACGGTTGGCCTAACGGCCGCCCGCCCGGCCGGTACTCACGGAAGCAGGCCCCGCAGCGGGAACGAGGCCCGCCGGGTCGCGAGCACCGCCTGGTCGAGCCGGTCGGCGGGATCGTACCCGTCCTCCCACGAGGCCCAGGACACCGGCCACCGCCCGTCCGTCATCCGCTGCGGCCCCAACTGCCGGGTCCGCGCGAACACTTCCTGCCGCCACCCCTGCGGGATCACCGCCTCCGGCTCCACCGGCCGGCCCGCCGCGATCCCCACCAGGTGAGTCCAGGACCGCGGTACGACCTCGACCACCGCGTAGCCCCCGCCGCCGAGCGCCACCCACTTGCCGTCGGCGTACTCGTGCGCCAGCTCGTGGCACGCCACCTGCACCGCCCGCTGCGCGTCCAGCGACACCGCCAGGTGCGCCAGCGGATCCTCGAAGTGCGTGTCGGCGCCGTGCTGCGACACCAGCACCTGCGGCCGGAAGTCCGCGAGCAGCTCCGGCACCACCGCGTGGAACGCGCGCAGCCACCCCGCGTCCCCGGTGCCCGCCGGCAGCGCCACGTTCACGGCGGCGCCCTCCCCGGCGCCCGCGCCCGTCTCCTGCGGCCACCCGGTCTGCGGGAACAGCGTCCGGGGATGCTCGTGCAGCGAGATCGTCAGCACCCGCGGGTCCTCCCAGAACGCGGCCTGCACCCCGTCCCCGTGGTGCACGTCCACGTCCACGTACGCGACCCGCTCGGCCCCCAGCTCCAGCAGCCGGGCGACGGCCAGGGCCGCGTCGTTGTAGATGCAGAACCCGGACGCGCCCCCCGGCATGGCGTGGTGCAGCCCGCCCGCGAAGTTCACGGCGTGCTCGGCGTCCCCCCGCCACACCGCCTCGGCGGCCCCCACCGACTGCCCCGCGATCAGCGCGGACACCTCGTGCATCCCGGAGAACGCGGGATCGTCGAGCGTGCCGAGCCCGTACGCGCCGTCGGCCCCCGCCGGATCGGCGGACGCGGCCTTCACGGCGTCGATGTAGTCCTCCCGGTGCACCAGCCGCAGCGTCGACTCGCCCGCCGGCTTCGCCGTGACGACGTCCACCTCCCGGTCGAGCCCGAAGGCACCCACCAGTTTCCGGGTCAGTGCCAGCCGGACCGGATCCATCGGATGGTCCGGGCCGAAGTCATAGCCCGTTACTGCCTCGTCCCACATCAGCTGTGCGCGGCCGCTCATGCCCGCCACCGTATCGGTCCGGTTGAGCGGCGAACGACCTGGCGTACACCAACGTCACCAGCACCAACACCATCGGCACAAGCATCGCCCCCCGATAGCTCCACGCGTCCCCCAGCGCCCCCACCAACGGCGAACCGACCAGAAATCCGAGGTAATTGAAGATGTTCAGCCGCGCGATCGCCGCGTCCGACCCCCCGGGGAACAGCCGCCCCGCCGCCGCGAAGGTCTGCGGCACCAGCACGCAAAGACCCAGGCCCAGGAGCGTGAACCCCAGCATCCCGACCCACGCTCCGGGCGCGGAGGCCACCACCGCGAACCCGCCGGCCGCCACCAGCGCCCCGAGCCGGACGACCGTCACGGCCCCGAACCGCCGCACCCCCAGGTCCCCGATGGCCCGCCCCACCAGGGTGGTCACCATGTACACGTTGTAGGGCACGGTCGCCAGCTGCTCCGAGCTGCCCAGCACGTCCTTCAGGTACTTCGCGCTCCAGTTGGAGACGGTGGAGTCCCCGATGTAGGCGAAGGTCATCACCAGGCACAACGGCAGCAGCAGCTTGAAGACCACGCCCCCGGCCCCGCCCTGCTCCCCGCCCGTCGGCGCCGGTTCCCCGTCGACGTACCAGCGGCTCCCCACCAGCGTGGCCGGCAGCAGCACGACCACCACCGGCAGGTACGACACCCACAACGCGAGCTGCCAGTGCGCCCCGGCCCACGCCAGCGAGGCCCCGACGATCCCGCCCAGGCTGTAGGCGGCGTGGAAACTGAGCATGATGCTGCGCCCGTAGGTCCGCTGCAGGCTCACCCCGAGCATGTTCATGGAGGCGTCCAGCGCCCCCACGGCCAACCCGAACACGCCCAGCGCCACCGCCAGGGCGGCCACCTGCCCCTGTCCGCCCGCCCCGGCACCGAGCAGCGCCAGCAGCACCACCGGCTGGGACCAGCGCAGCAGCCGGCTGGGCCGTACCCGCCGCACCAGCTGCTCGGTGGTCACACTGCCGACACCGGCGAGGATCGGCACGGCGGCGAGGAAGACCGGCAGCAGCGCGTCGGACACGCCGTACCGGTCCTGGATGGCGGGGATACGCGTCACCAGCAGGGCGAAGGTGGCGCCCTGGGCGAAGAAGCTGAACGCCAGCGAGGCCCTACCGCGCCGCAGCACATCGGTCATGGCGGCGAGCGTAGGGCCCCTGGCTACCTGTGGGTAGATCCAGCCAAAGATGAATTTCCCTCAACTTCACCGCCCACGGCGGCCGGTGGTCAGGCGGCGACGGCGACCGCGGGCTCCTCGGCCGGCGCATCCCCGCTCTCGGCCTCGGCCTCGGCGGCGAGCATCTGCTCCATGGGCCCGACGGCCAGGGCGCCGCTGACCACCATGGCGATCAGGACGGCACCGACCATGATGACGGTGCCGAGCCACACCATGGTGTCCACGGGGACGGTGTACGCGCCCACCACCCGCGCGACGCACTCCGCGAACAGCACCGCACCCCAGACCACGGAGAACACCCGCTCCTTGCGCAGGAAGGCCGCGGAGTCGGCCGCCGCCCCCGACGCGAGCCGCGCCCAGGCCGCCTCCTTCGCCGGGTCGCCCTTGATGAGGAACGGCTTCATGCCGGCGGTCATCATCGGCTTCCCGAGAACGACGGAGACCAGGATCCCGATGGCGACCGTGCTGCTGATGCCGCTGTCCTTGGCCAGCATCAGCCGCGGGTCGCCGGAGACGAAGCTCAGCAGCAGCGAGACGACGTTGACGACCAGGATCAGACCGGCGAGGGCGTTGGTCCGCCGCTCCTTGACCAGACCCCACACGGTCCGCAGGGCCGGGACCACACTGCTCCAGGCGAGCGCCGCGAAGACGCTCATCCCGAAGGCGTCCTTGAGGAGGTAGTACGAACCGAGCGGCACCGCCACGTCCACGATCAGCGGCTTGAAGTTGTCCAGCACGCTCGGGTTCTGCGTCTGCTGCTTGCTCCGGCCCTGGGCCCCCGTGTTCTTCGTCATGCCCTCAGCTTCGCCGCCGGAGGGGGTTCGCCAATAGACACAACCGTCCGGACGTCCGCATGACAATTGTCAGGCACCGACCGATGGCACAGGTCATACCAGCAGGTCAGCCAACTCCCCCATGCTGGAGAACAGTTGGTTCGCCCCACTGAGCCGCGCGACGGGCGTCATGGCCGTGAACCCGTACACGTCCATCCCGGCCGCCACGGCCGCCTGGACGCCCAGCGGGGAGTCCTCCACGACCACGCACCGCTCCGGGGCGACCCCCATCCGCTCGGCCGCGTACAGGAAGAGGTCCGGCTCCGGCTTGCCCCGCCCGACGTCCTGCGAGCTGAAGATGCGCTCCTCCTCGAACCACCGGTCGAGCCCGGTGGTCCGGTGTCCCACCCGGATCCGCTCATGACTTCCGGAGGAGGCCACGCAGTACGGCGTCCCGTCCGCGGCCAGCTTCTCCAGCACGCCGGCCACGCCGGGCACGGGCTTCAACTCGCGCTCGAACGCGGCGAAGACACGGGCGTGGAACACGTCGTCGAAGTCGTCCGGGAGACGCTGTCCCGTGCGCTCCAGGACCAGCTCATGGATCCTGTGCATCGCCGACCCCATGTAGTCGCGCAGCGAGTCCTCGTAGGACGTGGGATGCCCCAGCTCGGTCAGATAGGCGGCCAGGTGCCGGTTGGAAATGGGCTCGCTGTCGACGAGTACGCCGTCGTTGTCGAAGATGATCAGGTCATAGCGCATGACAACAACCCTAAACGCAGAAAACCCCGCACCAGAATTGGTGCGGGGTTTTCCCAAAAATTGTTCGGCGGTGTCCTACTCTCCCACAGGGTCCCCCCTGCAGTAC
>NZ_JBVJTD010000048.1:0-28358 GCF_055605965.1 Streptomyces sp. NPDC037126
AGCATCAAGGACCCGGTCGCCAACATCACCGCGGCCGCCAACTACGCCGCCCACCGCTACGGCTCCATCGACAACGTCAACTCCGCCTACTGATCAGCGGACCCTGCCCAACGGCGCCCTGTCACCTTCGTACGCGACTCGGCGCGCAGGAGACTCAGCCCCTGCCGCGGAGCATGTCGACGACGTGGGGCCAGGCAGCAGCCCCCAAGAGCACGTCAGCCTCGGGCGTGCCGCCGTATTGGAACTGCGATGACGCCGCCGCAGGGCTCTCGCCAGGCAGACGGGGACGATGTCCGGCGTCGTCGCGCGCGATCAGACGCACGGTGGATCCGGCTGCACGCCGGCGCCTGGCCAGTTGTTCGGCGAAGGGCAGTGACGGCCACATCGCGTCGTCACCGCCCGCGACCAGCAGCAGATCGGCCCGGGCCCGGGCCACGGGAATCTCCGCCGGGCCGAGCAGGTGGGCGAACGTCCGCTCGCTGCGTTCGTACCATCCCCGGATCGCGACCGGCCCGCCGCCCGACTCCGCGGGGGCCCAGGAATCGTCCATCGGGACGAAGGGCAGCGCCTGCCCTCGCCAGGTCCAGCACGAGCGATAGGGGCGCTGCGCTCCATCCCGTCCTGGTCCGACGTTGCACCAGACCCGCGACGTGGGCGACAGAGCGATGACGACGTCCACGCGCGGATCGTGCACTGCGGTCAGCAGCGCTGCCTCGGCCCCCTTCGACGTGCCCAGGACGCCGATGCGCTCCGCCCCGTTCGCCTGGAGGAAGTCGACGGCGGTGGTGAAGGTCTCCAGGGGGATCCCGCAGATCCCCGGAGACTGCCCTGACCCACCGAACCAGCGGATCGACAAAGCCGTCACGCCCTGCCGGGCGAGGATGCGCGCTCTTTCCCGTTCGATGCGCCCGCTGGAACCCGCCAGGACCAGAACGCCGGTGTGGCTGCCGCGGGAGGGTGCGGCCAGAGCTCCTTCCCACGGGTCGACCAACTCGCGCTCGATGACGTCCACATGATCCCCTGTCGGCCTGATCGGACTTGCTGTTCCTCTCGGTGTGGAGCGCCTAGAACAGCTGGGTGTACCCACCCCAGCCCGTGGCGACCGCGGTGCGCGGGCCGAAGGGCGTTCTGGCTGAGCGCCTGCCGGGTGAGAGCCATACGCGGCCGCTGCCGTCCCGGGCGAGCAGGTCCGGCTTGCCGTCGCCGGTGTAGTCGGCGCCGCCGACGAACGCCGTCGCCCACTTCCAGTTGCCGCCCAGCCGGATCGCGGATCCGAACGGCCTGTCGGCCTGACCGGTGCCGGGGTAGAGCCTGAGCACGCCAGTCGTGTCCCGGGACAGCATGTCGGGCCTGCCGTCACCCGTCACGTCGCCGGTGCCCACCAGCGCCGTGACCGAGCCCCAGCTACCGGGAACGCGGACGCGGGGCTTGAAGACGTCCCGGTACTCGGGGCCGTTCTCTCCCCTGAACAGCCACAGCGCGCCCGCCTCGTCGCGGGCGAGCATGTCGCCGTAGCCGCTGCCGGTCAGGTCGCCGACGCCGGTGAGCAGGCTGTAGCCGCGCATGTCCATGCGGAGCGAGTACTCGTGCACGTGGCCGTACCGGTCGGGGACGAAGGCCACCAGCCTGCCGTCGGTGGTGTCGCGCGCGTACGCCGTGCACGACCAGTTCCTCGTCCTGCCGACGTACGTGAAGTTGTCGTGGTGTTCCCAGGTGCCCTGGTCCTGCGCCGCGACCCGTCGGCTGAACGGAGCGTTTGCCGACCCCGTGCCGCGCATCAGCCACATGTGGGACGAGTGGTCGAGCCCGTACACGTCGGCCATCTTGTCGAGGTTGAAGTCCCGTGGACTGCCGGAGCAGGAGAAGAGCGGCGGCGCCGCCTCGGCGCGGTGCGCCGGTGTCGTCGCCATGGCGGCGGTGAGCGCGGCGGCGACGGCGATCAGAGCACGCCAACGAGTTCTCACGTCGTAACCCCCCAGGAAGCGCATGGACGATGCGCAACGAGACCGCGCGGGAAGACCGCGTCGGATGCGGGGGAAAGACTACTGCCGGGGAGCGGCGGCGCACCCATGTTCCCCGCCGCACCTGGTGCGTTGCCGATGTGTCGCAGCGCACCAACGCCGCCTCCGCCCCGCACATGTCCTGAGGCGAGGTGGGGACGGCGAACTCTGCGGCGAGGTGGTGTGTGGTGAACCGGGGGCTGGCGGTTGAGGTATCGGCCATGGCGCGACAGCGGGGCCGTGCAGGAGCACCCTGCCGACCCCGCCGCCCGGCCGGACGCCGCCGTTACGTCCGGCTCCAACCCCGCATCAGCTCACGTCAACTGACCTTCACGGTGACGGGCGAGGAGTGGAACGTACCGGACTTGGCCGCCACCCGGACCTGTTCGGTGCCCTTGTTGGTGAAGGTCCGCTTGATCGTGTAGGTGCCGTTCTTGTTGACCGCCGCCGTGGTCTTCAGGGTCGTCCACTTGCCGTTGTGCATGTGCTGGAGCGCCAGCGTCGAACCGGCCTTGATGCCCTTGACCCGGCCGGTGAACACCACGGTGTTGCCCACCTTGACGGCCTTGTGGTTGGCCGAGACGGTGATCGAGCCCATGGCGGTCGGCATCCGCGAAGGCTTCTTCGTCGGCATGCCGGTACGGGTCACGGAGGGCTTGGGGTTCGGCGTCCCGGGCGCGGCGACGGCTTCGGCCGCACCGGTCGACAGCAGGGCGGCGGACAGGGCTCCGGCGGCGAGCGCACGGGCACGGCGGCTTCGGGTGGAGCTCATTGTGGGTCTCCTGTTTTTCGTCGGAGTTCCCCCCTGGGAGCGAGTCGGCCGTTCGGGGCGGCTCGCGAATCCAGGCTGGCTTGAGCGCGGCGGAGCGGCATGTCGGAACGGGTGCGTGAGCCGTTGAAACCTCTATTGTTTTCGGTAAAGCCGCAGGTTGGGCACGTTTCCTTGAGGCCACCCCCCTTACCTTGTTCTCACCTTCTGTCGCTGAATTGGCCGAACGCGATCACAGACAGTAATTTAGATGGAAAGCCCATGGAAAGCCCATGGAAAGCCCCGTGGAACGACCGGTCCGGCCCGGGCCGGATCCCCGGCCGCTGGGCCGGGGAGCACGTCGTTCGGCTCAGGAAGACTGCGTCTTCTCTCCCTGGGCGCTCTGCTGCGGGGTGTCCGGGGAGGTGTAGAAGACCGAAGTGCCCTGCTTGGTGCGCTGGGCGAGGTTCTTGGCCACGAGTCCTTCGAGAGTGGTCCGCACGACGGTGGCCTTGGTCGCGCGTTCGGGGTGTGTCTTGCCGAGTGCGGTGGTGACTTCCGCGGCGGAGCGCGGTTCGCTCTGCTGGGCGAGGTGACTGCGAACGAGTTCCACCAGGGTGGGCTTGGCCGGCTTCGCGGCCGCGTCCTTGGCCTTGGGCAGTTTGGCCGCGGGCTTCTGGGTCGTGGTGCGACCGGCTTCGGTGGGGGACTTGCGGGCACGTGGCTGCTTGGCCGTCGCCGACTTCGCCGCGCGCTTGCGGGGAGATGGTGCGGTGCCGCCCAGGTCGGCGGCAGGCTCGGCCGGCGCCACCGGTCCGCCGAGTGCCTGCTGCACGTTCACCAGCACCGAGTGGTCGCGCTGCAGCGCGGCCAACTGCGTTTCCAGCGCGCTGATTTCCTCGCGGAGACGGTCCTGTTCCTTGTCATTGCGTTCGAGGTCACTGCTCACTTGGGCGAAGTACTGCGAAGCGATCTCGGAGGCGGAGGCGGTGCTCTCGGGCATGGAATTCACTCTTCCTCGGTTTGCGGCAGTGCGGGAAGGCACTGCTCGGGACAGGGCTGTGTGACAGCGGGTTGCAGCTGCTATCAGGTGCCCCGGTGAAGAGATAGTACGGAGAAACAAGGTGAGTTGTTCCCGGCGCGGCGGCATTTTGGTTCAGCGACCCGGGCGACTTGGGGGAGATGTGCGTCTTGATGAACCTGCCTCCGGTGCGGTCGGCGGGGGCGCCGTTCGCCCGGTCCCGGGCAACAGGCATCCTCGTCATGTGGGGAACACGTGGCGGGGGCGGGCGGCGCGGTGGGCGATCGCCTTGGTGTGGTTCTACGAGGGGTTTTGGTGCAAGGTCTGGCCGGGGCGGGAGGATCACCGGGCGATCGTGGGCGACGTGCCGTACCTGCCGGGGTGGGCTGTGCCGGGGGTGCTCGTCGGAATCGGCCTGGCGAGGTCGCGATCGGCATATGGGTGCTCAGCGGCTGGCGCGGGCGGGCGGTCGCACTCGTACAGACCTTCCTGGTGGCGGCGTTCAACCTGGGCGGTCTGCTGTTCAGCCCGGGGCACATGGCTGAGCCGGGACGGCTGTTGACACAGGGCGTGGCGTTCCTGGCCCTCATCTGGATGGTGACCTGGACGGCGGACGCATGAGCGGGACACCATGGGCGTGAGGTCGGCTGCTCGGCGGATTCGGCGGCCCCCGCCTGCTGTTCGGGCGGATGTACGAGGACTGTGGTGTCGAGCTGGCGGTCTTCCCGCCGTCAGGCGCTCGAGTGCTGTGCATCGCGTCGGCGGGGGACACGGCCGCGGCGCTCGACTCGGCTGGGTACGAGGTGTCGGCCGTCGACATCAATCCGGTGCAGTTGGAGTACGCACGCGAGCGCCTGGCCGGCGGTGAGGCCCGGGAGGGCGCGGCGGAGGCGGTCATGCGCCTGGGCCGGGGCGCCGCGGCGCGGCTGCTGCCCGCCTGGCGACCGGAGGAGCTGCAGGGCTTCCTGGCACTGGACGATCCGGGGGAGCAAGCGCGCCCCTGGCGGCAGGAGTTGGACACCCCGGGTCTGCGACGGCTGATGCGCATCGCGCTTCGCCCCGGCGGAGCCCTGGCCATGGCGCTGCGTCCGTCCTTCGCAGGTGTCGTTCCGGCACGCTTCGACGAGGTGTTGCGGCGACGCCTCGAACGGACGGTGTGCAGGCACCCCAATGCGCACAACCCCTGGCTGCGGCGGCTGCTGACCGGTGCCGCGCCGGACACCCCGCCGCTGTGCGCACCGGGTGTCCGGCTGGTCCACGGCGATGTGGTCCAGGTGCTGGAGCAGGCACCCCGGGGCGGCTATGACGCGGTGACGCTGTCGAACGTTCTGGACGGACCCGACCCCGGCTTCACCCGCCGGCTGCGAGCCGCCGTACGGCACGCGGTGCGGCCCGGCGGAGTGGTGGTGCTGCGCAGCGCCAGGGAGCCGGGACCGGGCGGCCAGGGCTGGGCGGCGGAGGACTGCTCGGCCCTGTGGGGCGTGGTACGGGCGGTGCGTCTCGGGGACGCGGCCGCGGATCGGAGGATCGAGCCTTGAGACACCTGTTGCAACGCCATCCCATGGCGATCCGCACCCACTTCGCCCACTCGCTGGTGCTGAGGTACGCACTGCCCGCCGAGGCACTGAGACCGCTGGTGCCGCCGGGCCTGGGACTGGAGACCTACGGGGAGCACGGGTTCGTCGCGGCCGCGCTGGTGGACACCCGCGCCCTGCGGCCGGCGGCACTGCCCGCCCGTTTCGGCTCCGACTACCTGCTCACCGGCTACCGCGTCTTCACCCGGTTCCGCACCCCTGGCGGGCGTGTGATGCGGGGCCTGCGGATCCTGCGCAGCGACACCGACCGCAGGCTGATGGTGTTCGGCGGCAATCTGCTGACCCGCTACAACTACCGCCTGGCCCGGATCAGCACCCGAGTCGCTGAGAACTCGCTGGAGTTCCGTGTGGACAGCGCCGACGGCCTGGCGGACCTGCACGTGCGGGCCGATCTCGGCAGTGCGCCCGCGCCGCTGCCCGCGGAAAGCCCCTTCGCGGACGCGCGCGCCTCCCGGCGCTTCGCGGGCCCGCTCCCGTACACCTTCGAGTACGAACCGCAGACCCGGTCGATCATCGTGATCAAGGCGTTCCGCACGCACTGGGACCCGCAGCCGGTCTCGGTCGACGTCCACCGCCTCGGCGAACACGCGGCGGTCTTCGGCCCGGGCGCCTGGCATTTCCTGCCCCGCGCGGAGTGGCTCCGACTGGCCGCTCACGCCGGGCTGCGCCCCGAAGCCGAGATCCGCGTCGCGGGCCTGGTCACCGGGCTCGCCTTCGCCAAGGGGCAGCCGTGACTCATCTGCTCGGGCTCACCACGCAGCTGCGCCTGGTAGGACTGGCTCTCATCGGGATGGGACTCTTTCATGTGGCGCTGCCCCGCATCCTGGGCTGGCCGGGCGACCTCACCGGCAGCAGCCTGCTGACCCGCCAGGCGTCCTAGTTGAGTGTCACCAGCTGCTGAACAGCCTTGAGGGTCCGGCCCGCTCCGTCTTCGGTCGCCATGTGCTGGGCGCCCCGTGCGGCGGCTCGGCTGTATGACTGTTGCGTGATCACCTGGCCCAGTGCGTCGGTGAGCCGTTCGGCAGTGAGGGAGCGGAAGGGGATCGGGTCGGTGGCGGCCCCCAGGGCGGCCAGCCGACGTGCCCAGAACGGCTGGTCGGCGGTGACCGGCACGGTGACCGCGGGCACTCCGGCGCGCAGCGCCGCGGCCGACGTGCCTGCCCCGGCGTGGTGGACCACCGCGGCCATCCGCGGGAACAGCAGGGCGTGCGGTACGTCCCCGACGCTGAGGACGTCGTCGTAGCCGTCGGCGGCGAGCCCGGCGCTGCCTGCTTGGAGGATGCCGCGCCGTCCTGCGCGGCGCAGCGCTCGTACGGCGATCTCGCTGAGGCGTTCGCCGTCGCCGGCCGCCATGCTCCCGAAGCCGATGAAGACCGGCCGGGGACCTGCGCCCAGGAAGTCCTCCACGTCTGCGGGCAGCCGTTCGGACGCGTCGTGACGGGGCCACCAATTGCCCACCACTTGCAGGCCGGAGCGCCAGTCGGAGGGGCGAGGCACCAGCGCCGTGCTGAAGCCGTGCAGGATGGGCCAGTTCGTCTGTTCCTGCCGTCGGCGCATCGCCGCGGCGGAAGCCCGCGGCAGACGCAGGCGGTGACGCAGTCGTGCCACCGCCTGTTCGTAGAGGCGGTCGGCCATGCGGAGAGCGAGGCGGCCGGCCGTGCGGTTCGCGTGGCGACCCAGAGAGCGGAGACCTGTGACGACGGGCGGGAAGTCGCCGGTCGGCGTGCTGGGTTGGAGGTACACGCCGAGGCTCGGCGTGCCGGTCGCCTCGGCGAAGTGCCAGCCGAGCGGGGCCGTGGTGGTGGACAGCAGAAGCAGATCCGTGCCCTCGGCCATCGCGTCGGCGAAGCCCTCGCCCAGCTCGGTGATGAACGCGGCAGCGGCGCGCATCAGCTCACGTTTGCCCGTGACCCCGCCGCTCGCCTTCCCCCGGGGGTCGGCGGGGAGACTGCGGAAGGCCAGCCCGGCGTCGGCCGCGAGGGGCGCGTAAGCGTCAGTGGTGGCGAGCGTGACCTCGTACCCGGCTTGGCGCAGTTGTGCGCCAAGTCCCGTGTAGGGCGCTACGTCGCCCCGAGATCCGGCCGCCGCGATCAGGATCCTCATCGGTTCTCCTCGGGGTCGGTACGGTCCGCCGTGTGGCGGGCCCCGTTGGCGTGTACCGCCTTGCGCAGGTAGGAGGCCAGACCGGGTCGTTGCTGCGACGGTGGTACGACCAGGGCGAAGGCGCGTGGGTCGGCGACGAAGTCGTCCGCGATGCGCCGGTGCATGGCGGGTGCGCAGGAGGTGAACCAGCGCGAGATGTGCAGGCGGTGCTCCTCGGCGAGGTCCATGGCCCGCTCGCCGTCGTTCGGCTCGCCGTCGTCGAAGGCCGCGAGCAGCTCGGCGCGCCAGGCGGCCAACTCGCCCATCAGCTGCCGCCAGTCCTCCTTGGTGTGGGCGGCCGCGTGCGCCATGGCCTCGCGCTGTCCCTCCGACCGCGCCCACTTCAGCTCGGCCTCGGTGGCGTAGCTCAGGTCGAAGGTGACCTCGCCGAAGACCTCGAAACGTTCCTGTGGTGTCAGTGACACACCGGTCTGCTGGACTTCTATCGCCCGCTCCGCCACTTCGGCCAGCCGCTGCAACCTGGCGATCTCCTCGCCCAACTGCCGCTGCCGCTCTCGCAGACGCTTCACGGCGTCGGCCTGCGGGTCGTTGAGGATCGCGGCGATCTCATCGAGGGAGAAGCCGAGTTCGCGGAAGAAGAGGATCTGCTGGAGACGGACCAGGTCCGCCTCACTGTAGAGCCGGTAGCCGGCGTCGCTGCGACCGCTGGGCGAGAGCAGTCCCGCCTTGTCGTAGTGATGCAGAGTACGCACCGTGACCTTGGCGAAGGCCGACACCTGCCCCACGGAGTAGCTCATCCACCTGCCCTTTCGTCGGCTCATAGCCTCAAGCCTGACGTAAGGGGAGGGTCAAGTTGTCATGTGTCACCGCGTGCGGCGGGTCGTGCGGGCACCGACGGCCCACCGGCTCCGGCAGTCCACCGGGGGCACGATCCGGCAGTTGGCGTTCAGGCTCGTCAGGATGGGGCGAGGACGCAGAACTCGTGGCCCTCCGGGTCGGCCAGGCACGTCCACGGGACGTCGCCCTGGCCGAGGTCGAGGTCGATGGCGCCGAGCGCCCGCAGCCGGGCCACCTCCGTTGCCATGTCGTCACCGGGATGCGGCAGCAGGTCGAGGTGGACGCGGTCTGGCACGGTCTTCACGTCGGGCGTGCGCAGGAACTCGAGATACGGGCCGGCTCCCTTGGCGGAGCGCAGCACCGCATGATCGTCGGCCACCTCGTGCAGGGTCCAGTCCAGCGCCTCGTCCCAGAACCGTGCCATGGCCCGCGGATCCACGCAGTCGACCACCACCGCGGCGATCGGCCCGGTGTCCCGGTACATCTCCCGAGGCTCCAGCACGCAGAACTCGTTGCCCTCGGGGTCGGCGAGGACCGTCCACGGCACATTGACCTGGCCCACGTGGACGGGCGTCGCACCACGAGCCTGCAGGCGCGCGACCAACTCCGCCTGATGGGCGGCCGAGGTGGTGGCGAGATCGATGTGTACACGGTTCTTCGTCGCCGTCTTGGGTTCCGGGACGGGAACGACGTCGACGCCGACGGCGACCGGGTCCGGCCAGACGAGGCCGCCCGCGGGTCCGACGTAGGTGGTCACGCCGGGGCTGTAGGCACTCCAGCCGAGCGCCTCCGCCCAGAACCGGCCGACCGCCGAGGCGTCAAGAGCCTTGATGTTCACGTGAACAGGTCGCAGTGCCATGTCGGCAATCCTATGCACCCACTCCGCGACGACATCCGCACCGTCGCCCGACGGGATCGACCCGCCGGTTCTGTCGGTCGGCAGGGTCGTGCGGGTGCCGATCCAGCACCTCGACAGGTCTGGAACCACGGCTCCCCGCACACCGCGACCCCCTCTGTGCGAGACGCGGCTCGCGCCTTGAGGAGGACGGCTCCCAGTGCCCACGTGGCCAGTCCGCGCCTCCTGGCGGAAGCCCGAACGCTGTAGCCGATGTGTCCACCGGCCTCCAGCAGAAAGGCGTTCAGACAGTGCCGAAGGCCGATGGCACCCAAGTAGGTCTCGTCGTCGACGATCCACCAGTGGGTGGCGTGGACGCGCCCTTCCCCGACCGGCAGCGACCGGTCCGACTGCCGGCGCAGTCGCTGGACCCATGCGGCGTACCCCGTCGGGCTGTCAAGGTCGTCGTCTTCGGCCAGACCCAGGCCGGCCCCGTCTTGATGGGAACCCGGCTGCCCCTCGTCGCGCGCCGCGAGCCACGAGGAATGCAGCCGTTCCGTGGGGGCGATCAGTTCAGCCATGCGGGTGACGGTAACACTCGGATCACACACTCGAACACAACTGATCGGCCAGGAAGGGGAGTTCGTCGAGACCCCCACCGGTCGGCGAACCCGCCTCCGGGGCCGGGGGAGCGCGAGGAGAACGGCGAGCCGGAGCCGGGTGCGGCCCGTGGTCCGTGCGAGACCGGCCGTCTGCCTCAGCCTGCCGTCGTGTGGGCCGTGTCCCTCGTCCGGATGCGTTGGCTGAGAAAGAGAGCGGCCCGGTCCAGTGCTTCCTCGGATTCGTCCAGGACGCCGGCGAAGGCCTGGAAGACATGGGGAACGTCGGCGGTGATGTCCAGGATGACGTCCACCCCGGCTGCCCTCGCGCGCGTGGCCAGGCGTGTGGAGTCGTCCAGGAGCATCTCGTTGGTGCCCGCCTGCAGGAGCATCGGAGGGAAGCCGGTCAGGTCGGCGAGGACGGCGGGACTGAGCATGGACTGGTGCGGGTCCTGTCCCGCGAGGTACATGGCTCCGGTGTGTTCCATGCCTTCACGCGTGAAGTAGGGGTCGACGCCCGCCTTGGTGTCCATGCTCTCGCCTGTCCGGGTCATGTCGAGTCCGGGGGAGAAGGCCACGATCGCGGCCGGCATGGGCAGACCCGCGTCGCGGGCGGCGAGGCAGACGGTGACGGTGAGGCCGCCACCGGCGGAGTCCCCGGCGAACGCGATCTGCGAAGGCTCTTCACCGCTGTCGAGAAGTGCGCGGTAGGCGCTCAGCCCGTCGTCGATCGCGGCCGGAAACGGATGCTCGGGGGCGAGTCGGTAGTCCAGCGAGAACGCTCTGAGTCCGGTTCTGGACACCAGGTTCCCCGTCAGCGACATCGCCGTCTCCGGTGAACCGACCACGTAGGAGCCGCCGTGAAAGTAGAGGATCGTCCCGGCCCTCGCAGGCCTCGTCGGCTCGACGAGCACCGCGGGCCGGTCGCCGAGCGTCGCGGTCCGGGTGCGTATCCCGGTCGGGACGATCATTTCGGACATCATCGTCCTGAACCCGGCTCGGAGTTCCTCCACCGACCGAGGGCCTTCGGGGTGGGGTCGCCGGACCATCGTGTCGATCTCCGCGCGTTGTTGCCTGCTCATGGTCGCCTCCATCGTGAGTGCATGCCGGGGAACTATATGCCGTGGAATGTAGGTTACGATATATGCCATGGCATCTAAGTCACGTGGTGGCCGGGTCGACCTCCCGGGCTTCTTCGCCGATCTCGTCCGCTGCGAGACGCGCCTCTACAACGCGCTGAACGACCGCCTCCGCGAGCGGCACGAAATCTTCACCTCGCAGTTCGAGTTCCTGCGCTTCCTGCGCGACCACCCCGGGTCCCGGGTGGCGGACCTCGCCGCCGAGTTCGCCATCGGGATCGGTGCGACCAGCAAGGGCATCGACCGCCTGGAGAAACAGGGGTGGGTGACACGGCAGACCAATCCGGCGGATCGCCGCTCGTCACTGCTGGACCTGACCGACGACGGCCGGCGACTCGCCGACGCGGCTGCGGCGACCTTCACCGAGACGCTGACCGAGCTGACCGCGGACGCCCTCGGCGGTCCCTCAGGACTGGCCGCCGTGCAGGTCCTGTCGCAGCTGCGCTCCGTGCTCGAACGCGACCAGATCGGCGTGCCCACAGGCTGACCGGGAGGCGCATCCGGGGCGACCGTCCGTGCACCGGGACACTCGTCGAGAGCCGTAGCAGGAGCCCGGTCAAGGGGGCCTGGACTGCCGTCACATCCGGGGGATAACCCCCGGTGGCCATGGGGGAATGCCTCGTACGCAGAGGGTGGCTGGCAGGCTTCTGCAGGTCGCGGGGCCGACAGGAGACTTTGGGGCATGACGACCTCCCCCGATGTCTCCGTGACGGACCAGGCTGCTCCTGCTCTCACCAAAGGGTCTGGCACTGACGGCGGCAGCGACTTCGCACGGCTCTCCCAACGGATCACCGCCGCCGGCCTGATGCGGCGGCGCCCCGGTTACTACGCGGCACGCATCGGTCTGGTGGTCGCGCTGTACGCGGCGGGGTGGGGAGCCTTCTTCGTTCTCGGCGACACCTGGGGACAGCTGGCCGTGGCGGCCTTCTTGGCCTTCGTGTTCGGGCAGGTCGCCCTGCTCGCACACGACCTGGCCCACCGGCAGGTCTTCCGGCGGCGCCGGCCCAGCGAGATCATGGGCAGGCTGTTCGGGAATCTGGGCGTGGGCATGAGCTACGGCTGGTGGATGAACAAGCACACACGTCACCACGCCAACCCCAATCACGAGGACCTGGATCCCGATGTCGCCCCGGACATCCTGGTGTGGTCCACCGATCAGGCACGTGCCAGTCAGGGCATGGCGCGTCTGATCGGTGGCCACCAGGCCCTGCTCTTCTTCCCGTTGCTGACCCTCGAAGGCTTCAACCTGCACATCTCGAGCCTGAGGGCGCTGCGTTCGCCGTACATGAGGAAGCGAACGCTGGAGGCGGCCCTGCTCCTGCTGCACATCGCGGGTCTGCTGTCCGCGCTGTTCCTGGTGCTCTCCCCGGGCAAGGCGGTGGCGTTCCTCGCGCTGAACCAGTGCCTGTTCGGTGTGTATCTCGGCTGCACCTTCGCCCCGAACCACAAAGGCATGCCCACCTTCACCGGTGACGAGCGGCCCGACTTCCTGCGGCGCCAGGTCCTCACCTCTCGCAACGTACGGGGCGGACTGTTCACCGACGTGATGCTCGGCGGCCTCAACTACCAGATCGAGCACCACCTGTTCCCGAGCATGCCCACGCCCCATCTGCGCCGCGCCCAGGCCGTCGTGCGACAGTACTGCGCCGAAGTCGGAGTGCCCTACCACGAGACCGGACTGTTCCGCTCCTACCGCGAGGCCCTGACCCACCTGCACCGGGTGGGAGAACCGATCAGGCGGCAGCGCAGGGCACGGTGACACGTCCGGCCGGGAGGCCAGGAACCTCGTCACGCACCACGCCGAGCAGATCCGGTGTGCGCAATGTCCGCACTGAGCGACAGGCCCGTCGCCCTCCCGTTGCCGAGATCGGTCGCGAGAGGGCAGGGCCATGGAACGTGACCGGGCTCAGACCGGCGTCGCTCCACCGCCCGACGTATTCGAGGTGTGTCCATCGCCGGTGGTCGCGAGGTTCGATCCCCCCGCCCGTACGCTGTCGGCCGGTGCACCTGGACGGCGGTCGGGAGTGGGCATGGGCGAAGGGGCGAGCGGTCGCGGCGGTCCGAGGGTTCGGGTGGCCTGGCTCTGCGGTGCAGCGCGAGCAGGACGTGCTCGCGCGGATGCGTGGCACCGAGGACCGCATCGCGGACGCGATCACCGCCTTCGCCGGCACCATGCTGTTCGTCTACATCCACGCGGCGTGGTTCACGGTCTGGATCGTGTGCAACGTAGGCGTGTTCGGCCGGGCGGCGGTCTGGGATCCCTTCCCCTTCGGGCTGCTCACGATGATCGTCAGCCTGGAGGCGATCTTCCTGTCCACGTTCGTGATGGTGAGCCAGAACCGCCAGGCCGCTCGCGAGAACGTTCGTGCCGACATCGCCTTCGAGACCAACGTGCGCTCGGAGGTGTGGTCGATCCACATGGGCCGTGCCCTGGGCGTCGACCCGACGGAGGTCGAGCGCAAGGTGCAGGAAGTCCTCGCGGAGAACCGCGCCCGGATGACCGGCTCCGGCCAGTCATCCCAGTAAGAGGGCCTACGACCCGGATGGCCGGCCGCGCGCGCGGTCGGCCGGGCCCACTAGGCTTGGGCACGGCGACGGGCTGTCGCCCGCCGCCAGGCGGGGAGCACGGCACTCGTGCGGCAGCCCCGGACCACCACACACAAGGATGGAAACCGAGTGTCCTTCTTCACCATCGGCCACCGCGGTGTCATGGCCGCCGAGCCGGAGAACACCCTGCGCTCCTTCCTGCGGGCCGAACGCGAGGGGCTGGACGGCATCGAGCTGGACCTGCACCTGAGCAAGGACGGCGAGCTGGTGGTCATGCACGACGAGACCCTGGACCGCACGACGGACGGCTCCGGTCCCATCGCCGACCAGAAGTTGCGCAAGCTCAAGAAGCTCGACGCGGGCCTCGGCGAGCGCATCCCCACGTTCCTGGAGGTACTGGACGCCGTCGGGCCGACGCTGCCGATCCAGGCGGAGATCAAGGACGTGGCCGCCGCCCAGTCGCTGGCCAAGGTACTCACCGACCGCGGTCTGCTGGACCGGGTCTCGGTGCTGTCGTTCCACGACGTGGCACTGATCGAGATCCACAACCTCCTCCCGCAGGCCCGCACCGTGCTGGTGGCAGGCCCCAGCGCGCACCGCGACACCTTCGTCGGCCGCGCCCAGAAGGTCGGTTCCACCCTGGTGAGCGTGGAGCTGCGCCAGCTGAACCGGGCCATCGTGGAGAAGTGCGGCGCCGCCGGCATCGACGTGATGGCCTGGACCGTCAACGACGAGCGGGACCTGGCGCTCGCCCGGTCGCTCGGCCTGGTGGGGTGCGTGACCGACCAGCCGGGCATGAAGCGGCTGGTCGAGGCCACGGCCTGACCTCAGGGCCCGGGACCGAACCGGCCGCCGGTGCGGTCGGACGAGGACAGGCACTCGTCCCCTGCCGTCGTCTGCCGTGTGCCATGCGGCGGCCGGGCGCAAACAGAGGGGGAGGAAACGGTACGGACGGCCCGTCGGCGCAGTCGCGGCGGCGGACCCCGACCCGCCGCCGGGCCGGGCATACGTCGCGGCACCGTCCGGGGCGATCACCGCGCCGTGGCCCTCGCTGCTCCCCACGACCGCGCCGGCATCGATCCAGGTCGACACGCCTCCCATGACGGCACATCAGCAAGGTTGCCACCAGATGAAGTTGAGTGCGTGGTGGCGGACGATGAGCAATGGCTTCCGTGAAACTCATGCTCGTTCGAAGCTCATCGGTGCGTATCGTCGTTGTGAAGTGTCGGGTGACGGTGCGGGAGGACGAGTCGGCGTGTCTCTGGGCGACGAGGTGTGTTGGACGGGGTCGGGAGTCAGGCTGCGGCGGGTCTCGCAGGGTGAGGGTCGGTGGAACTGGTTGTTCGTCCCGGGTGGACCTGGGCTGGGGTCGGAGTCGTTGCTGGGACTGGCCCGTACGGTCAGGGTGCCGGGCTCGGCGTGGCTGGTCGATCTGCCCGGTGAGGGTTCCAACCGCGGTGGTCCGCAGGTTCCCGCTCGACCCTATGAGCGTTGGCCGGATGTGCTGGCCGAGGCCGCCGAAGCGTTGGACGAGGTGGTCATGGTCGGTCATTCCACCGGTGGGATGTTCATGCTGTCCGTACCCGAGCTCGAGGAGCTGCTCGCCGGAATGGTCCTGGTGAGTAGTGCTCCGCATGCCGGGTGGCGTGATGCCTTCGGCAGGTGGGCCCAGGCGCACCCGCTCCCGGGCCTGGCGCCGGCCGCCGTCGCCTACGGGCAGCAGCCGGGCGACGAGACCCTGCGTGCGCTCACGCTGGCGGCGGCGGAGTGGAACTTCACCCCGGCAGGACTGGCCGCCGGCCGTGCCCTGCTGGAAGGGCTGCCCTACTGTCATGCCGCCGCGGCCTGGGCGGACGCCCGCTTCGACGACACGTACGAGTCCCGGTGGAGGCCGCACGGCAGCACGGTTCCCACGCTGATCGTCAGTGGCTCCGAGGACCACGTCGTGGACCAGAGCCTGTGGCAGGACGATCCGGCCTTCGCGCAGTCCCACGTACTGCGGCGCACGATCGACGGTGCCGGGCACTTCCCCTGGATCGAGAACTCCCCGGCAGTCCGCGCCGCGTTCGACGAGCTGAGTGCCCAACTGGGCTGATCCTGTCGGCGGGCGCTTCCGAGGTTGCGATCGGCGGTGGAGCCCTTCGTACAGCTCGTCGTCGACCTCGGCCTCGCCTCCTGAGCCATTGGTGTCGGCGGCCGAGGTCCTCAATGGCCGGTGTTGGCGAGGGTGTCGTCGAGCCAGTCGTAGATGCGGGCCTGGGAGAGGCGCATGGCGCCGGGGTGGCAGTGGGCGCCGGCGCCTTCCTCGGCGGTGAAGACCATGAGGGTCTTGGGGCAGGTGAGGTGGTTGTAGAGCTGTTCGGGCTGGCCCTTGAAGAATTCGTCCTCGGCGGCGTCGCAGACGAGGGTGGGGCACTGGATCCGCTCGGCGATGCCGTCTTGGAGGGTGTAGTCGAGGTAGGAGGCGTTGAAGGCGCGGGGGGTGTCGACGCCCATGACGTACATGCCGTGGTTGAGCGCCCAACGGGCGGTCGCGTCCTTGGCCATGATCTTCTCGAAAGTGGCGTCGAGTTCGGGGGCGGACTCCGCACGCAGGAGGCGTTCGGCTTCCTTGCGGTCGCCGGGGATGTTCCGCACGGATGTCTGGCCGAGGTCGTAGATGCCGTCGACGGCTATCAGCGCGGCGAGGCGGTGCTCGAACGCGGCCGCCCGAGGGGCCAGGACACCGCCCATGCTGAGGCCGAGCAGCGCGATACGGCTGGGGTCGACCTCGGGGAGTGTTTCAGCGAAGTCCACGACGGGGGTGATGACGTTCTCCCAGTCGGGGCGGAAGACCAAGTCCTGGTGGTGGCGTGGTCCGGGCTGTCCGGGGCCGTCGACGACCAGTACGGTGTAGCCGCGCTCGACCCCGGCCATCGCCCCGAAGAAGTGCATCTCCTCCGCGGTGCCGTCGAACCCGTTGTGCATGATCAGCGTCGGACGGGCTGTGCCGCTGGTGTCGGCCCGGTAGAGGTAGCCGGGCAGGGTGGTGTCTTCGTACGGGATCCGGACCGGCTCGATGATCGGGGTGAACAGCGCCGCCGCTGCCCGGAAGCAGGCCACGCTGCGGTCGTAGGCATGGTCGTGCCGGGGGTCGCAGGGGTGGCCGTGCAGGAAGAACTCCGCCGACCGGTAGTAGTTCGACGCCCGCAGGAACCCGTCCCGGGCGCTGACCTTGTGGCCCGCGTCCAAAGCCTTCTGCGCCTCGCCGGACACCCGGTCGGCGGTGGCCATCCACTCCTTGTACCAGCTGTCGTAGTCGCCCTCGGTGATGCGCCCGGCGGTGGAGACCACCTCGCCGAAGTCGGCGCCGCCGTAGGCGATGTGGCTCATCGAGCGCAGGGTCTCGTACCAGAACTGGGTGTTGTTCGGGAACAGCAGGTTGGTCATGACGCTCTCCTTAAGCACAGATCTGTGCGTACAGCGGCACTGTAGACCCGTCCGGTGCCGCGAAGCAAATATCTGTGCTTACGATGTGGGGGTGACTTCGAAACAGCCGACCCCGCGCATCCGTAAGAGCTCCGAACAGGTCCGCTCGGCCGTCCACCAGGCGGTCATCGACCTGCTGGCCGACCCGGGCGGCGCGGACCTCAACATCCCCGCGATCGCACAACGCGCCGGGGTCAACCACACCAGCGTCTACCGGCGCTGGGGCAGCCGCGAGGCGCTCCTGGCCGACGTGGTCACCACCCGCCTGGAACGGGACTGGCCGCTCAAGGACACCGGAACCCTGCGCGGCGACCTCACCGCATGGGCCGAGGCCGGGGTCGCGAGCATCCGCACACCCGAAGGCCGGCTCCTCGTACGGGCCGTCGCTCTGTCGATGCCGGGCAGCACCGAGGCGCGGGGGGAGCGCACGCAGCAGTTCCAGCGCCGGATCGACGCCATCGAACGCATCCGCGAGCGGGCCACCGCCCGCGGCGAGAACCCACCGCCGCTGGAGCAGATCCTCGACCAACTCGTCGCGCCACTCTACCTACGAGCGATCTTCGGCATCGAGCTTCCGGCCTCCGGCTACCCCGAACTCCTCGTGGACAGGCTGCTCGGCGGCTCAGCCGGGACGGCGACGGCCTAGGCGCGGCTCAGCCGACCGCCTGTCCCGGGGACCCGTGAAGCCGCCGCGCAGGTCCGTACAGCCGTGCTCTGACCGGGCGTTGACCCTGCCGAGACCGAACGGAGACGGCCGTACGGGCGGACCCCCGACATCGCGCCCACCAACTCTCGCCAAAACAGGCTGCATTGACGTCGACACCCCGCTGCAGACGTCACCACCGGGGCGTCCCGGGCGATGCCGTCACCCCTGGCCGAACCGGAAGGCATCAGGTACCGTCCGGCCGGTTGCGCATTCCGTAGTGCCAGTGCGCGGACACGCGGTGGTCGTGATCGAAGCCGGGACCGAGCGTGCCCACCTGTTCGTAGGCATCGTCGGTGCGCGGGTCGTCGCGGACGGCGAGGGCGTAGGCCGCCTCCAGCCGCAGGTTCTGATCCTCCTCGTCCAGCAGGGCGGCGAGAGCGTCCACGACGGCGGCCGTACGGTCGTGGGAGCCGGAAAGGGACTCGGCGGCACGCCGTCGGACGTCGGTGTCAGGATCCCGGAGAAGGGAGAGCAGGCTCTCCCGGGCCGCCGGGTTCAGATCGCGCGGGAAGGCGAAGACTTCGGCGACGGTGTACCGGACACCGGAGTCGGGGTCCCGCGCCAGCGCGAGCAGGGCCGTGGCGGCGGACTCGCTCCGTGGGGTGCGCATCAGGCAGTACGGCACCTTGCGGCGCACGCGCGCGTCCGGATGGTCGACGTACCGGAAGCCGATGGCCTCCTGGCCGGGGTGGTCGTAGTCCGTAAAGGCGTCCAGGACGCCGGCGAGCACCTCGCCGTCCGGCTCGTCGAGCGCCCACTCCGCCAGGAACCCGACGTCCTGCGCTGTGTCCGGACGGTCGTTGAAGTGCGCCAGGAATTGCCGGGACGACAGGACTCTGGCAAGCAACCTGCGGTGGACGGGAGCCGGGTGGTGACGCAGGGCCGCCAGGGCCGGCCAGGCCTGCGGGCTCGTGCGGCAGGCGAGGGCGTAGCTGACGCTGGACCAGTTGGCGTGCAGCTCGTCCGGGTACGGGACGGCGCGCGCCACCAGCTCGGCCACCGGCGGCAGGACGCCGAACGCGCGCTCCAGGTCGGTGAGGACGCCGCTGTGGCCCGCCCGGACGGTGAGCCCGCCGAGGGATACCTCCTCGATGTCCGTGTGCTCGTCGTCCCCGACCTGCCGCCGGATGGCCGGGCCCGAGGCCCCCGTACGGCGGCGTAGTTCCTCTGCCTCCCCGGTCTCGTACCAGCCCCGGGCGAGGTCGAGCAGCCGCTGTCTTTCGGCCTCATCGATCCTGAGCCGCGCGTCCTGGCCCAGCACGGCGTCGACCAGCGCCGGGGAACCGAGGTCGACGGCCCGCAGGAGCGGTGTCGTACCGTCCGGCAGCACGACGCCCGAGTCGGCCCCGCCGTCCGTCAGGGCGTGGGCGGTCTCGTGGTCGAACGCACCCACGGCCGCGCAGAGCAACGGGAGGCCACCGGGGCCCGGGGTGTCCGGATCGGCGCCGTCCTGGACACATGCCCGCACCGCGAGGGAGTCCTTGGCCATGACGGCTGCCACGAGCTGGGCGATTACGTCGTTCGGGCCGCGCAGGTCGTGCTGCGGTGCGGTCATCTTCCCCCCTGGTGATCCCACGGACAGCACGCTACCCGGCGCCGATACCCGGCTCAGCCGATTACTTCGGCCACACAGCGCCGCTTCCTACGAGCCCGCGACCGTCGGTGTGCGGAGTCGCCGGGACGAGCCCCGGGCACGGTCGCTTCATACGGCACGTCCTGGAACGGCAGGTGATAGTGGATGTGCACCGGTCTTCCCCCGTCACCTCAGGGAGGCTCGTTGGCCGGCATGGTCGGCAGTTCACGCGTGGTGATCGTGATGGGTGTGTCGGCGTCGGGGAAATCCACCGTCGGGACATGGCTCGCGCGACGACTCGGCGTGCCGTTCCTGGACGGCGACGACCTGCACCCCGCGGCGAACCGCGCCAAGATGGCGTCCGGGCAGCCCCTCGACGACACCGATCGCAAGCCGTGGCTGGCGGCTTTCACGGAGTGGATTCGAGCGACGACGGCAGGTGGACACGGCGCCGTCGCCTCGTGCTCCGCGCTCAAGCGCGAGTACCGCGACCAGTTCCGGCAGACGGGTGCGGACCTGTGGTTCGTCCATCTCGCTCTGGACCGGGCACTGGCCGGGGAGCGGATCGCCGGTCGCAGGGGACACTTCATGCCCCCGCGGCTGCTCGACTCCCAGTACGAGATTCTCGATCCGTTGCAGGCCGACGAGCCCGGCGTCACCGTCGACGTCTCCGGCGACGCGGAGCAGGTCCTCACGGCGGTGCTGCGCGCGGTGACCGAGCCGAACCGGTAGCCCGCGCCCCACAGGAGGTTCGGATGGACTTGATCCACTTCCGGATGATCATGCCGCCCGCGCTCACCCGACGGGCCGTCGACATGCTGGCCTCGCACGACCGCGTCCTCAATCTGGTGGTCGTGGAATCGGCGCACGTCCCGGAAGGCGACGTGCTCGAGTGCGACGTGGTGAAGGGCGCGGCGAACGGCGTGCTCGGCGGCTTGCGGGAGCTGGGTGTCGACCGAGTGGGCGCGATCGCCGTCGACGACGTCGACCTGATGTTCTCGCACCGTGCGCAACGGATCGAGGAGGACCAGCCGAGCGCGCTCGTCCACGCGCCGCTGTGGGCCGCGGTCGAGGCTCACATCCGGGCCGGGGGGACGTATGCGCCCTCGTTCTACCTGTTCCTCGTCATCGCCGGCCTCATCGGCTCGGTGGGCATCATGACCAACTCGCAGATCCTCATCGTGGCAGCCATGGTGGTCGGCCCCGAATACAACGCCATCACCAGCATCGCGCTCGGGCTCGACCGTCGTAACCGGCGCAGGGTCTGGGAGGGTACACGCGCGCTGACGCTCGGCTTCCTGCTCGCCATCACGGTCACTCTGGGTTTCGCCTTGCTGTCGCGGGGTGCCCGTCTGCAGTCCAAGGCCTTCGAGCTCGGTCTACGGCCCGTTTCCCAGCTCATCGACACACCGGACGCCTTCTCCGTCGTCGTCGCCGTCCTCGCCGGAGTGGTCGGCGTCGTCTCGCTCACGGAGGCACGCGCCAGCGCGCTGCTGGGTGTCTTCATCTCCGTGACCACCATCCCCGCCGCCTCGGACATAGCCGTCTCGCTCGCCTTCGCCGACTGGCACGAGGCAAGGGGCTCGATGTACCAGCTCCTGCTCAACGTGGTCGTTCTCGTGGCCGTGGGAGTCCTCACCCTTCGTCTGCAGCGGCGTCTGTGGCACCGCGCCGCCCGCCGTGCAGCCATGCGACCAGGGCACTAGGAGCGTGCCCGATGCCCGATCGCAGACCCACCACCAAGGAAGTCCGCAGCGCGTCTGATCACTGCTGCACCCAGTGGTGACTCGCAGGTGCCGTCGATCGCAGAGCGGAACCGGCGCCAGGGTCCGGAAACCGGAACTGTCCAGGACTGCCGCCGGGACGTAAACTCATCGCAAAGCACCGGATCGAGGGTGGGGTGCACATGAGCCATTCCCACAACCTTGCGAGGCCACTCGAGCAGGTCACGGCTTCCTACCGTTCCGCTCGGACACGGCCGGCGCGCAAGGTTCCCGTCACACGGAGAGCCGACCAGTTCGCCGCGTGGGTCTCCCTCAACCTGGATGAGCCATCCGCTCTCAAGAACCTGCAGGACGAAGCGGCGGAACTGCGCGACGTCCCCCAGCTGGCCGTGGCACTGCCACGGGTCGCCACGGGAGCCATGACGCTCCTGGGCGCCGAGTTCTGCAACATCCAGTTCGTCGACCCTCGCGACGACTCGCTGGTCCTGGTCACCCAGTCCGGCTTCAACCATGAGTTCCTCGACCACTTCGCGGTGGTCCATGACGACCGCTCCGTCTGCGGACGGGCCGCTTGGCAAGGCGTACAGGCGGTCGCGGTCGACGTCCGTGACGACCCGGTCCTCACACCTCACCAGAAGGTCTTCCGTGCCGCCGGCGTCCGCTCGGTCCAGTCCACGCCACTGGTCGATCACACCGGGCGGCTGATCGGCATCATCTCGACCCACATGTCACAGCCCGGCCGGCCGTCCGAGCAGGATCTCCAGATCATGCAGCTCTATGCCCAGCTAGCGGGAGAGGCCATCGCACGGCACCTGGCCGGAGAGGGCGTGAACGGCCATCGGGCCGACCTCGCCGGCAACGGCACCACCCTCGACCAGCGCCTGGCGCTCCTGGAGACGACCGGTGCCTCGGGCTGGACGGCGCAATGGGCGTACCGGGTGGACGAGCCCTGCGGCATCGACGGATGGCGCACCTACGGCATCCACCCCCATCAGTGGCGCGGAAGCATCGCGGCTTACAACCCGAACCAGGACGCCGCGTACGCCGCGGCCCTCGTGGCCGACGAGCTGAGGGACGAGTGGGACATCCACGGCGCCCCGGTCGCGGGACCCGTACACGTGCACGTCTGGCGCAACTGGGAGGGCACCAGCCGTGACGCGGTCTTCACCATGGAGGTCCATCCGGACACCGAGTGAAGCGGCATCCCACGGTCGACTGAGTGGGGGCTCTGGGGGCTGGGGGAGAGGGAGCGGCATCACCTACGCAGGACGGACACGCCTGGCTGCCGAGGTATACGGACTCTCGTGGCCTGGCTGACGGGGGATACGGACCCTCTGGCTGACGGGTGATACGGAATCGCCCCGGTGGCCGCACGACGAACCGTGATGGTGTTGCCTTCGACGGAGGCATCCCCACCGAGGCCTGCAACCGGGCGCCGCGTACCTCGCGAGCACGGCAGCCCGGGGCGCGGACGTCCTTGCTACGGTCGCTGGATGGAAAGCTGGGACGGCGACGCCGTGCGCGCACGGATTCGGGAGATGGCAGCACGGGACCCGGGCAGGAAGCGCTTCGGGGCGGACACGCACGGCTACGAGTTGGGGCCCAGCCTGCCGGAGGCGGAGATAAGGGAGTTCGAGCACTCCCATGGCATCGATCTGCCGTGGGAGTACCGGTCTTTCGTGGCGGAAGTGGGCAACGGCCCCGCCGGGCCCTCCCACGGGCTGATGCCGTTGACCGTCGCCCGCCCGGAGGCCGACGAGGAGTGGGCTGCGGACGGCGAGTGGTGGGAGGACCGGCTGCCGGGCCGACTCGCCGAGTCGTTCCCCCTCACCGAACCCCTGCCCGGCCGGATCGGCACGGGCGCACCCGCCGATGTACTGACCCGGGGCACGCTCATGCTGGCCGAACAGGGCTGCGACATGTTCGTCCGGCTGGTCCTGAACGGTCCACGAGCCGGCGAGATCTGGCAGCTCGATCCCGACTGGGGCGGCTTCGTACCGCTGAGCCCCGGTTTTCGCGCCTGGTACACCGATTGGCTGAAGAGCCCGTAACCGCACGCCGGATCGTCCGGACGAACCGCCGACCTTCGATGCTGACGGGCGTGCCCGAACTCATCGAGCAATTGCGCGAGTTACGTGAGTAAGGGCAGCAGTTCGATGAGAGAGGCTGGCCCCTTCCGCCCGTCGGCGACAGGGGCACAGGGGCGGGTGGATGGCCCTGCCGCATCGTACGTCTGTCCGGGAGGGCACTGCGCGGCCCGCGGTCTCACGAAGACGGAAGTCCCAACCAGCAGGGTGGCCGCAAGGGCTGCTGAGGGGTTCCCTGTTGTGCCATTGGCCCGGTCGCGGCGGCGTCGATGCCGTTTCGTAGCCGGTGTTTCGGTGCCAGCCTCTTGCGCTCGGCCTCGTTCACGGTAAAGGTATCGAGCCAGACCTTTGATCCGGGCGGACGTGGAACGCCGGATCCACTGGCGCCGGCCCGAGCCCGAGGAGGCCCGAATGCCCACCGATGAGTCAGTGACACAGCCGGAGCACACTGAAGCTCTGTCGCAAGATGCCCAACGCCTGCATGAACTCGGCTACGCCCAGGAACTGGCGCGCTCGATGTCGGCGTTCTCGAACTTCGCGATCTCGTTCACCATCATCTCCGTCCTGTCCGGATGCCTGACCCTCTACGGGTTCGGCATGGTCACCGGCGGCCCGGCGATGATCACTTGGGGCTGGCCGCTGGTCGGCATGATGACTCTCTTCGTGGGCCTGGCCATGGCCGAGGTCTGCTCCAGTTACCCCACAGCGGGCGGCCTGTACTACTGGGCGGCCAAGCTCGCCCCGTCCAACGGGCCAGCCTGGTCCTGGTTCACCGGCTGGTTCAACTTTCTCGGCCAGGTGGCCGTGACAGCGGGCATCGACTTCGGCGCCGCCTTCTTCCTGAACGCCCTGCTCGACCTGCAGTTCGGGTACGGCGCGACACCCGGCCACACCATCCTCCTCTTCGGAATCGTGCTCGCTGCCCACGGAGCACTGAACACCTTCAGCGTCAGGCTGGTCGCCTTCCTCGGCAACGTCAGCGTGTGGTGGCACATACTCGGCGTGGTCGTGATCGTCGGCGCCCTGGTGATCTTCCCGGCCAAGCACCAGTCGGCGAGTTTCGTCTTCACCCACTTCGTCAACACCACCGGCTGGCACTCCGGCCTCTACGTGGGACTCCTCGGCCTGCTGCTCGCCCAGTACACCTTCACCGGTTACGACGCCTCGGCGCACATGACCGAGGAGACCCATGACGCGGCCAAGGCCGGACCGCGTGGCATCGTGATGTCGATCCTCGTCTCCCTGGTCGCCGGCTGGGTTCTCCTGCTGGGCATCACCTTCGCCATCCAGAACTACGACGGCGCCCTCGCCAGCTCCACGGGAGTCCCTCCGGCGCAGATCTTCATCGACGCACTCGGCGCCACCGGAGGCAAGCTGCTCCTGTTGATCGCGATCGGCGCCCAGTTCTTCTGCGGCATGTCCTCGGTCACCGCGAACTCGCGGATGATCTACGCCTTTTCCCGGGACGGCGCCCTGCCCGGTTCGAGTGTGTGGCACCGCATCAACAAGCGAACCCAGACGCCCACCAACGCGGTCTGGCTGGCAGCCGGCGGCGCGTTCGTCCTCGGCCTGCCCTACCTGTGGAACGCCACCGCGTACGCGGCCGTCACCTCCATCGCCGTCATCGGCCTGTACATCGCCTATGTGCTGCCCGTCTTCCTGCGCCTGCTCCAGGGCGACCGCTTCGAACGCGGTCCCTGGCACCTCGGCCGCTGGAGCAGGCCGGTCGGCATCGTCGCGGTCGCCTGGACACTGATCATCACCGTGCTGTTCATGCTGCCCACGGCCAGCCCTGTGACCGGCAAGAACTTCAACTACACGCCGATCGCCGTCCTCGTCGTCTTCGGCTTCGCCGGAGTCTGGTGGCTGGCCTCGGCACGCCGCTGGTTCAAGGGGCCGAGGGTCCAGGGCACCGCGGAGGAACTGGCCGCGATCGAGCACGAACTCGAATTCTGAGCCGTACGGCTACGGGGGGAGACCGCAACCGGCCGCTGAGGCCTGGCCCCCGCATTGACTGCTATGAATCGAAGGGCCCGGCATCATTTGCTGGGCCCTTCGCCGTGCGGACCGCAGACGATCCGCAGTCGGAATCAAGGTCTGCCTGCGAGAGGTTCAGCCGTCGGCGGCGACCGTGGACACCCCGACCGTGTCGTTTTCGTCGGTTGCAGGGTGCTGGTTCGCCGGGATCGCGGGGGCGATGCGGCGCTTGGCACGCCGACTCCGTCGGGGTGGTCGGACTGTTCTCCGGATCTATCGCTCTCGCGCCGGCGACATGCCTATACCAGCCTCTGCATGTTTGGAGATCGGGCTGCAGGAAGGCTGAAGCCGCAAGTCCTCGGTCCTGCGCGCTGCTTTGCGCTGTGCGCTTTCAAGTCGCCCCGCTCTCGGCGAGTCGTCACTACTAACAGTTAATGTTATGTCACGTTATGTACATGGATTGCTCGAACCCTGTTGACGTGATCGTGAGTCGTCGCACCGTCGCGCTGGGACTGCGTACAGGGCTGCTCTCTTTGGCAGCCGTCGCGGCCCTCGCCACCGGCCCGACGGCGACCGCCCTGCCGACCAGCCGCCTCAATGCCGATTGGGATGCCATCGCCGTGTGCGAGTCCGGCGGCAACTGGAGGGCGAACACCGGCAATGGATACTTCGGCGGACTGCAGTTCAGGCAGTCCAGTTGGGTGGCGGCCGGCGGCTTGAAGTACGCGCGCCGCGCCGACCTCGCCACGCGCCGGCAACAGATCGCCGTGGCCCGACGCTTGGTGGCCATCCAGGGCCTGTCCGCCTGGGGTTGCGCCTAAGCGGCAACGTGCACCGCGCTCACGGGCCGGGAGCCGTTACGACCGGCTGCTGAACAACGGTGACCGTTCTGCACAGTGTGGCTGCCCTCGACGGCCCATCAGTATGGTGGCGCGAGGGCATGCACGGGCGTGCGTTGCTCGGTCAGCACGAACCACGTCGAGCAGCACCCCGCGCCGTGATCTCCGCGGTCTCTCGCCTCGTCCCCCTGGCCCGCGCCGACGCCGAGCGCGTCGGGAGCAGCATGGCCGCCTCACTGGTGAGGACCCTATGCTGCGGGGATGATCAAGCCCATTGAACTCGTCGTATTCGATTGCGACGGCGTGCTGGTCGACAGCGAGCGCATCGCCGCACGCGTGCAGGTCGCTCTCGGGGCCGAGTTGGGTTGGCCACTGACCGAAGACGAAGTCGTGGATCGGTTCATCGGGCGCTCGCACGCCGCCATCCGCGAGCAGGTCGCGGCTCGGCTCGGCGAGGACACGGCCACGACCTGGTCGGAGAGGTTCGAGAAGCTCCACCGCGAAGCCGTGGACCTTGAACTCGCCCCGGTCGAGGGCCTTCCGGAGGCCCTCGACGCACTCACCCTGCCGACCTGCGTCGCCTCCAGCGGCTCCCACGACAAGATGCGTCATACCCTGGGTCGTACCGGACTCTACGAACGCTTCGCTGGCCGCATCTACAGCGCCACCGAGGTCTCCCACGGCAAGCCCGCCCCGGACCTGTTCCTGCACGCCGCCCGACAGATGGGCGTCGACCCTGCCGCCTGCGTCGTAGTAGAGGACAGTCAGCCCGGCGTCCGCGCTGCCCGCGCCGCAGGCATGCGGTCCTTCGGCTATGCGGGCGGGCTCACCCCGGCTGAACGGCTTGAAGGCCACGACACCACCGTCTTCTACGACATGCGCGAACTGCCGGCACTCATCGCGGAGCGGTAGCAGCCCTACACTTTCGCATCTACAGGAACTGGCAAACGTCTTACGGGTATTGATGATCCCCGCTGAGCCGGATGGCCTGCATGGCGCGCCGACCTGCCACCGCAGGTGCCGACGCGCGGTCACCCTTGACGGGCGGTACATCGTTGGCAGGGACGGTTTCTACTGCGCGATCGGTGAGGCCATCAACGGGCCCGGCGGATATTTCGGCTGGAATCTTGACGCTCTGGACGACTGCCTGAGAGGCGGCTGGGGCGCCACCACTGCGTTCACCTTGCAGTGGGATTCCTCGGCCGAGACCAGAGCGCGGTTGGCCAGGTCAGGGCCCGGCGCTGCTCGTGCTGGCGTGCGTGCGTTCCGGGCGCGTCTGCACTTGGCTCGCCGCCGCCTTCGGCATCGGCACATCACCGCCCACGGGCCTTGGAGCGCAGGTTCACCAGCGTGCCGGTCTCTTCCTGTAGCGGGGATCCGCAGGCCACTGTTTAGCTATCGGCTGTTGGGTGCGGTGCGTCCTGCTTTCTGTGCGAGTGTGGCGACGCGTTTTTCTGCCGAGGATCGGGCGGTGTATTCTCCGGCGAATTCTCCACGGGGGTTGTAGACCTCGAACCGGTCGGCTATCTGCTGAATCGTGAAATCGCTTCGACTGTGACCGGAAGCGTAGTGCGCCGCCATGACTTCTGATCCTTCTCGGTTACCGGGGCTTTTTTTGGGGGGGTGCTTCGGTGGAACTACTCACAGTCTGGACGCCTCTCCGTGCCGGGCTGGTCGGCCGACCGGTGGATTGTGAGGTGGGCCATTGGTGGCCGGTGTGGCGGAGGTCGGGCAGGTGGGGGAGTGGCTGTCCGCCGATGGTGAGGTTCGTGAGGTGGCATTCGGTTGCGGACGTGCTGCTGGTCGCCGGGAGCCGAAGCCGAGCCCTGTCCTGGCCGGGTGTCGCCCGGAGGCCGGGTGGGGCGGGTCCGTGGCGTTCGTCGGTGAGGACCTCGCTGTTGGCGAGGCGGGAGTGGTCGTCGGTGGCGGAGTGGATGAGGGAGTAGCCGATCACCGGCACCGGTTTGCGGCTGCGGCGTCGGTCGGTGGTGGCGGGTTTGTTGTGCATTGCCTGGGGGCGGTCCGTGACCTTGTGGTCGCCGCTGTCGGGGATGTTGCGGAGCTTTGTGATGTCGACGTGGACGAGTGCGGCTGGCCGGGCGTGTGCGTAGCGGTGGACGGGTTGTCCGGTGGGCCGGTCCCGTCGGGCCTGGTGGTTGAGTGTGTGGCGGGTCAGGGCGTGGTGCAGGGTGGAGGCGGGCCGGCTCAGAACGGGTTTGGTGCGGGCCGGGCCGGGCTTGCGGTCGGTGGGCAGAGGGCAGACTCCGGCCCTCGAGCGCAGATGGTGTGTGGTGGTGTGTGGTTCGGGGCTTGCTGGAGCGGTCGTGCGGGGCGGCCTCGCCCTCGGCCCGTCAGCGGTGGATCCACTGGTGGGCGGTGGGCCGCGGTATGCCGCGGTGTGCGTGTTCTTTCGGTGTCGGGTTGTTGGGTGTGTGTGTGGTGTTTTTGCGGGTCTGGTGTGTGTGGGGGGGCGGGTGGTGTTGCGGGTTCGGGCTGTGTCGGTGTTGTTGTGGCTCGGGGGTGTCCTGGTCGGTCTTGGGGGTTGTTTTGCTTTCCTCGG
>NZ_JBVJTD010000049.1:0-27471 GCF_055605965.1 Streptomyces sp. NPDC037126
CGACCGGCTCCTCCACCGTCTCGTGCTCGCTGATGGTCTCGCTCATTTCAGGCGTCTCCTTGATCATCGGATCCGCCGTCTATTGGACACTCCCGTGAAGGACGGTCTGATCGTCGCGGTGTTCCGGCACTACGAGTCGAGAGCCGGTCAACCGCTGCTCCATGACCACGCCCTGATGTCGATCCGCGCCCGGCGTCCGGACGGGACGTGGGGGAACCTGTCGTCGGATTCGATGCTGGAGAACGTCGTCGCGGCCGGCACTCTCTACGCCCTCCATTTCATGGAGGAGGTGTCCGCCCGTCTCGGGTGGGCATGGGAGCCGCGCGAGGCGACCCCGGGCCGCCGACCGGTCTTGGAGATCGCGGGGATCGATCAGAGGCTCATAGGCTGGCAGTCCACCCGCCGTCAGCAGATCGCGGACACGACGCCCGTGCTGGTGGCCGACTACGAGGCGGAGCACGGACATGCGCCGGGGGAGCGGGCCGCGTACGCGCTGGACGGACAGGCCGCCGACCGGACACGCCCGGCAAAGCCAACGTCCAGCAGCCGCGGGTGCGGCCTGTGGTCGACGTCGTCCTGGCCGCCGTGGATACCGTCGCCGTAGTGTACGTGATGCGCGGCGCATTCAAACGTCACCACCTGCTCGCCGAAGTCCGCCGTCACCTCGCCTACGTCCTACGCGGCCGACTCCACCAGCCCGGCCTGGACGAACAGATCGTGCAAGCGGTCGTCGACCACTACACCCGCCCCGTCGGGAGCGGCCGGATGATGACCGCCGACCTGCGCGCTCTGTACCCGAGCGACATCGAGGACCGGGCCGTGCTGGGCCCGCTGACCCGCAAGCGCACCGCGCCCCCGTACGAGCGGGCTCGCCTCGCCGCCGGCGCCCTGGCCGCCCGGGTCCGCGCTGCGCGGCGGCACGCCGGGCGGAAGGACGGCCGCCGCCTGGAGCCGGAGACCGGCATCGACGTCGACGCGCTGGAGCAGACCCGCCAGACCTTTGAGGCCGCCGCCGCGAAGGTGGCCGCCACGATCCAGGACAGCCGGCGGGCGCGCGAGGCCGCCCACGGCCTGCGTCCACAGCGCCCGGCGACGGCCCCGCAGCCGCACACCCAGCAGCCCGGCACCCAGCACACACCGGGCCGCACCACAGGAGGAGTTGCATGAGCATCCTGGAGGGCGATGCGCTTGAGGTGTCCACGTCACTGCTTATGCCTTCCACGCGGCGGTGTCGAAACCGGCCGCAGGATCAGGTGACCTTCAGGCGTCGTGGCGGGCGGGGCAGGTCTCCGCCGCGACCGGGCTCGCTGGTGGGTTCGGCGGCGCTGCGGTGGGCGATGCGCAGTCCTTCGTGCGGCCACCAGTAGGTGCGGTGCGACTTCGACGTTGTCCCGTCGGTGTCGATGAGTACCTGGTAGGCGGTGCGGCCGCCGGGCCAGTCCTGGCGGGCGGTCACGGCGCACCTCGCCCGGTACAGCGCCTGCCACCGTCGGTCGGGCCGCCGCGACGTCCTACGGACAGGTCAGACGCCGCCCAGGGGCTGCGGGTAGCCGACGGCCGTGATGTCCTCAGAAATGTCGCTCAGTCCTATGTACGGGTTGAGCGTGCGGACGACCTGCTCGGTCAGGGGTTTGAGAGCCAGGACGTGGGATACGGCTTCTTCCCTGGTCATTCCCGTCTCCACCCACGGGATCAGGTCATCGTCCACCTCTCCGTCCTCTGTACATACGCTGCCGACGTACTCGAGGCTGGTCGGCGAGGCGGCTGTGAGGTCGCGCAGTACTTCTGCCGAGCAGTCCCACGGTTGTTCGTCGTCCTCGTCATCGATGTCGTACTGGGGGGTGCGCCAGGCACTGTCTTCCGGTAGGCGCCAGATGATGAAGGAAAGGAAATCCGTGTCGTAGATGTCTGCTGGTGCTTTGAACAAGCAGTCACGCAAGAGGGCGGGAATCTGCGTGACGTCGGGGACGGACTCGGCCTCGTGTCGATGTCCGTAGATCAGGGTGCCGCCGGCGTGGAAGTGGATGTCCAGGTTCGCCACATCGTCCCAGTCGATGAGGAAGCGCGCGTCCCCCGAGCATCCGGCAGGCACGAAGCTGGCACGTGCGTCACCATCGTGCGGCCGCAGAATTCGCGAGATCATCCCCAGCCCGCGGCAGCGGTCGAGCAGGAGGGGAACCTCGGGGAGAAGCTCCAGGGTCTCGCTAACGGGGACATCCAAGAAGTCATCGGACATGTGTGTACCTCACCTTGATTGCCAGGAGGCACCGCCGTGGCCGAAGGCTGTCAGGTGCCTTCGCCACGACGGTGCTTTGTCACGGACCGGCCGACTCGCGGCCGGCCCACACTCTTCGCCACGCTAGACCGCCGTTCCGACGGCCGGTGGCCCCCTCGCGGGAGGCTTAGGCACTCAAGCAGGCCCTATGTGCCGATCCTTCCGTTCTGACCTGTGGAATCAGATGGGATTCGCGGCGCAATGCTCACGAAGCGTGGGCATTTCCCCGGTCAGCGCCTCAGACGCCGACCGCAAGGCGCGGCAGAGGGCCGGGGTCACCGTTCGGTCAGCTTGCGGCGGAGCATGTCCATCGGCTTCTTCACGTCTTCGAGCTGGTCACCGACAGCAGCTGGAGCGGGCTCCACCACGACTGGGCGGTCACCGGGCTGAGGCGGGGCGGGCGGGGCCTTCTTCGGCATCAGTGGGTGGCGGAGGCCTTCGTGGGGCCGGTGGTGGTAGTGCACCAGCCACTCATCAAGCAGGTCTTGGAGTCGGGGGACGCTGTAGCAGGCGTCTTTCTCGGTGTCGGGGCCGCGGCGGGTGACGTCGGAGCCGGTGTAGCCGGGCAGGTGCTGGCAGAACAGGTGGTTGATGGTGCCGAAGGTCCGCTCCACGATGCCTTTGGTGGTGGGGGCGTGGGGCGGGGCGGGCTGGACGCTGATGCCGAGGTGTTCGCAGGCGGCGGTGAACGCGGCGGAGACGAAGACTTTGCCGCGGTCGACGACGATCGTCTCGGGCAGGGCGACGGGCCGGGCCGCGGCCCCGGCCAGACGCTCGTCGAGTGCGGCCAGCCGTTGGTGGGGGAGTGCGGGGGCGTGGTCCATGCTCAGGATGTCCGGCCAGGTGGGCCGGGCGGGGTGGGGGACGGCGATCTCCGCGAGCAGCAGGGCGGCGTCGACGGCTTTGGTCGCGCTCGGGCACAGCACGGCGGCGAGGATGGCGCGGGTGGCGACGTCGACGGCGATGGTGAGTTCGGGCCGGGCCAGGCGTCCGTCGTCGAAGAGGGCGAGGACGTCCAGGCGGGTGGTGTCGACCTGGACCTGTTCGCCGGGCCGCAAAGCTGTGGCGGGGGTGAACGCCCGCCCGTCGACGCTCGCCGGTACTTGCCGGACGGGCCCTGTGGGTAGTTCGCCGGGCCGGGCGAGCTGGCGGACGAGCCGGTACAGCGTGGCCTGGGACGGCGCGGGCACCGTGCCGGGGCCGTGCCGGTCCTCGAGGATCTGGCCGATCAGGGGGAACAGGCCGTTGATGGTGCCGCGGGAGCGGCCGCGGCGGCGGCGCAGTGCCTCGCGGACGGCGGCGACGACCCGTTCGTCGGCCCGCCCGGTGGGGCTGGAAGCACGGGTGGTGCGGTGGTCGAGGAGCCCCCACAGGCCTTGTTTGCGGTAGGCCAGACGCATGCGCTGCACCGTGGTGCGCGACACCCGGCCAAAACCCAGCGCGGTCAGCTCCTGCGCCTTGGCCTGCTCCCGTTCGGCCAGCGTGTACCGCTCGGGGTCGTACTGCTCGCGCACTGCTCCTTCGCTGCCGGGCCCGCCAGGCAGGCCGCATTCGACTTCCCTTAGTAGCCGTTGTCGTACCGGTCGTGAGGCTTGTTGATCGAACGGGAGTCTCGATTAGGTGATCGCGGGATGCTGGGCGCATACAAGTAGGGCCTCCTGAACAGCTCGTTGGTGTCGAATCACCGAGCAGCAGGAGGCCCCTGGTGTCGCAGTCTTGCGTGCCAATGTCCGGGCAGTCCAGCCTGGTCACCCGGGAGTGTGACTGCCTGGCTCACCGGTTCGGGAATGCCGCCGACAACCCGATGCGTGAGCGCCGGTATCCGACCGACATGACGGACGCCGAGTGGGCCGTGGCGCGCCCGCTGCTGCCGGTGCCGGGCTGGCTGCGTGGCCGCGGCGGACAGCCGGAGGCGTACTGCCACCGGCAGATGTTGGACGCGATCCGCTATCTCGTGGACAACGGCGTCAAGTGGCGCGCTATGCCGGCCGACTTCCCGCCGTGGGACCGCATCTACGCGTTCTTCCGCCGCTGGCGCGATCACGGGCTGGTCCAGGAATTCCACGACCGGCTGCGCGGACAGGTCCGCGAGCGGGTGGGGCGGGACGCGGAGCCGACCGCCGGAGTGATCGACTCGCAGTCGGTCAAGGCCGACGCCGTCGTCGGCGCCGACAGTCGTGGCTTCGACGGCGGCAAGCTGATCAACGGGCGCAAGCGGCACGTCGTCGTCGACACCCTCGGCCTGCTGCTCGCGGTGCAGGTCACCGCCGCGGACACCGGCGACCGTGCAGCCGCGCAGACCCTGCTCACCCGGGTCGTGGACGCGCACCACCGGCTGGAGCTGGTCTGGGCCGACGGCGGCTACACCGGCAGCCTCATCGAGTACTGCCTCACCGCTCTCACCCTGGTCATCGCGGTCGTCAAACGCAGCGACGACATGCGTGGCTTCGTGGTGCTGCCCAAGCGATGGATCGTCGAGCGGTTCTTCGCCCACCTGATGCGCACCCGCCGACTGGTGCGCGACTTCGAGCGCCGCACCACCAGCGCCGAGGCGATGATCTACTGGTCGATGACCCTGCTCATGACCCGCCGCCTTGCCCGGCCGCATCCCTCGCGAGTGTGAAGCGGTCCGGCGCTGGGGATTCCGGCCCACGCCAGGTTGGCACCTGAGATCATTCGCGCATGAGCTATGACCTGGCCGTGTGGGATGGAGAGCTGCCGCGCGGCGACGAAGCCGGCGCTGTCTTCGACGAGCTCTACGAGCGCTATCTCGATTCTGAAGACGTGATCGCCGAGTTGTCGCCGCGCATCGCGGCCTACGTCGAGGCACTCGTCGCGCGGTATCCAGACGATGCCACTGGCAGCCCCTGGGCGTCACCGCCCGTCATCGACGAGGCCTCGGGTCCGATCGTCTATCTGCTCATGTCCTACAGCAGGGCGGAGGAAGTCTCCGAGTATGCGGCTGCCCTGGCACGCGAGCACGGGCTCGTCTGCTTCGACCCCCAGGGAGAAACCCTGCGGGTCTGACCGTCGCCGTTCACGATCCGGCGCGTTGTCCGGCCACGCCCTCCGAGAGCGTGAACCGACCCGGCACCGGCTCGACCAGCCACCCTCGGGCCACCATCCGCTTCGCCTTCGACCGCAACGCCTCCACCTTCGCCGGAACCGTCTCCAGGCCGAAGTGGACGGTCATCTCCTGGCAGGAAAACGGACGTTGACCAAGTCGTTCCCGGTCGGCAAGGACCCGCAGGATGCGCTGGTAGTCGACCGACAGCGCCGACCAGGCCAGTCCCGCACGCCACATCGGCACCACCGACTTCAACTTCGCTGATTCCGAGACCCCGCCCGGCACCGGCTGTTCACTGCTATCCGGCAGGGCCACAGGGACATCCAGACCGGCGACGTCACCGTCGCCTGGGGCCAGTACCTCGCCGACACGCGAGCGAGCGATGACCCACTCGTTCCAATCCCGCTCGGCCACTGCCAGTTCGGCCTGGACCCGATCGGCCTCCTCCCGCAGTTCATCCACACGACGGCGAGCGGCGCACTCGCGCTGTTCCAGCAGCCCCACGACCGACGGCATCTCCGACCTCCACCGGAGCGACAACACGACAGGTCATCCCTGCAACGACACCGTCGTCCCTATACCTGACCAGTGGAAATGCGGTCCTCAATCCCGGAAAGACAACAGCTCCTTACATGCCGCTGCCAGGCCAGCGCCTTCTCACGCGCCGCGGCGGGGGCGGTCTCGAACAGCCCCCACTGCGGTGCCGCCTGAGGCGCATCGGCCCCGACGACGCTGAAGCCGGGGTCGGCGAACAGGTGCCCGGCGCGCACGGCCTCACCGCCGCCGTCCGGGCCGACGAGATGGATGTCCTGTCCCGACAGAGCGACCACCTGCCACTTCACGCCACGGAACCGGACGTGAGCACCGACCTTCACGGCCGGCCGGGCATTGCGCCGCGCGCTCACCCGGCGCCTCCCGTCTTGCCCCGGCTGCTCCAGCCCCGCAGCCCGACGGGGACGCGTTCGTGCAGCGGCGTGTCCAGGCTGGCCGTCAGCTGTCCGTGCCACAGGGCGTGAAAGACGGCGGGCAGGACCTCGATGGGGTCGCCGGCCGCGCTGGCCCCCTCGATCAGCGGCCGCGGCCGCGTGAACGCCTCCAAGACAGCGGGCATCAGGCCGGGCTGGCCGGCGTTGCGGGGGTGGCGGTAGCCGGCCAGCCATTTCAGGTTGGCGGCCAGGACGTCGTCGAGCGGGGCCAGGCGCTGGTAGGTCCAGCCGACGTCCGCGCACGCTTCCGACATCGCCCGTGCAGCGTTCTGGGCGCGTTCGCCGCCCGCCTCGGGGTGGCTGGGGCAGTCGGCGAGCAGCGCGGTGCCGTCGCAGTAGCGGGCGAAGAGCTGCGGCACCCAGGAACGCACCAGTCCGCGGAGATTGCGCCACAGCAGTCGCACCGGCCGCCCCGCCAGGCCTGCCACGTCCGGGTCGCGGTCCAGGACCATCAGCTGGGTGCGCATGGCGTTCGACCCCGCGGCCACGTGCCGTCCGGTGGTCGCCGACCACCACAGACCCGGCCCCCAGCGGCGCCCCGGGACCACCGGGAACGCCGACACCGGCGGCAAGTCCTCGAACGCCACGGTCAGGGCGGCATCCGCCCACCGCTGCTGCACCGCCTGCCCCACCGGGTCGAGGAATACCGCCTCGAATCCCGTTCCCTGGCCCACGGCCGCTCGCCCTGCCCGGCTCCGGTGCCGGGCTGCTCCTGTGCTGGTCACCCGCGCCAGCCAAGGCGCTCCCGCCCACCCGGACGGCCGTTTTCAGTGTTCCTGTCACGAACGAGTGCCGTATCAGCTAACAGCCGACTTCTTCCTGGCGCACCGTGCTCAGCCGCCCTCCTCCCACCCGTCCGCGGTCAGCATCCCCCGGAGCAGCTCGACAGGCATGTCCACCCACCGGCCACTTCTTCAAGCGGCACCCCGCCGTTCACCGCCGCCAGAGCGGTCCGCTTCCAGGCGTTCTCGATCAGGCCCGCGCTGTGACCGAGCCCGCGCAGCAGCCGCCGGGCGACGTCGGCGGTCGGACCGGTCTGCACCCCGCGCAGCTGCAGCAGCTGCTCCTCGACGCTGTCGATAGCACTGGTGATCAGCCTGCGCTGCTCGGCGGGCACCGTAGCCCGCCACATCGTCCCCGAGCCGGGCGTCTTCGCCTCCTTGCCCAGCACGCGCAGCTGTCCGGCCATGGTCGCGGCCTGGTGTTCATGCCGCAGCCACCACAGGTCGTTGTCGTACCCGGGCGGGCCGCCGGCGCCGCGGCGAAGGCGGATCACGCTGCCCATCCACGCGATGAGCGGCCCGCCGTGGTCTGTCGCGGCCAGCGGCCCCAGCCACGTACGCCCCAGCCGCTCACCGAGCCTGCGGCAGAACATCCCGTCGGCGGGCAGCGCCCGCGGCCGCCCGGCACCGCTGTCGGCCCACACCAGCTCGGCCATGACCGGGTCCAGCAGCGCGTCGGCCACCGCCACCACCTCCGGGAAGACGACCGCGTCCCGCCCCACGATCCGCCACTGCTCCAGATCACCGCCGGCATCCCCGCCCGCAACCTGGTGCAGACGCCGCGGCCAGATCACTTCCCGCTGCCAGCTGTAAGCCTGCTCCCACCACCGGGCCATCACCGCCCGCGCCAGCGCGAACACCCGCTCCGGCTCCGCCCGCCCGCACCGCCCGCCGCGCTACCCTCGCCCAGCGCCGCTGCGCCGCCATCACCTCCGGTAGGCCACGCAGGTCGAGGTGCTCCAGCGGCTGGTTGGCGTCCGCGTCCAGCAGCCACCGCCCATGCCGCACGCACACCCGCTCCCACCGCGGCGCGTACCGTACCACCCGCACAGCCACTCCTGTACGCCGCGCCGTGCACAGTCGGCAGCCGAACGCCACCGGACCGGCCACCGCACCACCGACCCGCCACAACCCCACCGGATCGCCAGCCTCGGCGCGCAGCTTGGGATCCTCTTGCGCCCGGGACGGCAACGCCCGCGCCAGCACATCCTCCTCCACGCCGCACATGCCAACTAGGAGCTGCCGCCCGGCCGCGTTCATCAGCACCTCGGCATCGGCCCGCGCGCCCCCTCCCTCGTGCCCAGGTGGCAGGCCCGCAGCACCTTTGCTTCCATCCCGTAGCGGCTGGCGACGCGGCAGATCAGCGACGAGGTCGTCTCCCGCTGCAGGGGAGCGGTCCGCAGGAGGACGGGGTTACGGATCACTCCACCACGGTCTCGTGTTCACCGGCCCGGACGGACGTCTTAGTGCTGTGACCGGCAACGTTCACCGGTTTGCCATGGATGAACGGGAAGTTGGGCAGGGCGGAGCCGATGTCTGGACTACTGCGCTGAGGGAGCGCGCTGTGCGGTGAGCACGGGCTGGTAGTACCCGCTGGAGGCCGGACTGTGCCAGGTGATGTTGGCGAAGCCGGCTTCAGTCACGAACTCTGTCAGCTGCGGGGGCGTCAGCGCCCAGTGGGTGGTGCGGCGGACTCGGACGTGCCAGGTGTTCTTTGCGGGGATGAGCTGGAAGTGCTCCAGGTCGTAGCGTTCGCCGTCCTCGTGCCAGTGCCACAGCTGGAAGGTGATCACTTGGCCGTCGCGTGTTTGCGAGACCTGGGGCGGTGTCGACGTAGGTCTGGTCTGGCGCGCCTCGGCATAGGCCCGAACAGTGATCATCAACAGTCCGTCGTCTCGAAGTACCCGTCTCATGCCGAGGAGTGCCGCCCGGAGATCTTGCCCGGAGAGTAGGTGCGTGAGCGAGTTGTCCGCGCAGAGGACGACGTCGAATGACGTCTCTTTGAAAGGCAGTTGGCGCATGTCAGCCGCAGCGGCCGGAAGCCGGCTGCCACGGGCCGCCGCCTCGGCGGCGGCGCGCGCGGCGGCGACCGGGCTCAAGTCGCTGCCGACGACCTGGTGCCCGGCCAGGGCCAGCCCGATGGCCTGGGTGCCGATCCCGCACGAGCAGTCCAGGACGGTGTGTGGACCCGCGCCGAGAGATTGGCGGACGAGCCCGCCCAATACCTCGGCCTGGTAGGTGATGCTTGCGTCCCAGTCCCGGAACATCAGGTGGTAGTCGTGGGCCAAATCGTCGTAGAAATCCCGCACGGAGGGCTCGGGCATGTATCCCACGGTAGTGCGTGGCCGCCGGGGAGTGCGGGCAGTTTTAGGCAGCGGCTGCCTGACTTCGGCCGCCCCAGCGGATGCCCTTCTCGCTGCGGATACGGGCGCGTTCGCGGCGTTGGGCGGCCAGCACGTCGGGGTGGCGGGCGTTCGCGTTGCGCCAGCGGAGGTAGGCGTGGAGGGCTCGGGTCTGCGTGGTGTGGTTGCGGTGGTTGGAGTTGGCGATGGTGAACTGCCGGAGCGGTCCGAAGTGGGCTTCGATCGGGTTGGCCCAGGACGCGTAGGTCGGGGTGAAGCACAGCTCGACCCGGTTCTTCTTTGCCCAGCGCCGGATGGTGTCGCCCTTGTGGGCGGACAGATTGTCCAGGATGACGTAGATCGGGGCGCCGTCCGGGCGGGCCGCCCGGATTGATCTCAGACGCCATCCGCTTACCGCTGGACAGGCTTGATCAGTCGAACACGGATCCTGTTCGGGTGATCCCTCGGTGGTCGGGGCATAACGGCAGAGCCTCCTGGTAGCTCGGGGTTGCGATCCCAACCGAGCAGCACCAGGAGGCCCTGTGTCGCAGTCTGTCGCGTTTGCGTCCGTGGAGTCCAACGCTCCGTCTCCGGCGTGTGACTGTCTCGCGCACAGGTTCGGCAACGCGGCGGACGGGCCGGACCGCGCCCCGTGTTACGGCTCCGACCTGACGGAGGCCGAATGGCAGGTCATCCGGCCACTGCTGCCGGTCCCCGCGTGGCTTCAGGGGCGGGGCGGTCGACCGGAGGGCTATTGCCACCGCGTCATGCTGGACGCGGTCCGCTACGTCGTCGACAACGGCGTCAAGTGGGTCAACCTGCCCTGCGACTTCCCGTCGTACCGGCGGGTGCACGCGTTCGCCCGACGCTGGCAGGTGACGGGCCTGCTCACCGAACTCCACGACCGGCTGCGTGACAAGGTCCGCCAGAAGGAAGGCCGTTCGCCGGACCCGACGGCCGCCATCGTGGACTCGCAGTGGCTGCGGGCGGCGGCGAACATCCCGCGCTCGACGTCCGGGTGGGACGGCGGGAAGAAAGTGGGTGGCCGCAAGCGGCACCTGGTCGTGGACTGCCTCGGCCTGGTCCTGGCCGTCGCAGTGACCGCGGCGAGCGTGCAGGACCGCGACGCCGCCGTCCCGCTGCTCGAGCGGCTGCGCACCATGTACTTCTCCATCCGCCTCGTCTGGGCGGACGGCGGTTATGCCGGTCGGCTCGTCGACTGGGCGGCCGAGAAACTCCAGATCGCCCTTGAGATCGTCAAACGCACCGACGACACCAGCGGGTTCGTGGTGCTGCCGCGCAGGTGGGTGGTGGAGCGCACTCTGAGCTGGCTGATGCGATCGCGCCGCCTGGTGCGCGACTACGAGACACTGCCCGCCATGCACGAGGCCATGGTGCTGTGGTCCATGACCATGCTCATGAACAGCCGCCTGGCCCGGCGCCGCCCCTGCGCCTTCAGCCGGCCGACGCCCCGAGCGGGGTGAACACCCCCGGCCGCACCTGGAGCGCCCACCCCCGCTCCACCAGGCGTTTCGCCTTCGACCGCAGCCCCTCGACCATCGCTGGAACCGCCTGAAGGCCCAGGGCCACGGCCAGCTGCTGGCACCGCATACCCTCCCGGGCCGCATCCGACTCCAGCACGGACATGATCCGCTGGTAGTCCGGAGGCAGGACCGCCGCTGTCATGCCCTCGGTCCGTCTGGGCACCACCGACCCCGCCACCGCACTCACCACCGGCTCCGCGACCGCGACGGGCGGCTCGGCCAGCACCTCAGTCACCGTCACACGGGCATCCGCCAGACGTTGAAGTGCCCGTTCCGCCTGGCCGAGGGCAGTCTCCACCCGCTCGGCCTCCTCCCGCAGCCGTGCCACCTCTTCCCGGACCTTCTTTTCCCGGGCCTCCAACAGACCGAGCACCGACGGCACCAGCCACCTCCACAAACAGGACGAGCAGACGAACCACGCCCATCTCTCCCGCCACCAGCCGGAGTTCATGCCCACCCAGCCCGAACCAAATGATCACGTTCGGAAAGCGGATGGCGTCTCAGCTCAGCGGCTCTCCGGGGCGGTGATCTGGCGCTTGAGGATTTTGCCGGTGGGTCCCTTGGGCAGAGCGTCGACTAGCCGGACCTCACGCGGGTACTTGTAAGCCGCCACACGGTCGCGGACGAACTCCCGTAGCTCGTCCGCGCTGGCCGTACTGCCGTGACGCAGCGCGACCACGGCGGTAACCTCCTCGCCGAGCGTGACGTGTGGTGTGCCGATCACTGCGGCCTCGGCCACGGCGGGGTGCTCGTACAGCACCTCCTCGATCTCGCGCGGGTAGACGTTGTAGCCACCGCGGATGATGAGGTCCTTCTTGCGGTCGACGATGTAGTAGTAGCCGTCCTCGTCGACGCGGGCCAGGTCACCGGTGTGCAGCCAGCCGTCGATGATGGTCTCGGCGGTCGCCTCGGGACGGTTCCAGTAGCCGGCCATCACGTTGTGCCCGCGGACGCAGAGCTCGCCGACACCGTCCTGCGGGTCGAGGAGGCACATCTCGACGCCCTCGACGGGTGTGCCGACGGAGCCGGGCTTGCGGGGCCGGTCGGGGTGGTTGAAGGAGGCGATCGGGGAGGTCTCGGACATGCCGAAGCCCTCCAGGACCGGACATCCGAAGACGGCCTCGAAGGCGTGGAGAACCTCCACCGGGAGCGAGGCACCACCGGAGGCGCACAGCCGCAGGGAGCTGGTGCCGTGTGTCCCGGTGCCGCGCTCGTGTTCGGTGAGCATGGCGGCGTACATGGTCGGCACGCCCTCGAAGACGGTGACTCGTCGCTCGTGGATGGTGCGCAGGGCCTGGACCGGGTCGAAGCGGGCGAGCAGGGTGAGTCGGGCACCCGTCGCCACGGCGGCGTTCATGGCGCAGGACTGTCCGAAGGCGTGGAAGAGAGGCAGACAGCCCATCACCACGTCGTCAGGGGTGAGCCGGAGCAGGATGCGCCCGCCGATCTCGGCGTTGCGGGCCAGCCCGGCGTGGGTGAGCATGGCGCCCTTGGGCGCGCCCGTGGTGCCGGAGGTGTACAGGATGACGGCGAGGTCGTCGTCCTTCCGCGGAACGGCCTCCGTGGGGTCCGGTTGCTCGGCCAGCAGCGTCTCCAGCCCACCGGGCACTATCGGTACCACCGGGGTTTCGGTGTCGTCGGCGCCGGCCCGGGCCTGGTCGGCGGCGCCGTCCCAGGCCAGGAGCAGCGCCATGCCGGAGTCGCGCACCTGGTGGGCGATCTCGCGGGGCTTGAGCAGGGGGTTCATCGGTACCACGACGGCACCGGCGCCCAGCACGCCGTAGTAGAGCACGGGGAACTCGGGAAGGTTGGGCAGCATCAGGCCGACCCGGTCGCCGGGGCCGACGCCATGGGTGGCGAGGAGCGCGGTGGTACGACCAGCGAGGGTTGCCAACTCGGCGTAGCTCAGTCCTTGGTCACCGAGTTCGACCGCACGGCGGTGGCCGTGCTCGGTGGCAGCGCGGGCGAGGCAGCCATTGAGGTTCATGAGGGGATCGGTTCCTGATCAGCCGCGGAGTGCGGAGGCGAAGATGGCGGGCAGTCGGGTGATGCCGGGTGCGGTGGTGAAGCCGGTGACGCGTTGCAGGGTGGTGCGCCCGGTGCGGTTGGTGACGAAGTACGGGGGGCGGGGTGAGAGTGACGGCGAGCCGGTGAACAGACCACGCGGGGCGGGCGCGAAGGGCGCGCGCACCACGGTCTTCTCGACGTCCTCGAGCATGAAGGCGTTGTTGACGAAGCCGATGCCGCTGCCGATCGCCTGCCGGGTGTTGCCCGGGTAGGCGCCCCAGGGCGTGTAGCCGAGCAGGAAACCGACGGCGGACCAGCAGTTGACGCCGAGGGTGCCGTATTGCAGCTCGGCGACGGCCGCCTCCACCACGGCCCGGTGGGCCCGTTCGGTGGCCGGGTGGACGATCAGGGTCGCGCCGAGCGTGCCCGGGAGGGTGCCGTTGGCGAAGTCGACGGCGTTGCCCAGGAATTCGGCCGGGGTCTCGCCGGGCAGGCGTACCACGCCGAGGGCGCTGGCGAACACCTCTGTGCTGAGCAGCACGTCATCGTGGTCGGCGATGTCCGGCACCAGCAGCCGGCCGCCGTCGCCGTAGCTCTCGGCCTCCGGATGTGCCGCGCGGACCGCGGCCAGCCGCCGGTCGGCGTCGGGGTAGTAGTCGCTGCGGGCCGGCAGGGTGCGCAGCACCGTGCGGATCTCGTCGAGCAGCCGCTCGGTGCCGGTCCAGGAGCGGGGCAGAACTAGCACCTGGCTGGCGATGCAGTTGTGGCCGGAGTTGTTCATCTTGCTGGTGACGATGTGCTCGGCCTGGAAGTGGAAGTCCGCCGCGCTCCACCGTCCCGGCACCACGATGCACGGGCTCACTCCGCCCAGCTCGCTGGTGAACGGCTTGTCGACCAAGGGCCGGTCGTCGCGGCGGCGCTGTTCGGCCTGGTCGTCGGTGCCCCACATGATGGCGTCGTGGGTGCGGTCGCTGCCGGTGATGTGGATGGAGTCCACGCCCTCGTGGGTGGTGAGGTACGCGCCCTCGGCGGGGCCGCCGTCGACGAACCGCAGCCAGCCGCGCTCGGTGAACTCGGCGAAGATCCGCTCGAAGTGGGGCCGCAGATAGGCGTTGACCGGGTTCATCTTGGCGACGACGACCTGGCTCTCGGCGTACAGCTTGTGCAGGATGTCGACGGCGGTTAGGGCGGCGACGTTGCCCGCGCCGAGCACCAGCGCCACCCCAGCGGGCCCCGGGCGGCCGCGGTGCTGTCCGGCCGCACGGTGGCGCACCTGCTCGGCGGTGGTGCCCGGCCGCATCCGGACCTGGGCCGAGTAGCCACTGAGCAGCACGCGGTCCCAGCCGGTGGCGGGGAAGACGTCCACCCTGGTACGGCCGCCGTGTTCGTGGACCGCCCGCGCGGGAAGCGGGTCCTGGCCGGCGGGGATCCGACGCAGTACCCGGAGGCGGGCGCTGACGTTCTGGGCCAGCGCCCACGGGCCGCCCGCCCAGTCCTCCGTGGCCCAGGGGGAGTCGGGGCTGTACCCCTTGGCGCGGGCGCTGGCCGCGGCCAGCGCGGCGGCTCCGTCGCGGATGCGTGGCATCAGCCGCTCCAGCAGGCCGATCCGCTCGGCGAGCGGTGCCGCGGCCCAGAACGTGGCGTTCTCCCGCAGTTCGTGCAGGGCGCGGTCGAGGGCGACGGTGTCGAGGGGGGTGCTGTGCACGTTACTCCTTGGCGATGCGAACAAGTGGGGTAGGAACCGGGGCGGCTCACTCGCCCGGAAGGCGCCCGTCATGGGCGGGGTCGACCGGGACGACGGTGGCGGTCCCGCCGGGCAGCAGCAGAGCTGCGGTGAGTCGCACGCCGAGCGGGTAGCCGGCGGCGCCGTGAGCGTCAGCGAGTCGGTCGGCGCCGGGGCGACCGGTCCGGCGGTGGTCATCAGGGCCCAGCGCGCCACCGCGGCGCCGACCGGGGGTGAGGTCGGCGACGGTCGTCACGGCGTGCCGGTCATCACGCCGACCACACCGAATCCCGGCAGCAGGACCGCGGTGAGGAGGCCGTGCGGAAGCCCCGGCAGGGCCAGGTAGGTCGGAACGCAGAGGATCAGCGTGATGCCGCCCAGGCGGGCACGGGCCCGACGACTGCTCATACCGTGGCGCAGCCGCTGGCCGGATACTTGTCGCTGACCTACTGGAACGTGAGTTCGCCGGCGACGCTCTCGCGCCCTGCGAGCCACATGCTCAGCGCTTCGGTGGTGCCGCGGACCACCTGGCCGCGACCGCGCGGCGTCCCGCCCGGTGTGACGGGGACGACCCGATAGCGGGTGAGCTTGCGGCCGAACGGCCAGCTCCAGATGACTCCTTCACGGTACAAGGCGCGGGCCACCGTCTCGGGGATCTCACGGTTGCGCCCCAGGCCACGCAGAACGTCCTGGTGATGCATCGCCATGTCTCCGGTGAGCAGCCATGCCATGGTCCGTGCCTGGCCGGAGGGCTTCGTGGCGGACTTCCACCCGAGGTCGGTCAGCTCCGCACGGCTCAGCGTCCTGCCGTGCGCAACCATCCGTGCGTTGCCCCGGTTCACCGTCAGTGTCGACGGCCGGAAGTAATGGGATGCTATTCGGTCCAGACCGATCACATGTGCCAGGACGTCCCGTGGGGCCCAGTCCGTACACAGAGTTTTCGCGTTGTTGAACTCATCGTCGGTCAGCTCGCTCATTGTCTCCATGAAGCGGGTGCGTTCCCGGCGCAGTTCCAAGTGCCATGCGGTGGACACAGCCTGCGGTTCCTTTCCTGGATGAATCTGCTCCACAACCACGGGCTGGACCCGTGCGGTTCGAAGAGGTGACTCTTGTGCAGCGCGCGGACGGCAGCGCCGCTCGCCTTTCCCGCAGGGTGTTCTGCACCGTCGCCCAAGGACCGTCGGTCCGCTCCTCGGCAGTGACGGGCGGGCCCGGTCGCAAGCCTTCGGGGCCGCGGGTGGCTACGCCGAGCGCTGGTCGATCGGGGCGGTGCCAAAGTCCGGTGGTGTGTTCACTGCCGCGGCTCCTGTTCGGCTTCCGGCGTTTCCGCGCGCACGGCCGTGGCGGTGCGGGCGGCGCCGCGGGCCGCGGTGCGGGCGGCGCGCCGCGCGGCCAGCTCCTCGGCTTCGCGCCGCTCCAGCCGCGGCACGTACGTCCACACGTAGACGGCGACCAGCCCGGCACAGGCCAGCAGCAGCACGACTGGCACCGCGCTGAACCGCGGTCCGACGCTGACCGAGGCCAGCAAGGCCATCAGGGCGAAGACCAGCGTGAGTGCGGCTGCCACGGGTGCGCCTCCCCGCAGCCGGTGGGGGCGGTCGGTGTCGGGCTCCAGTCGGCGCAGTTTCCATACGCAGTACCCGGCGGCGCTGTACACCGCCATCTCCAGTGCCGCGCATAGTGAGACGATCGCGGCGAAGGAGCCAGTGGCTGCCACGATCGCGGACAGGACAAGGGAGCTGCCACCGAGGATCCACACCGGGACCACGGGCACCGCCTGCTCGTTGAGCCGGGTCAGCGGGCGGGGCAGCTTGCCTTCACGGGCGACGGCGTACATGAACCGGGAGAGCGTGACGAACCCGCCGTTGAAGGTGTTGACCGCGGTCAGCGCCGTGACGGCGAGCATCACCAGCATCCCGACCCGGCCCAGTGCCTGCTGGGCGACCAGCAGTTGCGGGTAGGCGCTGCCGAGCGCGGCGCCGTCGAGGGTGGCGCCCATCGCCACCGCGAACACCGCTTGGCAGCCGGCCAGGACCAGCACGGCCACCAGCATCGCCCGCGGGATGATCCGCGGCTCGGTGACCTCCTCGGCGTTCGTGGTCACCCACTCGAAGCCGGTGTAGACGAAGATGCCGAGGATCAGGGCCTGGATCGGCGAACTCGTCGAGCCCGCGCCCAGCGCAGTGTGGTGGCCCGGGTGCGCGATCGCTGCGACGCCGATCGCGACGGTGGCCAGCACCACGATGGTGGTGACGATCCGCTCGGCCGCTCCGGCGAGCTTGATCCCGCGCAGATTCAGCCAGGTGGCCAGGACGAGCAGCAGGGCGACGTAGCCGATCGCGATCAGCCGGCCGTTGCCGAAGGCGTACGCCAGGGCTTCGCCGATGATGTAGGCGTCGGCGGCGATCACCAGCACGATTGCCAGCATGTAGGTCAGCGTGATGGTCAGCGCCGCCTTGTCCGGCATGGCGCGGGCCAGCCACAGCCGGAGGCCGGCCGCCGTCGGGTACATGCCGTTCAGCTCCGCGAACACGGACCGCACGGCCAGGATGACCAGGCCACCGGCGAGGATGGCCAGCCAGGACATCGGCCCGCTGACATAGGTCAGCAGCTGCGCGAGGCCCAGGAAGTTGATCGCGGCGAACGCCAGTCCGGTGGAGATCGCGGAGGCGCCGCCGAACGACAGCGCCCGGCGCAGCACCGGCTGCGCCAACGGTTCGGCCATGAGGTTTCCCTATCTGAGCTCAGTTACAAGATCACGGTCGTCGCAAGGTGTCGTGGCGCGGCCGTCCCGCCGGCCGAGCCGGAGGGGCTTCGCCCCCGGCAGTTCCGCCGGCGGATGGTGGGGTTTGGGGCAGGCCGGCCGGGGCGTGGGCCCACGCCCCGGCACGAGCCCGCATGGCGCTGTGTGGCTACTGGCCCAGGAAGACGAACATCGCCATGGCGTCCAGGCGCATGACGTCTTCGGCCCGGCCCTGGGTGCGGATGGCGCCCTGCATGTAGTTGGATGCCGGGTTGGCGTCGCCCCAGAAGATCTCGGCCAGGTCGAAGCTGTGGCCGCGCACCACCAGATCGGCCGCGCCGGACAATCCGGCCGTCGGCGATGCGGGACGTCCGCCGGCGACGTCGAGGGTGAAGGCTGCGTCGTGGTCGGTGGCCAGGATGTGAATGTGACAGTTCCAGCCGCCGAGCGTCTTGCCGACCCGGGGGCTGGCCCCGGCCTTGATCGCGTATTCGCTCAGCGCGTCGAACAGCTCGTCCGCTCCGACGCTCTCTCGGATCGCCTCGCTCATCGAGTGGCCTCCGCCGTGGGCAGCCCGGCGGCCAGGCCCAGTTCGGCTGCCACCGCGGCGGCAGCCTGCTCGCCCGAGCGCACCGCGCCGTCCATGTAGCCGCTCCACATGGTGGCGTACTCGGTGCCGGCCCAGTGGATCCGGCCGACCGGCTCGCGCAGCGCCGGGCCCAGCGTGGACCAGGTGCCCGGGCTCAGGATCCCGGTGTAGCAACCGCGGGACCACTCCTCCTCGAGCCACACCTTCTCGTAGACCGCGATCGGCTGCGCCGCCTTGGGTCCGAAAACCGAGACCAGTTCGGCCACGACCTGCCGCTGCCGTTCTTCGGGGCTCATCCGCAGCGCGCGCCGCGCGGCGTCACAGTCGGTGAAACTGACCAGCACGCCCTCCGCACGGTCCGGGTGGCTCTGGTCGAAGGTCAAGGTGTTGTGTCCTGTGCTGTGCCCGGTGAGGCCGTCGGCACGCCAGAACGGCTCGGGGTAGACCACGGTCGTCTTGATAGCCGAGCCCATGAACACCCGCTGGGTCAGCTGATCGCGCAGGCCCGGCAGCGCCGGGCTGTAGCGCAGCCGGCCGGCCAGCGGCGGCGGGACGGCGACGACGGCGTACCGCGCACGCACCCGGCCCTGCTCGTGATGCACGACGACACCGCTCTCGTCCTGGTCGATCCGGTGGACCGGGCAGGACAGACGGACCCGGTCGCCTAGCACCCCGGCCAGGCCGAGCGAGACGCCCATCGCTCCGGCGCTCAGGCGGGTCTCCTGCGCGCTGTTGATCACCCCGATCATCCGCTCCACGCCGCCGCCGGAGGCGATGTAGAACAGCGCATGCAGCAGCGACACCTCCCCGGGCTCGGCGGGGAACAGGGCGCGGGTGAAAGCGCGCAGCCACTCCTTCGCGCCCGCGCAGTACGGCTGCGCGCCGATCCAGCTCTCGACGGTGGTGGAGTCCAGCACGGCGGCCTGCGGGTGGGTCCACGGGGCCTCGGCGCCGACCTCGGCGGCCAGTGCGGTCAGTTCGACCATGGCCTCCATGAGGTCCGCGGCCACCACCGGGTCCCCGGTGGGGATCGCCCCGTGGTAGCGCAGCAGTCTGCCGTCCTCGGTGCGCTGCAGGTTGTCCCCGTCGCTGTACTGCGTGAACGTCGCCAGACCGAACTCCTCGACGAGCGCGTTGATCCGGTCCTGGGTCGGGCCGATCCACTGGCCGCCGTACTCCACCAACCGCCCGTCGTCCTCGACAACGGAGCAGGTGCGCCCGCCGACCCGGTCACGCGCCTCAAGAACAAGCACCTCCACGCCTTGGGCGTGCAGGGTGCGGCCGGCGCTCAGCCCGGCCAGTCCAGCGCCGACGATGACGACGTCGGTGTCGTAATTCTCGGGCACGAGGCCACCTTCCATAACTTGGTCAATTAACTTGGTCGTTCGACCAAGTCGAGTGGCCAGAGTGAAGTATGATTCGGTGAAGGTGTCAAGAGGTGACCGGAAGACCCGGTCGCGAACCTGGGAAGAAGGTGACGAACCTGCCTCGGATGAAGGTCGAAGAGCGCCGCGAGCAGTTTGTGAAAGCGGCCATCGAGGTCATGGCACGCGAAGGGCTGGACCGGGCCACGACGCGCCGCATCGCCGAACAGGCCGGGATGGCACAGGCCGCGTTCCACTACGCGTTCCGGGGCAAGGACGAGTTGCTGACCGAGGTCATCAGTGCGGTGACCGAGCAGGTCGAGCAGATCCTGCGCAACGCGGTGACACCCGAGCGAGGACTGGCCGCAGCGATCGCCGACGCAGTACGCGCCTTCTGGGCCTTCGTGGTGGGCGACGACGGGCTGCAGCTGATGCAGTACGAACTGATGATCTACTGCCGCCGCAACCCCGGCTTCGAGTGGCTCGCCGCCTGGCAGTACACCCGCTACTGCGCCTTCGTCGAAGACGTCTTCCGCTCCGCACTCGCCCACGAGGCTTCACCGCCGCCGATGGAGCTGGCCGCACTGGTGCGGTTCCTCGTCGCGGCGATCGACGGACTGGTCATCCAGTACGAGGTCCACCACGAGACCGAACAGTCCCGGCGCGACGTGGAAAACGTGATCTCCTGCGCCCTGTCGATGGCCGGCTTCACCTCCAAGCCTCCGCCTCGGGAGCCTGAAAGCCCCGCGTAGTCGCGAGCGGCGGCTACGCAACCACAGCCTGGGTGCCAGCACGCGCATCGATCAGGCTGTGGGACAGGGGCGCCGCCTGCTGCCTCTTGACCATGATCGCGATGATGACCGGGGGCCTGGCGGGGGGTGCCCCTATCTGTTTCGTCAACCCTGGCGCGGTTGGTTCGTAGGGATTGGTCCTGGTCTTTGGGAATGTCCCGCGAAGCGGGGCGCTCCCGGCGGATCGTGTGCCGGGTGGGCAGCCCGTTGGCTGGCACGGCCGGGGTGGTTGTCCCAGCCAACGGGCGTGCCGGAGTCGGGAAGGCAGGGGTGGATGGGGTTGTCAGGCTGCGAGGTCGACGTGAGACGCGGTCCGTTCGATCGAGGTCGCAATCCCGCCCCGGGCCCAGACGGTGGTCAGCATCACCACCAACGACACTGAGCCGAACGGGTGACGGGCGCACCGACCGGAACACCAAGATCAACTATTGGCGGCTATCGAGCTCACCTCGGCGATACCCCTACGACTGGCAGTGTCGTCATCTGCCTATGGCTGATCCTCTTTACGTGGGTCGGCTGGCGGCGGCGCAGGCATGGCGGCGGAGGAGCATCCACTGCTGAGGCATGGAGCGAGCTCTTCCATCCGTCACAGCGGCACGTGCAACACGAGCGGGAACGCCAACTTGTCCTCCGGGACGACGCCGAATCCGGTGCACCCCCCAGCTCTGTTGACCTGGACTCCGGCAAGGCGGTTATGCGCCCCGCGCAGCGCGCCACGAGCAGGTGCGACGCGCCGTAACGGTTCGGCACGTCGTACCTGCTCGTGCACTGCTGCCAGGAGTTTTCGGTTTCCTTGAGCCCTGCGCATCCACGGACCGGCAGAAGCCGGTCATCTTGCCTGACCGCTGCCCCTGCACCAGCACGCTATGTCCGCGCCGTGGCGGCCGATCAGCGGCGACTTGGTCTGCTTGCCGACTACCCCCGTAGGCGTATGAGCTCGGAGCTACTCCAGCAGCTTTTTCCTGGCGCAGTAGCTTGCCAACGCCCCCGGCGCAGGGCCAGGCACTCCACCGCGAGTTCGCGGGGCATCACCGGCTGGACGCCGGATGCCCCGGCCCGCACCGCTACGGGCGTGCCCGCCTGGCTGCGCCTGGTGTCCGCGCCGGAGGACAAGGCCGCGGGACGCCAACCCGTCTACGGGTGGGGCGTTCTCGGTGGCGGGCGCTACCTTTCCGGCATGGGGATCTATCTGGTCAGCGTGGGTGCGCGGGAATGGCTCGACGGCGACGAGGACGAGGGCGGCCGGGGAGCCGTCGCCTCGGCGCTCGAGGAGGAGTTGGAGCGGCGGGGGCTGCCGCGGTACGAGCCCGTTCGGGAGGAGGAACTAGGGGTGTGGTTCGAGGAGAAGCTCATCCCTCCCATGGACGGGTTCGCGGCGCTGTGCCGCGCGCACCTGACGCCGCGAGAGCAGGAGACGTTCGGCGAGTGGTCGGTGCTGGTACCGGTGTCGCTGGGGGAGGAGATACACCTGCCCATCGGCTCCGCCTACACCGACACGACCGTGATCGCGGGAGCGCCGCAGGTGCTCGCCCTGGCCAGGCGGCTGGCGGACGTCATCGGACTGCCGCCGGAGGTGCCGCAGGAGGCCGGGAACCTCGGTCTGACGTTCTGGTTCCTCGAGGGCGAGGTGAAAGAACTGGCCGCGGCTCGCCCAGGGCCCTGGAGCGAGGACCTGGACGCCGCGTTCTACGTCGCCGTGTACCTGCGTGCCGCCGAGCACTCACTGCGCCGCGGCTGCCCGATGACCTACAGCTGACGCTACGAATCCGCCGGTGGCGACGGGAGGGCGGCCCGAACCGAAGGTGACCCCTTGGCCCGCCGGGAACCGGCGCGCCTTGGCCGTGTGGTCACGCGGGCGGTAGCGGTGGCAGTCTCCCACGTCAGCACCGCGACGGACATTGGTGCGGTCGGTGGGTGTGTGCGCTCCCCACACCAGGCGGGCGGGCAGCCAGCGGTCGTCCCCGGGGGTACGCAGTTCCTCGAGGATCCGGGCGACGCGCTCCGGGGCCAGCCGCAGGGGCTTGAGGGAGCCGTACGGGGCTGAGGCGGCGCTGACGGCGCCGCAGGCGGCCGCGACCGCCGGGCCGTCACCGCGCCACGCTTCCGGGTCTTTTGGTGCCCAGGATCAGCTCGCGACGGGGGCAGGCCGAGGGCCAGGAGGCGGAGGTAGTCGGCGCGCAGGGCGTGGCCGCGGGCCGGCGGCCAGACGGCGCGCAGGTCGACACTCAGTCCGGCGGCCGCTTCGTCGAGGGCCTGGCCGTGCCGCAGGGCGGTGATGAGGCGGCCTCGCTGCGCCTTGTGCATGTGACGCTCATAGAATCCCAGCATGCCCTCCCCGACAGCCCGACGCCCCTTGCTAATTGCCCTGCTGGTCGTGGGACTGGCCGCATTCGGCTACTACGCTTTGCAGCCCGTACGGGAAGGGTGCACGCTTACCTCCGAGCCGTATGGCTCCACCTTCACCCCAAACAGCTCCCACGCCTCCGGCGGCGGCCGGTGCGGTGAAGAGCGCACGCGCTTCATGGCCTGGCTTGAGGGGTAGGCGCACCCACCGAATGAGATCGACCCCCTGCGGAAGTCGATGCAAGCCGCTGCCCAAGGCTTCGGCGTAGTCGGGTGGCGTCCGATTTGTGCTCAAGCGAGGTCGACTTCGACAAGATCAAGACGGTTCGCGCAACCGCGCCGTGCCATGGGAGGCGGCGACGTCCTGCCGCCGTGCGAAAGTGCCGCTCACCCTTCGTCCCCGCTCTTGCTTCACCTATCGAATTTCGATAGATTCCCATCGTGCTTCGATGGAAAGGTGGGTCATGGGAAAGCTGACCGTGCGTGCGCTGCGCGCCGTGCTCGTGGTGGTGCTCGTCGGCACCGTGTTCGTGCAGGCGTTGATGGTGTGGACATTGGTCATCGGGAGCGACCCTGAGGACGGGTCGCTCCCGATGACCGCGCTACGGGTGATCATGATCCTGGGCATGCTGTCGGTCCAGGTCGCCGTGGTCTGCGTATGGCGGCTCGTGGCGATGGTGCGACGCGGAACCGTGTTCTCCCACGCTGCCTTCCGGTACGTGGACGGCGTGATTGGCGCGATCGCGGCGGCTGCCCTCCTCTGGTTCGCGGTCACGATCATCAATGCGCCAGGCCAGCGAGACGACCCGGGCGTCACCGTCATCATGGGCGGGATCGGCGTGGCCATCCTGGGGGTCGCGCTCATCGTCCTCGTGCTGCGGATGCTGCTCGCCCAGGCCGTCGCGCGCGACGTCGAAGCGTCGCAGATGCAGGCCGAGTTGGACGAGGTGATCTGATGCCGATCGCCGTCGACATCGACGTGATGCTGGCCAGGCGGAAGATGTCCGTGGGCGAACTCGCGGACCGGATAGGGATCACTCCGGCCAACCTGGCGGTGCTCAAGAACGGCCGCGCCAAGGCAGTGCGCTTCACCACGCTCGCCGCGCTCTGCGAGGTGCTCAAGTGCCAGCCGGGCGACCTGCTGCGCTGGGAAGCAGAGGATGCCGCAGGCGAATGACGTGCCCTTCCAAGATCATGGAGTTCTCGACACCCCGTGATCCGAGTGCAAGGCCGTGCCTGCCGACGCATCATCGCCGATCCCGCCTGCCTTTGACCAACTCCGCGAGCATTGCGGGGCCGTGCCCGAGGAGATCCCGGGCCTGCTGGAGCGGCTGGCTGAGGTGCCCGACCCTCGCGATCCACGCGGCGTAGGGCACGCTCTGGTCGTCGTGCTCGCGCTGACCGCGTGCGCGGTTCTGGCCGGAGCGACCTCCCTGCTGGCGGTGGGTGAGTGGATCAACGACGCCCCGCCGTCCGTCCTGGAGCGCCTTGGCGTACGGCCCGACCCGCTGTCTCCGAAGCGGTGCCTGCCGGCGGAGGCGACGGTGCGGCGACTGCTGGGCCGCATCGACGGCGACGCGTTGGACCGGGCGGTGGGCCGCTGGCTGGCCGACCGGCGCGCTGGGGCCGTGGGTCAACTTCGCGCAGTGGCGGTCGACGGCAAGACCCTGCGGGGAGCGGCCAGGGCCACGGGCCGCAAGATTCATCTGCTCGCCGCCTGCGACCACCTCTCCGGCCTGGTCCTGGCCCAACTCGACGTAGGCGAGAAGACCAATGAGATCACCTGCTTTTACCCTCTCCTGGAGACCCTCGCCGAACTGGCGGGCGTGGTCGTGACCAGCGACGCCATGCACACTGAGCGCGAGCACGCCAGCTACCTGCTCGGCCGAGGCGCGCACTACATCGTGACCCTGAAAGGAAACGGAAGAAGCTCCACAAGCAGCTCAAGTCCCTCCCATGGAAGCAGATCCCGCTGCGGTGCCGCACCCGCGACACCGGCCACGGCCGCGGCGAGATCCGCCGCATCAAGGTGTGCACGGTGAACAGCCTGCTCTTTCCCAGCGCGCGCCAGGCCCTCCAGCTCAAGCGCCACCGAGCGGACCGCAAGACCGGCAAGATCAGCATCACGACCGTCTACGCGGTCACCAGCCTCACGGCGGTGAGTGGTCCGGTGACGGCGGCGACGATCGCTTCGGTGGTGATGCGGATCTTGTACTTCTGCCACGACCGTGACTGGCCGGCCCGGTTGGGCGCATCGAGCCGCTTGAAGCACAGCCCCTCCACGCTGGCCGCCGACCAGGTCAGCCAGTTCTCGGCGGTGGTGGGGTCGGTGGTCGAGGGCACAGCGTGAACGGCGCCGCCAGCCCGCGACCGATGAACAGCGCCTCTAGCGCGGCCCGGCGCCGGGCATACGGCCAGCCGGTCACATCCCCGTCCCCGGCACTGTGGACCAGGTCGAAGACGACGTAATGCGCGGGCCAGCGGCGCGCCCCCTCGGCCAAGGCCGCCGCGCCGCGGCGGGCGAGGCGCTGCTGCAGCCGCTCGAACGCTAGCCGGTCGTCCTCCCACACGATCACCTCGCCGTCGAGCCCGGTGCCCGCGGGCAGCTGCGCGAGCGCGGCAGCCCGGATCTCGACGAAGGCATTCGTCATGTCGGTGCCCTGCCGGGAGCGCAGCAGCACCCTCCCGCCCTCGTGCACGGCGAGCTGGGCGCGGAAGCCGTCCCACTTGGGCTCCTCCGCCGCCCCGGCCGGCAGGGCGGGGCTGTCCACGGCGGTGGTCAGCATCGGGTCGGGCAGGGTCCATACCATGACGTGATCCCTTCCACCCCCGGCGTTCGGTCTGACGTGTGTCCGCTTGCCCAGAAAATCGAACAAGAGATCTAATGTCGGTATGTACCGCGTCGATCATCTCACCGACACCCTGCGCTGCATCCGTGAGCATCGCCGATCACGGTGAGGCGCCGACGGTGGGGGAGATCGGGGCGGAGGTCGGCCTGCGCAGCGGGTCCTCGGTCCACTATCAGCTGGTGGAGCTGGAGGCAAAGCGCGCGATCGTGCGTGAGCCGGGGCGGTCCAGAGGGATCCGCCTCGCATGATCGGCGCCGGCCGCTACCACTTCCTGCTCACCTCCGGTGGCTGGCCGGTTCTTATGCCGGCCGCCCGCATCACGCTCCGACGAGGACACCGCCGACGTGCTGGCCGCCTGGCCGGATGAGCAGTAGGTTCCGCGGCCGGCAGGGGCCGCGCCGGGGGGTGCGCAAGTGGTGCGTCGTGATGGACGGGATGGCGCGATGACTGGGCTCACGACTTCTGCGCGGCTTGAGCACGCGGTTTCGTCCTGGCTGGCATGTGATGTGGCGTCGTGGGGGGTGTGCAAGTCTGAGATGGACAGCGGCGCGATGTGGGGAAGGGGCAGGTCGGGGTGCGGGTGGCGTATCACGAGGAGCTGGCCTCGGTCGGTGAGGGGCTGGTGGAGATGGCCCGGCTGGTGGGCTCCGCGATCGGCCGTGCCACCACTGCTTTGATGGACGCCGACCTGACGCTGGCCGAGAGCGTGATCGCCGCCGACTCGAGGATTGATGGCCTGCAGCGGGAGATCGAGGATCGGGCGATCGCGCTGCTAGCGCGGCAGCAGCCGGTTGCCACCGAGCTGCGCACGGTTGTGACCTCGCTGCGCATGAGTGCTGATCTGGAGCGTTCCGGTGACTTGGCGGCGCATGTGGCCAAACTGGCCCGGCTGCGTCACCCGGAGCGTGCTGTGCCCGGGGATCTGCACCGTACGGTGTTGGAGATGGGGCAGCTCGCGCAGCGGCTGATGGCGCAGGCTGCGGAGATCCTTGTGACGCGGGATGTGGATGCGGCGCTGCAGATGGAGCAGGACGACGACCGTATGGACGAGCTGCACCGCATGATCTTCCAGCATCTGATGGACGACCGGTGGAAGCACGGGGTGGAGACGGCGGTGGACGTCACCCTCGTCGGCCGCTACTACGAGCGCTTCGCCGACCACGCCGTCTCGGTGGCCCGCCGCATGGTCTATCTCGTCACCGGCGAGCATGCCGACGACTACCTCCCGGACCCACCGATGCCCACATAGCTACTGGCCGGCACGTCGTACTGTCCGTATGAGGATGCTGGTGGTCTGGGTGGTCAGGCGGGGATGCGGGCTTCGGCGACGATGCGCCGGTGGTCGTCGGCGATCTGCGCGGCCAGGGTCACGGTGACGGTGCCGCTGTCGAGGCCGCAGGTGCAGCGGACGACCGCGTGGCCGGTGGGCTGGCGTTCGACCCAGCCTGCCGGGTGGACGGTGTCGCTGAGGAGGGCGTGTACGTCGGTCGTGTGTTCCACCATGGGGTTCATCCTGGTGGCCGGGTTTTGGGCTGCCAAGGCCGGGACGCTGAATGGCGGAATCGCCGCTGCAACCGGCGGAGGCCTTCATGCTCAACGCGTATGGAGCCTGCTGCAGCACCCGTCGGTTGTACGACGGCACGCGACTGACCAGACGCTTCGGCGATGGGGGTTACGGGGCCGGGAGGGTGGGGGTGGGCTGGGTGCCTGGGGGTACACGGAGCTGTGGTGGCATGGCGGGCTCCGCGGCGGCACGGCGACGACGACCGTGCCGCCGCGTCGTGCTGAGGAGGCTGCCGCCTCCTCGGCGCCGGTCCTGGGCGCCTCACCGGGACGGGCATGGTCCCGGCGACGTCCTCTGCATGATCCCCTGCGATCAAGGCCACTGGCTTTGTTCACGACTTGCGTCGTCAGTTGTTCACGGGTTTGGGAGGCACCCAGATCCACGGTCGGGTGATGTTCACGAGTTTTGGTTCTGGCTCACTTTCCGTGGAGGGCTGACTGAGTGTGATGTCAGCGGTGTGTGGTGGGATGGCCGGACTCTGCTGCTGTGATCTGCTGGGAGA
>NZ_JBVJTD010000050.1:0-26687 GCF_055605965.1 Streptomyces sp. NPDC037126
AGCGGCCACCCGCAGCCGGCCAAGACCGTGAACCAGACCATGTACTGGGACCCGGATGAGTGGGACGCCTGGTACGCCGACTACAAGAAGCGCGCCCAGCGCACACAACTCGACGTCGACCGCAACGGCAACCCGGATGACCTGATCACCTTGTCCGAAGCGGCCCGGGTCCTGGGCGTGGCACCCACCAGCATTACCAACTACCCCAAGCGCCCGCCCCGCGGATGGCCCCAGCCAGTCGAGGAGGAGCAGTTCCCCAGCGGTCGGCTGCGCCGCTGGTACCGTCGCGCGGACATCTGGCACTACGCCGATACCCGTACCACCGCTGGCCCTCACCGCACCAGGCAACCCAGGGGGAAGGCCCAGTCCGAAGAGGAACCGCGCACATGAGCCAACCCCAGGACGACTTCGGTCCGGTCCAACTCGCCCGCTGGCTGGGACTCAAGGAGTCCCAACTGCGCCGCGCACAGAACCTGGGGCTGATCCCGCCGCCCGACATCGAGGGACGACGCTGGTCACGATCCCTCGCCATCAGCCTCCCCGACCAGGTCGAGCAGATCCTTGACCAACTCGGAGAGACAGGCACACCCGCCACTGCGCGCCCTGCAGCGGCCGGCGGGCGCGTCGGCCGGGCAGTGACACCGGGCACAGGGTCTGGGCGCCACGCCGCGGGACGCCGTACCCGACGAGGAGCGACCGGCCGCGTCACACTGGCAGCAGGTGTGCCGGCGAGACAAGGTGGTCGCGGATGAAGTTCGGAGTGTCGACGTTTGTCACCGACGAGGGCATTGGGCCCAAGGCGTTGGGACCGGCCCTGGAGGAGCGCGGGTTCGACTCCTTGCTGCTGGCCGAGCACTCGCACATTCCGGTCGAGAGGGAGTCCCCGTACCCAGGGGGCGGTGAGCTGCCGCGGATCTACTACCGGACGCTCGACCCGTTCGTGGCGCTCGCCGCGGCCGCCTCGGTGACCCGTGACCTGCTCCTGGGCACGGGCATCGCTCTGGTGGTCCAGCGCGACCCGATCCACACCGCGAAGGAGGTCGCCTCTCTCGATCTGATCTCCGGAGGCCGGGCCGTGTTCGGCGTCGGCGCGGGCTGGAACCGCGAGGAGATGCGCAACCACGGGACGGATCCGGCCGTCCGCGGACGGCTCATGGACGAACGCATCCGCGCCATGATCGAGCTGTGGACCAAGGAGAAGGCCGAGTTCCACGGCGACTTCGTCGACTTCGGCCCCGTCTACGCCTGGCCCAAGCCGGTCCAGAAGCCGCACCCGCCCATCTGGGTCGGGGGCGACAGCGAGCGCGCTTTCGAACGCATCGCCGCCTACGGTGCGGCGTGGATGCCGAGCGATCTGCCGCTCGAGAAGCTCGGTGAACGCATCGCACATATGCGGCAGACGGCCGGAGATCGCCCGTCCGTCGTGGTGTACGCGGGCCGGCACGACCGGGAGGCGCTCGACACCTACGCCGAACTCGGAGTCGAACGCGTCCTGTTGTATCTGCCGACCCTGCCCGAGGACCAGACGCTGCGCACCCTGGACGAACTGGCCGAGGCCACGTCCGGGCACCGGTGACAGCTCGCGGCCGCCGCTGAATCGGAGCTGACCGTGCCGGACATGGACGAGGACGAGGCGCGCCGCCGGTTCACGATCGCGCGGGTGGCGCGCCTGGCGACGGTGGACGCGAGCCTGCGCCCCCATCTGGTGCCGGTCGTCTTCGCGGCCCACGGTGAGGAGATCGTCACCGCGGTGGACTGGAAACCGAAGAGGTCGCAGCGGCTGAAACGGCTGGACAACATCGCGGCTCACCCAGCGGTCTGCCTGCTCGTCGACGCGTACCACGAGGACTGGGAGCGGCTGTGGTGGGTCCGCGCGGACGGTGACGCCCGCGTGCTGCCGCCAGGCACCCAGGGCGAGTACCCGGCGGCCGTCGCCCTGTTGCGGGAGAAGTACGCGCCGTACCGGCAGCGACCGCCGACCGGCCCGGCGCTCGTGATCGCCGTACGCCGGTGGCACGGCTGGCGTGCCGCGCCGGAGGGCTGCTGAAAGATCATCCACAGCCCATCGGGCACCAGACGCTCCGTTATTCCCATGCAAGTGACAACGAACGAGCACCGTCCGCGACTTGCAGTCACATGCTGTCGGGGCGGGATGGCATGGTCGCGTCAGGCCACGATGCCCCATGAGTCGAAGTCGTTCGGCGAAGGAGACGAGGACAGCAACGTGGGCGGCCGGGACGCGAAGTTCGCCGACCAGAAGCTGGAGACCGCTGTTCTGGGCATCATCAACGAGATCGTCCGCCCGGACATCACCAAGACCTTGCTGCAGATCCATGGCAAGGCACCGCACGCGAAGATCGCCCTCATGGGGTATCCGCCACTGATCTCCGACAGCGGCTCCTGCCTGAGGATCCTGCCCTTCGGCCTGTCCTCGGATTCCGCAGACTGGCTCAACGCCACCGCTGGCACGCTGGCAGCGGCGATGCAGGGCGCAGCCGACGACGCCAACAAGCAGGGCGCGAGCGTGTGGTTCTCCGACCCGACGAGCTACTTCGCGGGCAAGGGCGTGTGCGGTGACCCGGAGCAGGTTCACGGCATCGTCAAGACACTGACCGAGTCTGATAATCCGATCAAGGACTGGCCGCTCATCAACCAGTCCGGCCTGTCGGCCCAGTCGTTCCACCCGAAGATTGGGGGCGCGCGCCTGTACGCGAACGCCCTCGAGCGCACCATGTCGGGCATGAGCCTGTAACGATCACTCAAGATTATTCCGGGGCAGCCCGCAAGGGCTGCCCCGGACCTCTCTGAGTACCAGTACTCATGCCCTACACCACCGGCCTGGTGGACAGTTGCCCTGGCAAACCCCCTGGCGGAACACTCAGAGACGAGAGGCCCGATGAACAGCACGGCCAAAGGCGGCCTTGCCGTCCTTTTGTTGCTCACGATGACTGCGTGTTCATCCGGCAACCGCGCCGTCAGTCCGGAGGAGGCCCGCAGACTAGCCGGCAGCCATCAGGCGGTCGAGGCCAGGCAGCAGGCGGAGCCGAAGCTCCGGAAGGGTATTCGGGCATACGCCGACCACACCCGCCTCAGCCTCGGACTGGTCGTGGTACAGGACGCTTGCCAGACGGGCCTGCGCAAGCAGGCGTTCTTCCAGGATGGAAGCGACACTTACAAGATCAAGTGCTCGATGCGTGTAACCGCCTACTACGGCGCCGACCCACACCACATGGCCGATGTCATCGACAGCATCCTGACCGCGGGCGAGAGCAACCCGCAGATACCGTTCACCCACGATGACACTGGCAAGCGGCTGCTCGCCTACTACCGGAGCCAGGGGCCGAACCCAAACGGCCCGAAGGCGCTGGACCCAAGCGACGTCTTCGCCTGGGGAGACACGCTGACGTGGGATCCGGTGCGTGACCGTAATCCCAAGCGCCTCGTTGAGGAGCCTCTCACCCTCAAGAACGATCCTCCGATGCAGCGGTTCCTGCGTGAGCCGGCGTCGGGAACGGTCTCCGGCCTTCGCCAGAAGTACGGCATGGTATTCCGGCTCGATCTCGGCTCCGACGATTACTACGAGGTCCTCAAGAACGGCCGACGTCGGTGAGGAGTGCGAACCCTCGGGCCGGCGTTGAGGGGTGGGACGTGTGTCAGCGATGCGTAACGGGTACCCGGGACCGGCCGCGGCCGCGGCCGCGGGCACCGGCCGGACGGAGACACCAGGATCACCTCGAACCGGAAGGACCGGGAACGGAGAGTGTGACAAAGGCACGGTCACGCACGTGCCGGGCTCCCTACCAGACCCGAACACGACGTCGTCCCGATCATCGCTGGCCCCCATGCCTTCTGCCCCTCCTCAGAGACACGCAATGTCGAGGCCAACTGTCCCCTGGACCTGTCTGGCCATTCCACAGTGCTGTGACTGCTGCTCCGCCTCGCCCAAGCCGTACTCGGAGATGGTCGCCTAGGACCGCCGTCTGCGGCTGGCCGGCTATGAGATCTACCGCTTCGGCGGCTGGGAACTCACCCGGCCCGACAGCCCGCAGCTCATCTCCGACTCTTCACAGAGCTCCTCACCCGCCACAAGAAGCGACACCGTAGCCATGGCACGCACCACTTCAGTAGCCGGACGTGTCCATGGCCTCCAGGTACTCGATCTGCCGGTCCTCGTACACACCGAGATGTGCCGAGTAGCCGCCCCACAGCAGGTGCGAGCTTGTGCAGCTCGTTCACCTGCTCGTAGGGGTGTTCCGACCCAGATCAGAGCTCCCGGCCAGCCTGTCACATGACGGACTTTCACGATCTTTCTGACGCACTCCCACGGTTCGTGGGCCCTGGACGATCGCGCCGTCGGCGACCTGCGGATCGTTTTTACTGCCTGACGGTGAAGTACTGCCATGCGCCCCATGTGTTGAGGTTTCCGGTGTCCTTGTTGCTGTGGACGTACTCGGCGCGCAGCCGGAACCTGCTGTTGACTGCCTTGGTCAGGCTGAGCGTCGCGGAGGTGGTGCTTGTCGTGCTGAGCGTGTGGCAGGAGGAGGTGCTCTGTGTGTGCCAGGCGCCGCCGTAGTATCGCTGGGTCTGGAATTGCACGCACTGGCCGGCCTTGTTGGGCGTGACCGTGACGTTCAGCTTTGCGCGGGCGGTGTGGTGGTAGACCCGGTAGACGATGCTGCCGTAGTGAGTGCTTCCGTCATAGCCGCTGAGGGAGTCGGACACCTTGGCGTAGGCCGACACGGTGCGGGCGGCCGTGGCCGCTGCATAGCGGTAGTCACCGGCGAAGGATGTGGTGAAGACGATGCTGCTGGAGACCTTGTAGCTGGCGGTCAGGTTGCCGTGGCTGTCCACCGTGCCTGTCCTGACCAGCGCCTTCTTACCGTGGTAAGGCTCGGCGTAGATCGACAGTGTGTGTCCGTTGTAGGTCGTGCCGAGGTGGGCCGTGATCTTTGCGGTCGCGCCGTAGGCGTATGACGACGCGTCGCTGCTAATGCTCAGCGCGGTTGTGCTGCGTGAGACTTGGACGGTTGCAGAGGCGCTGGTGGCCTGGTGTGCGGAGTCACCGGCGTAGGTCACGGAGTAGGTGTTGGCTCCGCCGACCTGCGGAACGTCGGCAATGTGGAAGGTGCCGTCGGCGGACAGCGGCGCGTCGGGCAGCGCCACGCCGGCGGGATGGGCGAGGTCGCTCTTGACCACCTTGACGGCCTCACCGGGCGGGTACGTATCCGCCGACAGCTGGCCGGACACGGTCAGCTGGGACGCGCGGTTGCTTTTCACCGGGGCGGCGAGGTTGATGGTGGTCTGCGCCGGGAGCTGCCATGGCACATAGAACGTATAGGCCGTCGTCGTCTGGTTCCCGGCCGCATCGACGCCGACGACGTAGAGGGTGTGGCTCCCCCAGGTCAGGGAGGCTGTCAGGATTCCCTTGCCCTGGGCGTCGGCCGGGATCTGGGCGGCGCCGATGCCGGGCTGCTGGTCGAAGGCATACTCGAAGTGATCCAGACCGCTGGCCCAGCAGTCCGGAGCCTCCGCTTCCACGCATCCGCCGGGGAGGGGATCACGGGACGTGAAGCTGAACGTGGTGGGCTGCCCGGCAACCTTCTTGGGCGTTCCCGGGCTGCCCACGGGAGGGAAGTCCGGGTTTGTGACGACCGGGGCGAGTGGCGCGCTGCCGTCGACCCGGAAGTAGCAGGACGCGGTCGGGTTCGAGTACGCCGTCCCGTCGTACGTCGACGCGTGCCAGCCGTAGGTGTGTCCATCCGTCAGGGGCAGCGGGACATACACGGATTGGTAGGGAACCGGCAGCCCGGAGACGGACCCGTCGGCTGCCTGCGAGCCGTCGACGTCCCATGCGTGGACGACCCCCTGGTACGACACCCCATCCACCGTGGGCCGCGGCACGCCGATGGAGACCGTCATGCCCTCGGGAGGCGGAGTAGTCACGGACTGCCAGGTCGGGCTGCTGTCGCTGCCGCAGGCCGAGCTGGCAGACAATGTTGGCGTCGGCAGTGCCGGGTTGATGGGGGTTTCGTCGGCGGCTGCTGCCGTTGGAAGGGCTGCCATGACGGCGCCAGCCAGCAACAGCGCGACCCAGCCGCGCTGACGCACGGTTCGATTCACATCTTCCTCCCGGGCCGCGCCCGTATGTCGGTATCGAAGTCCTGCGCTCTCGCGGGGGCAGTGCTCGCAGACCTGGTCGCGCGCACGGCGACCGCGATTACGGCACGCGTCTCCTATGTACGCGGCCGTTCGCCCCCCTTGCTGCGGTACGGGACCGCAGAGCATTCGGACGCTACACCGCCTCGGAAAGCCTCAGCGTTTCTTGATCAACAATTTGCTGTGTACGGGAACCGACCGGCCCGATGCCCTTCAGACTCCCTCGCCGAAGGCACACCACCAACGAACTGGCGTGACCCGGACCGGACGCCGGAGGCCATACAGGGGCCTTGGGCCGGACCTCACCCGCTACTGATCGCGCTGGAGTGTCCAACTCTGCGGAAGTGCCCGGTGCCCGGTCCTTGAAGGTGGCAGGTGCCCGGCCGGTCCTCCCGGCCGGGCATCGTCACGCCTTGGTCCTCAGGGCTTGGTCATCGTGCGGTTGAGTTGGTGCCGGTGGCCCACAGGGCGCCGCCCTTGCCGGGGCCGCCGGTGTTTTTGTAGATGACGAGGTTGCCGTCGTTCTGCATGTACGCATACGCGCCGGAGTGGCCGCTGGTGTTGGTAGCCCACAGGGCGCCGCCCTTGCCGGGGCCTCCGGTGGGTTTGTAGACGACGAGGTTGCCGTCGGTTTGCATGACGGCGTAGGCGCCTGGGTGGCCGGAGGTGTGGGTGGACCAGATGGCGGCGCCGTCGCGTCGGCGGTACATGACCAGGTTGCCGTCCGTCTGCATGATCAGGCGGGTGTAGGTGCCCTCCGTCCACGTGCCGGGCTTGAGGGTGTTGCCGCCGTAGACGGTCTGGTACCGGGCGGAGGTGGCGCTGCCCCACAAGGTCGTGTGGCCCGCCTTCGCCCAGACGACGATGTTGCCGTCGTCCTGCACGGTGGCATAGGCCCCCGGGTAGCCGTACGAATGGCTTGACCACAGGGCACGGCCCTTGCCCGCTCCTCCGGTGGCCGTGTAGACGACGAGGTTGCCGTCCGTCTGCATCACCGCGTACGCACCGGTGTTGCCGCTCGTCCCGGTCGACCAGACCACCTGGCCGGCGCCCTTGCCGGTGTTCAGGCGGGCCACGAGGTTGCCGTCGGTCTGCATGGTCAGCGTCATCACGGCACTGCTCAGGCTATGCCCCGAGGGCAGCTGCTGGCCGGGGTACATGAAGGCGCCCGCGGCGGGTGCCGGGGTCGAGGCGGGGATGTGCGGGTCGACGAGGTGGATGTTCTTCCCGCTGTCCAGGTAGGCGATCTCGCCCTGGTACTTGTCGACGGCCCAGGTCACCCGGCGGTCGTCGGCGACCGGCCCGCCGGGAAGGTCGGCCAGGTCGCTGGTGGTGGCGGTGTCGGTGTGCACGTCGGTCAGGGTCAGCTTGCCCGCCGCCGTGTCGTGTTCGACGACGAATCCGTCGCCGAGCTGGGCGAGTTGGGCGGGTACGGGGACGTCCTTGCCGGTGGCCAGGTCGTGCACGCCCGCCGGGCCCCACGGTCCGCAGGACCAGTACACCCAGTGCTGGGCAGCGGCCTGCAGCTCGCTGGGCACGCACGGGGCGTCGGTCGTGACGGTCTGGACGGTGCGCTGGCTGGTGAGGTCGATCTGGGTCAGCGTGCCCGCTGCGCTCCCGGGGACCCACACCGTGGAGCCGGACAGCGCGGCGGCGGATGTCGGGCGGCTGAACAGCACGTGGCTTGTGCCGCCCATGTCCGCGTCGCCGATGTACTGCTTCTTGGTGGAGCCGCCGTTGTAGACCACGTAGGGGCCTTCGGCGTCGACGAGGGTGCCGCCGGTGGCGCCGGGGGTGACCAGCGCTGCGCTGTCGCCGGGGCTCTGCACGGTGACGGCGTCACCCTGCGCGTTGGCATTCGGCCACAGCTGGGAGATGTTGCCGTCGCCGGTGGCGATGGGCGGGTTGCAGGTGGCCGTGGTGTCGCAGTGGGTGGGGGCGAAGGGCCGGCCGAAGTTCTGCTCGGTGCCATAAGAGGGCGGGGAACCTGGCTGGACGGGGCGGTCGTAGACGATGTCCCCACCGGCCGTCGTGCGCCGGACCATGTCCAGCTTCCCGCCGGCGAAGGCCAGGCCGTCGACGGGAGCGGGCATACCTGGGTCGGAGTCCACGGCGGTCCCCGTCGTGGTGCCGTCCGGGCCGGCGGTGAACAGGCGGGCCGCCCAGTCGGTGACCGACGAGCCGCCCAGGACGATTGCCCCTCCCGGCTCCTGTCTGACGCTATTGGTCATGACGTGGTCCAGGACCGGCGTCACCGTGGTCGATCCGGACAGGGGCATCGTGTAGAGCGGGTAGCCGATCGTGTCATCCTCGGGAGACGGACCGGTGTGTGACGCCACGTACGTGATCAGTAGGGAGTCGCCCGCGATGCCTACTTGGTACAGGGTGCTTGTGTAGTACGGGCTGCCCAGCGGTGCCGGCGGGACCTGGATGGCGTTCTCCGTCCGCCCGGGATCTGAGCGGGTCACGAGGTAGACCTGTCCCGCCGATGAGGTCCCGTCGGCGCCGTACGACGAGTACCAGGCGATGTAGGTGCTGGAGAGCACGACGCGGGCGCCGGAGGCCAGCGGCCCCATGATAGGCGTGACGACGCCAGTCGCCAGGTCTACCAGCGCCAATCGGTTCTCGGTCGTGCCGCCAGTTGTTTCGGTGTAGCGGATCACCACTGATTCGGCGTCCCCGGCAAGCACCGCGGCCTGCAGTGTGGCATCCGAGGGCCAGCCGGTGACCGGGGTGTCGGTCTGCTGACCGTCCGCAGTGTGAAGCACATGAAAGCCCGTGACGGTCCCGTCCGTGGCTTTGGTGACCGTCAGCACGTGCGAGCCGAAGGTTCCCAGATAGCTCTGGCCGGCGCCGGGGGTGATGGTGGCGGTCGTGTCCGAGTCCATGTCGTGCAGTTGGTAGCCGTCGGTCGACGGGGTGGCCACGACGTCGGAACCGGCACCCCAGTACCCGGGTGATTGGGCGTTCTGGGCGGTGGGCGTGACTTCCGGCATGGGGATGTCCGGTCCGCCGGCGTACTTCGTCCAGACGTAGGTGGACTGGTTGTCGGACCGGTGCAGGAAGCCACCGGTACCCGCGAAGACGACGACGTCACTGGGCGGGTTGTTCAGCAGCGCGGCCGGTATGACCGTCTCGGCGGGGGTGTCGGCCGAGGCCGAGGCCGTGGTCAGGGCCCCCGAAGCGAGTGCGCATGCCGCGGCGACCGCGGTGCATCCGTTCCTCAGAGTGCGCTGGGCCACCCGTTTCCTCCTCGGGAAGCGAGCTGGGCCGGGCCCCGTGCGGGGCGCCCGGTCCAATCGTGGTTGGCGTGTTACGTCGTTAGTGGTCGTTGTAGCGGCGGGCGGGTGGGGCGAAAGCACGGCCAGAGTCGGCACCGCGTGGTCGTGCTAGAGGGCGAGGTGGCCTTGCCGTCGTCCATGAGGTCACTGGCCGTCATCGCCTTCGTGTTGGGGCTGAAGGCGGTGTTGTCCGATTGCTTGACAGCGTGGCCAGAGTGTCACTGCGCAAGGGCGCGGCTCGTACACCGTCAGGCGCAGTCTGATCGTTTCTGTGCAAGCGATGCAAAGGTTTTCATGAGTGACCGCATATACGAAGAAAGAACCTGCAACAAGATCGCAAAGAAGTGGCTGGATATCAGCGAAGGCTGAACGAGCGCCAACTCGACCACCTGCGCCGCATCTGTCAGGCTGTGACCCCGGTGACCTCCCACGAACTCCGGCCTTGCCGTGACGGTCTGTGCCCCGCGTGACCGGGGTCTGAGCGCCCTGGCATGACGGGCTGACGGCCGCTGGAGGGCGGTGACCATCGAGGCCGGCCGCCAGCACTGACTGATAGCACGCTCGCCTCCTCCCACTTCAACAGCGGTAGACGAGGCGGCCGAGCTGATCAGCAAGCTCCGGCAAGCGGGCGGCACGATCTGGTGATCGGGGATCCGGCCGGCCGTCGATGTGTGGCAGCAGCCGATGAGCATGTGTCGGAATCTATCGGCCGGACTGTTCACCGACGTTGATTCTCGACACGAGTTGCCGACACTGCCCCGGGCGGTTCGTCGGGAGCGAGTGTCGGCAGACGATGGCGAGCTCAAGCGGTCAACACTTCACCGCTGTTGAGGAGGTCGGCGTAGACTCTGCCGGACTGCGGTAGCCATAGGTCTTGCGCGGACGCTGGTTGCGCTCGTGGGCTGGACAGACCCCGCTGGAACAGCTGACCGGTACCGAGGAGCGCGGGGAGCAGCGAAAGGGAAGTACAGGCTCTTGACCGGGGTGGGCGGCTCACCTCCGCTGGCGAGCTTCCCGGCACCCCGTGCGCCCTCCTGGCGGCCCGCGTCTGGACCCGGACGACGCTCACCGCGATGACCTGGACCGGCGACATGCCGCGCGCTGTGGAAGTCGTCAGCCGGCTCGTGGACAACGGCGTACGCCACGGCCAGCTCACCCGCGCGGCCGCCGCGGACCGCCGGCTCACCCTGACCGCGTCCCTCACGGACACCGACGCCCTGGTGCTCGACGTCTGCGACCTGGTCCCGGCCTTCCCCGACGCCGCGGCCGCGCTGCGCGGGGAGAAGGGCCGCGGCCTGTGGCACATCGCCCGCCTGGGCGCCCGGGGCACCTGGTTCCCGCCGCGCGACGGCGGAGGCAAGGCCGTCCGCGCCGTACTCGACCCCGGACCGGCAGCCTCATGAACTACGCACCTACCCCGTGACTTCTGTCCGGTGGCCGCAGGTCCCTTCCAGGAGCTTTGGTGCCCTGCGGATCGGGCATGCCGGGCAGTGTTCAACGGGCAGCGCCCCCGTGCCGCTGCTGAGGCGGGGCGGGGGGCGCTGCACGCTGGCGGGGGGCGTCAGTTGTCGGGTCCGAGCGTGGTCAGATCGATGGAGTTGGTGATGGCCTTGTAGCCGTCGGTGGTGAGGTTGACGTGGTCGCCGGTGTCGTCGTCGTTGGGAGCGGTGTCGGCGTTGAGGATCAGTGGTGTGGGGTCTGCCGTGCTGGTGGAGTCGGGGACGGCGACGGCTGATTCGGCGTCGAGGCTGGTCACTGTCGGGGTGCTGTAGTCGACCTGGTCGGTGATCCAGGTGTTGGCGGAGACGCGGTTGGTGTCTGCATCGGTGGTGCAGGGGGTGTAGCCCCGGCAGGGTGTGAGGGTGGTGAGGACGACCTTGATGCCCCAGCCGCGCAGCTGGGCGAGGAGTTGGCCGTAGGCCTGCTCGAGGTCGGTGTCGTCGGTGCCGGCGGTGGTGTCCTTGAGGCCCTCGTCGACGATCACGGTGGTGATGCCGGGGAGTTGGAGGACGTCGCGGTCCAGGCGTGTGAGAACGGCGGGCCCGCCTTGGGTTTGGTCGGTGGCGACGCGGTTGTTCTCGATGCCGGATGCGACGACGCCGTAGTCCGGGACGCTCTGGTCGTTGCTGCGCAGGGCGGCGGCGAGGTCGTCGGAGAGGCGGGGGGTGACCAGGCTGGCTTTGGTGGTGGCGGCGAAGGGGTCGGTGAGGTTGTCGCCGAGTACGGCCACGGTGGGTTGGTTTCCGCTGCTGGTGACGTCGATGCCGGTGAGGATGTCGGTGAACTCGCCCCACTGCACGCCGGTTCCGGTGAAGGTGGTGGTGCCGGTGTCGGTGGTGTGGTCGCCGGATCCGACGGCGCTGACGTACTGCACGGCGGCGCCGGCCCAACTGTGCTGGACGAGGTAGGGCGTTGAGTTGGCGAGGTGGAGGCTGACCATGATGCGCTTGCCGGGCGTGGCGGCGTAGGCGATGGGGTCGCTGTAGACCTCACCGCCGACCGGGATGGTGACCGTTTTGCTGCCCCCGTTGAAGGTGAGACCGGTGGGGGTGGCGGCGGGGGCGGCTCCGGAGGACTGGGTGGCGATCGTGGTGTGGTCGATGGTCAGCGGGGTGCGGCCGAGGGCGTTGGACAGGTGGATGCGGACGCTGGATCCGGCGACGCTGGGATCCGCTGCGATGCGGAAGGTCTGGTCCTTGAAGTCGGTGCCTTCGAAGTTGAACGCGCCTTCGCTGGGGGAGCTCCAGGCGCCGGTCCACTTCGCACCGTCGGGGGCGGTGGTGGTGTCGCGCAGGGCCATGCCGAACAGGTGCAGTCCGGGGACGTCCTGGCGGGCGGCGCTGCTCAGGTCGGGGAGGGTGACCGAGCTGATCTGGGCACCGGGCTTGAGGGGGACGGCGAAGGCGTAGATGTTGGTGGAGCGGTTCTCCTGGGTGCCGCTGGTGTGGTTGCGGTGGGGGAGGGTGACGGCGGCCAGGGCGTTGGAGCCGTAGACCCAGTCGGGGACGGTCAGGTGGTAGGCGGAGGTGCTGTTGTCGGCGTAGGTGATGGATCCGTAGGGGCCGCCGGCCCGGCAGTCCTCGTACTGTCCGTTGCCGAGGGTGCATTCGGTACCGCTGACGGAGGTGCCGTCGGGGATGACGGGGCTGGAGTAGTCGTCCTCGGCGCGTTGGGAGCTGACGAAGCCGTAGGTGGAGAAGCCGAGGAAGACCAGTGCTCGGCCGCTGCCGGTCATCTGGATGCTTTGGTTGGCGGCCATGACGTTGTCGCCGGAGGTGGAGGCGAAGCTGGGCAGGGTGAAGGTGGCGCCGTCCACGGTGATCTTGCCGCCGGGCTGCCATCCGGCCGCCTTGAGGTCCTGCAGTGACATGGTCGCTCCGACGCCGTCGGCGTCGGCGGCTGTCTGGTTGGTGTCGTCGGTGACCGCGGTGTTGTTGAACGCGTCCTTCAGGCTGGCGTAGGTCTTGCCGGCGTGGCCGAGGGCGGTGAACTGGTACTGCTGCTGAGTGGAGACGTTCCCGGCGGAGTCGACGGCGTAGACGTAGAGGGTGTGCGTTCCCGGAGCGGTGGGCGTGACAGAGATCGTCGCGGAGTTGCCGGAGGCGGTGACGACCTCGGAGCTGGGGGTGCTGGAGGTGGGCGGAGCAACGTCGAGGTTGTAGAGGAATTTCGCGGCGCTGTTGGTACTGAGGGTGAAGTGGCCCGTGGTCCCCGCCGCGGTGGTGCCGGGAGAGTCCTCGGGATACGTGCCGTCCTTGTCCTTGACGGTCGGTTCGGCCGGTGCGGTGAGGTCGACGGTGAAGTGGCAGCTGGAGGAGGCGGAGCTGCTGTCCTTGCCGTCACTGGAGGTGACGTTCCAACCGACCGTGTCACCAGTCTTCAGGCCGCTCATGAACGAGGAGGACAGCTGTTTGGGGGCGTTCTGGCCGCTTGCGACGGTGGCGCTGGTGGCCGTGGTGGAGCTGCCGCCGTTGACCCAGTACTTGTAGGTCGCTGCCAGTGCGTCCTTGTCGCCGTCGCTGACCACGGCGTTGAGCGTGGGCGGCGTGGTGACGAGGGTCTTGCCGATGACGGGATAGGGGGCAGTGGTGCCGCAGCCGACCGAGTGCGTGCCGAACTTGGCAGCCAGGCTACCCGGTTTGCCGGGGACGTGGTTGTACTCGATCGACATCGACGGGTTGTTGTCGAATCGCTTGAAGTAGTCGCCGTCGCCGCTTGATTCCTGGCTGTTGACCAGGGCGAAGGTCCAGCTCGAGTCCTTGGCGGCGGCCTTCTTGGCGATGGTGGAGGTCACATCGAAGCCGCCGGAGGGCTCGCTGCTGCAGGCGGGTCCGAAGCTCTTGCTCCTCAGGTAGCTCGACAGGCTCGGCTTGTTGTTCCACGTGGTACCGGAACCGATGGCGCCAGTGAGGTACAGCTTGACGGTGGAGGAGAGGCTGCAGCTGGCCGAGTACTTCTCCTTGGCGTCGACCGTGGCAGAGACGATGTGGGTGCCCCAGACGGTGGAGGGGATGCCGAGCTGGAAGTAGGAGCGTTCGTCTCCGATACAGCCCGACCAGCTGTTGTAGCCGACGCCAGGGTCGCCGTACTGGGTGGAGTCGTAGTTCTTCGCCGTCGGGCAGCCCTGCTGGGTCTCGATGTAGTGCTGCTTGTTGCCGGGCGCGTAGTGCGGGTTCCAGGTGGGGTCGATGTAGACCGGGTAGTGGGTGCCGGACCCGCCGAGCAGCTTCTGGTCCGGCGTCAGGGACAGCGTGGTGCCGGTGACGTCGTCCGCGACCCGGGCCACCTGGGCGCCGATGCCGGGACCGGATGAGCTGTCGTCCGCGCCCGCGGTGTCGGCGGGCGCTGCGCCTGCTGCGCCGCGGGACGTGGCCAGCAGCTGAGTGGAGGCGCCTTTGGAGGAGGAGTCCCACATCATGGGCTGGGGGGCGCTGAACATCGTCTGGCCCGCTGCGGTGGCGGCCTGCAGGTTGTCGTGGCCGTCGTCGGAGACGGTCACCCCGGTGGCATGGGCGGCCAGTTTCAAGGTGGCCAGGGCCGGGTTGCCGGCGGCCTCGGCGGTCTTGACGACGATCAGCTCGGAGAATCCGCCGAGTGTGTTGGCCGTCAGCTTCAGATCCACGTCCCTGAGGACGTCGGGGTAGGTGATCGTGGCACCCGACACAGTCGGTTTCGGCAGTGTCTGGGGCCAGGAGAAGGCCAGTTGCGCCTTGCCGCTTGTCATCGACACCAGGGGCGTGCTGCCGCCGCCGGAGAAGGCCAGGGGCTCGGCCGCTGCTTTGGGGCTGTAGCTGCCGTCGCCGTTCTGCTGCAGGGTGGCGTCGACCGGCACCCACGCGTCGTCCTTGCGGACGCGTTGGGGCAGCAGGCTGGTGGTCCAGGTGACGCTGCCCGAGGGATTGGCCTGAACCGTGGCGGTCTCGGTGGTCAGGGCCTCCACCGTCACGGGGCTGCCTGTGCCGGCCGCCTTGGCCTGGGCCGTTGCCAGGGCTGCCTGCTGGTCCTTGCTCAACCCCGAATCGTCCGGAGCGCGGGTGGTGCCCAGCGGAGCGTCCGGGTGGGATTCGGGCAGCGGCGGCGCCGGCGTGGAGACGGGCGATGTGCCGCCATCGTCAGCCGCGGCAGGCATGGCCGGTGTCAGGGACAGCGCCAGCGCTCCGACAGCGGCCGTGATCAGAAGACGGCCGGTTATCCGCGGTTTCTTTTTGAGCGATCTGTTCGCGCGGCGCGGACGGAAAGAACCGGACATCTGCCCCCCATGTTGCGTCCGATGAGAAAAGAGCCGATAAGCGCGAGGAGGCTACCCGTGATTGCTTCGAGGGGACAACCGGCGGCTGAAAACGACATGATTGCGCCAGGGGCGTAATGGGTGGCTGGAAATCGACCTCCTCTTATCTCGTCGGGCAGATGCGTGGTATGGGCAATTTTGCTGCGCATGCGGGCTGTTGGAGGTGTTCTTGGTCAATCGGCCCATTGCGTGGGGCAATTGAGGCGCCGCCTGTCGTTTCTTGGCCGTTCCAGGGGTGGTTCATGGTGCTCTCTATACGCGATCCATACTGTGGAGGCCCTGTGAATACCGGCTTCACATGGTCGAATATCCCTTCGGCAGTCACGCTGAATTGGGGGGTCCGGAGTGCGTCGGAATTCGCTGTGGCGGATTTACGGAAGAGCGATGCGGATACGCAGAGTCCCTGCCTTCTGGATCGCCGCCGTCACCGCACTCGGTCTGCTGGTCGGCCTTGTAGCTCCGCAGGCCGCGCTCGCCGCCGGACACCGGCCGGACTACCTCGTCAAGACGAAGAAGGAACGCTCCGTCCCGGTGCGGCCCGTCAAGGGCAAGGCCGTCGCAGTGCCGCGGATGGCCCGCTGGAACCCCGGCACGGCACACAGAACCTGGCCCGCAGCCGGCAGCGCCGATGCGGCGGTGCCGGCCCGCGGCGCCGCCGCCCGGCACGCAGGCCACCTGCCGGTGACCCTGGCGGCCGCCGAGCAAGGCCACCGCGCACCCTCGGGCACCAAGCTGCACGTGCGCATGCCAGGCCAGAAGGCCGCGCAGAAACTCGGACTGCACGGCGTGCTCCTCGCCGTCCAGCCGGACACCAAGACTCCCGGCGGCAGCACCCATCTCAGCCTGGACTACTCCGCGTTCAAGGACGCCTACGGCGGCGACTACGCCGGGCGCCTGCACCTGGTGCGGCTGCCGGCCTGCGCGCTGACCACTCCCGGCAAGCCCGCATGCCGCACGCAGACCCCGCTGGCCTCCACCAACGACACCAGGCACCAGACCGTCTCCGCCGACCTCGCCCTGCCCTCGCGCGCCACGGCACAACAAGCCGCCACAGCCCAGCCGACGGTCCTCGCGGCAGTGGCCGGCGCGTCCGGCGGAGGCGGCAGCTTCGCAGCGACCTCGCTGGCCCCCTCCGGCCAGTGGTCGGCCGGCAGCTCCAGCGGCGCCTTCGGCTACTCGTACCCCATCACCGTGCCCGACGTCCCCGGCAGCCTGACCCCCAGCGTCGCCCTGGACTACAACTCGCAGAACGTCGACGGGCGGACCTCCTCCACCAACGCCCAGTCCTCCTGGATCGGCGACGGCTGGGACTACTCGCCCGGGTTCGTCGAGCGCAGCTACCCGGCCTGCTCCGACGACACGGCGAACGGCACACCCAAGACATCCGACGAGTGCTGGTCGGACGCCGCCCAGACCCTCACCCTCTCCCTCAACGGCTCGTCCAACACCCTCGTCCACGACGACAAGACGGGCGCCTGGCACCCCCAGGACGACAACGGCGAAAAGATCGACATCAGGACCGACACGGTCAACGACGACAACGACCACGAGTACTTCGTCGTCACCACCGCCGACGGCACCAAGTACTACTTCGGCCTCAACCGCCTGCCCGGCTGGGCCTCGGGCAACGACACCACCAACTCGGTCTTCACCACCCCCGTCTACGGCAACGACACCGGCGAACCGTGCCACGCCTCCACCTTCGCCGCCTCCTGGTGCCAGCAGGGATACCGGTGGAACCTCGACTACGTCGTCGACCCCCACGGCAACGCCCTCAGCTACTGGTACACGCCCGAGACCGGCTACTACGGCCGTGACAACGCCACCACCGCCACCCCGTACACCCGCGGCGGCTACCTCGCCAAGATCCAGTACGGGCAGCTGGCAGGCAAGGTCTACGACACCACCGCACCGGCCGCCGCGCAGGTCTTCTTCGACACCTCCGAACGCTGCCTGCCCGATTCCGGCTTCGACTGCGCCTCCTCGAAGATGACGACGGCCAACGCCTCACGCTGGCCCGACGTCCCCGTCGACCAGACCTGCGCCTCCACGGGCACCTGCGCCAACCACGGGCCGGCCTTCTTCACCACCAAGCGCCTGACCGGCATCCGCACCCAGGTCCTGGTCGGCACCGCCTACCAGGACGTCGACGCCTGGTCACTGGCCCACACCTTCCCCTCCACCGGGGACACCACCACCCCGTCGCTGTGGCTGTCCTCCATCACCCACAGCGGCAAGGACGGCGGCAGCCTCGCCCTGCCCCAGGTCAAGTTCGAGGGGCAGGCACTGGCGAACCGGGTCGACGGCCTGGACGGCTACCAGCCCATCACCCGCTACCGGCTCACGACCGTGACCACCGAGTCCGGCGAAGTGATCACCGTCAACTACTCCAGCCCGCAGTGCCACCGCACCGGCACCCCGGTGCTGCCCTCCAGCGAGGACACCAACACCTACCGCTGCTACCCCTCGTACTGGACCCCGCCGGGCCAGACCTCCCCGCAGCTGGACTGGTTCAACAAGTTCGTCGTCAACTCGGTCACCGCACAGGACCCGACCGCACACGGCCTGCCCGTCCAGACCTCCTACACCTACGTCGGCGACCCGGCCTGGCACTTCAACGACGACCCGCTCACCCAGGCCAAGTACCGCACCTGGAACCAGTGGCGCGGCTACGGCACCGTGGAGACACGCACCGGCACCTCGCCGGAGAAGATCACCTTGTCCAAGCAGACGTACTTCCGCGGCATGGACGGCGACAAGACCTCCTCCGGCACCCGCAGCGTCACCCTCAACGACCACGCCGGCGACGACCCCCAAAAGGACTCGGACTGGCTGGCCGGCCAGAGCTTCGAGACCGAAGGCTTCAACGGCGACGGCGGCGCCCTGCTCTCCGACGAGACCAGCGACCCCTGGACCTCACCGGCCACCGCCACCCAGACCCGCACCAAAACGGGCCTGGACGCCCTGGTCGCCCACCGCGTCAACATCCAGCGCAGCCGCGCCGTCACCACCAAGTCCGACGGCACCCAGCGCACCACCGAGACCGACTACAGCATCGACGACGCCACCGGCCTGCCCAAATCCGTCGACGACCGCGGCGACACCTCCACCACCAAAGACGACAAGTGCACCCGCACCTGGTACGCGCAGGACGCCTCGGGCAACACCCTGCCCACCCCGCGCCGGGTGCAGCAGGTCGCCGTCTCCTGCGCCGCCACCCCGAAGTACCCCGACGACCTCGTCAGCGACGACCTGACCTTCTTCGACAACTCCACCGACAACACCGCGCCGCCCACCAAGGGCGACGTCACCATGGTCCAGAAGGCCGACTCCGTCGCCAGCGACGGCACCCCCCACTACATCACCGCGCTGAAGACCACCTACGACGACTACGGCCGCGAACTCACCGAAACCGACGCCGACAACCGCACCACCACCACGGCCTACACCCCCGCCACCGGCGCCGCCCCGACCTCCGTCAAGGTCACCCAGCCCAAGGTCACCGGCCAGAGCACCGCCTTCACCAGCACCACCACCCTCGACCCGGCCCGCGGCCTGGACCTGAAGACCACCGACGCCGCCGGCTACTCCACCACCAGCACCTACGACCCGCTGGGCCGGCTCACCGCCGTCTGGAACCCGGGCTTCGCCACCAGCAACAACCCCAACACCAAATACAGCTACAACCTCACCCCCGACGCCCCGTCGACCGTCACCACCCAGACGCTGCTCGACAACAACACCTACCGCACCTCCCTCTCCCTCTACGACGCGATGCTGCGCCCGAGAGAGACACAGACAGGGACGGCCGACGGCGGCCGGATCATCACCGACACCGTCTACGACAGCCACGGCTGGTCGGTCAGCTCCTCCGCCCCCTACTACAACAGCGGTGCCCCCTCCACCACGCTCGTGGACGCCGCCGACAACCAGACCCCCGCCCAGACCGGCACCCTCTACGACGGCGCGGGCCGCGCCACCGCCTCGATCGCCTACCACTTCGCCTCGGAGACCTGGCGCACCACCACCGCCTACCCCGGCTCCGACCGCGTCGACGTCACCCCGCCGGCCGGCGCCACCCCCACCACCACCTACACCGACGCACGCGGCCAGACGGTCAAACTGCTGCGCTACCACGGCAGCTCGCCCACCGGGACCGCGGACACCGTCACCTACTCCTACGACGCCGCCGGCCACCAGACCGGCCAGGACGACGGTCAGGACCACACCTGGGCCAGCACCTACGACCTGCTGGGCCGCCGCACCTCCCAGACCGACCCGGACACCGGCTCCTCCAGCTCCATCTACGACAACGCCGGCCAACTGCAGTCGAGTACCGACAACCGCGGCAAGACCATCTCCTACAAGTACGACGAAATGGGCCGCAAGACCGCCGAATACGACACCACCGGCGGCGTCGCCCCCTCATCCAGCAACGAGCTGGCCGCCTGGACCTACGACACGCTGAAGAAGGGCAAGCCCACCTCTACGACCCGCTACGTGGGCGGCACCTCCGGCAGCGCCTACACCAGCAAGGTCCTCGGCTACGACAGCCACGGCTGGGCACAGGCCACCCAGCTCGTCATCCCCTCCTCCGAGGGCGCACTGGCCGGCACCTACCTCCACCAGAACCGGTACAACCTCACCGGCACGCTCCAGTCCTACACCGACCAGGACCCGGCCACCGTCAAACTCCCGGAAGAGACGGTCTCCTACACCTACGACGCCTACGACCGGCCCATCGGCGTCGGCGGCGACACCAACGGCTGGGCCTACGTCAGCGGCCTGACCTACACAGAGTTCGACGAGCCACAGCAGTTCACCTACGGCACCTCGGGCAACTTCACCCAGCAGACCCTGGGCTACGACGACCAGACCCACCGCCTGATGGGCTCCACCACCGTCACCCAGTCCGGCCACGCGATCGCCGACCAGAGCAAGTACGCCTACCAGCCGTCCGGCAACGTCACCAAGATCACCGACAAGCTGGAGACCGGCCAGACCGACACCCAGTGCTTCAACTACGACTGGGCACAGCGCCTGCAGGCAGCCTGGACGGCAACCGACGACTGCGCCGCCACCCCGACGCCCGGCGCCTCCGCCACCGTGGGCGGCCCCTCCCCGTACTGGCAGAGCTGGACCTACGACGCCACCGGCGCCCGCCAGAGCCAGGTCGACCACGACCCCGCCGGCGACACCTCCCACGACACCACCGCCACCTACACCCCCTTCACCGCAGGCAAGGGCCCGGCCCACGCCGTCTCCCAAGTCGACAAGGCCACCCCGGCCGACCCCGCCGGCAGCACCACCAACTCCTACACCTACGACGAGGACGGCAACGTCCACACCCGCACCACCCGCGCGGGCACCGACACCCTCGCCTACGACGACGAAGGCCACCTCGCCGATCTGTCCTCCACCGGCAGCGCCGGCGACACCCAGTACCTCTACGACGCCGACGGCAACCTCCTCATCCGCCGCAGCCCGGACGCCACGACCCTCTACACGGGCGACGAGGAGCTCACCGTAAAGAAGAGCGCCACCAGCGCCGACGGCCTGCGTTACATCTCCATCGCCGGCCAAACCGTGGCCACCCACTCCTCCGACGGCCACTTCACGTACCTCATCCCCGACCGCGAGGGCACCAGCACCCTCGCCGTCGACGCCCAGACCCAGGCGATCACCCGCCGCCAGTACAAACCCTTCGGCGAGCAACGCGACCAGACCGGCAATTGGACCGCAGGCCAGCGCGGTTACGTCGGCGGCACCCAGGACGACAACACCGGCCTGACCAACCTCGGCGCACGCGAATACGACCCCTCCATCGGCCGCTTCCTCGCCCCCGACCCCCTGTTGAGCCCCGGCGACCCGCAGTCCTGGAACGCCTACGACTACGCCGACGACACACCCGTCACCACCTCCGACCCCTCCGGCCTGTGCCGGGCCGACCAATGCGGCGTCGGCTACCCCATCGGCGGCACCGGCACCAGCAAGGACAACCCCACCCGCTACATCGACACCGGCCCCGTCGACCCCGGCGGCGAAAACACCGCCTACTGCCACCACGGCAACTGCACCGACGGACACCGCCTCGGCGAAGGAAGCGGCGCAGGCGGCGGCAACATCAGCAAGAAGACCTACGACCCCCAGGCCGAAGCCCGGGCAGCAGCACGCGCCAAAGCCACGGCGGACGCAGCCGCTGCCGCCGCACGGAAGCAGGCCTCCGGCCTCAAGCACCGCATACTCAACCTGGTCGCCGACGTCCTCGGCATCACCGACGCCTACAACTGCTTCACCAAGGGCGACGTCATGGGCTGCATCAACACCGCCCTGACCGCCGTCCCCTGGGGCAAGGTCTTCAAAGCCATCAAGGTGGGCATCGAGGCCTTCAAGGTCTGGCGAGCCCTCGACCGCGCCTACACAGCCGTCAAGGACGCCGAGGAAGCCGCGAAAATAGCCGACGGCGTCCTGGACTCGGAACGCGCGATCGCAGAGGCCAGAGAAGCCGAAAGCGCCGGCACAGAAGCTGCCGGCTGTGTACACAGCTTCACAGCGGCTACAGGCGTCCGCCTCGCTGACGGCTCAACCAAACCGATCAGCCGGATTAAAACGGGCGACACCGTCTTGGCCACGGACCCGCAGACCGGCATCACCGCACCGGAGAAGGTCCAGAACGTCATCGTCACCCACACGGACCGCGACTTCACCACCGTCACCGTGGACACCACCCCGGTCCGCGGCCCACCCCACACCACAAAGCACCGACCCCAGACCCTCACCACCACCTGGCACCACCCCTTCTGGGACGCCGGCCACCACCGCTGGACCGACGCCCACAACCTCACCCCCGGCACCAAACTCCGCCAGCCCGACGGCACCAACGTCACCGTCACCGCAGTCCACAACTTCCACCAGCACAAGACGACCTATGACCTCACTGTTGGCACACTCCACACGTACTATGTGCTGGCGGGCACCGCACCGGTGCTGGTCCATAACTGCCCAAGGGTTGTTGGCGGAGCGCCTGGCAGCCGTCCGGGTAAGCCTTTCACCCGCGCAGGTAAGAAGAAGGTCTGGAACGCTAATGAGGCCGCAAATGGTGGCGTGGCGAAATGTGAGATGTGCGGCGAGCCTGTTGTTAGGCCACAACAATCAAGAAGCGGTGTTACGCCGCCTTCCGATGAAGGTGCAGTTGATCACAGGGAACCGCAATCGAGGGGCGGATCCGGGGATCCCAGTAATGGCGATTTGCTATGCCGGGTGTGCAATAGCGAGATCAAGAACGACCAAACTTATGCTGAAATGTGGGAAGAGATGGGAACCTTCCCGAACGGTGGAATACCGGGGAGTTAGGGGTCGACGTCAATGAGTGGTGAGGCTGCCTCGGCTGCGCCTGATGTAGCAGGTGTAGTGCAGCGTACCATTATCAATGGTGAAATGTCGGCACTGGTCGTGGTGCACGACGATGAAGGGGACTGGCTTATCGGGGACGGTGTGAATGATCCAAATGAAGACGGCGCATGCGGTATCTATCATCTAGCTCACGTTCTCGATTTGGATGAGACGCTGGCCGAAGCATTGGCCATTCCGATTGGGCATGCGGCCACTAGAGAGTCGGCGTCAGCCCCGTGGGAAGTTAATCCCTGGGTGTATGAAGATTGACCTCTTCCTTCATTGGACTGTTGACTCGAAGCTGATGCCGAAGAGTTGACTGCACTGCCTGGGTGCCGTCCATGGTCTCTCGGTGCTGGCACGAGGTCTTCGGCGCGCAGACGCTCCTCACTCACGCCCTCGACGTCGAGGGAGACGGCGCCCTGCAAAGCCGCCAGCCGCTCACTGTGCATACCACCGCGATCTGCTCGCGTTCGGCGCCGACCCAACGCTGTGCGATCCGGCCGGGGACACTCCCCTGGACGTGGCCGAGGAGTACGACCACCATCCGGCGATCAAGCTGCTGACGCAGCACATCGTCCGACGTCCCAACGCTGCCTGTCGATCCGCCCGGCGTACACCAGCACCGGATCGTCGTCCCGTGAACGCTCCACGGCCGCCGCGCCCGCCGCGGAGCAGGCTCGCCAGGCCCACCACTCAGCCGCGCAAGCGCACCAGCCGGGCGTGCCCAGCCTGACCGCCCAGAAGCGCCGGCCCCCCTCTGGTCGCCGGACACGCGTGCTGCTGGAGCCGCACCGCGCGCGTCCCGCAGAACAACGCGTCGAAGGGGGGTGGGGCCCGTTGTTGCGGGCGCGGCGATCGTCGACCGGCTCACGCTCAACGGCACGATCATCGAGACCGGCACCGACTCCTACCGCCGCCAGCACCCGAGCGAGCCGAGGAGCCGGCGAAGACCGGCTGAGCTCACGGCGACCAGACATACGGTGTCGTCGTGGTGACCGCGTGCAGGCCGAGCCGGGTGAGGATCGGGGCGCTGTCGGCTGAGGCGTCGACGTAGACGTAGGGGACGTCGCGGGCAGCAGCGAGCTGGGCTCGGTGGGCGACCATGGCCCGGTAGATGCCCTGTCCGCGCCATTCCTTGAGCGTTGAGCCACCCCAGAGGCCGCCGAAGTCGACACCGTCCTTGAACACGAGCCAGGCGGCACAGACGACTTCGGTGCGGGCCTCAGCGACGAGGACGACGGTGTTGTCTGGGGAGCTTTCGATCCGGGCGGCCAGGTCGTCGGCCAGCCAGCTCCAGTCTTCGCCCCAGACGGTGCTCTCCATAGCGGCGATGCGTTGGAGATCCGATCTGGCGGTGACACGGCGGAGGGTCACGCCGTCGGGCAGGACGGGGTCGACAGCAAGGTCTGCGGACCGCCCGATGAGCACGGTCTCGCTGGCCTCGGCGACGAAGCCGGCGGCGGTGAGTCGATCGGTGAGGTCGGCGGGGAGATCGTGGGCGCGAGTCTTCCATTCGACCGCCTCACCACGAGCAGCGTAGAAGTCACGCTGCCGCGCAATGAGCGTGTTGAGTTCTTCCCCACACACACCAAGGTCGCGTGGGCCCGTGACGAAGCCACGGTGCCAACCGACTACACGGGTCAAGGGGCCGTCCTTCTCGATGCGGACGCCACCGCCAGGCGGTGTGACACCACGGAGTTGGGCGTCATACGCGGTGCGGAGTTCGTTGATCAGAGTGTCCTTCACTCGAACACCGTACGGACCAGGTCAAGTGATTAAGCGCCGGTCAAAACTGCGCGAGCTTCAAGGGCTGCACTCTCCCACCAGGCACGAAGGATCAGAAACAGGTGCTGTCCTCTGCCGCTTCCTGCCTCACTGCCAGCCGCCCTTCGGGTGGCTGACCGCCCCCGGGTTCGCATCCACGCAGTGCCGTCATTCCTCATCCACAGTTCACAGCCGGTTGATCACCAACTAGCGCGAGGGTGCGGACGCGGTCCGAAAGGGTCGACCGTGGAGCCTGTCGCTGGAGGACCGGGCACTGCTGTCGCGGTCTACTGGCGCACGAACTTGACCATGCGCCAGCGTGCTCCACTCTTCGGGACCTCGAAATCGGCTGCCGACCGCATCATTGATCACCTCGGGCCCCTGCTCGCTGTTCAGCCCCGCAAGCGGTTCGCCAAAGACGCGGTGTTGATCGTGGACGGCACTCTCGTGCCCACGCGAGATCACACCGTGGCCGCACAGTCGAAGAACTACCGGCGGGACCGCTTTTGGGCCCCGTCGTGCCGCGCGGACGTGCGAGGAGTCGATCATCGCCCGAGGCCAGTCCAGCTGGTTCTTCGATCGCAGCTTCTCTAGCAGCAGTACGTGCAGCTGGTCCCGGACTTCGGCCTCGTTCCAGGCCGCCAGGCGCCGCCAGCAGTCATGCCCGAGCCGAAGCCCAGCTCCTGGGGCAGATACTCCCACTGGATTCCGGTGTGCAGGACGAAGAGGATCCCGCACAGCGCCTGCCGGTCCGGCACCCGAGATCTGCCCTCGACCAGTTTCGGCGCCGGCTCGGGCAGCAACGGCTCGATGAGCGACCACAGTTCATCCGACACGATCCACGGCCGCGACTGTCGTCTCCCCACGACCAGAGCAACGAGCAGACAAGCCGACAGTCATATGATCAACAGCTTTTGGTGGAACTAGCCAGGCCCGTTGCGGTGGCCGTCACCACCGCGGTGACAGCTGGCACCAGGAAGGCCGACGCGGTGTTCATGCGCACATGCTCGCCCCCAGGAACCGGAGGGGCCAAGTCCGGCACCTCTGGGCAGAGTTTAGCGAAAACCGCCCAAAAAAATTTGGCCCGCAGGATCCCAGGCAGACGGCGAGTACGGCCTGGGATTGCCAGAGAGCCACCGACCCCCACCCCTTTGAATCATGTTACTTAGACACTTCCTCGGACACATTATGTGGCCTAGGGCGCGATACCCCTTGGAAAGCAAGGTATCGTGAGCGTTGCCTCACAGATCCTTCCGAACTGAGCAGCGAGGGCCGCCAGTTCACAGACCCCCCGGGACCAGCACGTCTGGTGCCGGACCGGGAGGGGGAAAGTGAGGTGGTGCTGATGAGCGCCCAGTTGGACAAGCCCGACAGGGAGAAGTGGCCCGAGCCGGATAAGTGGCAGGTCCTCCTGGCAGTGGCGAGTCTGCTGGTGGCAATCATCGCGCTGGCGGTGCAGTTCGCTCAGTGATGTCACTGAGTCCGCCTCACGACCGGTCGAAATCGGTTCGCGCCCCGCTGCTGAAATGCAGCGAGTCCGGCCGCCTCTAACTCGACCGGACTCGTGAACTGCGTGGAGGGGCCTGGCCCGGATGCCGCCGGGTCGGGTCTCTCTGCGCTGACCGGGGTCACCCCCTGCCAACGCGTAAAACTTTACCACCTTTAAGCCTGATTCGGCATGGAACCGCAGGTCAGACAGCCAGCCACCCCATCTGCTGACGCCGTTCGGCTGCGGAGCGTCCCGGGGTCAGAGTCCGGATCTAATCGTGCCCAGGTACTTACGGGCGGTGCCCTCGGTCAGTCCAGCCAGTGGCCCCAGGATCGGGGCGAGCGAGTTGTCCGACTTCGCACGCTCGGTCTCGGGCGGTTTCGCGTACAGCTCTGCCAGCGCCTGCTTGCCGGTCGCCTCGTCGGGCGCCGGGCTTCCGTCCCGGTGCGGGGGGAGGGCTGCGCCGACTGTGCGCATGTACTCCAGTCCGCTCATGCCTGGCTCGACCCCGGCGACCGCTGCATCGAGAGCAGCCAGGTTCATCTCCGCCATCGCCTGCCGCTTTTCCTGCTCAAGGCGCCTGATGGAGTCGCCGGCCGTGCGGAGTCTGGTCAGCAGCTCTCTGCGGACCGCTCGTCTTCGGTCATGGACAGCATGATGTAGTGCCCCAGCTGACCGCTGGGGCACTACAGGATTTCCGGGACCGCATCGTGTGACTTACAGCTCATTTCGTTTGGTGTGATCTTGCGGCATGCTGTTTGCGTGTCGAGCGAGTTGGTCGAGCGGATGGTGCCGGACGGATTGTGGGAGCTGT
>NZ_JBVJTD010000051.1:0-25399 GCF_055605965.1 Streptomyces sp. NPDC037126
GGACAGCCGCGTACGAGCCGGCGAAGCCGATGCCGGCGATGATCAAGGCGCCGGACACGACCACGCCGATGAGTATGCGGTGCATCCGAGTCAGCTGCAGTGGCGCGGCCACTCGTATTCCCCTCCCCTTGCGTGTTGTTGCGCGCAACAGGGTGGCACACGTGTGCGGCGAGCGTGGTGCCGGTCGGGTTGTAAGCCCTTTCGGTCAGTTCTTCCCGGCGGCCGACTTGGACGGAGAAGCACTGGTGGAAGGCGACTTGGAGGCCGACTTCGACGGGGCCTTGGAAGAGGGGGCCGCCGACGGTGAGGAGGACGAAGAGGACGTCGAGGACGAGCCGTTGGCGGACGAGACCGACGCCACGGCCTCCTTGACGGCCTGCTCCGCGGACTTGGTCAGGTCACCGGCGTCCGGCGTCTTGTCGCCCGCGAGGCCGGCCCCGTTGTAGTCGAGCGTGATGACCACGTTCTCGGCGCGGGCCACGACCGTCTGCTGCTTGAAGAGGCCTTCCTTCTTCTCCAGGTCGTAGCTCACGGCCGTCGCCTCCGTGCCCGCGCCGGACACCGGCACGGTCTTGGCGTTCTTCGCGCCGGACACCGCCTGGGCGTCCTTGACCTGCTGGGCGAAGTACGTGTGCGCCTGGGCGTCGGCCGAGCCGCGCGTGGCGTCGGAGTCGAAGCGCAGCAGGGAGACGTTCAGCCAGCGGAACTGCGAGCCCTTGACGCCGTTGTTGTCCAGGCTGCTCCAGGAGCAGGAGGAACGCGACGACGGATCGTCCGAACTGCCCTTCTTCGCATCCTTCGTCCCCTTCGGCACCAGATTGCCGAGGGTCTTGCCCGACAGCACCGTGCAGGGGTCGGGGAGCTTCTTGTACGCGGCCGCCTGCACGGTCGGAGAGGCGCTCGCCGAGGACTGCGTGCTGCCGCCCGACGACTGCTGGACGCTTCCGCCGGTGCCCTTGGCCTTGGAGTCGCCGGAGTCCGAGGAGCAGGCCGCCGTGATCAGCACCGCGGGAACGGCGGCCGCGCAGACAAGAGCGCGGCGCAGACGCCTGGTTCGCTGATCTCGCTGGGCACGGTCGTCTCGCATGGCTGCTCGCTGCATGGTTCCTTCACTCGTGACGCTCGGTGTTCGTGCGGGTTCCTGCGGGGCCACCGTACGCGGTGAAGGAGGTGTGCGGTTTCCGTTCGAGTGCTTTGGGTGCGGCGGCCGATGAGGGCGCGGCGGCCGTCAGCCGCCCAGGGCGTCGTCCAGTTGGGAGGCCAGTTTCCGGGCCTTGTCCTGCATTTCCTTGCTGTCGGGGACCGTTCCGGTGGCCATCGGCTGCTCCTCGTACTCGATGGTCACGACGACGTTGGACGTGCGGAACACCACAGTCACCGTCCGCTGCTCGGCCGTCGAACCGGACGTGCTCAGCTGGTCGTCGAGGTAGGCCTCGTCACCGAGATCGGAGAGCGTGCGCGGCTGGAGGTCGGCGGAGGGCGCGCCGGAGGAGGCCGAGGAGGACGAGGAGGACGAGGAATTCGAGGGGGCGGAGGAGGACGAGGGGGGCGCGGGGGCCGACGTGGAGGCGTCGGCGACCGGGGAGCCCGAGGGGGTGGCCGTCGGGCTGGGGCTCTGGGTGCCGGACGCCGCCGGGGAGCCGCTCGGCTCGGGCAGGTCGGCGGCCGTCTCCTGCCCCTCGAACAGCTGCTTCGCCTGGTCGTCGTCGCTGACCGCGTTGTCGTACGACACCACGCGCTCGAGGTCGACGGAGAGGCGGTCGGTGGCGTCGGTGGACTCGACCTTCCAGTGGCAGCCGACCTTGCGGTCCGTGTCGTAGGTGAGCTCGGCCTCGCCCTGGTAGGCCTTGTCCCGCTGGTCCGGGTCGGTGATCTGCCTGATGCCGGGCAGCAGCGCGTCGAGGGTGTCGTGGTCGACCGCGCCGCAGGGCTCGGGAAGGGTGCGGTACCTGCCGGGCTGGGCGACGGCCGCGGCCGTGCCGGTGCTGCCCGGGTTGGCGTTGTCGGTGGCGCTGTCGCCGCCGGAACCGCTCGTGCAGCCGGCCAGCAGCGCCGCGAGGAGGGCGGCGCTGCCGGATACGTACGCCTTCCGCTGCACGGTCGGGCTCCTCTCGACGGATCGCTCGGTGGTCCTCGGGGGTCACCGCGGGTTATTCGCTTGCCGTGGTGGGACGCCCCCTGGAGACAATGTGTATCGCACGCGCTGCCGTGGACGCCGGTCCCTTGTCCCTTTTCGTCGCGCTTGGCGCTGCTTTTCCTTATTGATGCTTTTAAGACTTTTGTTGTTGTTTCCGGGGGAATGGGGAAGACATGTCGTACGTGGAGATGCCGGGCGCGAAGGTGCCGATCCGGATGTGGACCGACCCGGCGACGGTGGAGGACGTGGCGCTGCGCCAGCTGCAGAACGTCGCCACCCTGCCGTGGATCAAGGGCCTGGCCGTGATGCCGGACGTGCACTACGGCAAGGGCGCGACGGTCGGCTCCGTCATCGCGATGCGGGGCGCCGTGTGCCCGGCCGCGGTCGGGGTGGACATCGGGTGCGGGATGTCGGCGGTCAGGACGTCGCTGACCGCGAACGACCTGCCGGGGGACCTGTCCCGGCTGCGGACGAAGATCGAGCAGGTCATCCCGGTCGGGCGCGGGATGCACGACGACCCCGTCGAGCCGGGCGACTTCCACGGGCTGGCCACCGGCGGCTGGGACGACTTCTGGGGCCGGTTCGACGGGGTCGCGGACGCCGTGAAGTTCCGTCAGGGGCGGGCGATCTCGCAGATGGGCACGCTCGGGGGCGGCAACCACTTCATCGAGGTCTGCGTGGACACGGCCGATTCCGTGTGGCTCATGCTGCACTCCGGTTCCCGCAACATCGGCAAGGAACTCGCCGAGCACCACATCGGCGAGGCCCAGAAGCTGCCGCACAACCAGGGCCTGGTCGACCGCGACCTCGCCGTCTTCATCGCGGACACCCCGCAGATGGCGGCCTACCGCAACGACCTGTTCTGGGCGCAGGAGTACGCCAAGTACAACCGGACGCTCATGATGGCGCTCCTGAAGGACGTGATCCGCAAGGAGTTCAAGAAGGCGAAGCCCACCTTCGAGCCGGAGATCTCCTGCCACCACAACTACGTGGCGGAGGAGCGGTACGAGGGCATGGACCTGCTCGTGACCCGCAAGGGCGCGATCCGGGCCGGCTCCGGCGACTACGGGATCATCCCGGGCTCGATGGGCACGGGTTCGTACATCGTGAAGGGCCTCGGCAACGAGAAGGCGTTCAACTCGGCCTCGCACGGCGCCGGCCGGCGGATGAGCCGCAACGCGGCCAAGCGGCGCTACTCGACCAAGGACCTGGAGGAGCAGACGCGGGGCGTGGAGTGCCGCAAGGACTCCGGCGTCGTGGACGAGATCCCGGGCGCCTACAAGTCGATCGACCAGGTCATCGACCAGCAGCGGGACCTGGTCGAGGTCGTGGCCAAGCTCAAGCAGATCGTCTGCGTGAAGGGCTGAGGAGCCCGGACCGGGATGTGACGGGGGATGTCACGGGCGGAGGCGCGCGAAGGCGCGCCTCCGCCCGTCGTTCATTTCGCGTGCCGGACCGCGTAGATCATGACGAAGGCGACGATGTGGATGCCGAAGAGGAAGTAGGCGAGGAAGTACCAGACCTTGCGTTCGTCCCTGGTCTCCTGGGCCAGACGGCGCTGTTCGGCGCTGTCCTCGGGCATCAGCGTTCCCGGTGGAGTTTGGTGTTGGAGGCCTGGGCGCGGGGGCGGACCACCAGGAGGTCGATGTTGACGTGGCTGGGGCGGGTCACCGCCCAGGTGATGGTCTCGGCGACGTCGTCGGCCGTGAGGGGCTCGGCGACGCCCTCGTAGACCTTGGCCGCCCGCTCGGTGTCGCCGCCGAAGCGGGTGAGGGCGAACTCGTCCGTCTTGACCAGGCCGGGCGCGACCTCGACGACGCGGACGGGCCGGCCGACGATCTCCAGGCGCAGGGTCTCGGCGAGGACGTGGGCGCCGTGCTTCGCGGCGACATAGCCCGCGCCGCCCTCGTACGTGCCGAGCCCCGCGGTCGAGGAGACCACCACGACCACGCCGTCACCGCTCGCCTCCAGGCTGGGCAGCAGGGCCTGGGTGAGGTTCAGGGTGCCGAGGACGTTCGTCTCGTACATCGAGCGCCAGTGCTCCGGGTCGCCCGTGGCCACCGGGTCCAGACCGAGCGCGCCGCCGGCGTTGTTGACCAGCACGCCGATGGTCTGGAAGGCCGTCGCGAACTCGTCGACGGCCGCACGGTCGGTCACGTCCAGCTGGTACGCCACCGCCGAGTGGCCCGCCTGGGTCAGCTCCTCGGCCAGGGCCTCGATGCGGTCCTTGCGGCGGGCGGTGAGGACGACGCGGTAACCGGCCGCGGCGAGCTGCCGGGCCGTCGCGGCGCCGATACCGCTGCTCGCACCGGTGACGACGGCGATGCGGGAGGCTGCGGACGGGGCGGGCGTGGCCATGGCTGCTCCTGTGGTCTGTCAGCTGGTCTGTCAGCGGTGGGGCTCCGTCCAGCCTAGGCGAGGGTCAGCCGCCGTTCCTCGGGGCCCACATGATCAGGGCCATGCCGGCGAGGCAGATCAGCGCCCCCGTGATGTCCCAGCGGTCGGGGCGGTAGCCGTCGGCGACCGCGCCCCACAGCAGCGAGCCGGCCACGAAGATCCCGCCGTACGCGGCCAGGATGCGGCCGAAGTGGGCGTCGGGCTGGAAGGTCGCGACGAAACCGTAGGCGCCGAGGGAGAGGACCCCGCCGGCCGCCCAGAGCCAGCCGCGGTGCTCGCGCACGCCCTGCCAGACCAGCCAGGCACCGCCGATCTCGAAGATCGCGGCGACGGCGAAGAGGGCGGCGGACCGGAGGACCTGCATGCGGGACAGCTTCGCACGCGGGCGACGTCACCTGTTCGAGGGCGCTGGGGCGGCGGCCCGCGTGGCATACATCCGTACACCGGACCGGATCGCGAGTGTGAAGTGGTGAGCGGCGTGCGGATGCGGAAGTGGATGGTGCCGGGGCTGTGCGCCGGTGCCCTCATGGCGCCCGGGGCCGCCGCGGCCGCTCCGGCGCCCGGGGCCGACCTGGCCTTTCACGGGACCGCCGTGATGAACGGGGACCAGGTGGAGGTGCGGCTCACCCCGCAGGACGACGGTCCCGGGCCGGTCCCCGGCGCCACGGTGCGGCTGCGCTGGTCGGTGGCGCTGGCCGATGCGCAGCGGCTGCCCGCCCGGTGCGCCCGGGAGGACGAGCGGACGGTGCTGTGCGGGACCGGGGCGCTGGCCGCGGACGAGCCGGGGGAGCAACTGCGGGTGCCGGTACGGCTGAAGGAGCGGCCGGCGGAGGTGACGGTCGGGATCGAGACCGCCTGGAGCGCGGGCGGGGTGGACAAGGACCGGACGAACGACCGGCTGAGCGTGCTCGTCCTCGACACCGGGGACGTCTACGCGTTCTGAGGCGTGTCGGTCAGGCCGGGGTCGCGGCGCCCGCCGTCTCCTCGTCCGCCTCCGCGTCGTAGCGTTCGCGGGCCGCGCGCACCTCGTCGAAGTGGGTCTCCGCCCACTGCTTCACGGCGGTCAGCAGGCCGGCGAGGCTGGTGCCGAGCGGGGTGAGCGCGTAGTCGACGCGGACCGGGACGGACGGGGTGACCGTGCGGCTGATGATGCCGTCGCGTTCCAGGGTGCGCAGGGTCTGGGTGAGCATCTTGGGGCTGACGCCGGCGATCCTGCGGCCGATGTCGCTGTAGCGCCTGGGGCCGGTGGCCAGGGCGGCGACGACCAGGCTGACCCACTTGTCGCTGAGCCGGCCGAGGAGCTGGTTGGTGGGGCACTCGCGCAGGAAGGCGTCGTAGTCGGCGCGGGCCTGCTCCCGCCGCTGGGCCGCCGTCTTGGTCGCCATGGGCTCTACCTCCGGGCAAAGCTACGCACTCTCAGGTAACTACTTACTGAAGGATAGTAGCTCTCCTAGGGTTGGTGCTGCGGGCGGGAAAGTCCCCGCTGAGTGCCAAGTTCCTTTGTAATCTGGAGAGTTGAGATGCGTGCTGCTGTCGTGAGGACGTTCGGTGGTCCGGAGGCCGTGGAGATCGCGGACGTGCCGCTGCCCGAGCCGGGTGCCGGGCAGGTGCGGATCAAGGTGGCCGCGAGTGCGCTGAACCCGGTGGACGCGGCCTCCCGCGCCGGTTTCTTCGGTGGCGCCGGCAAGGCCGTCGGGCTCGGCTGGGACGTGGCCGGCACGGTGGACGCGGCGGCGGTGGCCGCCGCCTGGACGGCGGGCGACCCGGTGGTGGCGCTGGTGCCGGGCGTGTCCGACCCGCTGGGCGCGCACGCGGAGTACGTCGTCGTGGACGCGGACGCCGCGGCGAAGGCGCCGGCCTCGGTGGACGAGGTGCACGCGGGCACGCTGCCGCTGAACGGGCTGACCGCGCTGCAGGCCCTGGACGTGCTGGACCTCGCGCCGGGGGCGTCCCTGCTGGTGACCGGTGCGGCCGGGGCGGTCGGCGGGTTCGCCGTGCAGCTGGCCGCGCACCGGGGGATCGAGGTCACCGGGCAGGCCCGCGCGGGCGACGAGGAGCTGGTGCGGTCGCTGGGTGCCGCGCACTTCACGGCCGACGGGGTCGAGCCGGGCGGTGTGGACGCGGTGCTGGACGCGGCGGTGCTCGGTGAGCCGGCCCTGGAGTGGGTGCGGGACGGGGGCGTGTACCTCGGCGTGCGGCCGGGCGCGCATCCGGGTCCGGTGCGCGGGGTGCGGACGGGCTCGGTGGGCGTCCGTGCGGACGGGGCGCAGCTGGCGGAGCTGGTCCGGCTGGTGGACGAGGGGGTGCTGACCCTGCGGGTGGCCGGGACCTACCCCCTGGGGGAGGCCGCGAAGGCGCACGCCCGGCTGGCCGGGGGCGGGGTGCGCGGGCGGCTGGTGCTGGTGCCCTGAGGGCCGGCCGCGGCCGGCCGAGGGGGTGGAATATCCAGGGTCGGGGGACCGTTCGGCAGGTATAGTTGAACGGTCAACAACCTGGAGGGTGAGCGACCATGCAGTTCGGGATCTTCACGGTCGGCGACGTCACGCCGGACCCCACCACGGGGCGTACGCCGACCGAGCGCGAGCGGATCAATGCCATGGTCGCCATCGCGCTCAAGGCCGAGGAGGTCGGCCTCGACGTCTTCGCCACCGGCGAGCACCACAACCCGCCGTTCGTGCCGTCGTCCCCGACGACGATGCTCGGCTACATAGCCGCGAAGACGGAGAGGCTCGTCCTCTCCACCTCCACCACCCTGATCACCACCAACGACCCGGTGAAGATCGCGGAGGACTTCGCGATGCTCCAGCACCTGGCCGACGGGCGGGTCGACCTCATGATGGGCCGCGGCAACACCGGACCGGTCTACCCCTGGTTCGGCAAGGACATCCGGCAGGGCATCAACCTCGCCATCGAGAACTACGCCCTGCTGCGCCGGCTGTGGCGCGAGGACGTCGTCGACTGGGAGGGCAAGTTCCGCACGCCCCTGCAGGGCTTCACCTCCACGCCCCGCCCGCTGGACGGCGTACCGCCGTTCGTCTGGCACGGGTCGATCCGCTCGCCGGAGATCGCGGAGCAGGCCGCGTACTACGGCGACGGCTTCTTCCACAACAACATCTTCTGGCCCGCCGACCACACCAAGCGGATGGTCGAGCTGTACCGGGCGCGCTACGCCCACTACGGGCACGGCACGCCGGAGCAGGCGATCGTCGGGCTCGGCGGTCAGGTGTTCATGCGGAGGAACTCGCAGGACGCGGTCCGCGAGTTCCGGCCGTACTTCGACAACGCGCCGGTCTACGGTCACGGGCCCTCCCTGGAGGAGTTCACGGACCAGACCCCGCTGACCGTGGGCTCGCCCCAGCAGGTGATCGAGAAGACCCTGGCCTTCCGGGAGTACGCCGGCGACTACCAGCGCCAGCTGTTCCTGATGGACCACGCGGGGCTGCCGCTGAAGACCGTGCTGGAGCAGCTGGACCTGCTCGGCGAGGAGGTCGTGCCCGTGCTGCGCAAGGAGTTCGCGAACGGCCGGCCGGCCGGGGTGCCGGAGGCGCCGACCCACCAGTCCCTGCTCACCGCCGAACGGAAGGAGACCGTGGCATGAAGCTCGTCGTCGTCTCTGCGGGACTGAGCGTCCCGTCCTCGACCCGGCTGCTGGGCGACCGGCTCGCGGCCGCGGTGGACCGGCGGACGCCGGTCGACGTCCAGGTGATCGAGGTGCGGGACCTCGCCGTCGAGATCGCCCACCACCTCACGAACGGGTTCCCGGGAAGGGCGCTGGCCGCCGCGCAGGACGCGGTGGCGGGGGCCGATGGCCTGATCGTCGTCACGCCGGTGTTCAGCGCGTCGTACAGCGGGCTGTTCAAGTCGTTCTTCGACGTGCTGGACAAGGACGCACTGGCCGGGAAGCCGGTGCTGATCGCGGCGACCGGGGGTACGGGGCGGCACTCGCTGGTGCTGGAGCACGCGCTGCGGCCGTTGTTCGCGTATCTGCGGGCGGTGGTCGTGCCGACCGGGGTGTACGCGGCCTCGGAGGACTGGGGCGCGGCGGGACTGGCGGAGCGGATCGAGCGGGCGGCGGAGGAGCTGGCGGCGCTGATGCCGGTCGCCGCGCGGGCCTCGGCGCCGGTGGTGGTGCCGTTCGCGGATCAGCTGGCGGCGCTGGAGTCCTAGACCGTCCCCGCCCACCCACCCGACTGGCCCGGCCGAGCAGGCACCGAGCGCCCGCGCCCTGGCGGTGTCGCCCCGGTCGGGTGGTGGGGGCGGCCCGGTGGCTCGGGGGTCGGTTGGTGAGAGGACGGTAGGCGTGGGCGTCCGGTTGCCCCTGTGACGGTGAGAGGCCGGTAAAAAGGGTGATCGTAGGCCCGCCCGTCCCGACCGAACCGCCGGAGGCCTTGGCAGACTGGGTGCGTGCCCCAGACTGTGCTGCTCGCTGAAGACGACCGTGCCATCCGCCACGCCCTCGAGCGTGCCCTGGCTCTGGAAGGGTACGAGGTGACGGCGGTCGCCGACGGTGTCGAGGCGCTGGCACAGGCCCACAAGACCCCGCCGGACGTCCTCGTGCTCGACGTGATGATGCCGGGCATCGACGGCCTGCAGGTCTGCCGGGTGCTGCGCGCCGAGGGCAACCGCACCCCGATCCTCATGCTCACCGCCCTGGTGGAGACCGCCGACCGCATCGCGGGACTGGACGCCGGCGCCGACGACTACGTGGTCAAGCCGTTCGACGTCGAGGAGGTCTTCGCCCGGCTGCGCGCCCTGATGCGCCGCACCAGCCCGGTCCCGGCCGGCCCGAGCGGCGCCGGTGGCGACACCGGCCGGGGCGACGTGCAGATCTCGGACCGGCAGATCGAGGCCGCCGGCATCCGCATGGACCTGCAGGCCCGCCGGGCCTGGCGCGGCAAGCGGGAGCTGGAGCTGACCCGCACCGAGTTCGAGCTGCTGGAACTGCTGGTGCGCAACGCCGGCATCGTGCTCGACCACTCCACCATCTACGACCGCATCTGGGGCTACGACTTCGGCCCCGGCTCCAAGAACCTCGCCGTCTACGTCGGCTACCTGCGCCGCAAGCTGGACGAGCCCGGCGCCCCGCAGCTGATCCACACCGTGCGGGGCGTGGGTTACGTGCTGCGGGAGGACTGAGTGGGGCGCCTGCGCCGGCTGCTGGCCCGGCGCCGGCCCAAGCTCGTCTCCCTGCGGACCACCTTCATGGTGTCGTTCGCCGCCGTCACCGCCGCCGTCACGATCCTCGTCGGCATCCTGTCGTACGGCTCGGCCGCGCGGCTGGTCCGCGTCGACCAGCAGTCGGTGTTCACCCAGGTCGTGCAGGACGTGCGTGACGAGGTCCGGCAGCACGAGATGGTGCCGGAGGACTTCTCCTCCTCCCGGCCGGGCCACGATCTGGTCCGGCCCGCCCGCACCGACGTACAGGTGCTCGGCGCGCAGGGGCAGATCGTCGACCACGGCAACCCGGTGCTGCCCGTCACCTCCCACGACAAGGCCATGGCGCTCGCGCGGTCGGCCGGCCGGGTGGTCGAGCACAAGGACGTCCGGGTCGACGAGGACCTGTTCCGCATCGCCACCGTCTCGCTCGGCGACGGGCGCGGCGCGGTCCAGGTCGCGCAGGAGTTCAGCGACACCGAGGACCTGCTGCGCACGCTCCAGCAGCGGACGCTGTACCTGATGTCGGCCGTCGTGGTGGCGGCCGGACTGTTCGGATGGTGGCTGGCCCGCCGGATCACCCGGCGTCTGGTGGTCCTCACCTCGGCCGCCGAGGACGTCGCCCGCACCCGCCGTCTCGGCATCGAGGTGCCCGTCGCGGGCCTCGACGAGGTGGGCAGGCTCGGGCGGGCCTTCGACCGCATGCTGGGCCGGCTCGCCCAGTCCGAGGAGGACCAGCGGCGCCTCGTCCAGGACGCCGGCCACGAACTGCGCACACCGCTGACGTCGCTGCGCACGAACATCTCGCTGCTGCGCAGGATCGACGAGCTTCCCCCGGACACCCGGGAGGAACTCGTCGCCGACCTCAGCCAGGAGGCGCGGGAGCTGACCGACCTGGTCAACGAGCTGGTCGACCTCGCCGCGGGGCAGTCCGACAGCGAGCCGCCGCAGCAGGTGGACCTCGCCGACATCGCCGAGGACGTGGTGGGGCTCGCGGGGCGCCGTACCGGCCGGGAGATCGTGCTGCGCCTCAGCGGCGACACGACGACCGACGGCCGGCCCGGCATGCTCCAGCGGGCCATCTCCAACCTGGTCGAGAACGCGGCCAAGTTCGACCGGTCCGGCAAGGCGCCCATCGAGGTCAGCGTCACCGGTCCGGCACGGCCGGGCACCGTGCGCGTGGAGGTGCTCGACCGGGGGCCCGGGATCGCCGAGGGCGACCTGATCCGGATCTTCGACCGCTTCTACCGGGCCGCCGACGCACGCTCACTGCCGGGTTCGGGCCTCGGTCTCTCCATCGTGCGCGAGGTCGCCATGGCCCACGGCGGCGCGCCGTTCGCCTACCGGCGCGAGGGCGGCGGCTCGGTCATCGGCTTCACCGTCGGCGGCGGCCTCTCGGGCGCGACCCGGGCCGGCGGCTGACGGAAGGGCCGAACGCCCGCGGGGGCGCCCGGTACGGATCTCACGGACGGGTGCCGAGGGGGGCGCCGGGTCCGTGCGGGCCTGAGGACGGGTGCCGAGGGGGGCGCCGGGTCCGTGCGGGCCTGAGGACGGGTGCCGAGGGGCGCCGGCCCCGACGTACGGGGTACGACCGGGGCGTATCGGATGGATGGGTCCGCGGAGGGCGCAGGCTTCCCGCGGTGGCCGCGGTCCGGCCGGCCGGGCGCCGGTGCGGAGAGGGCGGCGGCGTGGGCCGACCGGCTGCTTTCCGTGGTCGTACTCCGGCCGGTGAGCGGTGATCCAACCGCCCACCGGCCGGACCGGCTACGAGCCGCCGCGCAGTCTCGGCAGGGTGAGGAAGCCCTCCGCCTGGGCGCTGGCCAGGCCGATGCGCGGGATGTCGCTGGTCTTGGCGAAGAGCAGGAAGCGGGGCTCCCAGACCGGCCGGTACTTGGCGTTCGCGCGGTAGAGGGACTCGATCTGCCACCAGCGGGAGAAGAACGTCAGCGTGGAGCGCCACAGGCGCAGCACGGGGCCCGCGCCGAGCCGGGCGCCGCGTTCGAAGACCGAGCGGAACATCGCGAAGTTCAGCGACACCCGCTGGACGCCCAGCTCCTTCGCCTGCAGGAGGAGCTCCACGACCATGTACTCCATCAGGCCGTTCTCGCAGGCGCGGTCGCGGCGCATCAGGTCCAGCGAGAGGCCGTTCTCGCCCCAGGGGACGAAGCTGAGCAGGGCCCGGGGCTCGTCGTTCGCGTCCCGGCACTCCAGCATCACGCAGCGGCCGTCGGCCGGGTCGCCGAGGCGGCCCAGGGCCATGGAGAAGCCGCGCTCGGTGGCGCCGTCGCGCCAGTGGTCGGCGCGGTCGACGAGGAGCGCCATCTCCTCGGCCGGGATGTCCTCGTGGCGGCGGATGCGGACGGTGTACCCGGCCCGCTTGACCCGGTTGTGGGCCTGGCGGACCACACGCATCGCGCGGCCGTCCAGGGTGAAGTCGGCGAGGTCGACGATCGCCTCGTCACCGAGTTCGAGGGCGTCCAGGCCGTGCCGGGAGTAGACCGTGCCCGCCTCCTCGCTCGCGCCCATGACCGCCGGGATCCAGGCGTGCCTGCGGGCCTCGGCGAGCCAGGCGTCGATGGCGCCGGGCCAGGCCTCGGGGTCGCCGATCGGGTCGCCGGAGGCGAGGGAGACGGCGCCGACGACGCGGTAGGTGACCGCTGCCTTGCCGCTGGGGGAGAAGATCGCCGCCTTGTCCCGGCGCAGCGCGAAGTAGCCGAGGGAGTCGCGGGCGCCGTGCCGGTCGAGCAGTGTGCGCAGCTTCTCCTCGTCGTCCGTGGTGAGCAGCTCACGGCCGCGCGGGGAGCGGAAGCAGGCGTACAGGACGACGCAGAAGGCCACGGCGAGCAGCACGTTGACCGTGATGTCGGTCCAGCGGGGCGCGTGGACGTGCTCGATGCGGTCGGCGAACACGCCGACGCTGATGCCGCGCAGGTAGGTGTAGAAGATCTCGTCGGAGAGCCGGGCGCCGGGCAGTTTGTTGGTGGCGTGCACCAGCAGGGTGCCGAGGCCGCCCGTGACGAGCAGGCCGCCCGCGCCGACGGCGAGCGCCAGCTTCGGGTTGGAGGGGTCGCCGACCGCGTTGAACTCGCGCCGGCCGATCAGCAGGGCGGCGACGAACAGCCCGGTCAGGGCGGTGGAGACCCAGTTGAAGACGTGGTCCTGGTAGCGGTCCTGGGTGAGCCCGAGGACGTAGACCAGGAAGAGCGGGCCGGCGAGCAGGATGTTGGTCACCCACGCGGCCCGCTTGCGGCGCCGCATCACCAGCATGAGGAAGATCGCGAGCGCGGCCGAGACCAGGCCGCCGGTGGCCAGGTACGGCGTGAAGAAGGCGCCGGTGTGGTGCGGGTGGATCTGGTGCGGGGTGAAGAGCTTGCTGGTGTTGTGCTCGTGGACCTCCTGCCGGAACGGCAGCGACAGGACCGCGAGGATGTTGACCACGGCTATCAGCCGCAGGTACCACACAGTGGCCGAGGCCGCCGCCGCGCGCAGCCGGGGGCTGGGCGTGATGGGCGGGAACTCGCGGCGCGCTCCGCGCTGGGCGGGGATCTGTGTGGAGGTCGGTGCCGACTGCTGTGCGGGCATGGTGACTGGTCACCTTGAGGGAGGGGACGGGGCCTGTTCGACCCTACAACTTGTAGGTCGGTGTGGCTGGGTGGACTTCGGGAGAGGAGCGTACCGGTCCTGGTTCTTACCCGGCCCTTTCCGTGCCGCGCCGGGCGGCCGCCAGCGTCCACGCCAGGTTGCCCACCGCGGCTCCGGCCGCCACCGCGGCGACGATCACCCCGCCGGTCGCGAGGCCGTCACTGAACAGGTGGGGGCGCCGGTCGAGGCTGTGCAGGCCGAAGCCGCACAGCTCGTACACGCCGACGGCGGCGACGACGAGGCTGATGACGAGCACGGTCAGGGTCGGCGCGAGGCTGCGTGCGCAGACCGCCCCGCTGGGTTCCGTCTCCGTGTCCTGCATGGGGCCCCCGTTGAACTGACGTGTGAACGGCCCTGCGGCCATGGACGGTTGGGAACCTACAATACGTAGGGTCGGATAGGGTCGGTGCCATGCGCGTGTATCTGAGCGTCGACATGGAGGGTGTCACCGGGCTCGTGGACGCCGACGACGTCCAGCCGGGCGGCCGGGACTACGAGCGGGGACGCTCCATGATGGCCGAGGACGTGAACGCGGCCGTGCGCGGCGCGCTGACGGCGGGCGCGAGCACCGTGCTCGTCAACGACGCCCACGGTCCGATGCGCAACCTGCTCCCCGAGGCCCTGCACCCGGCGGCCCGCCTCGTGCGCGGCAAGCCCAAGCAGATGGGCATGCTGGAGGGCCTGACCGGGGAGTACGACGCGGCGCTCTGTGTCGGCTATCACTCCCGGGCGGGTGTCCTCGGCGTACTCAGCCACAGCTTCATGGGGCACGAGATCGAGGACATGTGGCTGGACGGCCGGCCGGTCGGCGAGATCGGCTTGGCGCATGCCACGGCGGCGGCCCTGGGGGTGCCGGTGGTGGCGCTCACCGGTGACGACACCGCCTGCGCCGAGATGTCGGCGTGGGACGCCTCGGTGGTCACCGTTCCCGTGAAGTACGCCCACGACCGGTTCGGGGCCGAGCTGCGGCCGGAGGCGGAGGCTCGCAAGGCCGTCGAGGACGCGGTCGTCCGGGCGCTGAGTCCGGCGCCCGGCCGTCCGGCCCCGTCCGACGCCGAGGTCACCCTCGCCGTCCGCTGGCAGTCCGCCTCCGTCGCCGCCACTCTGCTCGGCATCCCCGGTGTCACGGCCGAGGACAGCAGGACCGTCCGGGCGACCGGAGGCCTCCCCTCGCTGTACCGGCAGTTCGGTGTGTGGATGCGGGTCGCGGCGTCCCTCACCAGCCAGCCGCCGTACTGCTAGCGGGGTGATCGGGCCGCGGCGGCCTTCCGCGGCGGGGCCGGGCCCTCTCGCCGGCCTGCCGCTCCAGTGCCGGCCGGGCGGCTGCCGTACCGGTCGGCCCTCGTGCCGCCCGGACCGGGCCGGGGTGCCGCGGCCTGGAGGCGGCCGGTCGTGGGTGTGGCGGGTGTCGCACCGGTCGGATGGGCCGTACCACCGGACGCGCGGGGTGCCCGTCCCCGTCGGCCGTCTTACTCCCGGCGGGGTCCGGGGCGCGGCGGGAAGTCGTCGCCGGGTGCCGTCACTCGTGTGCCGGGGGTGCTTCGTCGGGCTTCGGCCGGGCTGTGCGGCGGGCGTAGGCGCGGGCCGCGCGGGCCCGGTCGCCGCAGCGGGTGGAGCACCAGTGGCGGCGGCCGTGGCGCAGCAGGTAGCGGTTGCACGGCGCGGATCCGCAGGCGGTGAGGCGATCGGCGTCGGGGCCGGTGAGCAGGCCCGCGGCGTCGGCGGCGAGCGCGGCCAGGGCGTGTTCCAGGATCTGGGTGGTCGGGTGGGAGGCCGCCCGGTACATGCCCCGCTCGGGGGACCAGTGCAGCAGTGAGGCGGCCGGGGCCCGGGTGAGCGCGTCGTTGACGGCGTTCAGCGCGCCGGCCGGGGGCGCCTGGCCCTCGACCCGCGCGGCGATCAGGGACCGGACGTGTTCGCGCAGGGAGCGCAGCTGGGCCGCGCATGTCTCCCGCAGGCCCGCGTCGGCCGGGGCGAGGGCGTGCCCGGTGAGCCAGCGGTTGGCCGCGGAGGGTGTCCCGAGCAGGTCGGCGAACTGGCCGCCGGGCAGGGCGATCGCGCTGTTGGCGAGGTCGAGCGCGGCGTACTGCTCCGCGCCGGGCGCAGGCTGAAGGGCCAGGTCGTCGGTCAGGCTTCCAGTCACGTGCCTCATGGTACGTCTTGCGCCCATCCGTGAGAACCGGTTAGCTTCTTCTCACGGACAAGACTTCCTTCAACCGTGAGGTCACATCATCATGAGTGCTGCAGCCGAGCCGGTCCCCGTACGCGTCCTCGGCGGTCCTACCGTCCTCATCGAGTACGGCGGCCTGCGTCTGCTGACCGACCCCACCTTCGACGGCCCGGGCGACTACCCCAGGGGCGAGGGCCGGTTCCTCACCAAGACCGCGCCGCCCCGCCTGGCGCGGGCCGACCTCGGACCGGTCGACGTCGTCCTGCTCTCCCACGACGAGCATCCCGACAACCTCGACCGCTCCGGCCGCGCCCTGCTCGCCGACGTACCGCGCACCCTCACCACGAGCGGCGGCGCCGCCCGCCTCGGCGGCACCGCCCGGGCCCTCGCCCCCTGGCAGTCCGTGGAGCTGGCCCGACCCGACGGCGGCGCCCTGACCGTCACCGGCGCGCCCGCCCTGCACGGCCCCGAGGGTGCCGAGGCGGTCACCGGCGAGGTCATCGGCTTCGTCCTCACCTCCGCCGACCTCCCCACCGTCTATGTCAGCGGCGACAACGCCTCCCTGGATCTGGTGAAGGAGATCGCCGGCCGGTTCGGCCCGGTGGACACCGCCGTGCTGTTCGCGGGGGCGCCCCGCGTGCCGGGCATCCTCGACGAGGCGCTGCTCGTCCTCGACGCCGCGGCGGCGGCGACCGCCGCCGGGCTCCTCGGCGCCCGCCGGGTCGTACCGGCGCACTGCGACAGCTGGGGCCACTTCACGGAGACCCGGCAGGACGTGGTCCGGGCGTTCACGGCGGCGGGCCTCGCGGACCGGCTGCAGTCGGCCTGACGGCCGCTCGCTCGACCCTGCCCCCGGGGGCAAGGTCTAGCGTGCTGTGTCGTGAGCGGTGAAGGCGGTGCACACGGCATGCGGATCGGCGAGCTGGCCCGCCGGGCCGGGGTGACGGTCAAGGCGGTGCGGTACTACGAGTCCCTCGGCCTGATCACCCCCGCCCGGCTGGCCAACGGCTACCGCAGCTACGGCGACGGGGACGTGCGCCTGGTCCACGAGATCGCGGCGCTGCGGCGGCTGGGCATCCCGGCCGAGCGCACCCGCCCGTTCCTGGACTGCCTGGCGGCCGGCGGCCGGCACGGTGACGACTGCCCGGCCTCGCTGGCCGGCTACCGCGAGGCGATCGACGAACTGACCGAGCGGATCGAGGCGTGTCCGCCCGGCGCACGGTGCTGATCTCCCAGCTGAACACCGCCGCGCACCGCAACGGCACGACCCCGAGGACGGGAAAGGAAGAGCCCACCATGGACGACTACCTGACGCTGCCGCCCGATCTGCCGGTGCCGCAGGACGACGGGGCCGCGGACCACCTCCCCGGTGCCGCGCTGCCGCCCCTCGCGCTGACGAGCACCCTGGGCCGGGAGGTGCGGCTGGACGAGCTCGGCCCCGGCCGGACCGTGCTCTACCTCTATCCCCTCACCGGGCGCCCCGGCACCGATCTGCCCGAGGGCTGGAACACCATCCCGGGCGCCCGGGGCTGCACCCCCGAGAGCTGTGGCTTCCGCGACCACTACCAGGACCTTCTCCAGGCTGGCGCCGGGCGCGTGTTCGGGCTGTCCAGCCAGGACGGCGACTACCAGCGCGAGGTGGTGGACCGGCTCCACCTCCCCTTCCCCATGCTCTCCGACCCCGGTCTCACCCTGGCCGAGGCGCTGGCCCTGCCGACCTTCGAGGTCGAGGGCAGGACCCTGTTCAAGCGGCTCACCCTCGTCGTCCGCGACGGCGCCGTCGAGCACACCTTCTACCCGGTCTTCCCGCCCGCCGGCCACGCCGAGCAGGTGCTCACCTGGCTGCGGGAGAACCCGGCACGCCGTTGACGGTGCGGGCCGGCCGTCAGCCGTCCAGGCCCCGGAGCAGGGCGGCGAGCCCGCCGAAGAACTCGTGTTCCGCGTCGACGGTGCGGGCGTGGTGGGCGGTGGCGGCCATCAGGGGGAACCCCTCGGGGGGCAACGACGAGATGGCGCGCGTGCCCGGGCCCGAGAGGGCGCCCAACTGCTCCAGTTGCAGGGCCCCGTTGACGTAGGCGACCAGGGCGCGCAGGGCGACGACCCGGTGCTCGCCCTCGAAGCCCGCGCTCGCGAGGACGCCGAGCACCGTCTCCGACCAGCGCAGCACGCCGAGCGAGTGGTGCCGGTGGGCGACCGTCAGCGGGACGGCCGAGGGGTGCGCGCGCAGCGTGTCCCGCACCCGCCGCACCAGGACCTCGATCCGCTCCTGCCACGGCGGCCCGGCGGCCGGCGGCTCCGTGTCGACGGCCGCGAGCACGGACTCGACGACGAGCAGTTCCAGTTCCTCGCGGTCGCGCACATACCGGTAGAGCGCCATCGTGCTCATGCCGAGCTCCTTGGCGACCGTGCGCATGGACAGCCCGGCCAGCCCGTCGCGGTCGAGGACGGAGAGCGCGGCGGAGGCCAGCCGGTCATGGCTGAGGGAACGGGGTCGTGGCATGGCGGTTGACAGCGTACGGCATACGCCTAACCTCGTAGGTGTACGACGTACGCCTACGAAGGAGGCAGATGTCGATGTCCCCGTCCCTGCCCCGGGGGCCCCTGGTCCCCGGCTCGCCGGTCGGCCCCCGCACCCTCACCCCGATCCTCGGCCCACCGGTCGCGGTCCCGGACCCCGGGCGGCTGGTCCATCTCCAGTTCCGGCGCTTCGCCGGCTGCCCGGTCTGCAATCTGCATCTGCGTTCCGTCGTGCTCCGGCACGCGGAGATCGAGGCGGCCGGGATCCGGGAGGCCGTCGTCTTCCACTCGCCCGCCGGGGAGCTGCGGGAGCACGTCGCCGACCTTCCCTTCGCCGTCGTCGCCGATCCCGGCAAGCGGCTGTACGCCGAGTTCGGCGTGGAGTCGGCGCCCCGCGCCCTGCTGGACCCTCGGGTGTGGGGGCCGGTCGCCCGGGCGGTGTCGCGCAGCGCGTGGGCGATCCTGCGCGGGCGCGAGCGCGGACCGGCCGCCCGCCCGCACGGGGGACGGCTCGGCCTGCCCGCCGACTTCCTGATCGGGAGCGACGGCCGCGTGCGCGCCGTCAGGTACGGCGAGCACGCCTACGACCAGTGGTCGGTCGACGAACTCCTGGAGCGGGCGGACGAGGCCCGCCGCCCGGACCCCGCCCGCCTCGCCCGCTGACGACGGGCCGCCGCCCTCAGAACCCCATGGGCAGGATGTTCTGGTTGGCGTGGAAGAAGTTCTCCGGGTCGTAGGCGCGTTTGACCTGGGCCAGGCGGTCGTAGTTCCCGCGGTAGGTGGCCCGGACCCGGTCGGCACTCTCCTCCTCGCCCAGGAAGTTGATGTACGCCCCGCCCATGGAGTGGGGGTGCAGATCGGTCCAGTAGTCGACGCACCACTGCCGGACCAGGCCGGCGTTGGCGGGATCGGGGTCGATGCCGGCGACGACCCCGGACCACACGGCGTCCCGGTAGGCCCAGGCCGTGTCGTCGGCGGGGGTCCGGCGGGTCGCTCCGTCGACCGGGTAGAGGTGCATCGTCGACAGGCCGGTGGGGAGGTTCTGGCCGTACTTCTCGTGCACCGCCACGGCGTCGTCGGAGATGGTGTCGAAGAAGTCACCGCGCCAGTACCACTGCAGCCCCTTGGGGAGCAACTGGTCGAACATGGTCTGGAGGGCGGGGTACGGCATCGGCGTGGTGAAGTGGAAGACGGGCGGCCCGGGCGCGTTCACGACGGTCAGCACCTTCTCCAGGCGGTCCTGGTCCAGATCGCCGGTGTAGCACCACACCACGCCGCACACCTTCCGCCCGTGGATCGGCTCGGGGAACGGCGGCGCGGGCGGCACGGTCAGCAGCGCGAAGAAGCCGTAGACCTCCTCCGGCGCGGCGGGCAGGAACTCCCGGTACCACTGGAGCACTTCACGCACCTGGTCCACGGGCCAGAACGTCACCGCGACCCCGACCGCGTCCACCGGGTGCAGTTGGAAGGTGAAGGAGGTGACGACACCGAAGTTGCCGCCGCCGCCCCGCAACGCCCAGAGCAGGTCCGGGTGTTCGTGCTGCGAGGCGGTGACGAACGTGCCGTCGGCGAGGACGACGTCCGCGGACACCAGGCTGTCGACGGTCAGGCCGTACCGGCGGGTGAGGTACCCGTGGCCGCCGCCGAGGGTGAGACCGCCGACGCCGGTGGTCGACATGATCCCGGCCGGCACGCCCAGGCCGAAGGTGTGCGTCGCGTGGTCCAGGTCCCCCAACTGGCTTCCGCCGCCCACCCGCGCGGTCCGCGTCGCGGGGTCGAGGTGCACCCAGCGCATCGGCGAGAGGTCGAGCGTCAGGGCGCCGTCGACGAGGCACAGACCCGGCCCGCTGTGCCCGCCGCCGCGCACCGCCACCTGCACGTCCACGTCCTGGGCGAAGGAGAGCACGGTCCGTACGTCCGCTACGTCGACGCATCCGGCGAGCGCCGCGGGACGCCGGTCGATCATGGCGTTGTAGATGCCGCGCGCCTCGTCGTAACCGGGGTCCCCCGGCGCGACGACGGGCCCCCGCAGTGACTCACGCAGGCTGTCGAGAGCAGCCTCGTCGATGACGCCCATGGCCGACCACCTCTGCTTCCGCGCGTGACGCGCGGACGGACGTGAACGCGCGACGTCCGGGCGGGCTGCGGGGGCGTGATACGCGGATCCGTTCGCGCCGGTGATGAAGGAGCAGGGAACAGCGCCCCGCCGAGCTTCATTCTCCGCTCCCCGCCGGCCATCCGCATGCCGACGGACCGCGGCCGTTCCCCGGTTTCGGGCGGTCTTGCGCATGTCGGCGGGCCGGGGCTGTTCTCCGGTTTCTCGCGGCCTTAGGCAGTCTGGCGGACCGGGGCCGATCTCCGGTTTCCGGCTGTCTTGCGCGTGGCGGTGGGCCGGGCCGTGCGGCCCGCGCGACCGCGGGGGCGGACGCGCGGACCTACGGCGGTGCGGGCGGGTCGCCGTCAGGTGGCGGTGCCGATGCCCGTGCACCTACGGCTGGGCGGGCGCCCTCGTCAGACCGTGGCGCCCGGGCCCGCGGACCTGCGGCGGCGCACCACGAACACCGCGCCCGCGCCGAGGGCGACGGCCGCGCCCCCGGTCAGGGCGAGCACGGGCAGCGCGGTGCTGGAACCGGTCTCGGCGAGGTGCCCCTGGGGCTCGATCCGCGTGTTGCCGGACGGCTGCTTGGGAAGCGGCTTCCGGCCGCCCTGCGGCTTCGCGTCACCGGGGTGGCCGGGGGCGGAGCCCGCCTTGAGGATGTCGAACTGGTAGTAGCTCTCACCGCTGTCGGACATGACGCAGTTGCCCTTGGCGTCGGCGTACATGCCGATGCTGATGGCGTAACCGAGACCGGCCGGGGCGGAGCCGTCCACGGCCAGGCGCAGATCGATGGTGAAGGACTCGTGGGGCTTGACGTCGGTGTAGCCGAGGTAGCCGGCGCCCTCGTCGTTCTCGTCCAGGGAGATGTCGGTCCACTTGCCGGACGACGGGTCCTTGTACTGCAGGCTGAGGTGGCTGGTGTCGATGAAGTAGGACGCCTCGTCCATCTGGGCTGTGAACACACCGAGGTCGACGCGCTGGTAGGAGAGGTCGCCGGTGTTGTCCACCGTCAGCCGGAAGCCGTGGAAGCCGCTGCCCGCCACGATCTTGGAGGGCAGTCCGGAGAGGTAGGTGTGCAGGTCGGTGTCGATGCTGGGGTGGTCGCTGTCGCACTCGAACGGGCCCGTGGACTCGGACGCGGAGGGCGAGGGGGTGGCGGACACCGAAGCCGAGGCCGGCGCGGACGCCGCGGCGCTGGAGGAACCGGACTGTGCGGCGGCGGGAGCGGACGCGTCGGCCGCCGGCGTGTCGTCGCCGGCCGCGGGGGTCGTCCCGTCCGCGGCCGGGGTGGTGTCCTCGGCGGCGGGAGTGGTGTCGTCCGCGGCGGGGATCGTCTCGGCGGCGGTGGGCGAAGAGCTGTCGTCCGTGGCGTAGGCGGCCGGGGCCGCGAGCAGGACGGCCGGGGCCATGGCGGCCGTCGCGGCGGCGAGAGCCAGGGAGCGGCGAAGCTTCATGCGAACCTCGTGGGCAGGAGTGGCCGAAAGCGTACGCACAGACGACCCGCGGGCCATGAGAAGGGTTGTTCGAAATTCAACACTCACCTGTGTGACCCGCGGCACAGTGGTGGTCCGGATCGGGGCTTTTCGCCCAAAAGATGGCCCATACACTGCCGGGGTGGGCCTGGACCATGCCTCGCTGACCTCTCTGGCCGCCCTCGGCGACGCCACGCGGATCTCCCGCGGCGGCCTGCGACAGCAGCGGACCGGCACGACCCGTTTCCCGGCGCCGCTGGTCTTCGGCCACTTCCTGCTGGCCGCGGCCGGGCTCATGGTCCGGATCGTCCACCTCGCCACCGACCGCGGGGCGCTGGCATGCGGCCCTCGGAGTCGGCGGCAGCTGACGAAGGCGGGGCCCGAGCCCCGCCCCACCACGACGGAAGGTCAGCTCAGGGCCACACCAGGCAGTACGGCTGATGCCCCGCCTCATGGAGCCGGTGGCTGAAGTCCTGCCATTCGTGGAGGAGCTGGTAGACGTTGAAGGCGTCCCGGGGGCCGCCGCGGTCGGGGACCGTGGACCAGATGAAGGCCGCCGCGCCGACCGCTTCCTCGCCGATGCCGCGCAGGGGGTCGACGACCGTCATGGGGAGCTTGACGACGGCGTAGTCGGGGTGCAGGACGACCAGTTCGAGGGGCGGCACCTTGTGCAGGGGCACGCCTTCGATGCCGGTCAGCACCATGGCCGCCATGGTCTCGGGCTTGATCTTGGTGAACATGCCGTTCATGCCCAGCTCGTCGCCGCCGAGCTCCTCGGGACGCATCGAGATGGGGACGCGGGCCGCGGTCGCGCCGTCCGGTGCGCCGAAGTACTTGTACGTCACCCCCACCCGACCACCATTCCTGCTCCCCGCCCTCAGGCGGTCGTGCCCCTCGGGCTCGCCCGGTACACCCTGTGTCCGACGTGCTTCGGTCGCTTCCTCAGCCTCGCGCCGGTGCCTTCCCCGCCGGGCACGTCGAGGACCCAGGTCATCAGTCCCCTCGCCCAGTCCGCCACCGCGATGCATATCTCCACCCGACTGCTTTTCTAGGACGCGTGGCCCCCGCCGCGCAACCCGATCATCGTGTCAGTGACCTCCCCCACGCCCGCCCGGCGAAACGTGCGGTGGAACAACAGTCCACGGGGATCTTCCCGGCCCCCGATCATTACGTGCGTAGGCGCTGTGTGTATCAGGTGTCAGTCTCGCAGATGGCGGATGACGGTGCTGCGGACCCGAGGCCGGAGGCCCGGTGGCCGGGCCGCGGCCTACCCTGAGGGGGTCACAACGCAACCGGAGTCAGAGAAGCCGGAGAAGTCGCACGTCATGAGTGCCCAGAGCGAAACGCCCTATCCGTACGAAGCGCCCGCCTCCCAGGCGCTCTTCGACCGTGCCTCCGCCGTCACGCCCGGTGGTGTGAACTCCCCGGTGCGCGCCTTCCGCGCCGTCGGCGGCACGCCCCGGTTCATGGTGTCGGGCCGGGGCCCGTACCTCACCGACGCCGACGGACGCGAGTACGTCGACCTCGTGTGCTCCTGGGGTCCCATGATCCTCGGGCACTCGCACCCCGAGGTCATCGCCGCCGTCCAGGAGGCCGTCGCCCGGGGCACGTCCTTCGGCACCCCCGGTGAGGGCGAGGTCGCGCTCGCCGAGGAGATCGTCGCCCGGGTCGGGCCCGTGGAGCAGGTCCGGCTCGTCAGCAGCGGGACCGAGGCGACGATGTCCGCCATCCGCCTCGCGCGCGGTTTCACCCGGCGCTCCAAGGTGATCAAGTTCGCCGGCTGCTACCACGGGCATGTGGACTCGCTGCTCGCCGCGGCCGGCAGCGGCGTCGCCACCTTCGCGCTGCCCGACACGCCCGGTGTCACCGGTGCGCAGGCCGGGGACACGATCGTGCTGCCGTACAACGACCTGGAGGCCGTGCAGGAGGCCTTCCACCGGCACCCGGGCGAGATCGCCTGTGTGATCACCGAGGCCTCGCCCGGCAACATGGGTGTCGTGCCGCCGGCCCCCGGGTTCAACCAGGGGCTCCTGGACGCCTGCCACAAGAACGGCGCGCTGTACATCTCCGACGAGGTGATGACCGGCTTCCGTACCAGCCGCGCCGGCTGGTACGGGATCGACGGGGTCGCGCCGGACCTGATGACCTTCGGGAAGGTCATGGGCGGCGGCTTCCCCGCCGCCGCGTTCGGCGGCCGGGCCGACGTCATGGCGCACCTCGCGCCCGCCGGGCCGGTGTACCAGGCCGGCACGCTCTCCGGGAACCCCGTCGCCACCGCCGCCGGGCTCGCCCAGCTGCGGCTCCTCGACGCCGCCGCCTACGAGAAGGTCGACGCCGTCTCGGCGCAGATCCAGTCCCTGGTCACCGAGGCGCTGAACAAGGAGGGCGTCGCGCACCGGCTGCAGACGGCGTCCAACATGTTCTCGGTGTTCTTCACCGACCGTCAGGTGCGCAACTACGAGGACGCCAAGCGGCAGGAGTCGTTCCGCTTCACCGCGTTCTTCCACTCGCTGCTGGCGAACGGCGTCTACCTGCCGCCGTCGTCCTTCGAGTCCTGGTTCGTGTCCACGGCCCACGACGAGCGGGCCATCCAGAAGATCGCCGACGCCCTTCCGGCGGCGGCCCGGGCGGCTGCGGAGGCCACCGCGTGAGCAACAGTGCCGGCTACGCCAACGAGAAGGACGTCACCGTCGTCCACCTGATGCGGCACGGCGAGGTCGCCAACCCGGACGGGATCCTCTACGGGCGGCTGCCCGGGTACCACCTGTCCGAGCTGGGGCGGCAGATGGCCGACCGGGTCGCCGAGCACCTCGCCCCGCGGGACGTCACCCACGTGTGCGCCTCGCCGCTGGAGCGGGCGCAGGAGACGGCGACCCCGATCGCCAAGGCGCACGGCCTCGACCTGGACACCGACGAGCGGCTGATCGAGGCCGACAACGTCTTCCAGGGCAAGACCTTCGGCGTCGGCGACGGCGCGCTGCAGCGGCCCGAGAACTGGAAGCACCTGGTCAACCCGTTCCGGCCGTCCTGGGGCGAGCCGTACATCGACCAGGTCGTGCGGATGACGGCCGCGCTGAACGCGGCCAAGGACCGGGCGCGCGGGCACGAGGCGGTGCTGGTCAGCCATCAGCTGCCGATCTGGATCGTGCGGTCGTACGTCGAGCGGCGGCGGCTGTGGCACGACCCGCGCAAGCGGCAGTGCACGCTCGCGTCCCTGACGACCTTCACGTACCTGGGTGACAAGATCGTGTCCGTCGGCTACAGCGAGCCGGCCATCGACCTCGTCCCGGCGCACCTGCGGGCCGGCGCCAAGCCCCAGAAGGGCAAGGGCACGGCCCAGGGGAAGGCCTTCGGGGCCTGAAACCGGCCCGGTCCGCCGTCGATTGACGAGCCGTCAGGTATGACTTAGATCGTTTTTGCCGGGATTATTGCGAAAAACATAAGAATGAGCGGAACTTCCCCGGTCGTCGCGCCCTCTCACAGGGTGACCACAGCAGGCGCGATGAATCGGGGATCTCCATGCGCACCGTCTCCCGGACCCTCTCCCGCAGGGGAATGCTCGGCCTCGGCGCGGGGGCGGCCGCGGCCGCCACGCTCGCCGGCTGCGGGAGCCTCAAGTCATCGGACGACGGCGGCCACTCGGACGGTTCCGGCGGGGGGAAGAACGGACAGGACGGCGGGAGCGGCGCGCCCGCGGGCCGGCCCATCGGCGACGGCTCGACGTCCTTCACCGGCAAGCAGCCGCATCAGCCGGCCAGGCCCGTGCCGCTGGAGCCGGGTCAGACCCCGCCGCAGTTCGTGATCTTCTCCTG
>NZ_JBVJTD010000052.1:0-16026 GCF_055605965.1 Streptomyces sp. NPDC037126
CGACCCGATGACCGGCCCGCGGCGACGACAGCCATGATTAGCGGCCGCCGACACCCGCCGCAACGATGTGACCTACTACCCACCTACGGAGAAATACCCGAAATAAGGCAATCAAGCTTGTTCGGCCCTTTTCAGGGGCTTCCGTTCCTACGACCCTCCCTAGGATGTGATCCCGCTCGCATGGCAGGCATCACGCCCACAGGGCCGAAGGGGGCCGTCAGAGGAGGCGGAGACGAACATCAGGAGGGCGCACGACGGCGGTCCGGCGCGGATTCGCATCCGCGCCGGACCGCCGTATTCACAGCCCACTCCGGCTCGACCGCTCGTGCACAGCCGTCTCGGCGTACGCGGTGACGGCAAATCCGGCCAGAGGCCGGGATCAGTTGCCTTCGACGACGCCGGAGGCCGCGATCTCGACCTTGCCCTTGACGGCGCCGGACTGCGAGCCCAGGGCCTCGATCTGGTCGACGAGCTCCTGGCCCTCGACGACCTCACCGAAGACGACGTGCTTGCCGTCGAGCCAGGGGGTGACGACGGTGGTGATGAAGAACTGCGACCCGTTGGTGTTGCGGCCGGCGTTCGCCATCGACAGCAGGTACTTGCGGTCGTGCTTCAGCTCGAAGTTCTCGTCCTCGAACTTCTCGCCGTAGATGCTCTTGCCACCGGTGCCGTTGTGGTTGGTGAAGTCACCGCCCTGCAGCATGAACTGGGGGATGACGCGGTGGAAGCCCGAGCCGGCGTAACCGTAGCCGTTCTGGCCGGTGGCCAGCTCACGGAAGTTGCGCGCGGTCTTCGGAACGACCTTGTCGAAGAGGTTGAAGACGATACGGCCGGCGGGGGCGCCGTTGATGCTGATGTCGAAGTAAACGTTGCTCATGTGGTTCATCCTGTCACTCCTGGTGCCGCCATCGCCTACCGGGGCGCCGGTCAGCGGACATCCCGGCGGGCTGAGCGCCGGGCGCGGTCCGGTCGTACGGCTGAATGCGGCCGCATCAGGTGCGAATCCATCGCGCGGGGCGGGGTCGGACGGCTCTGGGAGGGGCCATCTCGGGCGTGTCGCGAGCACGATCACCAGGTTCCACCCACCCTCCCCGTCGTCCCGGCGGGAACCGGTCACTCGTCCGGGCTATTCTGGCCGGCGTACCTGGACACGGGGTGCCCCCGCACGGGGGCTGAGATCACACCCGTTGAACCTGAACCAGTTAGGACTGGCGGAGGGATGTCATATGTCGTTGCCGTATGCCCATGAAGAGGCGGCCGCAGCCGAGGCGCGGCGCGTCTTCGAGGGCCGGATGCCGACCGCCCCCGGGGATCTGCGGGTGGAGGCGCGCGGCATCACGCCGGTGCCCGAGGACGCTCGCTACGGCAGCCCCCGGCGGCTGTTCACCGTGTGGTTCGCCCCCAACCTGACGATGACCGGCGTCTTCACCGGCACCGTCGGCGCGGCCCTCGGGCTGGACTTCACCACCGCACTGATCGCCGTGGTGCTCGGCACCCTGGTCGGTGCGGTGCCCACCGCCTATCTGGGGACCTGGGGCAGCCAGACCGGGGCGGGCCAACTGCCGCTGGCGAGGCTGGCCTTCGGGCGGGCCGTCGCCCTGCCGGGCGCCCTGCAGTGGCTGTCGTCGATCGCCTGGGACGCGCTGATCGGTCTGTTCGGCGGGGACGCGCTGGCCCAACTGTTCGGCTGGCCGTTCTGGTTGGGCGTCCTGGTGATGCTGGCGGCCCAGGGGGCGCTGGGCGTGATCGGATACGAGGCGATCCACCGCCTGCAGACGGTGATGACCTTCGCGCTCGCCGCCTCGCTCGTCGCGCTGGCGGTGAAGCTGGTGCACGGCACCCAGCCCCCGACGGCCGCGACCGTGCATGGCGCCGACCGGGCGGGCGCGTTCGTGCTGACCTGCACCATCGCCTTGAGTCTCGCCCTCTCGTGGGCCCCGTACGCCAGCGACTTCAGCCGTTACCTGCCGCGGACGGCGTCTCGTCCGCGCATGTTCTGGTACACCCTGCTCGGTGTCGGCGTGTCCTTCGTCGCGGTGCAGGCGCTCGGCCTGTGGGGTGCCTCGCAGTTCACCGACCAGACCGCACGCGGTGTGGACCGGCTGCTCGGCGGCGGAGCGCTCGGCGCGTTCGGACTCCTCGCGGTCGCTCTCGCGGCGCTGTGCAGCAACGCCATGAACGACTACAGCGGATCGCTGGCGCTGCAGACCGTCGGCGTGCGGCTGCCGCGGCCGGTCGCCGCCGCGTTCGCCGCGGTGCTCGGTTTCCCGCTCGTGTTGTGGATGCACGCAGCCGACACCACCGCCCGCTTCCAGAACGTCCTGCTGTTCGTCGGCTACTGGATCCCCGCGTTCGTCGCGATCGTGATCGTCGACTGGGTGGCCCGCAGGCGGGCGCGCGGCGGCCTCCCGGTCGACCTGCCGGCCGAGGTGGCGCAACCGCAGCCGTGGTGGCCCGCTCTCACGGCGTTCTTCCTCGGTTTCGCCGTCGCGGTGCCGTTCATGAGCACCAGCCTGTACGTGGGCCCGGTCGCCCACGCGCTGCACGGCGCCGACCTCGCCTACCCCGTGGCGTTCCTCGCGGCCCTGTTCGTCTACACGCCGTTGCGCGTACGACGCCGGGCCTGACCGCGCTCCGGAGGTGCGGCGGAGGGGGCACGTGCGGGCGGGTCGAACGTGAACACCGGCGGCCTGCCGCACGGGTGGTTCCCCGATGGCAGCGCCCGGTACGCGCCTCAGGACCTCGGCGCCGTCGTAGCCGGGCCCAACGGCCGCCCATGCGAAGCGCCCGGCTGGGAAACCCCAGCCGGGCGCCTTTCTGAACTGCTCGCGGCTTGTTCAACTCACCACGTGTTGCACCGGCCCCTTGGAGCCGCCAGGGCTCCGGGGGCCACCGATCAGGTGTCGGCTCAGGCGACGACCGTGATGTTCTCCGCCTGCGGGCCCTTCTGGCCCTGCGTGACGTCGAAGGTCACCGACTGGCCTTCCTGCAGCTCACGGAAGCCGGAAGAGTTGATGTTGGAGTAGTGCGCGAAGACGTCGGGGCCTCCGCCGTCCTGCTGAATGAAGCCGAAGCCCTTTTCGGCGTTGAACCACTTCACGGTCCCGCTGGCCATGCGTTTACCTCTCGGTCGAGCCGGGTCCACACCGTGCAGACCCGCACTGATTGCCCTGGCCACGCCGTCACAACAAAACGCCCGCACCTGGCGGCACGGGCACGAACGGCGAACCACGACAACCACCATGACGCTACACGCCGCATGCGGCCGACGCCAGAGAGAAACAGATCCACCGGGCCGCCGACCTGCATGACTTCTGCCCCGGGTGCGGCCCCGTCATCCGCCCCCGGGGCCCTTCACCCATGGCAGATCGCCCTTGAGGTGTGCCTGGCGGCCACGGCGCGCATACCGGACCCGAGGGGGCTCACGACTCGGCCGGGTTCTTCCCTTCGGGTGAATGGCGGGCTCAGCGTCTGTGCCGTCGCCGCACGGTCCTGGGTGGCCGGTCACCGATTCGCGTCAGGGGGAACGGAGCGCGTCGGTGATCAGGTCGAGCAGGCGGCCGGTCCGGTCCGGGGAGTCGCCGGCGGCGGTGGCGAGGAAGACGCCGAGAAGCATGGTGATGACGTCGTCGGGCTCGATGTCCGCGCGGAGGGAGCCCGCGTGCGCTCCGGCCGTGAGGATGGGGGCGACAGCGGCGGTGAGGCGTTCCCGCGTGGCCGGTGTGGTGATGGTGCCCGCGGCCCAGCCGGCTCGGAGGGTGCCGATGATGGTGCGTTTGGCGGCGACGAACGCCGCGTAGCGGTCCATCCATGCCCGCAGCGCCGCCGGGGGCGGCAGCTCCGACAGCAGCGTGTGCGCGCTCGTGGCGACATCGTCCAGTTCGGCGGCGTACACCGCTTCGACGAGTGCTTCCCGGGTGGGGAAGTGCCGGTACAGCGTGCCGATGCCGACGCCGGCTTCTCGTGCGACGGCTTCCAGCGCGACCGTGCCGTCGGCGGCGGCGAAGGAGGCGCGCGCGGCTGTCAGCAGCTTCTCGCGGTTGCGCAGGGCATCGGCACGGGCCCGACGGCCGGGGCCGGGCGCGTCGGGACGGTCGGGGGGCGGCGGTTCGGTCGCACGCAAAGCGGAGGGTCCTCCGGTAATGCTACGGTCGATGAAACGGAGGATTCTCCGTTTATCCCATCGTCTCACGGGGAGGGGATGCCTGTGACGTCCTCCACGCCACCATCCGAGTTCACCGCCGACGTCACCCTCCGGGCAGGAGGGGGCGGCTCGTTCGCGGGCCGTACCGTCTCCCGCATCGGCTACGGAGCCATGCAGCTCGGACGCCTCCGCGACGACCGCGACACCGCCCTCACGATCCTGCGCCGCGCGGTCGAGCTCGGCATCGACCACATCGACACCGCCCAGTTCTACGCGAACGGCTTCGTCAACGGCGTCATCCGCGAGGCGATCCGTCCCGCCGACGACGTCCTGATCGCCAGCAAGGTGGGCGCCACCCCCGATCCCGGCGGCCCCTACCCGATGCGCCTCGCGCAGCGGCCCGAAGAACTGCGCGCCGCCGTCGAGGACAACCTCGCGAGCCTCGGACTGGACCAGATCCCCCTGGTCAACCTCCGTCGTGCGAGCACCGGACCCGGACTGCGCGCCGAGGGCGAGCAACTGGTCGACCTCGACGACCAGTTGGCCGAGATGACCGCCCTGCGCGACGAGGGCAAGATCGGCACGATCGGCATCAGCAACGTCGGCGTCGACGAGTTGCGCCGGGCTCTGCCGGTGGGGCTCGCCTGTGTGCAGAACGCGTACAGCCTCGTCCTGCGCGGTGATGAGGACATGCTTCGCCTCTGCCTCGCCGAGGGCGTCGCCTGGGTGCCGTACTTCCCCCTCGGCGGTGCCTTCCCCGGCATGCCGAAGGTGACCGAGGACCCGGTCGTCACCGACGTCGCACGGTCGCTGGGCCACTCCCCCTCTCAGGTCGGCCTGGCCTGGTTGCTCCATCACTCCCCGAACGTGCTGCTCATCCCGGGTACCGCGAACGCCGACCACCTCGAGGCCAACGTCGCCGTCGGCACGATCACGCTCGACGAGGACACGCTCGCCATGCTGGACGCGGTGCCGTCACGCTCCGGGAACATCGTCCTCTGACGGCAAAGCCCGGCGGATGACAGCAATCCCCGACGGAGGGCCGCCGCTCTCCGGTCCGGCCGAAGGGGGGACTTGGCCGCTCACGTCCGCCCGGCGCCGGGCCGGTGGGGCCCGGAGTGCCTAGGCTGGCGCCGTCACGAAGGGCGGTGCCATGGATGCTGACTCCCTGACCAGGGCCGCGATCGAGGAGCACTGGCGGGCCTCGGAACGCGGGGACGTCGAAGCCGAGCACACCATCTACGCCACGGACGCGGTCCTGGACTACCCGCAGTCGGGCGAGCGGTTCCGGGGGCGGGCGACGATTTCGGCGCAGCGCGGCGGGCACCCGGCCGACCGGCACTTCACCATCCGGCGAATCACCGGCCATGCGCATCTGTGGGTGAGCGAATGCATCATCACCTACGACGGCGTGCCTTCGTACTCGTTGAGCATCATGGAATTCGCTGACCAGCACGTGGTGCACGAGACGCAGTACTTCGCCGACCCCTTCGACGCGCCCGACTCGCGGGCGGCGCTCGCGGAGCCGATGCCGGGCCGGACGATCGCCGACAACTGACACGCGAGGCTGTCGGCGTGAGCAGTCTCGGGATCGAGCCTGCGGGTGAGTAGGTCCTCCGGTCGCGCCCACGGCCGGCGCGGCCGTTGGCCGGGCGGGCCGGGGCGGCTCACGCCGGGACGGGTTTCCGTCCGGGGTGTGCGGGGTCGAGGGTGAAGAGGGTGCCGTCGGACGCCGCCAGCACCAGGGCGCCCTTGTTGAACCACACGGTGGGCAGGAGCCCGCTGTCCAGCACCTCCGCGCGTGCCGAAGACTCCCACAGCAGGGTGCCGTGCGCCGCGTCGAGGGCGGCGACCCGGCCGCTCCCGCCGGCCAGGTACACGGTGCGCCCCGCCGGGTCCACCGATGTCGCGCCCGGTGTCTCCAGCGTCGTATGACGCTGCCACAGCCGGGCTCCGGTCACCGCCGAGACGGCCGTGACCAGGCCGCTGGAGGTGGCGAAGTAGAGCGTCCCGTGCGCCAGGGCGGGGATCCCCCCGCGGTAGTGCTCGGGCAGGTCCGTCACCGAGCGCTTGGCGGCGCGCGGGTCGACGCGGACGATCCGCGTGTAGATCAGGTCGGGGCTGTTGGCCACCGGCCGGCTGTCCGACTCCACGAAGACCAGCTGTCCGTCCCGGATCCCGACGAAGCTTCGCTGCTGGGCGGGGGACACCAGGGTGCGCACGGAGCCGTCGGCAGGGTCGACGACGAAGAACCGCGTGGCGTGCGAGCCCTCCATCCGGGTGGCGCATTCCACGTAGGGCCGGTCGTCCACGGCGAGCGGCGAGCAGTCGTACCCGGTGGGCAGGGGGATGCTTCGGCGTACCGTGCCGTCGTGCGCCGAGCGGACGGTCACCGCGCTGCCGTCGCCCTCCTGGGTCAGCGTCACCCCGGCGGCGTAGGCCGAGCCGAGGCTGTCGGTCCGCACCGGGTGGGACCACAGCTTCGTGCCGCTCGCGGCGTCCAGCCCGAGGACGGCCTGTGACTGTCCCGTGCCGTCCTCGCCCGTGATCGTCAGCTCCACCAGCACCACGTCCTCGTAGGTGCCGAGGACGGTCGTGACATAGCGGGCGGCCGGGACGCCGGCGGGCGCGATGCCGGAGCGCCAGAGGGTGCGTCCTGTGGTGGCGTCGATCCGTTCCGGGAGGAGGGCGCTGCCGGCGCAGTAGAGGGCGCCGTCGCTCGGTGCGCAGGCCAGCTCCCTGTTGCCCTCGTACCCCGGCGCCTTCCTCACTCCGCGCTCGGCGACGGCGGACGCGGTGGTCTGCCATGGCTTCCAGCCGGCGGGGAGCGTGCCCCAGCGGCTGGTGACCGTCGAGCTCGCCCGTGCCGTGTCGTCCTCGCTCCCCGGATCCAGCAGGACGTAACCGGTCAGTGCCACGGCCAGCACGCCGGACGCGGCCAGCAGCGTCCGGGCCCGACGCCACCGCGGGCGGGGGCCGGTGGCGGTCGCGAGGCCGTCGAGGGACAGGGCGGTGGGTGACGTGGTGGACAGCCGCGAGGTCCCCGGCCCGCCGATCGAGAGGTCCGGTAGTGCCTCGGCGAACTCCCTTACCAGATCGTCCAGTTCGGGCCGGTCGGCAGGGTCCTTGGCCAGGCAGCGCGCCAGCACCGCGCGCACGCCTCCGGTCAACCCGTCGAGGACCGGGTCGTTGTGGACCACCCGGTAGCCGGTCAGGTAGGGGCTGTCGGCGTCGAAGGGGCCGCGGCCGGTGACGCAGTACACCAGCATCGCGCCGAGTGAGAAGACGTCCGAGGCGGGGCCGACCGTACGGGCGTCGGTGAACTGTTCCGGGGACATGAACGTCGGGGTGCCGATGACCTGCCCGGTCTCGGTGAGGGTGTGGTGGCTCGAGGCGGCGCGCGAGATACCGAAGTCGATGACGCGGGGACCGTCCTCGGCCATGAGGACATTGGCCGGTTTCAGGTCCCGGTGCACCACGCCGACCCGGTGGATGTCCCCCAGCGCCTCGACCAGGCCCAGCGCGAGTGGCCGTAACTCTTCGACGTGCAGCGGGCCTTGCTCACGGATGCGGGCGGCGAGCGATCGGCCGGGCACGTACTGCGTGGCCATCCAGGGGGGCGCGGCCTCCGGATCGGCGTCCACGACGGCCGCGGTGAAGGCGCCGCTCACCCGGCGGGCCGCCTCGACCTCCTGCCGGAAACGGGCCCGGAAGACGGGGTCCTCGGCGTACTCGGCGTGCACGACCTTGACGGCGACCTCGCGACCGGAGCGCGACCTGCCCCGGTAGACCATGCCCATGCCGCCGGCGCCGAGCCGGTCGACCAGCTTGTAGCCGCCGACGGATCTCGGGTCGCCCCTGTGCAGAGGCACGCGTACCCCCTCAGTCATCCCGCAGTTCGCTGCGTCAGCATACGGAAGCGGGAGGCGTCGGTGCCGAGCCCCGAAACCCTGGATTCCATGATCCAGCCACCCTTCACGGAAGCGTCACACCGGCTCCACGCTCTCGGGCGCAGGGGCGCCTGTCCAGGGATGACTCCTGGTCCAGGCGCCCCTGTCGGACCGCCGGGCTCAGATCCGCGGGCTCCTCGGGGGCGGGGGCATGGGTGGCACGGCGGTGTCGTACAGCCAGGCGTGCAGCAGGGGTTGCACCGCCGTCGGTGTGGAGCGGCCGGCGTGGGCGATGAAGGCGGCCGTGTCGGCGCTCCCGCCCCTGTTGCCGTGGTGCCAGCCGCGCAGCATCGCGAAGAACCGTTCGTCGCCCGTCGTCAGGCGCAGCGCGTGGAGCGTGCAGGCGCCTCGGTTGTAGACGCGGTCGTCGAAGATGCGGTCGGGCCCGGGGTCGGCGAGGCGCAGGCCCTTGGGCTGCTCGGCGAGCCTGTTCCGGGCCGCCCTGGCGATGGTGTCGGCGGAGTCCTCGCCGATCTGCTCCGACCACAGCCACTCGCCGTAGGTGGCGAAACCCTCGTTGAGCCAGATGTCCCGCCAGTCCCGCAGGCTCACGCTGTTGCCGTACCACTGGTGGACGAGTTCGTGGGCGACGAGCGTCTCCCAGGTGCGTTCGCCGTCGACGTGGTTGCGGCCGAAGACGGACGCCGTCTGGTTCTCCACCGGCTGGTCCAGGTCGGCGTCGACGACGACGGCCCCGTACGTCTCGAAGGGGTACGGCCCGAACCAGCGGGTGAACGCCTCGAACATCTGCGGCTGGCGGCCCAGATCGTGTCGGGCCCGGTCGGAGAGCCGGGCGGGGTAGGCGTTGCGCCCGGTGAACCCGCGGCCGGTCGTACCGTCCTTGGCCTGCCAGGTGTCGTGGGCGAAGCGGCCGGTGTACAGCGCGGCGAGATACGGGGCCATGGGGCCCGGGTGGTGGTAGGTCCAGGACTCGGTGGATGCCGCGCTGCTGTGCTCCTGGAGCGTTCCGTTCGCGAGGGCCTGATAGCCACGGGGCAGGGTCACCCGGAAGGTGAACTCGGCCTTGTCGTCGGGGCGGTCGTTGCAGGGGAACCACGACGGGGCGCCGAGCGGCTGTGCGGCCACCAGCGTCCCGTCGTGCGCGTCTCCCGTGCGGTCCCAGCCGATCTGCCCGAACGGCGTGCCGAGCGGGCCGGGCCGGCCGCCGTAGCCGATCTCCAGCGTGAACGGGGTGCCCGCCGGAATCGGGCGCGGCGCGGGCAGGAGCACTTTGTGCCCTTTCCGGCCGGGCGGTACGGCGGCCCCGTCGACCAGTGCCTCCCGGACGGTCAGTCCGGCGAGGTCGAGCCGGATCTCCCGCAGCCCGCGCCGGGCCACCGCGTGGATGTGCGCCCGGCCGTCCAGCGTGCCGGCGGCCGGGTCGTAGGCCAGGTGCAGGTCGTAGGCGAGGGTGCGGTGGTCGTGGGTTCCGTGGTCCGCGAAGTAGCGTTCGGCCGGACGCGGGAGCCCGTCCGCCGCCGCCACCGCCAGCGGGGCGAGCGCCGCGCCGCGGACCAGTGCGCGACGGCTGCACCACGTCATGGCGCCTCGATTCCGGCGAGTCGGGCGGGGGCGGCGGCCGAGGGGACGCCGGCGATGGGGTTGCCGGCCCAGCGGGTGCCCTCGGGCACCGTTTCGCCGCGCATCACGAGTGAGGCCGCGGCGATGGACGCGCCGGTGCCGATCGCGGTGCCGGGCAGGGCGATGCTGTGCGGGCCCAACGAGGCTCCGGCGGCGAGGTGCACGGTGTCCATCCTCATGATCCGGTCGTGGAAGAGATGGGTCTGCAGCACGCATCCGCGGTTGACGGTGCCGCCGTCGCCGATGCTGACCAGGTCCGTCTCCGGCAACCAGTACGTGTCGCACCACACGCCGCGCCCGATGCGTGCGCCGAGGCTGCGCAGCCACCAGTTCACCACGGGCGTGCCGAGGTGCGCCCCGATTCCCCAGGGAACGGCCAGCACTTCCACGAACGTGTCGAACAGTTCGTTGCGCCACACGAACGAGGACCACAGAGGCCGCTCCACTGCCCGGAAGCGGCCGACGAGCAGCCACTTGGCGGCCGTCGTGGTCAGGGAGGCCACCAGGAACGCGGCCAGGAGCAGCGGAACGCCCGTGAGTGCCGCCAGGGGCAGCCCGCCGAGATCCAGGGCGTCCTGCTGGGCCAGCAGCAGGCCCTCGGCCAGCAGGGTGCCGGTGACCACGGGCAGGACGCGGCACATCTCGACGGCCGCGCGGGCCGCCACCAGCCGCCTGGGCGGGGCGAACGTGCGGGCCGGGTCGGCGGCGCCGGCGGTGCGCGGCAGTGGCATCGAGGGCCGTCCGATCCAGGAGCTCCCGGGTTCGACGTGTGCCGGTGCGTCGGACAGCACGCCGATCAGGGCCTGGTCGGGGACGTCGCGGCCGGGTCCGACGATGCCGGAGTTGCCGACGAAGGCGCGCCTGCCGATGCGCACGGTCCCCAACCGCATCCATCCGCCGCGCAGTTCGAACGGCGCGACAAGGGTGTCGTCCGCGAGGAACGCCCCGTCCTCGACCTGGAGCAGGGACGGCAGCGGCAGTACGGTCGAGATCTCCGTGCCGTGTCCGACGCGCGCGCCGAGCAGGCGCAGCCAGTGCGGTGTGGCCAGGCTCGCGTAGAGCGGGAAGAAGCCCCCGCGGGCGCCGTCGAGCAGTCGTGTCACCAGCCAGGCCCGCCAGGCGACGCCCCCGTCCGCGCGGTGCAGGCCCGGCTTGATCGCGCGGTTCAGCAGGCGCACGGCGAGCACGGTGGTCAGCGTTCCGCACAGGGTGGTCAGCACCGCGAACAGCGGTGCCGCGACGAGCAGTCGGACGGCCGCCCCGGAGAGCGTCGGCGTGCCGCGCACCAGCAGCCAGGTGACGACCAGCGCGGGGGCGGCGGCCAGCAGGGACAGCAGCGGCAGCAGGGTGAGGGCGAGGGCGTAGGCCACGTGCCAGCGGCGTCGGCGGTCCGCCGGCGGGGCGGGCCAGCCGGCGCCCGCGAGGCGTTCGGCGGGTCCGGCGGGCCTGGCCGGGGAGCCGGTCCACATCTGGCCGTCGGGGATCCGGCCGTCCAGGCAGCCACCGGCGGACAGTTCCGCGTCGCGCCCGAGGGCCGCGCCCGGCAGCAGCGTGCTGCGGTGGCCCACCCGGGCGCCCGCGCCGACGGCGATCGCGCCGACGTGCAGTGTGTCGCCGTCGAGCCACCAGCCGGCGATGTCCGCCCCCGGTTCGACGCTGCACCCGTCGCCCAGCTCGGCCAGGCCGGTCACCGGCGGCATGGCGTGCAGCCCTACGTCTCGTCCGGTACGGCAGCCCAGGATCCGGGCGTACGCCGTGGCCCACGGGGTGCCCAGCAGGGAGGGTACGCCGAACGCCGCGACCGCCCGTTCCGCGCTCCACAGGCGCAGATGGACGGCTCCGCCGCGCGGGTGCGCGCCCGGGGTGACCGGGCCGGCGAGCGTTCGGGCGAGGACGGCTCCGATCAGGCAGCGCAGGGGTGCGCTGAAGAGCACCACCCATCCCGCGAGGACCAGCCACCAGGACGTGTGCGGCGCCCACCGGTGGGGTGCGATCCAGCCGAGCACGTTGTCCGCCGCCGCCAGGCCGACCAGTCCCCGCAGCCCGGTGACGCCGTAGCCGGCCACGGTCACGAGGAACTGCACCACGGAGGTCCGCCGGGGCACCGGCCGCGCGGGGCGTGCCTCCTCGGCGGCGCCGACCAGGGAGTCGAGGTGGTCGGCCATGCTCCGCAGCACCGGGTGCCGGTAGAGGTCGGCGACCGAGAGCCCCGGGTGGTCATCGCGCAGGATCGAGGCCATCCGGGCGGCCGTCAGGCTGGTGCCGCCCAGCTCCACGAAGTCGCTGTCCGGGCCGGGCCGCAGGCCCAGCAGCTGTTCCCACACGTCCGCCAGCCGGGCGGCCGTCCCGTGCAGCCGGTGGTCCGCATCGCCGCCGAGTCCGGCGCCGGCCAGGGGGACCGGCCAGGGCAGCGCCTTGCGGTCGACCTTCCCGGAGGCGCGTGTGGGCAGGTCCGCCACCTCGGCCAGTACGGGTACCAGCGGTGCGGGCAGCCGCTCGGCCAGCAGTGCCCTGGTCTTGTCGGCGTCGAAGGCGGAGTGTCCGTCGGCGGTCCGCTGCGGGACGACGTAGCCGACCAGTACCTGCGTGCCCGCCACGGTGGACTGCACGGCCGCGGCCGCCCCGCGCACACCGGGCAGGGCGAGCAGGGCCGTGTCGATCTCGCCGAGTTCGACCCGGCGTCCGCCGAGCTTGACCTGGTCGTCGGCGCGTCCGAGGAACACCAGTCCCTCGGCGTCGGCGCGCACCAGGTCGCCCGACCGGTAGGCGCGTGGCGAGTCCAGCGCCGGGCACGGCCGGAAGCGTTCGGCGTCCTTCACGGGGTCGAGGTAGCGTGCGGTTCCGGCGCCGGCGATGACCAGTTCGCCCTGCTCGCCGTAGGAGACCGGTTCGCCGGCCTCGTCCACCACCGCCAACTCCCAGCCGGCGAGCGGCAGTCCGATGCGCACCGGCTGAGCGGGCCGGAGCGGGGCGGCGCAGGCCACGACCGTGGTCTCCGTCGGCCCGTAGGTGTTCCACATCTCCCGTTCGGGCCGGGCGAACCGTTCGACGAGGCCGGGAGGGCAGGCCTCCCCGCCCAGGATGAGCAGCCGTATCCGCCGCAACGCCTCTTCGGGCCACATCGCCAGCAGGGTGGGGACGGTGGAGACGACGGTGATGCCACGGGCGTCGAGCCACGGGCCGAGTTCGTGTCCGGCTCGCACCAGGGACCGTTCGGCCGGTACCAGGCAGGCGCCGGAGCCCCACGCCAGCCACATCTCCTCGCAGGAGGCGTCGAAGGCGACCGAGAGGCCCGCGAGGACGCGGTCGCCGGGGCCGAGCGGCTGGTCGCGCAGGAAGAGCGAGGCCTCGGCGTCGACGAAGGCGGCGGCGGACCGGTGGGAGACGGCCACGCCCTTGGGCGCGCCCGTGGAGCCTGACGTGAAGATGACCCAGGCGTCGTCCCCCGGTGTGGGCGCGGAACCCGTCGCCGCTCCGGAGGGCGGGACCGGGTCGGCGGGATGCGGGTGCGGCCCCAGTACGTGGCAGACGCCGGCCTCGTGGAACACGGTCGCGGCGCGCTCCTCCGGGTCGTCGGCGTCGACCGGGACGTAGGCGGCGCCGCAGTGCAGGACGGCGAGGATCGACAGGTACAGCTCGGCGCTGCCCGACGGCACGCGTATGCCCACGCGGTCACCGGGGCCGATTCCCCGCTCGGTGAGCCGCTGTGCGCGTCCGTGGGTGGCGGCGCACATCTGACGGTACGACAGCACCTCGGTGCCGGTGTCGAGCGCGGGTGCGTCCGGGTGCAGGGCGGCGGTCGCGTGCAGGACGTCGATGAGGGTGCGTGGCGGCGCGGCCGGCGCGGAGCGGAAGAGGGCCCGGGTTCCGGGGTCCTCGGGGATGGGGGATGACGTATCGAGCGCGGTCGATGTCAAGGTGGTGCCTCTGGATTTCCATACCGACGGGCTTCAAAGCCCTTTACGGACTGTCAGATGACCTTCACCTCGGGGTACGTTCACCAACTCGGTGCAATTGATTCACGACCTCTCCATGGGGGGAAATTGGTCAACTCCAAACCAAGGGCGCTGAGTCCCGCACTGCGACGTAGGTCACTGCATTGAAAGGTAAGAATCGCGTGTCCGAAAAAGGCGTGTGGGGCGGACGGCAACTCCCGCTCTTTAATAATCAGGAGCATTCGCATACCGATTTCTTGCGTTCTTCGGTGTCGGGCTGAGCGGGTGCCACCGTCGCCCCGTGACGCCGCCGGTGGCTCAGTTGACGCAGGGCACGCCGCCCGCCTTCACGGCCGGTCCGGAGTCCGCCGCCACCGCGTCCGGCGCGGAGGCACTCGGGCTCGGGCCGGGAGCCTGCCGAGCGAGGTGTGTCCGGTCCGTGCCGAGGACGACGACGACATGACCTGCGGGTACGGCGCTACTGGACACGGCGTTGCCGGCGTGCAGCCGGCCGGCGATCTGCTGGGCCGCCTGCTGTGCCCCGGAGCCGTAGCGGACGGTCGTCTCCGCCTGCGGAGCGGAGTTGCCCGTCGTGCCGGCCGTGTATCCGAGTTTCACCAGTGCCGCCAGCGTGCCGGAGGCGAGGCCGGGGGCGCCGTCGCCGTTGACGACGTCCACCGTGGCGGGGCGGCCGAAGCGCTGCCTGCCGTCGGGGGCGCGGAAGCGGTCCGGCCGAATGCCTGCTGCACGATCGACTTGATCTCCGCCGGATTCACCAGGTGACGTCCTCACGATTGCGGATGCCGAAACCCTCGATGGGCAGGGTGTGGAACACGACGTTTCCACCGGTGAGGTCCGGGGCCTGCTGCGCGAAGTCGAGGACGTGCCGGCTGCTGACCAGGACGACGGGTCGGCCCTGCGGGACCACCCGCCCCTGCGCGCCGACGACGCGTTCCTGCTGTTGGCTCATGCGCCCGCTCTCACTCATTCCGACGCGGGGGGACGGGCTCGTTGCGAGCGTCACCCCGACCGCTACCAGTGAGACGGGGAAACGTCCCTGATAGTTGCTCAGTAACGCAAGCGAGCAATCTCTTTCTCCGCGCCCCTGCGGCGCGCGTAGGCGACCGTGACCACCGCCAGCAGGGGGCCCCACAGGATCAGGGGCGTGTAGCAGACGTAGAAGGAGGCGGCCTCCCAGCCGCCGACCCGGCTGGCGAAGTCGTCGGGCAGCTTGCCGCCCCTGACCGTCCTGCCCGTGATCTGGGTGATGAGGGTGAGCACCGTCCACAGCAGGGTCAGCACGGCGGCGCCGAGCGCGGCCGGAATCACGGCGGCACTCACCGGGACCCGTCGGCCGCGCAGGAGAGGCGCCCATCCCGGGAAGGCCTCGCCCCACCGGGCGATCAGCCCGAACGCGGTGAACGCGGCGGCCTCGGACACCACCGACAGAGAGACGGTGTAGGCCCGTCCACCGATGCCGATGCCGCCGCCGAACGCCGCGGGCAGCCGCCACAGACCGGACGGCAGCACGGTCAGCGGCACGGCCAGGGCGACGCGCCGGATCCTCGGGGAGACACCTTCGACGGGTTCGTGCGCGGCCCGCCAGACGGTGCGCAGCCGACCGGGGGCAGCCTGGCGTGCCGGGGGTGCTCGGCCATGCGGGCTCCTCGGTCTCGGTGGGCCCGGCGGGTCCGTCCCGTACCGAAGATCGCAGCGAGGGCGGCCCGGCCGGATCCCGCGGCCGAACGAATCCGGCTCCCCCGCAGGGCGGAGGAGCCCGTCACACCGCGGAAGGACCGCCTCGTCAGCCGTCGGCTCCGACTCGGTCGGGTCAGCGGTTCCTGATAGCCCCGGCCGCTGCCGCCACCGCGGACCGGGCCGAGATTCCGGCGTACGGGAACCGCCGGCGCGCGAGGTCATCGGCCGTAGGAGTGCCCCACCGCGGCCCACGACGCCGGCGGTACGACTGCCCTGCGAACACGCGGCCGACGCCCTGGATGTCGACGTCCGGGCGACGCGAGAACCGGGCCTGCCGGCCCGCTGTCCGGCTGGCGGACGGCGCGGCCGGGCGGTTCGGTTTCATAGAACGGCGCACTACCCGTACCCTTCGTGGTGTCTACGGCGTCAAATAGCGGGCGCCAAACACCGGAGGGAATACCACGTGCTGATTGCTCAGCGTCCATCTCTGACCGAAGAGGTCGTCGACGAGTTCCGGTCACGGTTCGTGATCGAGCCGCTGGAGCCGGGCTTCGGCTACACCCTCGGCAACTCCCTCCGTCGTACCCTCCTGTCCTCGATCCCCGGTGCCGCTGTCACCAGCGTCCGGATCGACGGCGTGCTGCACGAGTTCACCACCGTGCCGGGCGTCAAGGAGGACGTCACCGACCTGATCCTCAACATCAAGCAGCTGGTCGTC
>NZ_JBVJTD010000053.1:0-14332 GCF_055605965.1 Streptomyces sp. NPDC037126
GCAACTTCGCCAGGAAGCCATAGCCGACGGAGCCTCCACCAGCGACCTTGCCCAGCCTCAACCGGAAACGGACATCACCTTACGAACCGCCCACTGAGAAGTGGTGTACGGGCTCCCACCTGATCCGGGTGTTTGTCCCGGTGTCGGAGTGAGTGTCCGGATACAAGAACGGCCACCGGCTGATCTTCGAGTTGTCGAAGGCTCGAAGTAGATCGGCACGATGACCGCACCCGACGTCTGCCCCTGCATGCCCTCGCGGAGGACAACCTCGCTGCGGCGAGTCCCGATCTGCTGCGCGCGATGGTCAAGACGTTCGCGGACGCGCTCATGTCCGCGGAGGCCGATGCCCTCTGCAACGCCGAAAACGGCCTGCGTGTGCCGACGCTGCAACCTGGATGCTCCCATCTCCATGGACGCAACCCACGCCTCTGCCCTGCCAGGTCTCGGCTCGACACAGGGCAGACCCCGCGATGCGGGACGGCCTGCGCACAGGACCCACAACCGTCGGTGTACGTGGTGGGCCGATCTGGTCTCGGACGGTCGGTGTGCAGCCCCCCAGCCCCGCTGTCCGTGTACGAGGGCGCTCGGCCCGGCCCATGGGCGAGCGGCTCAGCTCTGAAGATCTGCGCGGCCATCCCGGACGAGTCCCAAGTGCAGGCGTCGATCGGGGTCACCGCCATCAGCGCCCCGCCATGTTGCACGCGAGATCACCGGCTGCTGATCGTCGGGCGGCGAGCGGGCGGACGGCTCCCGCTACCCCGGACGACACCGACGTTCCTCGACTCCCCAACTCGGTCAGCTTGGGACCGAGCCGTCAGGCACTGGTCGGCCGGTCAAGATCACTTGCCAATCAGTCAAGGTCTCCTGCCCCCGAAGCGCCTTCGGGGGCCAGTCGAGCAGTGCCGTGCTTCCGCTCCGGGGCTACTTCTCGGGTCGCCCGATCTGATGCACAGTCCAGCCGGCGGTGCGCCAGCGGACGGGGTCGAGGATGGTGCGGCAGTCGATCATCAGCGGTTCGATGACGCGGCAGCGGAGGGCTTCAGGGTCGGCTTCCCGGTATTCGGGCCATTCGGTTCCCAGCACCACGGCGTGGGCGCCGTCGACCGACTGTCCCAGGTCGTTGGTGTAGTCGAGTTCGGGGTTGCGCTGCATGGCGGTCGGGACGGCCTGCGGGTCGTGCACGGTGACGTGCGCGCCTGCTTGCTGCAGCGCCTGCGCCAGCGCGAGGGCGGGGGACTCCCGGACGTCGTTCGTGCCGGGCTTGAAGGCGGCGCCCCATACGGTGACCCGGGCGTCCTTGATGGGCCGGTTGCCCAGGGCGCGAGCGGTGAGTTCCAGAGCTACGTCGGTGCGGTTCTCGTTGATCTCCTCGGCAGCGCGCAGGAGCGTGGCGGCTCGGTCCGCGCCGAGTTGCCGGGCGGAAGCGGTGAAGGCGCGGACGTCCTTGGGGAGGCAGCCGCCGCCGTAGCCGATGCCGGGCTGCATACCGCCGCTGCCGATGCGGGGGTCGATGCCGAGGATCTCTACGAGTTTGGAGATGTCCCCGCCTGCCCTCTCGCACATGTCGGCGACGCCGTTGATGAAGGAGATCTTCAGCCCGAGGAAGCTGTTGGCCGCTCCCTTGGCGAGTTCAGCGGTTGGTGGGTCGGTGACGAAGATGGGGACTCCGGCATCGAGGATGGGGGCGTAGACGGCGCGGATGGCTTTCTCGCCCTCTGCGGTGGTGAGACCTGCGATGATGCGGTCCGGGCGCAGGGTGTCCTCGACCGCGTGTCCCTCGCGCAGGAACTCCGGGTTCCACACGATGTCGACGGCTTCGCCGGCCGGGGCCAGGCGCTGGGCGAGGTTGGTGACGTGGCTGGTGGTGCCGACGGTGACCGTGCTCTTCCCGACGATCGTGCACGGCCGGTCGAGGTGGGGGGCGAGCTGGCGGATGGCGCCGTAGACCTGGCTGGTGTCGTAGGAGCGGCCGTCAGCGTCGATGGGGGTACCGACGCCGATGAAGTGCAGGTCGGCGAAGGCTGCGGCGTCGCGGATGTCGGTGGTGAACCGCAGGCGTCCGCTGGTGGTGTGGCGGGCGATCAGGTCTGGAAGGCCGGCCTCGTAGATGGGGCATTCGCCGGCGTTGAGTCGGTCGACCTTGGTCTGGTCGACGTCCACGCCGATGACTTTGTGGCCGAGCTCGGCCATCGCCGCCGCGTGCGGGATGCCGAGGTGACCACAGCCGATCACGGAAACTCGCATCTTGCTGTCCTTCTCGGTTGTTGCCGGGGGCCGCACAGGGCGTGCGGCCCCACGACGCTATCGCCCTGAAGAGGGGCCAGTTGATCGCTGACTGTGGCCTGTCACACGGTCACACCGAGGAGTTCGCACAGGCGGTCGAGGGCCGGGATCGCAGCCGCGCGGACCACGGTGTCTCCTTCGCGGGCCCCCTCGATCGGGTACTCCTTGAAGACGCCGTTCTCCATGAGCCCTTCCGGGTCCACGTAGAAGATCCGCATTCCCCTGGCGCGGGCCCGCGCCTGCACCGCACGTCGGTCGGCGTGCAGGCCGATCACCAGAAGGGATTGGGCCTCGTCGAGCAGAGGCACTGGCGGGATCTTCTGGTCGTACCGGCGGACGAACACCTCGGGCAGTCCCGCCCGCGCGGCGAGCACGTCGAAGTTGTGGGTGATGACGGGGCCGACCATGTGCCCGGCGTCGTGCAACGCCTTGAGAGCCGTGTGCGCCGGGGTAGGTTCGGCGATGAAGCACTGGGCGAACATCCGCGTCAGATCCTCCGCCTTTGTCGGCGCGTTCAGCAGAAGTTCCTCAACGAGCGTGTCGGCCTCCGGTGAGAGAGTGAACGCATGCGACTGCGTGAGGGCGTTGTCCTTGCGCGTGGTCACCCGGTACACCTCGTGCAGGTAGTGCAGCGGCGGGATGCCCGCCTCGATCGACGTGCCGCAGCCCACCTCCACCTGGAACGGCAGGAAGTCTAAGATCCCGGTGAGGTCGTTGCTGATGGTCGGGTTGCCCCGCTGCTCCTTAATGCGGATGCCGCCAGCCAGCACGTCCCAGGGCAGATTTCGCAAGGTGCGCGCCGGGCTGCTATAGCCCTCGGAGGTGAACCGCACGTCCAGCGAACGGAATCCTTCGGCGGTGTCTCGGTCGGCGCGCTCGTCCTGCGGGTGCACGTCGAATTCAGCGACGGTCACCGACAGGTCTCCGCGCTGCCAGGTGCCCGACGGCTGCGGCTTCCACCGACCGTCGCTCAGCCACATGCGGATGGACTGGACGTAGGCCTTGATCTCCTCGGCCGGCGCGGTGTGCGACACGTACAGGTACAGCTCGGACAGCACCAGTCGCGGCACCGGGAAAGTGTAGTCCAGGGCGTAGTCGTACCGGTAGTGCACGACCCGACGACGGCCGGAGTCGTCCTCGGTCCAGCCGGACTGTTCGGCGTTCGCCGGGTCCTGGGTGCGCCTCCAGATGCCTTCCTCCACGCTGCGCGGGCGCTCGTGACGGTCACCGGCGAAGTACCGGTTCCATGTCGCCACCTGCGATTCGGACAGCTGCTCTATGACGGGGTAGGGCAGGTACACGAGGGGTCCTCCTCGATTCTTTGGATGGCCTGTGATGCGCCTGAGGGCGTGGGCCGGGCGCGCGATTAGCTGCGCTGGGCCAGGGCGGTCACCGCGCTGCTGAGCGCCGAGATCAGGAAGTCGATGTCTGTGTCCGTTGATGTCAGCGGAGGGGCGACGACGAGGCCTTCGGATTTCGGGTGGCCAGTTCCGGTGAACGGGTAGAAGAGCACGCCGTGCTTCTCGGCCTCTTGCATCAGGGGCCAGAGCAGCCCTGGCGCCAGTTCCACGCCGTACAGGAAGCCGAGGCCTCGGACGTCTCGCACGACAGGCAGGTCGGTCAGGGCCTGTAGGCGTGCCCGCAGACGGTCTCCGCGTGCCTGGAAGGCGTCGGCGTCCATGGATTCCAGCTCGTCCAGGACACCGAGGCAGGCAGCCGCCTGGAGGGGGTGGGTGGCCATGGTACCCATCGCTGGCAGCGGGTCCGCGTCCTCGTGCCGGATCAGCGGTGCGATCTCGGGCGACACCAGTACCGCGCCCACGCCCGTGTACCCGGCTCCCAGACCTTTGGAGAGGATGCACAGGTCTGGTTCGGCACCGTCCCAGTGGTGGCTGGCCAGGGGCTCGCCGGTGCGCCACAGGCCGGTCAGCACTTCGTCGTGGATGACCAGGACGGATCGCTCCCGGCAGATCTCCGACACCCGCTGCAGGTACCCGGCGGGCGGCACGTAGGCGCCGCCGGTGCTCCCGTTGACAGGCTCGATCAGCACCGCCGAGACGTTCGCCGTACCCCTGCTGTCGATCGCGTGCGCGATCTCGTCGGCGCATGAGGCCTCACAGGTACGACCGTAGTGCGGGTGCGTGGGCGGGTACGGCGGGGAGAAAGCCGGGCCGAGCCCGAGTGCGTCCTCTGGACGGGGCCGGCGGGCGTGGTTCCCGGCCAGGCCGAGGGTGAGCGCGCTCATCCCGTGATAGCTGAGCTCGGACGTCAGGATGTCGCCGCGGCGCTTGCCGTCCCGGACCCTGGTGATGTTCCGGGCCAGGCCTACCGCGACCTCCACGCCGAGCGTCCCGCACGTGGTAAGGGCGACGGAGTCCTCCGGTCGCCCTACAGCGCGGCACAGGCGGTCCATCAGCTCCATCTGGATGTGGGGCTGGACGGCGGCGGCGCCACCGTAGGAGTACCTGGCGAACTGCTCCTGAATGCGGGAGAAGACCTTGGGGCTGCTCTGCCCCACGTTCGCACAGAGCAGGCCGCTCGATCCGTCGAAGATCCGGCGGCCGTCAGCCAGGTGCAGCCAGACACCGCTGGATCCCACGACCTGCCAGTCCGGCATGGGCCTGGTCGACGTCAGCAGCCGTCTGCGCCGGGTTAAGTAGTCCACGCGTGGTCCCTTCTTTCTTGCATGAATGCGGTGTGGTGGTGTCGGCCGTGCTGCAGTCGGCGGCGAAGTGGCGAGCTTCAGCGCGGTCCGCGCAGCACGATCCCGATGAGACTGTCGTCGCCGTCCAGGCCGTACGTCGTCATGTACCGCCAGCCCCGGCGCAGCCCTTCGATCTCCTCGTCACGTAGGCCCTGGTGCGCGGCCGCCGGCGGCATCCGCCTCGCCCGGTGAGTGGTGATCTGCAGTACGCCCGCAGAGGTGAGCCAGCGCCGCGCATCCGTGAGAAACCGGGCTCGATCCAGGAACTCGAAGCTGTGACGGCACGAGACGATGTCGACAGTGCCGGGCACGAGTTCGGGAGGGATGGCGTCGCTGGTGAAGTCGTGTTCGGCGAAGGTCAGCTGGTCGCCGCAGCTCTGGTGGCTGGCCCGCGCCTCCGTGAGGGCTACGGTGCTGAAGTCGTAGGCCAGGACCATCAAGCCCCACTTGGCCATGTGCGCGGCCAAGTGACCGCGGCCGGTGCCGACATCGACCGCCAGCATTCCGGACTTCACCATGGCGTAGTTGCGGAACATCTGCCGCTCGAACGCCTCGGGCTCCTTGAGTCGATACCCGGCCTCGTAGAGATGGTTCCAGTACGTCGGGCTCCGGCGACTGTGCTCGACCTGCGCCTTCGTGCTCATGCGGCCGGCTCCGGGTCGTTCATGCCGCCACGCACGGGGCACAGACGGGCGAGGCGGAAACGGTCGGCGCCCGCGACGTCACCAGCCGGGACGCCGAACAGGTCTACGTCACCGGACGGGGTGGGTGCGGCTTCATGTATGCCGCGCAGCGCGGCGCCAGGTTCCCGGGCGGGCAGCTCTGCCATGGGCTTTCCTCTCAGTGGTGGTCTGTGTAAAGCAGCGCGGAGACGACGGCGGCGGAGACGGATACGACGTACAAGACCTGCGCGAGGATCTGCCGCCAGCCGATCTGCCGCTCTTCAAGCCAGCGGCCTAACTTCCTTCAAGGGACGGCCTCATCGATGACGAGAAGCAGCAGCGCCGGCCGGTCGCTGAGCCAGCGAAGCTCTTCTTCGTACTCGTCGTCGCGGACGCTGACTGTCTCGCGGTTCAGGACCGCGATGCCCTCGGCGAATCCGGTGCCGACGAGCCTCCGGGCCTCCAGCCAACCGGGCCGGGCAAGCGGTGCGTGCAGGGCGGGGACGTCGGTCAGCTCGTACACCACGTCGTAGCCGTGCTGCGTGACGAGGTGGCGTACCGAGGCCATGGTGTGATCGGCCCGCCCGCCGGCCTCGGTGAGCGCGTAGGCGATGAGGCGCCGCTTCCGGCGCACGGGCCTCTCTATGGCGATCGCGTTGTTCTGCTCGCGTCGCCGCTTCAAGTACAGGCCTCGATTCGCGGCCGGCCGCACGGTGCGGCCGCGCATCCACTCCTCTACCTCGTTGTCCGGATCCATCCAGGACGTCTGTGCCGTACTCGGCGACATGGGAGCCTCCGTCTGGTCTGAATGGGGGGAACGCACGCGGGCCGCCGCCCAGGGGAATGTTCGGCACGACGGCGGCCCGCCTCAGGGGAGTCAGTGGTGCTCGCCAGGCCGGCCAGTGGGGAAGCAGGCAGACCCGGGCCTCGGTCACAACCCGCAGTCGGATGAGCCGTTTCCGTGGCACAACAAGGCTGTCTCATGTGAGAGTTGGCGTGCAACACGAAGTGAAGACTTCACTTGGAATGGCATATGCAAGCAACGGTGCACACGGCTTTGCAGAGGAGACTGGAGCTGGAAGACTCGGGACTCTCGCCCGATCAGGCCGGACTCTCGATGGATTCCCCTGGACTCTCAACCACGTTGAGGGGGCTCCCGACTGAGCCGGTGGCACTACGGGCAGGATCGACTGGACTCACAGACGCAGGAGGCAGGCACGTGGCGGCTCCGACTGGACCGACGGTCAGGCGCGTGCAGCTCGGACGTGAGCTGGAACGGCTACGTCTGCAGGCTGGCTTCAAGACTGAGAAAGAAGCCGTCAAGGACCTGAACGTCAGTATCAGCTCCTCACAGCTCTACCGGGTCGAGAGAGGAACGTCGGCACTCCGCCGCGCCTCCGACCTGGAGGCCCTGCTGAACCACTACGGCATCGACAATCAGGAGGACATCGACTTCCTCGTCGGCATCCACCGCGACGGCCTGAACCGCGGCTGGTGGTCGACGTACGCTCGCACCATGCCGTCCGGCATGGCCATGTACATCGGCCTCGAGGACGGGGCCAAGGCCATAAAGGCGTGGCAGCCCGACGTCGTCTTCGGGCTTCTGCAGACGAGAGACTACGCGCGAGCTGTCTTCGAGGCTGGGAAGCCGGTCGAAGAGCGGACGACGGAGTTCGTTGAGCGCGGCATCGCCCTCCGCATGGAGCGCCAAGAGATCCTGACCCGCGACAACCCCGTAGAGATCCGGGCCATTTTGGACGAGGCTGTCCTACGCAGGGTGATGGGCAGCCGCGAGATCATGCGAGGCCAGATCGAGCATCTGCTTGAACTCGCCGCGCTGGCCAACGTCGCCATCCACATCCTGCCGCTCTCCAGCCCCACCTACCGAGCGCACTTCGACTTCGCACTGCTGGAGTTCGCCGACCACATCCCGACCGTCGTTCAGATGGACACCTACGACGGTGCTTCCAACCTCACCGACAAAGACACTGAGGTCTGGATGTTCTCCCGCAGGCTCGATGCCCTGAGGGATGGCGCTCTGCCACTCGCAGATACGCCGAAGTTCCTGCACCAACTAGCCCGAGAGATTTGAGACATGGCCCTCAACGCCCGAGACCTCGCCCCCGAAGACGACTACTTCGTTTCCTCCTACAGCGGCAACGGCAACAACTGCATCAAGGTGGCCCCTCCGGCTGCCACGCGCGCCCACGTGGCCGTGTGTGACTCAAAGCAGGAAAACGGGCCGGCGTTTGCCGTCCACCCCGAGGCATGGAAGGCGTTCATCACCTTCGTCGCCTGATCTGCACCACCCGCATGACCGAGGCCCCGCGTGCACCGGCGGATTCCAGGGGCCGTTGCAGCACGAGTGATCAACTGGTTGTGGCCAGGAGCTTAGCGAGGCGCTCGGCTGGGGTTTCCCAGCCGAGCGTTTTGCGGGGGCGGCCGTTCAGTTCGGCGGCTACCCCCCCCCCCCCCCCAGGCTGGCGCGGGTGTGGACGGACAGGTCGGTGCTCTTGGAGAAGTACTGCCGCAGCAGGCCCCTGGTGTTCTCGTTGGAGCCGCGTTGCCAGGGGCCGGCTGGGTCGCAGAAGTAGACCGGGACGTCGGTGGCGACGGTGAAGGAGCCGTGGGCGGCCATCTCAGCGCCCTGGTCCCAGGTCAGGGACTGCACCAGGTGAGCGGGCAGTGTCTGAACGGTTTCCACGAGCGCGTCGCGAACGTGTTCGGCGGTGCGGCGGCCGTGCCCCGGCGGTCGTCCTGTCGATCTCGCTGCCGTACATGCGCTCCAGGGTGGAGCAGTGAACGACCGTCTGGATGCGGGTGTGATCGACGTACTGCTGCTCGGCGCGCTCCATCGCCTGCAGGACACGGCGGATCCGATCCTCGTGCCGGAGTATCCAGTGCCGTGAGCCGGGGAATGCCACGCCAGCCACCGACGTGGCGACGGCGCGCATGCGACCGGTCACCCGCAAGATGGAATGTCGTGGACGGCCCCCGACCAAAGCGCATTGATGGGGGCCACCCGAGCCCCTGCCGTCATGCCAGAAGCAGGGCAGTGCAACGCTAGCGTCAGGAGCGTGGTCCGGCCCGTCCTGAGGGGCCGGACGCGTAGCGGTTACCTGAGCTCGACGGAGTACAAGGCGCCGGGGAACTCCCATCCGTCGGTGCCTTCGCCAATGTCCGCCACGATCACGTCGTCGATGAAGTGGTCTTCGAAGTCGTCGTCGGTGAGATCCCCGGCCAGCCAGAGTCCCTCGATCTCGTCCCAGTTGCCCCTGCTGCCGTCAAAACGCAGAGGTGCGGCCCGTCGGTTGCAGCGTTCGCGTTCGTCCTCGCCCGTCTTGACGATGCCGCCTTGTGCGCGAGCTCGTCCCGTCCTTCAAGGCCTACCCAGGTGCCCAGGGCGTCGGCGAGTTGCTGGACCAGGCTGCTGCGTAAACCGCTCGCGGATCGGCGCAAGGCCGCCGTGCCGGTCACCGGGGCGCCTCCCCTCGGGGCGCCTCCCCTCGGGGCGCCGCCCTGGCATCCATACGGGCCCGGCGGCGGTTGATCGCGTCCATGGCCCGCACGCTGCCCTCGCCGCACTGGATGCGGTCGGCATACTCGTCCCAGTCCGCTGCCGTCCAGCTGCCCAGGGCAGCCGGGAACTCCTCGCCGCCGCTCACTTGGCTGCCTCCAGGGCCGGGACGCCGTACATGGCCGCGCACGGAGTACAGGCGAACAGGCGCACGCCGACCGCGCGCAGTATCCGAACCGGGAACCGACGGTCGGGGGTGCCGCTGCACCAGCAGCATGAGGCGCCCTGCCGCTGTCGGTCGCTCAGCTTCTCGAAGTGGATCGTGGGGGCGTCCAGTCCGTCGGCGGGTGGTTGGGGGGCTGCGCGTCGTCATCGTCGTCGCCTCAGCGGTCGCGGAAGTGGTCGGGGCGCGGGCCGTCTCCACGGGGTGGGAGACGGTCCGCGCCGGTCGCCTTGCGCCTGGGCCGGGAGGTTGCGGATCGCGGGCCGGGAACCGTGGCGACGTCGATGACGGTAGGGAGAGAGGGAATTCGGGCTCAACGAAGTTGCGGAAAATTGCGCGGGTTCACCCGAAGTCGCTGATGGCCGACTCAATCAGCTGGCGGGCGGGGGTGCCGTGGACGGCCATCTGTCCCAACTCGCGGGAGGCCTTGAGGTAGTCGGTGATGTCCCGGGGTTGGCGAATGTTGATTTCGGCCGTCAAGGTCTCGACCACTGCGTGCCGGTCATCGAAGACATAGAAGGCTTCGAGGGGCCATATGGCGCGCTGTGTGGTGAACGGGATCACGCCGAGCGAGACAGAGGGGAGCGGCATCATGTCAAGGAGGTGCCGGAGTTGCCCGGCCATGGTTTCGGCATCGCCGATACGGGCGCGCAGAACCCACTCTTCGAGGAGGACGATGAAGCGACGGTTGCCCTCGTACAGGAACCGGCTGCGGGCCACGCGTGCGGCCACGGCTTCGGCTACGTCGTCTGGGGTGCCCTGGAAGCGGGTGATAGACCGCATCAACGCGGCTGCGTAGTCCGGGGTTTGGAAGAACCCGGGCACGGCGTTGGAGGCATACACTCGGCACACGGCGGCCCGCTCGTGCAGGGTGTAGAAGTCCTCTTGCACCCGACGCATCCCGTTGCGGTGCAGGCGCCGCCATTCCATGTACATGGAGTCGACCGCGCGGGCGGTGGCGATCAGGTCTGCGGCCTGGTCATCGGCGCCGCAGGCCGCGCACCATCCGCGGTATCGGCGTCGGTGGGGGCGGCTTCGCCTTTTTGGATGCGGGTGGTCTTCGCGGGATGCCAGCCGCACAGGGCGGAAAGTTCCTTGCTCGTGAGACCGGCATCCTTGCGAAGGTGTGCCAGGCGCACCGCGAGCGCTTCACGGGCCGCCTGGGCGCTGGAGGAGGGTGAGGCGGGCATGGTCGTGCAGTCTGCCCCCGGTCAGACCGTGAACGTCTCGTGAGGGATGCCCCGCTCCCGCACCGCCTCGAACGCGTCGCTGACCATCTTCACCACGGCGGGATCATCGTTGAACGCGTGTCCGGCCCAGTCACCATCGCCGGTGAACCAGTGGAACAGGACCCGTTCGCCGTCGATCAGCCACAGGTCATTTCCCGGGAGGGCGATGTCGGATGCCAGCCGGCGGGGAAGCCAGCGGACGGCTTCGCCGACTGCGATGTTGACCGCCGTCAGGGCGTGTTCCCACCGGATGTAGTCGGTGACCGGCTCGGAGACGATCCGGGCCCGGCGCATCACCACGCCACGACTGACTGTCTCGCGCACGAGCGGGGTCCAGCCCTGCCAAAACGCGGAGTCGGCATCGAGGTTCACGGCGCCGGTCCGCTTGAACTCCTCGAACGCTGCCATCTCGTTGCCCACGCTGTAGACGTCGCGCATCTCCAGGTGCACGGCGGTGTGTTGGGCGGATCGCAGCAGCTCAGCGAAGTCCGGCTCGTTCTGCAGCATCGCACGCCTCCCTGAGAATCGGCACCATCCGCGCCGGGATGCGGACGACCGCCTCGTGGTCGGGGATGCCGGTGTCATGGCCCGGCACCCATTCCGTCTCGCTGATCTCCGCTGACAGAGGCGCGTCCGCCTTCCACCCCTGGATCACGAGTTCCTGGTTCTCTTGGTCGACCCACACGGTCGGCGAGCCACCGCCAGTGGTGTTTGGGTCGTGGTCACATCCGACGGTCCGCCGGTGCAGCCGCATGCGCCCTCCCGGCCGGCCGACGCATCGGCAACAAGGCACGAGCGGCCGGTTGGTCTGTGGGTCAGGCCGGCCGGAAGAGCGCCTGCAGATCCTCGCAGTTGGTCTGAGGCCGCCAGGGCCGTGTCCAGCGAGGGCTGATGCCCAGCTCACGGCACGTGTTCCGCCAGGTGTTCTTGCTGTAGGCCCAGGCGTTGTCGGTCAGGACACGTTCGACGGTGATGCCCTGGACGGCGAACCAGGCGGTGGCCCGCTGGAGGAACGCAGCGCAGGTCGGAGCGGTCTCGTCGGGGAGGTCTTCGGTGTAGGCCAGGCGGGAGTGGTCGGCCCAGCGTGCGGCGGTGGTGTGGCTGACCTGGAAGCGTTCCGCGGCCCGACGCAGCGGCCAGCCGTCGTCCACGACACACCGGGCCAGACGCAGCGTGCCGGTCGGCGTCAGCGGGGCATTACGGTGGGACACGAGGGCCTCCTGAGTTCCGGTCGTAGATGTCGCAATCCACACCAAATCCAGAAGGCCCTCACCTGTTCAAGCACCCAGCCCGCGTGTCACCAACGTCCCGGGACAGCACATCTAGGCAGCACTGCGACGATCACGCCGGCGTTGCTCAGAAGCTGTGTTCCCTGGGCCAGCCAGCATTGGTCACCGCCTACGTGGACCTCGCTAGTCCCGGCAGGCACCTCGTCTTCAAGTCGGTGGTGCACACCTTCGTCGGCAAGGCCATCGGCTACACCCCAGCCAACGCCGACGTCCTCTACCGCAACGCGATCCCTCCGCAGCACATCGAGTCCATCGCCTTCCCCGGCGATGCCGCCTACGACCGGCTTCCGGGACTCCCCACCGCCTGATTGATCACACCGGCACCGGCACGGTTGGACGTCCAGCTTGTCCCCTGGACAGACAGGAGACAGCGTCACCAGGAATAGGGACATCAGTATCGCGATCCCAAGAGGATCCCGGCGAATGCTCCGGCCAGGAGGAATGGGCCGAAGGGGATCGCCGACTTACGCCCGGCCCGACGCGCGAGGATGAGGCCGACACCGTACAGCGCACCCAACAGGTACCCGGCGAACGTGCCGATCAGCAGGATTCCCCAGCCGTACCAGCCCAGAACGGCACCGAGTGCCGGGGCGAGTTTCACATCGCCGAAGCCGAAGCCCCTGGGGTTGATCAGAAACAACACGAAGTAGCACGCGCCGAGCGTGAGGGAGCCGAGAAGCGCGGTCCGCCAGCTACCGCCAGCACCCGGCAGCAGCGCGGCCCCTCCGAGCCCGATGAGCGCCGACGCCGCGAACGGCAGGGTCACCACGTCGGGAAGCCGGTGCACCGCGAAGTCGACAGTCGCAAGCAGCGCGGCGATCGGGGCGAGCAGCAGCCACACCAGCAGCTCGGGGCGGGCCCCGGTGGCGGCCGCCAGTAGGGCGCAGACCACGATCATCACCAACGCGATGATGGGCGTTCGCGGCCCGAACGTGTCCCCGTCCGCGCAGCGGGCCCGCCCCAGCCACCCATCCCCGATCCCGGCGAGGGGATGTCCTGCCGGGCAGGCCGTACGCCAGGGCTCCTCCGGCATCACGGAGAGCCGATACGCAGCGCGCGGTATGAGCAGGCCCGTGCCGGCGCCCCACAGGACGGCCGCCGTGATCATCCAGAACGTCTCCACCGAACGGAGCCTAAACTCAGCTCCGTTCGGACGTTGAGGACGGCCCATACTGTGAGGAGCACCTGAACGCTGTGGCCCACTTGTTCAGCACGGCTGGCACTACTGACCTTCAAAGCGTGGTGTCGTAGGGCTGGCACCTCATGATCCCTGCGGTATGCCGACCGCATGAGGTATGCGCAAGGGGGCGGGCTGACAAACGAACGGCGGGCCTTCCGCGAGACGTTGAGGATTGAGGCGGCCGAGCGGTTCGTCCAGGGCGACGAGAATGCGCTCATTGCTCACGACCTGCGGGTCAGCATCCGGTCGGTACAGCGTTGGCGCAAGGCTTGGTTGCAGGGCGGATCGAGAGCTCTGGCCTCGAAGGGCCCGGCATCGCTGCCGCTGCTCAGCGACGAACTGTTCGCCGTGCTGGAGCGTGAGCTGGCCAAGGGGCCGGTGGCGCATGGGTGGCCGGACCAGACCTGGACCCTGTCGCGGATCAAGACGCTGATCGGGCGACGCTTCCACAAGAGCTACACCGTGCAAGGGGTGGCTGCCCTGCTCAAGCGGCACGGCTGGAGCTGCCAGGTTCCTGCCCGGCGGGCGATCGAACGGGACGAGAACCTGGTGGCCAGCTGGGTGAAGGAGACCTGGCCCCAGGTGGAAGGACCGTGGCGGCGCTCGACGCCTGGCTCGTCTTCGAGGACGAAGCCGGATTCTCGATGACGCCGCCGACCACCCGCACCTGGTCCCGCCGCGGCCACACACCCATGGTCCGCGTCCGGGGTCGTTCCCGCCGCCGCTTATCTATGGCCGCCCTGGCCTGCTACAAGACCGGCGAATCCTCACGGCTGATCTACCGGCCCTGCCCGGACGCCCGGCCCGATGGGCGCAAAAGCTTCTCCTGGAAGGACTACCGCGACCTGATCCAGACCGCCCACCAGCAGCTTGGCGGCCCGATCGTGCTGGTATGGGACAACCTCAACACCCACCTGACCGCCGGCATGCGCCGATACATCGCAGACCGCGACTGGCTCACCGTCTACCGACTGCCGCCCTACGCACCCGACCTCAACCCGGTCGAGGGCATCTGGTCGATCCTGCGACGCACCACCACAGCCAACCGCACGTTCGCCGACCCCGACGACTTGATCACCGCAGTCCGGCGCGGCCTACGCCAGCTCCAGTACCGCCACGACGTCCTCGACGGCTGCCTCACCGGCACCGGCGGGAGTGTCCAATAGACGGCGGATCCGATGATCAAGGAGACGCCTGAAATGAGCGAGACCATCAGCGAGCACGAGACGGTGGAGGAGCCGGTCG
>NZ_JBVJTD010000054.1:0-13667 GCF_055605965.1 Streptomyces sp. NPDC037126
CAGGACCAGGCTGCCGACTGGGCGAAGAAGGCCGATGCGTCGGCCAAGCAGGCCAAGGGCTACGCGGACCAGGCGGCCAAGTCTGCCAAGGACGCGCAGGCTTCCGCCGACCAGGCGGCCACCTCCGCTCACACTGCCGCCAAGGCTGCCGCCTCCGCCACCCAGTCCGCCAACGCCGCGGCCGTCTCCGCCGTTGATGCTGCGGGTTCCGCCCAGTGGGCGCAGGCCTCCGCCGCTGACGCCTACAGCGCCGGAGAGCGGGCCCGGGCCTCCGAACTCGCGGCCGGCAAGGACTCCAAGGCCGCCGACCAGGCCTTCAAGGACGCCTTCCAGGCGGCCGTGGAGAAGAAGGAGGCCGAACGCAAGGCCGCCGAGAAGGACACCGGGAGCCAGGCCGAAGCCCGCTACCGATGCGGTGTTCTGGGCTGCGACGCCGTCGAACGTCCGGCGCGCTGGTGCCAGCACAACGAGACCTTCTGCACGATCCTCTCCCAGGCTCCCGCCGCCAACGCGGCGATGGAGCAGCTGTGGAACGTCGAGAAGGACCTCCTCGGCCTCGGTCAACTCGACGCCTGCAAGGGCGGCGACCCCGTCTCCTGCCTCCAGCTCGGCGAAGACCTCCTACTCAGCTCCAAGTTCAAGCTCCTCGAACGCGGAATGGAAGCGCTGGAAGACCTGCGCGCCGCCCGCTATGCGAAGGGGTGCACCCAGTGCTTCCCAGCAGGCACCCAGGTCCTCATGGCCAACAGCCACACCAAGAGCATCGAGTCTATTCAGCCCGGTGACACCGTCGTCGCCACCGACCCGCTCACCGGCCGCACCGCGCCTCGCAAGGTCCGTCGTCTCATCATCACCGACGGCGACAAACACTTCGACGAACTCACCATCGCCACCCCCGACGGACTCCGGAAACTCACCGCCACTTACGACCACCCCTTCTGGAGCCCAACAGCACACCAGTGGGTCAAGGCCCACGACCTCACACCCGGCAGCACCCTTCTCAGCACCAACGCCACCACCGTACGCGTCGAAGTCAACCGCACCTTCGACCAGCACACCCGCACCTACAACCTCACCGTCGATGACCTCCACACCTACTACGTGCTGGCTGGCCGGACCCCAGCACTCGTCCACAACAGCAACTGTTTTTCCAATGGGGCGACCCTGGGAGACACAGGTCGTCTGGAAGGGTGGATACCAAGCTCCGTTCCATCCGAGAGCATGGAAGTCATCGATGACCTGAAGAAATACGGCCATGATGCAACTGGATGGGGTTCTCAATTTCAGGGGCCGAAGTCCCTGGAGCCTTTTGAGAACCGTGGTACAGGGGGTGGATACAAACTTCCCGCACATACGCCGGACGGTTCCCCTATCACGTATCGTGAGTACGGAACAGCGCAGTCGCCCAACAATCCGAGACCAGGGGGAGAGCGCATCGTGATGGGCAGCGACGGATCCATCTACTACACTCCGACGCACTATCAGACCTACATCGTGGTGGAGCCGCCGAAGTGGTAACGGAACAGGGTCGATGGGCTGCCATCAAACCGTGGTGTCATATCGCGACTCCTGGGGCGCACGCACCAGTCACGGAACTGATTCCCCCGGGCGGCCTCAACTTTGTGGCCTCCGTGGAGGGTGCGGGTGCGCTCAGTGTCGACGACGTGTTTCAGAAATTCTGGGACGCGTTCAATCTCCCAGACTATTTTGGCTGGAACTGGCCTGCACTCCATGATTGCCTGAGAGACCTGAGTTGGCTTCCCAGTGATCAGTACCTACTGGTGATTTCCGACGCCGAAAAGTTGCTTCCTGACGACCAGGAAGATCGGCTTCAGCTGTTCAGGATCATCGCCAAAGTTGGAAGAAAGTGGTCATATGTAAAACATCCCGAAGGGGTAGAGGTCGGGAAGTTCGGCATCGTACTGCTTTGTGATGAATCGAGTTTCGAAGAAATGAGGCAGCTTTTCGAAAACCTCCTCGACTCTTGACGCCACAAGAGCTTGCGAGATGACCGTGTGCCCTGTCGGGTTAACCCGACAGGGCACACGCGTCCCACCGAACTCCAGTGGACCGCCGGCGGCGGAATCATCATGCCCATCGCATACTGATGCCGATTAGCCGTTCGATCTGTTCGGAGGTCCGGGTGGGGAATGTGATGACCGCGGCCGAGCAGGCTCTGACGCGTTCCGGAAGGGCAGGGCATCGCCTGGCCGGTAGGGGTTCCATGCCGACAAGGCGGCGTTGCACTGGGTCGGGGGCGCCGAGGCTCCGTCCGTCGCTCGGCCGGCTGACCCCCGTCGAATTCGAGACCGTCATGACCACACCGGCCCTCCAGGCCGCGTAACCGAACCTGTCACCCGAACCTGCAGCAGACCCATACGACTTCGACCAACTGCGGCGGTGGCTGCGCTCCCGCAACATCACGCCCCGCATAGATCGCCGAGGCGTCAAGGACTCTCGTCGACTGGGCCGCCATCGCTGGACCGTGGAACGTACGGTGGCTTGGTTGTCGGGATGCCGACGACTGTACCGTCGCTACGAGCGCAAAGCGGAACACTTCCTGGCTTTCGCCGGCATCGCCGCCGCCCTGATCTGCTACCGGAGGCTCAGCAACCCGGTGCCCAGGTAATTCGATGGCGCGCATCGAGCAGTGTCCGCACGCTGTCACCGTGGCAGAACTCAAGCACCAGATCCGCGCCCGCTACACCGACTCCACAGTCATCGTCTACCAGGCATACCCGCCAGAGCTCGGCCTGCCCGCAGCCCGACAGGGTCGCTTCCCGACGGCCTGGCAGCGAGACCGGATGACGTGGATCAAGCCGTCCTTCCTGTGGATGATGTATCGCTGCGGATGGGGAGCCAAGGAAGGGCAGGAGACCGTCCTCGCAGTCGAGATCACCCGCGAAGGCTTCGAATGGGCGCTGGAGTACGCGTGCCTGTCCCACTACGAGCGCGGACTGCACGTCGACCGAGCAACCTGGAAGCGGCAGTTGAAGAGGGCCTTGGCGCGTGTCCAATGGGACCCCGAGCGTGATGTGCATCTGCAGCCCCTTCCTCATCGCGCGCTGCAGCTCGGCCTCGTCGGCGAAGCCGCACACCGCTACGCAGACGAGTGGACGGTTTCCATCACCGATGTAACTAGCCTCGCGCACGAGATCCACGGGCATGTTCGGGGCGGCGACCTGGACACCGCCCATCAACTTCTTCCCCATGAATCCCCCTACCCCGTGCCCGACGGACTCCTGGACCATCTGCGCCAATGAGTCCAGTCACCAGTTGAGATGTTCTCTAAAACACGTGGCCTGCGCCTCCTCCGCCGTATCAGGTTGGGAGATCGCCCGAAGCTGCTCGTAGCGCCTGTCGACCTCTTCTTCACTCCCGTCTCAGTCGGGCAGTGGGCCATCGGCGACGAACGCCTGCACCTAGTACTGCAACGGTGGTTGCCGTGACTGATGGCCAGGTCGGTCGTTGGTGTGGTTATGGGTGGGGATCTTGCTGATGTCAGGCTGTGGGCGCGTGAACTTGACGCGGTGCATGAGCGGTTCGTGCACCGTTTCAGCAGGTCGGAGCCGCGTGAGTCGGCGCTGGCCTATATGCGGGGGCTGATTGCTCCGCTGCAGCGCAAGAACGGTTGGACGGTAGCGGAACAGGCCGGTCATGACGGTCCGGACCGTATCCAGCGAATGCTCAACCGCATTGAGTGGGACGCCGAGGAGGTCCTCGATGACGTCCGTGACTACGTGGTCGAGCATCTCGGTGACCCCCAAGCGGTCCTCATCATCGACGACACCGGATTCCTGAAGAAGGGAACGCGGTCGGCCGGCGTTCAGCGGCAGTACTCCGGCACGGCCGGACGGACGGAGAACTGCCAGGTCGGTGTGTTTCTCGGGTATGCCACCGAGCGGGGCAGAACGTTGATCGATCGCCGCCTGTATCTGCCTGCTTCCTGGACGGACGACCGCGAGCGGTGTCGCCGGGCCGGCATCGGTGAGGAGGTGACGTTCGAGACGAAGGTGTCCATGGCCAAGGCCATGGTCCGCAAGGCCATCGCGGACAAGATCCCGTTCGGTTGGGTGACCGCGGACGCGGCCTACGGCTTCTCCAAGGGCTGGCGGTTCGAGCTCGAGCAGGCCGACGTCTTCCACGTCATGGCCACCACCCGGCATGACACCGTGGTCACGCGCTGGGCCCTCGACCACCCTGTCCACGACCTGTTCAATGGACTGCCGCGGCAGAAGTGGAAGCGTCGCTCCTGCGGAGCGGGCGCTCACGGCCTGCGTGTTTACGACTGGGCTCGCGTCGAGGTGCGGCCCTGGCACCGCGAGGATCGCCGGCACTGGGTGATTGCCCGCCGCAGCGTCCACCGGCCCGACGAGATCTCGTACTACATCGCCTACTGCCCCGCCGAGACCACCCTGGACCAGCTGATACGTGTCGCGGGCAGCCGGTGGGCCATCGAGGAATGCTTCCAGACCGCCAAGCAGGAATGCGGCCTGGACGACTACCAGGTCCGCCGCTACCCCGGCTGGCATCGCCACATGACCCTCGCCATGGCCGCCCACGCCTGCCTCACCATCCTGCGAGCCCGCCAGCTGGACACAGACAAAGCAGAAACGGATCCTCCCAACTCATCCACCTCAGCCTCGCCGAAATCAGACGACTGATCACGCGTCTGACCAACCGCAGACCAATGGCTGTCGAGCACATCCTGCACTGGTCAGCCTGGCGTCGACGGCGCCAACACCAAGCCCGCATCAGCCACTACAAGCGCCGCGGACACAGACCCTGACCTGGCCATCAGTCACGGCAACCACCGTTGCAGTACTAGCCGTCACGGCGAGGCACCATGGCAGATCATTCAGCCACTGTCGCTGTCGGCATGGCGCCTGTGCCCGCTGTGTACCCGTCTGGTCAGTTGGGGCCGTCTCTGGGCTGTCAGAACTTGGTCTTGCCGGAGACGAACTTGTCCCGGTCCTTCCGGCCTGCGGCGGGGCGTCGCACGCGGATCTCCGTACCGTCGATGATTCCGGTCTGATCACCGGCGCCCAGGTGCTCGATGACCCAGCAGTGGCCGGACCTAGCAAATCGCGCGCGTGATGGTGGAGCGGTCCACACCGAACCAGCAGGCCAGCACGTCGTGTGTAGTGCCATGGCGCAGACTCACCCAAGTGACCAGCAGGCGGTCGACGAAGACGAACCTGTGCCTCGCCTCGCCCCCGCTCCCACAGCCCGCTGCCACGGCCGAGCCGCGAGCCGAGCCAGATGCTGCTCGCCCCAGCCCCCATCATGGACATTTCAACGAGCTACCCGGCGCCGAGCCACGGCCAACCATGCACAAGGTCGTAAAGGCTGTCCCGCAGTGATCCATTGACTCTGGCCGACAGGGTCGGGGCGTCCGCGTTCGGCCTGACTACCCCGCGAGGGCGAGGTTGTGGAGGCGGACGATGGCAAGCATGGCGTGATGCACGCCGTCGCCTTTCCAGCGGCAGTTGCGAAGGATCTTCCAGCTCTTCATCCGGACGAAGGCGTGCTCCACCCGGGCGCGGACCTTGCGATGTGAGCGTCTCCTCCTCCTTCCAGGCCGGAAGCCCTTCCTGGTCGCGTTCGCGACGATGTGGGATCACCAGCCCAGTACCGCGGTAGCCGCCGTCGGAGATCACCAGGGTGTCGCCGACGGCGGGCTTCGCCCCGGAAAGCTCGCCCCGGGCCCGATAGACGCCCGTCCCGCCGTGAGGACCGGAAACCTCCGACGGGGCACGTAGAAGCGAAGAGGCCCCAGCCGGTGGTGCATTCCGGCTGGGGCCTCTTCGCTGTTCTCTCGTTACAGGGGGCGGATGTTCTCCGCCTGCGGGCCCTTCTGGCCCTGCGTAACGTCGAACTCGACCGTCTGGCCTTCCCGAAGCTCACGGAAGCCCTGGGTGGCGATGTTCGAGTAGTGGGCGAAGACGTCGGGGCCGCCACCCTCCTGCTCGATGAAGCCGAAGCCCTTTTCCGCGTTGAACCACTTCACAGTGCCCTTGGCCATGTCTGTCTCCTTCGAAGGGACTCGTATCGGGTCTCGCATCGTGCGGGATCCGGAGGTGATCGCCCTGGTCCGGAGAGGCGTTGAACAGCAAAAACGCCCGCGATTGCGATCACGGGCGAACGGGACTTCGGAACCACGACTGCTGGGCACCACGCTACACCGGCTGGTGAGCCTCGGCCACGCGGCTCCGGCCATCGTGGCGTGTTGCCCCGACGTGCCGCATGCGTGCCAACCCCTCACAACAGCCCAGGTCAGTGGCTGGCAACCGCATTGCCCATGCGGTTGGGGGTAGTGGGCGCTCTGCTTTTCCCGCGACCCAGACTCAGTCCGCAGCGGGTTTCGGTCCCATCCGGCGGGCCACGCTGGCGGCCGCCTCCGGGGTAACCAGCTGCACCCCGCGCCGGAAGACGCCCTTCACGACGAAGAAGCCCGACAACGGGAGTGTAAATCTAACGGCCTGTCTCACATTCGGTGGTGACGGAGTGTGCCGCTATCCGAGGAGGATGCGGTGGCGAAGAAGGGCGAAGCCTGCTCGTCCGTGCATCGGGCGCGCGATCCGCTTGGTCTTGGTGTTGACGCCCTCGGTGAGGCCGTTGCTGTACGGAAGTGTGAGCGCGGCGATCACGGCGTCCCGGTCTCGGTCCAGACCCCGGGTGAAGGCGTGCAGGTGCGGTAGATGGGCTGCGTGGACCTGGACGATCCAGTGCGAGAGCCTGCCTGTATTTCCTGCGCAAGGCGACAGGAGCTCGCCGAAGTCCGCGACGATGACGGGAAGTTGGATCATCTTGGGGCATGTTGTGATGGTCCGGTCCAGCAGATCGCGCTGCTCGGCTTTGAGGTTGTCGGGCCTGGTGAGGATCATCCGGGCGAGCCGGCGCAGCGAGATGTGGCTGCGGTGCCGCCGACGCAGAGCGAAGTCGTCGACGCCGATCACGCGGGGCATCCGCCCGGTCGGCAACGGGATGCGCAGCAGGGTGCGCAGGGCTGTGTGGCGAGACAGACCCGCCGCGAGCATCGCCGGCAAACGTGATCCCGCTCGGCCCGCTATCGGTAGTTCGTTGGTGGCACGCCTGGACGGATACCGACCCACCCTCCGAGCTCCGGGCCCTGATCGACGCGGTCACCACCGGACACGGCATTGACCGCTACCTCCGGATTTAACGAACTACCGGTAATTCGGAAAAAACCCGGCACGATTCCACCCCTGTTCGATCCGCTTCAACACGGCGACCCAACAGGGAAGATGACGCAGGCAATCAGCTCATCTAGCCGACTGAGAACGCCCATCAGCCCTGCTGTAGTGCTGTGGCTGGACGGCAGAGGCACCTCACCCCGGACGAGGCAGTGGTCGGCTCGGCCGGGCTGCGTCCATGCCGGCACGTGTTGTGGGGGCTGCGCTGTGCGGAGCCTCTGCATCGGCGACGGCGGACTCTGTCTTTCCGTCACGGTCGGCGTGGACAGCTGCCGGGCGCCTTCGACGCGCCAGCTCGCCCGGCCTCCGGGCGTCCCCACGCTCCGAGGCCCCAACACCACGGGAACTCGGCCTTCCCGCCCCAGCCACCATGCTGCCCATCGTGGAGGTCCGCCGAAGCAAACGGGACCGGGTGTCTGTTACGGTTTGCCTGGGAAAGTTAGCTTCGAGGTCCATGTTGCCTTGCAAATGACGGCGTGATCTTGTAGCCGTGCCTATGACTACTACGGGCCCAAACGTTCTTCCGGCCCCCCTGGTGGCGTCGTCGGGGCGAGCCAACCGAAGCGGAGGATGCGGTCCGGCTGCAGGAGCCCCTTCGCAGTCGCGGCGCGAACCACCTGGGCCTTTTTCGGCCAGTGGTCGACAGTGCGCATCCAGAGGCAGCGTCTCTGGATGCGCGACCTCATCCGCGAACAGGTCGGACAGTGACGGTCGGTTGAACGATCATCGCACTTTGTATTGACGCCTCCACGAAGCAGACCTAATCTTCCCCGATTGAGAGCGCTCTCAAGCTCTACCGCCCGGGCTATCCGTCAGTCTTGCCTGGGATATGAAGGTTCATCGGACCAGCCATCCGTAGACCCGACGCACCCGTTGGCGACGGGTCATGCGTACGCTCCCGGCTCATGGTGAAGGGTGCCCGAATGTCAAGGAACAGTGATCAGCCATTACGGACGGCGCCGTGGTCCGCGCCGCGGCGGAAGGCGGCGGTCTTCCTGGCCGTCGCTGCTCTACTCGGCGCGGTGCTCACCGTGCTCAACTCTGCGGCGGCGGGCGCCGACACGGTGGGCGCGGGCAGTTACACGACCGCGGCGCCCGGCCCGCTGCCCTCGGGATGCGCCGACCTGTCCACCAACCCGCGCCACTGGGTGACGGCCAACGCCCCGTCCGGTGCCGTCCCCACCAACGACTGGTGGTCGTCGATCCTGTGGAAGCGCACCAACTGCGCATACGGGGAGCCCCTGTTCGCCCAACCGCTCGGATTCCGGGCCCAGTCCGCAGGGCTGGGCTTCTCCTACAGCACGAAGCCGACGATCTCCGGCAGCGGCAAGGGCGTGGGCGAGTACCACTTCGACTACGCCGAGGACTTCGTCGCCGGTGTATCCGGTCTGGCCGCTCCGGAGGTGAAGGTCGACGACTGGAGCGACTGGACCGTCAGCCCCTATCTCAGTGACGGCGCACACTCCCTGAGGGCGACGATCGGCGCCGGCCTGCCGTTCGCCTACTTCCGAGCGACTGGCGGTGACGCACAGATCAAGGCCGCCTCCAACGCCACAGTGAACGTCTGGTCCAATTCTGGCTCGACGATCGGCTACACCGTCAACGGGCACGATTACGTCGCCTACGCTCCGACCGGTGCCACCTGGTCGGTCAGCGGCTCCACTCTCACCTCCTCGCTCGCGGGCAAGGACTACTTCTCCGTCGCAGTACTGCCGACCACGCCGTCCACCTCGACCGACGACCGCGCCGCGCTTGCGTCCGAGTACGCCAAGTACGCCTACGACCCCGTCACCAGCACGGCCGTGTCCTATCGCTACGACGAGGCGGACAGCACCGTCACCACCACGTACCGCTTCACCACCACCGCCCTCGAGGGCTCGGAAACCGGCACGGTCGCGGCCCTGCTGCCACACCAGTGGCGCTACCTGGCCGACGGCAGCCCGCTGCCGCAGACCTACATTTCGTCCCGCGGCCCGCTGAAGGTGCTCACCGGTATCACATCCTTCACGACCTCGATGGTCTTCCACGGCGTGCTGCCCGAGATACCGGCCGTCGCCGACAGCTCCGGCGCCGACGCCACGACACTGCAGGACTACCTCGACGCCGAGAAAGCCGACCCAACCCGCCAGCAGAGCGACGACACCTACTGGACCGGCAAGGGCCTCGGACGCGCCGCACGCCTGGCGGAGATCGCCGACCAGACCGGCAACACCGACGTGCGCGACGCCGCCCTGTCCGCGATCAAGTCCAAACTCACGGACTGGTTCACCGCCTCGCCCGGCAAGACGGGCCACCTGTTCTACTACGACCACAACTGGGGAACCCTGATCGGCTACCCGGCCTCCTACGGGTCCGATCAGGAGCTGAACGACCACCACTTCCACTACGGCTACTACATCGCCGCCGCAGCGACCCTCGCCAGGTTCGACCCCACCTGGGCCGACGCCGACCACTACGGCGGCATGGTCGACCTGCTCATCCGGGACGCCAACAACTACGACCGCACCGACAAACGCTTCCCCTACCTGCGGGACTTCGACATCTACGCCGGCCACGACTGGGCTTCCGGCCACGGCTCGTTCGCCGCGGGCAACAACCAGGAATCCTCCTCCGAGGGGATGAACTTCGACAACGCGCTCATCCAGTGGGGCATCGCCACCGGCAACAAGACCGTCCGCGACGCCGGCATCTACATGTACACCACCCAGGCCGCCGCCATCGACGACTACTGGCTCGACACCCACCACCAGATCTACCCCAGCGACTTCCCACACAAGGAGGTCGGCATGGTCTGGAGCAACGGAGGCGCCTACTCCACCTGGTTCTCCAGCGCCCCCGAACAGATCCAGGGCATCAACCTGCTCCCTGTGACCGGCGGACACCTCTACCTCGGCAACGACCCGGCCTACGTCAGGGCCAACTACCAAGAGATGCTCAACCAGGCCGGCAAGACACAGCCCGGCATCTGGACCGACATCTGGTACGAATACCTGGCCCTTGGCGACGGCGACGCAGCCCTGGCCGACTTCCGCGCCAACAACTCATTCACCTCCGAAGAAGGCGAAAGCAAGGCCCACACCTTCCACTGGATCCGCAACCTCGCCGCCCTCGGCACCGTGGACACCACCGTCACCGCCGACAGCCCGATGACCGCGGTCTTCGTCAAGAACGGCAAACGCACCTACGTCGCCGCCGACACCAACGCGACCGACACCACCGTGCACTTCTCCGACGGAACCACCGTGCACGTACCCGCTGGGAAAACGGTCACCACCGGCGCCTACACCTGGAGCGGCGGCAGCGCGCCCGGCGGCACAGGACCCAACCCCACCCCCACGCCGACCGGTGGCTCGGGTTCGTCGCCCACGCTGTACTTGAGCGGTGACGGGACGCTGGCGCAGACCGCCGGAAGCGCAGGTGGTGTGACGGTGGCGTCGGCCGACGGCGCCAACCATGACGGCAGTCCGTACAAGCCGGTGACGTTCACCGCTTCCGGACTGGACATGAAGTACGACGGCGGGAAGACCCAGTTCGACCTCGCTCTGGACGCGAAGGACGCCGTGGGTAACGGAGTCCAGATGCAGGTGTCGTACGACTGCACCGGCAATGGGAAGTGGGACCGCGTCGAGACTTACCAGTACTTCGCCACCGACCCGGTCCCGGGCTGGGAGCACTACACCGACAAAGCCGGACTGGCCTCCGCGAGCGGTACGCCCTGCGATCTGACAAACGGAACCGTTCAGGTCAAGGTCTGGAACGCCCTGGGCAACGCCCCCACCACCCTCGGCACCGGAAACCAGTCGACCCTCCAACTGCCCTACACAGCCTCCAACGGAGGTTCCACACCGACGCCCACTCCGACGCCGACCGGTGGCTCGGGTTCGTCGCCCACGCTGTACTTGAGCGGTGACGGGACGCTGGCGCAGACCGCCGGAAGCGCAGGTGGTGTGACGGTGGCGTCGGCCGACGGCGCCAACCATGACGGCAGTCCGTACAAGCCGGTGACGTTCACCGCTTCCGGACTGGACATGAAGTACGACGGCGGGAAGACCCAGTTCGACCTCGCTCTGGACGCGAAGGACGCCGTGGGTAACGGAGTCCAGATGCAGGTGTCGTACGACTGCACCGGCAATGGGAAGTGGGACCGCGTCGAGACTTACCAGTACTTCGCCACCGACCCGGTCCCGGGCTGGGAGCACTACACCGACAAAGCCGGACTGGCCTCCGCGAGCGGTACGCCCTGCGATCTGACAAACGGAACCGTTCAGGTCAAGGTCTGGAACGCCCTGGGCAACGCCCCCACCACCCTCGGCACCGGAAACCAGTCGACCCTCCAACTGCCCTACACCTGATCCGATCAAGCCCGCGACAGGCAGGAGCCGTCAGCACGCCGAGGAGCCCTGAAAGACTGAGGGCTGGAGGCAGGTCTGTCACAGCAAGTGGCCCGGGAACCCGTCTGTCCTGACCGCACCCGCTCCCCAGACCACCGAATCCGCAGCCCGTTCAGGAACGGGTGCGGTCTATGCAGTACGGCCACAGAGGACATGTGTGCGACGACCGGCTCGGGATTGTCGACCGTGATGATGCCAGGCCGGCCGACCCTGGCGCACGGCCGGAACGCGTTCCCCCGGAGAGTGTTTGTGCGGTCCTGTTGGATGTGTCAACGCTTCGCGAAAAGTGACCCTCTGCCAAGTCCGCGGATTCTAACGCTTGTCGCAACATTCCTTAATCATCCTGGAGTGTTGATGGCGAGGCGGGGACGCAAGCGCAGGCTGGGACTCGAGGCCGAGTACTGGCGCCTTCTGGCGGCCGGGGTGGGCAGCGTCGAGGCGTGCAGACGCCTTGGGATCGGGCGCGCAAGACGGGCTACCGGTGGCCGGCGGAGAACGGTGGCCTGCAACCGGACATCTCCCGGAGGCCTCGTGTTCGGGACGCGCCTCGGGTATGCCGTCGGGGCCCGGCCAGCATGCTGGCCGGGCCCCGACGGTCGGGATCGTGGGTCAGTCAGGTCACCATCGGTACCAGCGGCCGCGTCCACCGTCGGCATTAGTGGAACGCATGACAAAGCCGAGAAGCCATAGCACCAGGACGGCGACGGCGACCCACCAAAGGACCTTGATGGCGAAACCGGCGCCGAAAAGGATCAGTGCGAGAAGAAGAACAAGCAGCAGGGGAACCATAGTTATTTACCTCCTGCGCTTCCAGTTGCCCTCCTATGCTGGGCTCATTCCTCGAGGACGCCTTGTTTGTGAAAGGGAAGTGGGGGCACAAGGCCTCTGCCGCGACGGTGGCGAAAGAGCTATGAGGAGGCACGTTCCGTGACTGCTGGTGAGAAGGCCAAGGCGAAGACCGAGCAGGCCAAGGGCACGGCCAAGGAGACTGCGGGAAAGGCCCTCGGTAACGACCGCATGGCCGCCGAGGGCCAGGTGGAAAAGAGCACCGGGGATGCCCGTGAGGCCAAGGAAAAGGCCAAGGAAGCCTTCAAGCACTGACAGCTGCGCCCTGGCGTGAGACGAAGGGGGCTGTTTTCGGGCCTGGCTCGAGACGGCCTCCTTCTGCCGTGCAGATGCTGTCGTCAGTCGATCCGTGTAGTGCGCGACCAAGTGGGCACCGGTGATCGCTCGCCAACGGGTCTGAGCGGGCCCGGAGCCGACCTCAAGACCATCGCCGCGGCCAGCCGCAAGGTCGCACTCGCGACGATGCAGAGCGGTCAGCCGTGGAGCAGGGGCGCCGCCGAGGAAGCCCTCACCGGAACCGACCAGGACGTCGTCGACTACCTCACCACCCGCCGGGTCCAGGCCGCCCACCAGGACGACCGCTACCGCGTGCAGACCCTCGCCCAGGAAAGTTCCCTGGCCTCGGTGCGCAGCGCCGCCGAGGAGGCGCTCAAGGCGACGACGACCAGGTATCGGCGTTCCTCGCCACCGGGCAGTACGAGGCCGGGGCGCAGGACTTCCGGGTGAACATCGCCCAGATCATCGACGCCGGCGGACCGATCGTGAAGGAGGCCGGCCGCCCCGCGCTGGACTCCGACGACCCGCAGAAGTTCCGCCAGTTCCTGACCACCGGGCAGTACGAGGCGCGGACCCAGGACGAGCGTGTCCGCTCGGCCCAGCTGATCGACAGCGGCGGGCCGCAGGTGAAGTCCGCAGCCAGGATCGCGTTGGAGGGCCCCGACGACCTGCTGGACGAGTTCATCCAGGTCGGGCAGTACAAGGCACAGCGCCAGGACTTCCTCGGCGCCACCCACACCGCGCAGATCGCCCAGCTGATCGCGGACGCCGCCGGAGTCGCGGCCACCGCCCAGCAGAACGCCGCCCAAGCACACAGGGCCGCCGCTCTCGCGGTCAAGGCCCAGGACCAGGCTGCCGACTGGGCGAAGAAGGCCGATGCGTCGGCCAAGCAGGCCAAGGGCTACGCGGACCAGGCGGCCAAGTCTGCCAAGGACGC
>NZ_JBVJTD010000055.1:0-13558 GCF_055605965.1 Streptomyces sp. NPDC037126
GCTTCTACGTCATCGAGTTGGGATCGCGATGCCTCGTCTGTCACGACGAGCGAGGCGCCGGTGTCGGCGAGGATGTGGCGGATGCGCTCGGCCGGGTAGCGGGTGTCGAGCGGGACGTAGACGGCACCGGCCTTCATCAGCGCGAGGACCGTGGTCACCGTCGCCGTCGAGCGCTGCAGCAGGACGGCGACCGCATCACCGGGGCGGACACCCCGGGCGATCACCTCGCGCGCGAGCCGGCCGGCACCGGCGTCGAGCCGTGCGTACGTCAGTGTGGCGGCTCCATCGGTGACAGCCGGGGCATCAGGAGACTTGGCCGCCTGCCGTGCGAACAGCTCACCCAGGGAAACATCCGGCACCGGTAAGGCCGTGTCGTTGAACTCGACGACCACTTGCCGGCGTTCCCCGGACGACAGGATGTCGATGCCGCCCAACGGACGGTCCGGACACGACACGGCCGCATCCAGCAGCCGCAGCCAGCGCTCGAACAGCGTGCGGACGCTGGCCGCGTCGTAGATGTCGCTGGAGTACTCGACCGCACCCGTGATGCCCCGCGGCTCACCCTGCGCACCGCGCTGTTCGGCGAGGCTGAAGAAGAGGTCGAACTTCGCCGTGCCCGTCCTCCCCAGCTCGACACCGGCACGCAGGCCGGGCAGCTCGAACTCGGTCTCCGGTGCGTTCTGCAGGGCGAGCATCACCTGGAACAACGGGTGATGGGAGAGGGTACGAGTCGGGTTCAGGAGTTCGACGAGGTACTCGAACGGAACGTCCTGATGCGCGTACGCGGCCAGACTCGTCTCCCGCACCCGCCCGATCAACTCGGCGAACGAAGGACTCCCCGACATGTCCGTACGCAGCACCAACGTGTTCACGAAGAACCCGACCAGCTGGTCCAGCGCCTGATCCGTACGCCCGGCAATAGGACTACCCAGAGGAATGTCCTCCCCCGCCCCCAAACGGCTCAACAGCGCGGCCAGACCCGCCTGAAGGACCATGAACAGGCTCGCACCCGAAGCCCGCGCCAGATCCGCAAGCCGCCGATGCAGACCCGCATCGATGCCAACGACGACATAATCCCCCCGATACGTCATCACCGCCGGACGCGGACGATCCGTGGGAAGCGCCAGCTGATCCGGCAGACCCGCCAGCGCCCGCGTCCAGTAGCCGATCTGCGTGGCGAACAAGCTGTCCGGATCGTCCTGATCACCCAGAAGCTCGTTCTGCCACAACGTGTAGTCGGCGTACTGCACCGGCAACGCCGCCCACTTGGGCACCCGCCCCTGCACACGCGCGGCGTACGCCTCCGTCAGTTCCCGTGACAGCGGCCCCAGCGACCAGCCGTCACCCGCGATGTGATGCAGCACGACGAGAAGTGCGTGCCGCTGCGGCGACAACGTGAACAGTTCGGCGCGCAGCGGAGGTTCGGTCGCCAGATCGAAGGCGTACCGGGCGCCGTCCTCCAGCGCGGCGGGGAGCGCCGCCTCTGTCGTCGGGGTGACGCCGAGGTGCGGTACGGCCGCCTCGGGAGCCAGCACCTGCTGGCACGGCACACCCTCGGCCTCGGCCTCGGGGAACACGGTGCGCAGACTCTCGTGCCGGGCCACGACATCGGCCAGAGCGGCGCGCAGCGCATCGCGGTCCAGCTCACCGGACAGCCGTACCACGAGGGGAATGTTGTACGTGGCGCTCGGCCCCTCCATCCGGTGCAGGAACCACACGCGCCGCTGGGCGGACGAGAGAGCAAGGACCCGCGGCCGCTGCCGTACGGTCAGGGCCGGCCGAGCGGGCGCCGCGGTGTCCAGGAGGGCCGCCACCGCTGCCGGGGTCGGGCCCTCGAACAGCGCCCGCAGCTCCAGCTCGACACCGAACACCGCACGGACCTGGGCGATCAGCCGCGTGGCCAGCAACGAGTGCCCACCCAGATCGAAGAAGTCGTCACCGACCCCGACCCGCGCCAGCCCCAGAACCTGCGCGAACAGGTCGCACACGATCTGCTCCTGCGGGGTGCGCGCCTCCCACCCCGACGACCCCTGCCCGGTGAAGTCCGGCTCCGGCAGCGCCGCCTTGTCCAGCTTGCCGTTGGCGGTCAGCGGCATGCGGTCCAGCAGGACTACGGCGGCCGGAAGCATGTGGTCGGGCAGCCGGTCCCGCGCGAACTCGCGTACGTCCTGGGCCCGGAGGGCTCCCCGTGGGACCACGTAGCCGATCAGGCGGGCATCGCCGGACTGCTCCCGCCGGACCACCACCGTGGCCTCGGCCACCTCGGGGTGGTCGGTGAGGACGTTCTCGATCTCTCCGGGTTCGACGCGGAAGCCGCGGATCTTGACCTGGTGGTCGGCCCGGCCGACGAACTCCAGCTCACCGTCCCGGTTCCGGCGCACCAGGTCACCGGTGCGGTACATACGACCACCGGGCTCGGAGGCGTACGGGTCCGCCACGAAACGCTCGGCCGTCAAGCCGGGCCTGCCCAGGTAACCCCGGGCGACCCCCGCACCGGCGACATACAGTTCGCCCACCACTCCGGGCACCACCAACTCCAGCCCCGCACCGAGCACATAGGTGCGCAGGTCGGGGATGCCGGCTCCGATGACGCCGGCGGCGTCGGCGGCCTGCTCCCGGGTCAGCGGCCGGTATGTCACGTGCACCGTGGTCTCGGTGATGCCGTACATGTTGACCAGCACCGGCGCGTCATCGCCGTGGCGCCGGTACCAGTCGGCGAGGCGGGACGGCTGCAGTGCCTCACCGCCGAACACCACGGTGCGCAGGGCCAGTCGGCGTGCCGGCCGGGAGTCGTCGGCGTCGGCCTGGTCCAGCTGGTAGAAGGCCGACGGCGTCTGGTTCAGGACGGTGACGCCCTGGTCGGCCAGCAGGTCCAGGAACGCGGCGGGCGTCCTGCTGGTCTCGTACGGGACCACGACCAGCCGGCCTCCGTGCAGCAGCGCTCCCCAAAGTTCCCAGACGGAGAAGTCGAAGGCGTACGAGTGGAACAGCGTCCACACGTCGTCGGGGCCGAAGCCGAACCACTTCCGGGTGGCGTCGAAAAGCCGCACCACGTTCCGGTGGGTGTTGACGACGCCTTTGGGGCGGCCGGTGGAGCCGGAGGTGTAGATGACGTAGGCGGGGTGGTCGGGGGTGAGTGCCGTGGTGGGGTTGTGGACGGGCCGGCCGGCGAGGTCGAGGGTGTCGAGGAACAGGACGGGTGTGCCCGCTCCGGTCGGCACAGGGGCCGCGGCCGCGGTCGTCGTCAGGACGAGGGCCGGACGCGCGTCACTGACCATGTGGCCCAGACGTGCACGCGGGTACGCGGGGTCGAGGGGCAGATAGGCGGCGCCCGCCTTGAGCACGGCCAGCACGGCGACGACCAGGTCCGGGGAACGGGGCAGCGCCAGCGCCACGATGTCCTCCGGACCGATCCCCAGGGCCCCGAGCAGATGCGCCAGCCGGTTCGCACGCTCGTTGAGCTGCCCGTACGTCATCGTGGCCCCCTCGCAGACCACGGCCGTCGCGTGCGGAGCCCGAGCGGCCCGCGCCTCGAACAACCCCGGCAACGTCGCCCGCGACACCACCGGCGCAGGCACGTCAGGAACCGGCAGCAGGGCACACCGCTCCTCCTCCGAGAGCAGATCGATCCGCCCGATCGGCCGGTCCGGTGGTGTTTCCGCGACGGCGCCCAGCGCGGTGAGCAGACGCCGATGATGAGCGGCCAGTTCGTGTTCGGTGCACAGTTCGGGATGCGCGTTCATGTCGACCGTCGGCCCGGTGCCGTCGCGCCGGTCCCACACGGCGAGCGTGAGGTCACCCACCAGCCCCGAGGAGAGGTTGTGCGCGGTGGTCGGCAGGCCGGCGAACGTGACCGCGTAGTCGAAGGACATGACGTTGACGAGCGGTGCGTACCACGTACCCGCAGCGTGGGGCAGTTCCAGGTCGCGCCGGAGGTCCTCGCCCCGGTACCGCTGGTGGCGGCCCAGTTCGAGCAGGCGCTCTCCGACCTGGGTGAGGAGTCCGCCGAGCGTCAGGTCCGGTCGCGGCGAGAGCCTGAGCGGGAGGACGTTGGCGGCCGTGCCCGGGGTCCGCCGCTGCGCCTGGTCCAGGCGCGCCGTCACCGGCAGGCCGAGCACGACGGTCGATGCGCCGGTCGTGCGGTGGACGTAGAGCGCCGTGGCCGCGACGACCAGGTGGGACCAGGGGGACCGGGCGCGGCGGGCCGCGTCCCGCAGCGCCGTGAGTTCCGCGGGGCCCAGTGCGGTGGTGTGTCGGAGGTAGCGCTCCGGGGTGGTCGACGGCCTGGCGACGAGCCCGGCCGGCTCCGGGCTGTCGGCGAAGCGGTTCCTCCAATACGCGCCGTCCTGGGCGAACTGGGGCGATGCCTGGTAGTGCTGTCCGGCGGTCACCAGGTCGGACAGCGAGCCGAACGGGCTCGCCCCCACCGGGCCGCCCCGGGCGAGTGCGGTGTAGACGTCCGCGACCCGGCGTGTGATCAGCAGGGAACCGAAGGCGTCCATCACGGCGTGGTGGTAGCCCTGGTACCAGTAGAAGCGGTCTGCGCGCAGCCGCAGGAGCGCGTACTCGAACAGCGTGTCCTCGGCGAGGTCCATCGGCCGGGCGACCGCGGTGTCCGCCCAATCGCGGGCGGCCCGCTCGGGATCCCGCTCCGCACTGAGGTCGATCAGCGCGAGCGGCCGTTCTGGAAGCTCATGAGCGACCTGCCGTACCTCGCCGTGTTCCTCGACGAAGCGGACGTGCAGCGCCTCGGCCTCGGCGACGACCACTTTCAGGGCCTGTTCGAACAGCACCGGATCCACGTGTCCATGGATCTCCATATACTCGCCCACCCGGAAAACCCGGTTCCCCTTCCCCAGCCGCTGCTCGGCGATCCATATTTCTCGTTGCGCAGCGGTGAGGGGCAGCGTGGTGCCGGCACTGAAGGACAAGTCTCCACCTCCGAATTTCCCCCGCACGGACGGCCGGAGAGACAGGAATGAAAGGCTCACAATGACCCGGAAAACATGTCGGAAATTCGACCGGACAGAAGTGGGCGGCGGCGTCGGCCTGCCGGAGCTATGTGGAGCGCCATGCGCACCGGAATCGGGCACAACTGCCCGGAAAGGCAACCGAGGGGAACCTAACCCGGGAGATCTGGGGAGTCAAGGAGATCAATCGGCTATGCCACGCGCATGCCCCGTGCGCGTCCCGCGCATGTCCCGCCGGCGGGACAACGGGACCGCCGGTGAGGCCGGAGCCGTTGCCGGCAATGGCTCGTGACATGTGCTCTTGTGATCCGCTCGGGCGCGAACCGCCCGGCGGACGGACGGCCCTCCCGCGGGCGACGCGGTGCCGGCACGCCGGGCCCCGCCGGGCCGCCGCACCGGTCTCCGGGACGGGCCGCATAATCACCGTGCGCTTGCCCGCCGTTTCTCGGCGGTGTTAGTTTCGTTGCGCTAAATGCCGGATCGCACGTTTCCCAGACCTGTTTCGTTAAAGGAAACCCGTATGGCAAAGACGTGGTGGGGAAGTTCCTTGTTGAGCCGTGGCGCGGACGACGAGCTGTGGGCCTTTTCCGGCGCGCCGGTCAGCCGGGGGCAGTTACGCACCGCGGTCGCCGATCTCGGAAGGCTATTTCGGGACCAGGGCATCGGGGAAGGCAGCTCGGTCCTCCTGAGAATGCGGCCGAGTTTCACGTATCTTCAGGTTCTGCTGGCCCTGTGGAGCCTTGGGGCGCAGGTGGTTCTGGTCGACTTCCGGCTAAGGCCGGCCGAGTACGAGCCACTCGCCGGGCGGGTGCGTCCGCAGTACCTCGTCGCCGCGACCGGCGCCGAGGGCCCGGTGGCCGGGTTCCGGCAGGAGTCGGACTTCACGGTCCGGCAGCTGCCGGGCGGCCGGCCCGCCGTCGACGGAGTACACCTGGTGCAGTTCAGCTCGGGCTCGGCGGGCCGACCCAAGGTGATCGGCCGGCCCGCCGAGTCCGTGCTGGCCGAACTCGACCGGCACACCGCACTCCCCGGCGTCCCCGGCAGGGGGGACCGGCTGATGCTGCTGAACTCGGTCATGCACAACATGGGCCTGGTCAGCGGCGTACTGCACGCCCTCGCGACCCGGGCGACGCTGATCGTCCCGCCGACTCTGCGCCCGGCCGAGGTGGTACGGCTGATGGCGTCCACCGCGACATCCGCCGTGTACGGCACCCCGGTCCACTTCGACCTGCTGTCCCGCGTCGGAGACCGGCCCGAACTGCCCGCGCTGCGGCTCGCGGTGTCCGGCGGCGAACGGATGCCGCAGGAGACCCACGAGCGGTTCCGCACGCGCTTCGGACTGCCGGTCGGTCCGGTCTACGGCCTGACCGAGATCGGCCTGATCGCGGGCGACCTGTCCGGCAGGTCGGTGCCTCCGCAGCTGGGACTCCCGGTGCCGGGGGCCGAGGTGAAGGTCGTCGGCGAGGAGCTGTACGTCCGGACGGACCGATCGCCGTACCTGTACGGCGAGCACGCCGACCGCTTCACGGACGGCTGGCTGCGGACCTGCGACCGGGTCCGCCAGGACCCGGTGACCGGGGTCCTCAGCATGCTCGGCCGGGCCGATTCGCTGGCCGTGGTCGGCGGGCTGAAGGTCGACCTCACGGAAGTGGAGAACGTCCTGCTGGCCCATGCGCGGGTGACCGAGGCCGTCGTCATGCACGGAGAGGTCATCGAGGCGTTCGTGGGCGCGGACCGGACGGTCACCGCGGACGAGCTGACGGTCTGGTGCCGGGAGCGGCTGAGTCCCGTGAAGGTCCCCAAGCGGTTCTCGGTCACCCGGCTGCTGCCGCGGAACGCGATGGGGAAGCTGGTCCGCGACCGTGCGCTGATGCACGGGCGCGTCACGTCGGAAGCACCCGCGCGGACCCAGGGGGACCGGTGATCTCGAAGGACGACCTCAGGGCGATATTGGCCGAGGACGCGGGGCTCGGACCGTCCGAGGACCTGACGGACGACGCCGAGCTGGTTGTCGACTCGTTCACCCTGCTCGTTCTCCAGCACGCGCTGGAGGAGCGGCACGGCCTCGTCATCGACCCGCAGTTCGCGGACATGGCCCTGTTCACGTCGATCGACGGCATCCACAAGTACGTGACGAAGGTGCTGGGAGAGCAGTGACGCACCTCGCCCCCGCCCCGACCACCTTGCGCAGGGAGACATGATGAGCAACCCGTTCGAGGACTCCGAGGGCACCTTCCTGGTGCTCGTCAACGACGAGGGCCAGCACTCGCTGTGGCCCTCGTTCGCCGAGGTTCCCGCGGGCTGGACGGTCGCGCTCGGCGAGAGCGACCGCCAGGCCTGCCTCGCCTACGTCGAGGAGCACTGGACCGACATACGCCCGCTGAGCCTCGTGCGCCGATAGGAGACCTCGATGGACGACGCCGCTTTCCAGCAGCTGTTGTTGCGGGAGGAGGATCTGGAGGAGTCGTTCTTCGGCGAGGAGCCGAGCGCCGCCTATGACCCCGCCTTCGTCTCCGGGGACGAGTCGGGGCGGGTCATCGTCGACCTGACGAACATGCTCGCGCACGGCACGCATCCCGAGACGACGCACCACTCCTCCGCGCTGTTCACCAACGTCGTGGGATCGGTGGTCTTCCACCATGTCGCCCAGTTCGGCAACGGGGCCTGCCGGCAGGTGTACCAGGAACTCCTCGACGCGGTGCGCGCGTGCGCGCGGTACCGGATGGAGCTGAACGACGGCGTGCAGCTCGACATCACGCGGGTGGAACTGGGCCCCGTCGAGCTGGGAGACCGCGGGTTCGTGGCGCGCTGGCTCTCCACCGTCGACCACTTCCGCGTCGAGACCGCCTGGGTGGTCGTCGCGCAGGACGACGTTCTCACCTTCGTCAACACCCGTGTTCCGGACGGGGCGGAGACCCACCGGCTCGCGCGCGTCGCCGTCGACCGCGTCGCCGGCCTGACGGGTACGTCATGACATCCACGGCGCGCCCGGTCGATCTCGCGTCCGCGCTGGAGTCGGTCGCCACATGGCTGACCGGGTACATCTCCGCGAGCCACCCGGAGATCGGCCGCACGGGGCCCATCTGCCCGTTCGTGTCACCCTCCCGCAAGAACCGGACGATGGAGATCCGCTTGCGGCTGGTAGGACACGCACCGAGCCTCGCGCTGATCGAGGAGATCGCCCGCGGCAGCCTGCGCGAGTACGAGCTGACGACCTGGCAGGGCAGGAATCCCATGCTGCAGGCCATGGTGGTCGCCCTCCCCGACCTGCGCGGCGAGGACACGGCACTGCTCGACCAGGCGCAGGCACGGGTGAAGGACGACTTCGTGGCACGGGGGCTCATGATCGGCCAGTTCCACGAGAACTGCGAGGTGACGGCCGCGCGCAACCCCCGCTTCGCGGTGAGCCGGGCACCGGTACCCGTCCTCGCCATCCGCTCCATCGCCCTGCACGACGTCTTCTTCCTGTCCGACCGGCCGCACTGGTTCCAGAAGTACCGGGAGAAGTTCGGGAAGTTCTTCGGACCGGGTTCCACTTTGATGGACCCGCTTCTGATCGAGCGTTACGAGGAGGCCGAGCGGACTCACGGCGCTTCGTCATAGGCGGGTGGCGCCGGTAGGTGCCACGGGGCGCAGCGGAAGACGGCAGCGCTTTCCTGACCTGCGGGGACCGAGCCGGCGGCCTCGGCGGGGACCGTACCGAAGACCTGCGACGGCCAGTGCCACGAGAGCGGTGGAAGTGACACGGCGCATGAGCATCGTTTTCCCTTCCATCGGTGCGGGACTAGGGACTTTCACCGGGGCGCAGCTGCGGCCTCTCTGTTTTTCTGGACGTAGTGATCGGCGCGCGATCGCTCACGGTGCCGTCTGCGGCCGCTGACAGCCCGGCGGCTCGCCGGGAGGTGTGTCCCGGCCGGTGCGCCGTTTTCAGGTCGCGCAACGCCACCGCTTACGAGCCGGAGGCCTTCCCGTTCTCCGGCCCTTGTCCTGCCCTCCCCGTAGCCACTCCAGATGCCTTCCCAGCAGCCAGACCAGATTGCGAATTGCGTGTCCGTCCATCCCGTCTGCGATTCCGGCTCTGGAGCCCCGGCTCTCGACAGGGCGTCCCGGAAACCACGCGGCCCTCGCCCGGCCCGTCCCACCGGTCGCCGGGACGGGTGGGTGCTGGCGCTCGTCTTCGCCGCCGCCTACGCCGTGCTGTCGGTGTCGCGATACCTCAACTTCACCACCATATCCTGGGACCTCGGGATATTCCAGCAGGTCGTGCGCTCCTACGCGGAGCTGCGCGCCCCGGTGTCCGACCTGAAGGGCCCCGGATTCCCCATCCTGGGCGACCACTTCAGCCCGGTCGTCGCCCTGCTCGCCCCGCTCTACCGGCTGGTGCCCGGTCCAGTGACCCTGCTGCTCGCGCAGTCGGCCCTGCTGGGGCTGTCCGTTCTGCCGGTGACCAGGGTGGGCGTCCGCCACCTCGGCCGTGCCGCCGGGCTGGCGCTGGGAGCCGCGTACGGGTTGTCGTGGGGGCTGCAGAAGGCAGCCGACTTCGACTTCCACGAGGTGTGTTTCGCCGTTCCTCTCATCGCCTTCGCACTGGAAGCCGTTCTTGAGGAGCGGTGGCGCCCCGCCCTGGCCTGGTGTGCCCCACTCGTTCTGGTCAAGGAGGATCTCGGCCTGACCGCCGCCGCCATCGCGGCCCTGGTCGCGCACGGCAGCCGGACGGACGACCCACGGGCGAGCAGGCTCGCCGTCGCCGTCGCGGTGGCGACAGCTCTCGCGGCCCTGATCACCGTCACCGTGGTGATACCGGCCTTCAACACTCACGGCTACGACTACTGGTCGAAGCTGGGCACGGGATCGTCCCTGCCGCTGCTCGGCGGAGACGTGGGAGAGAAGCTGCGCACCCTGCTGTGGACACTGGTTCCCACGACGGGGCTGCTGGCCCTGCGCTCCCCCGTCCTGGTGACCGCGATCCCCACGCTGGGATGGCGGTTCCTGTCGTCCGACGAGCACTACTGGAGCACGGACTGGCACTACAGCGCGGTCCTGATGCCCATCGCCGCCCTCGCCCTCCTCGACGCGATCATCCGCATCCGGTCCTCCGACGCCGCCTGGCTGCGGGCCTACGCCGAGCGACTGCCGGCGTGTGTGCTGACCGCCGCACTGGCCTTGAGCACCACCCTGCCCCTCGCCCGCCTCACGAGTGTCGCCACCTACCAGGTCAGCCCCGAGGCCCGGGCTCAGGAGCAGGCGCTGTCGGTCGTCCCGGACGGGGCGAGCGTCGAGACGGACGTCCAGCCGTCGGCGCATCTCACCGGCCGCTGCCGCGTGTTCTGGTTCGGCGACACCGAGGGCATCACGCCCGACTACCTCGTCTACCGGTCCACGACCGACACCGATCCGAAGGCCACCGCCCGCAGCCTGCACCCCGGTGCGACGTACGAGTCCCTGGGCTACCGGGCCGGATACTGGATCCTCAGGCACGTCCCCGCACGCTGAACGGGAGGCCGGTCGTTCACCGTCCCCTCCGGAGCGGTGTCCTGCCCGCACAGGCGAGGCGACCGCTCATCCGGTGTGAGCAGTTGGGGGGACGGCGGACCCCGCCGCGGCCGGTCGTCAAGAGCCTGGCGGTGGGGACTGGAACGACCGGTGTGAGGACGGGCCGCACCTCGGCGTGCCCGCCGGAGGCAGGCCGGTCCCGCACATGCCGACCGAGGGGTGGCATCGGCCGTCTGCGCACGTCCACGAGGGAGCCGGGCCGCCGGCACAGGCGTGGTGGACCGACGTCGGCTTCGCCGTGGAGACCCGGGGGCAGGACGCGATCTCGGCGCGGGCCGAGGCCTGGGACGACGACCTCCGGCTCCTCGTCCACGTGCCTCGGCCCGGTGCCGCGGAGGGCCGATCGCATGCGAGGACCGGCACGAAAAGCAACCCGGTACTGCCCAGTAGGGCGCGGCGGGGCTACGTTCCTCCCCGCACCCTGTCATGTCACGCTCACTCGGCGTGCGGGGTGGTTATGAGTTCCATGCTCATGACTGCGCGGTTCGCCGCCGCTACGCGCGTCACGGGCCTGCCCAACCAGTGCGAAACCCCACTTCCCGACGGAGGCAGTACCCCATGCGTGAGTTACGCACGAGCAGTCAGAGACGGAGTCTGCGAAGACTCGTCGCCGTCGCCCTCCCCGCGCTCGCCCTCGCCGCGGCCGGTATGGCCGCAGCGCCCTCGGCCGGTGCCCAGCCCGCCGCGGCCCACCCGCACGTCTCCAAGGTCACGCAGAACGCCAAGGCCCTGACCGACCCCAGGCGGCAGACGTTCCACTCGACCGGCAAGGCCGGCCAGAAGGTCCCCACGACCCATCTGTGCGCCGCCGCCGCGCCGGGCCAGGCGTCCTGCTTCGCCGAGCGCCGCACCGACATCAAGCAGCAGCTGGAGTCGGTTCTCGCCGCCGCGCCCAAGGGCCTGTCCCCCGCGAACCTGCACAGTGCCTACAACCTGCCCACCGCGGCCGGTTCCGGCATGACCGTCGGCATCGTCGACGCCTACAACGACCCCAACGCCGAGTCGGACCTGGCCACCTACCGCTCGCAGTTCGGCCTGTCGTCCTGCACCAAGGCCAACGGCTGCTTCAAGCAGATCAGCCAGACCGGCTCCACCACCTCGCTGCCGGCCGACAACACCAGCTGGGCCGGCGAAGAGGCTCTCGACGTCGACATGGTCAGCGCGGTCTGCCCGAACTGCAGCATCATCCTGGTCGAGGCCAACTCCCCGAGCGACAGCGACCTCGGCATAGCCGAGAACCAGGCCGTCTCGCTCGGCGCCAAGTTCGTCTCCAACAGCTGGGGCAGCTCGGAGGACTCCTCCCAGATCAGCGATGACACCCAGTACTTCAAGCACCCGGGCGTCGCGATCACCGTCTCCTCCGGAGACGACGCCTACGGCGCCGAGTACCCGGCGACCTCCCAGTACGTGACCGCCGTCGGCGGCACCGCGCTCACCACCGCCTCCAACTCCCGTGGCTGGAGCGAGTCCGTCTGGAAGACCAGCTCGATCGAGGGCACCGGCTCCGGCTGCTCGGCCTATGACCCGAAGCCGAGCTGGCAGACCGACACCGGCTGCTCCAAGCGCATGGAGGCCGACGTCTCCGCGGTCGCCGACCCGGCCACCGGCGTGGCGGTCTACGACACCTACGGCGGCTCCGGCTGGGGGGTCTTCGGCGGCACCAGCGCCTCCTCGCCGATCATCGCCTCGGTCTACGCCCTCGCGGGCACCCCGGGCGCGAGCGACTACCCGGCGAAGTACCCGTACTCCCACACCGGCAACCTGTACGACGTCACCAGCGGGTCGAACGGCTCCTGCTCCCCGTCGTACTTCTGCACCGGCGGGGCGGGTTACGACGGCCCGACCGGCTGGGGCACCCCGAACGGCACCGCCGCCTTCACCTCCGGCGGCAGCACCGGCAACACCGTGTCCGTCACCGACCCGGGCAGCCAGTCCACCACCACCGGCGGCTCGGTCAGCCTGCAGATCCAGGCCTCGGACAGCGCGGGCGCGTCCCTGACCTACAGCGCCTCCGGCCTGCCGACCGGCCTGTCCATCAACAGCTCCACCGGCCTGATCTCCGGCACGGCCTCCACCGCCGGCACCTACCAGGTCTCGGTCACCGCCACCGACTCCACCGGCGCCTCCGGCTCCACCTCCTTCACCTGGACCGTCGGCTCCGGCAGCGGCTGCACCTCCACCCAGCTGCTGGCCAACCCGGGCTTCGAGTCGGGCAACACCGGCTGGAGCGCGAGCAGCGGCGTCATCACCAACGACACCGGTGAGGCCGCGCACAGCGGCTCCTACAAGGCGTGGATGGACGGCTACGGCACCTCGCACACCGACACGCTGTCCCAGTCGGTGACGATCCCGGCCGGCTGCAAGGCCACGCTGACCTTCTACCTGCACGTCGACAGCGCGGAGACCACCACCAGCACCGCGTACGACAAGCTGACGGTGACCGCCGGTTCGAAGACCCTGGCGACCTACTCGAACCTCAACAAGGCCTCGGGCTACAGCCAGAAGACCTTCGACCTGTCCTCCCTGGCGGGCTCGACGGTCACGCTGAAGTTCAACGGCGTCGAGGACTCCTCGCAGCGGACCAGCTTCGTCGTCGACGACACCGCCGTGACGGCCGGCTGACCCGCACCACCCGAACACCTGGTCCCGCACACGACGGGTATCAGCCCGTCGTGTGCGGCATCCGTCTTTGCCGGTGGACCGGGAGAGCCTGCTGCCGAGGTGGGTCGCCCTAAAGGGAAGTGACGCATGTTCACCTTTGGAGCTGGGGATACCAGCGGTAGCCTCTGGCCACTTCTGTCACTAGGAGCTACAGCATGTCACGGCGAACCCCACGTACCGCCCTCGACAGACTGGGAACGTCCCGCCGGTTATCCGGCTTCCTGAAGGCCGCGTCCGTATGTGTCCTCGCGGCCGGACTTCTCTCCCCGATCACCCAGCCGGCGGCAGTCGCCGCCACCGCGTCCACCTCCAACGACTACTGCGGCGGCCAGTGTTCGGACATCCTGCCGCCCGGTGAGAACGGCAACGCGACT
>NZ_JBVJTD010000056.1:0-13458 GCF_055605965.1 Streptomyces sp. NPDC037126
CCCGCGGAGCGGGTCCCCTCCGGGCTGCGCCCGGAGGCAAGCGGAATTCGCTCCGCGAATTCAAGAAAGGTGCTGCGCACCTTTCGCTCAACCCGCTCCGCGTGTTGAGTAATTCGCGCTGCGCGCGGATATCGGGATTCCGCTGCGCTCCAACCCGCAGGCCCTGGACCGCTTCGCGCTCCAGGGCAAGGGCGTCCGCTGCGCTCCCGCCCAACCGGCTGCGCCGGGCAGCGAGGAGGGGGTGGTGGGGTCGCAACTGCCCAGCTGGAAACCTCCGGTGACGGTGCATCAAAACTTCTTCCGGAGCAACTCTGGAACCAGCCCCGCCCCCCACTGCATCACCTGATGCAGTGGGTATCTTTGGCGGATCCGGGCCACTCCCCCAGGCCTGTGCTTCAAAGTGAATCACAGGCTAGAGACTGGAACCAAGCTCCGCCCCCGCTGCATCACGCAACGGACTGCGTAGGAACTGGGAACTTGCACCACCACGCCCAGAAGAAACCACCAGAGTGACACCATCACCACCCCACCCAATGCAGCAACACACAAGGTCAGAACCACCAGCCATGGTGACAACACACGCACACCACCATTGACATCAAACCGCAGATTCGCACCACTGTGTGCCCACTGGGCGGACAGTGGAACTGCGATGCGATTACCGGCATCTTCCGTGTTGTTCACACGTCGTGGGGCCGGAGTCACGTCCTCTTCGTAGGTTATGAGAGATCCAGAATCAGAGCAGTCCAAATGGCTGTGAAGGAACTCCGTACATACCAGCGCGAGGCCATTGATGCGATACTGCGCTGCCTCGAATTTCCTGCAAGATCGACTGTATCCGCGCCAGCGGGCTCCGGCCCCCGGGACGGAGACCGCGCCAGCGGGCTCCGGCCCCCGGGACGGAGACCGCGCCAGCGGGCTCCGGCCCCCGGGACGGAGACCGCGCCAGCGGGCTCCGGCCCCCGGGACGGAGACCGCGCCAGCGGGCTCCGGCCCCCCACAGAAATCTCTTCGGCTGCCGAGCTAGCTGCTGACGACTGATCGGAAGCCGCGAGTCGCCATGTTCGCTGCTGGATTCCGGTGCTGCCCAGGACACGAGCGGGGCAGCACCGGATCGACTCGGAACCCGATCAGCGTTCGCGCTCCTCAACGCTGCTGCACTGCCCGCACCCCTGACCGTTCACCAGACCCCGGACGACCGAAGCCGCGAAAAAGTCGAGGAGCGAGTTCATGATCTTCTTCTTCTCGGCCGGCTGCGGGTCGTCCTCCAAGCCCAGCCCACGCTGGGACTCGGACTCGGTCAGCACTTTCGACCGATACCCGACCCCGCAACCGCACGCGGCGATGACCGTCAGGACATCAACGCCCGTGTAGTGCAGCCAGACACCATCGCCCAGGTACGCCACCGCGCACGACGGGACCTTGCCCTCCTCGCCCCACCACGGGTAGCCGGCCCAGGATTCGGATGTGCTCAGCCGCTTCGCGAAGAGACTGGGGAAGTTCTCGGCGACGAACGCCGCGGCCTTCCGGGACGCGGCGTCGATGATGCGCTTGCGTATGCGTCCGACCATGCGCTCCATCAGATCGATGGCCCGATTGAGAACGTAGGTCAGAATCCGGGACCGGAAAGACGTTTCGTTCGCGACGGCGGCCTTGCGGGGGTTGGTGTTCATGGGGTACTCCGGCCTTTCGTGTGGCGGGGGTGGGTTGGTGCCTGGTCGGGAGTCCGTCCCGGCACGGGCCGTCCGGCGGGCGGTGGGGTGGGGCTGCAAGGCCGGTCGTTTGGAGCGAAGCGACGATCGGCCTTGCAGCCACGCCCTACCGCCCGCCAGGCTCGAGTGCCGGGACGGACCCCCGACCAGGCACTGCTCGCGTCCGGACGGAGGACGGAAACCCCCATGAACACCGACCGGCCCGTCGCCGCCGCGAACGAAACGACTTCCGAACGTCACCGGGCCACCAAACAGCCGCCCCTGCAAGGGGGCGACCACTCCCACCCGCCCGGCGGGCTGGAGCCCGAGGACCCCGCCGACTCAGTCGGCAGCCAGCTCCAGGCTGAGCTGTTCGGAAGCGAGCAGGACCTAGCCGCCCTCATACCTCTCTCCATCAAGGAGATACGGGCGATGCTGCGGGAGTACAGGCGGACGCGCAGCGGACCGCAGCACCGCAGGATTCCGTACTGGTGCAGGCCGGCGAGCAGTTCGCCCCGACGGAGAGGCCACCCGTCGCCGATGGGAGGGCTGCCGCTGCTGCCCAGCTGTCGCAGCGTTTCCCGACCCGTACACGGCCGGAGTCTGATTCGCGCTCGGGGCGCGGCCACCGCGATGGCGGCCGCGCCCCAAGTCCCGCTACTGGCCGAGGACCTCGTCACGGTTTTCGGCCCACTGGAGAGAGTGTCGGATGCCGTCCGCAATGGAGTACCTCGGGGTCCATCCCAGCACCTGCTCCGCGCGGTCGCTGCGGGTGTAGGCACCCACGACGTCGCCCGGACGCGGTTCGGCCTCAACACCCTCCAGCGCGTCCGCCACGCTGTTGAAAGCGTTGAGGAGTTCCTTCACCGTGGTCCCGGTGCCCGTGCCCAGGTTGATCGCTGTCGAGGTGGTCGTGCCGGTCAACACAGTGTCGAACCGCTGCAGCGCGGCGACATGAGCGGCCGCCAGGTCCCAGACGTGGACGTAGTCGCGGATGCCCGACCCGTCGCGGGTCGGGTAGCCGGTACCGGTGATCTGGAACGGGATGCCGTCCTCCTGAGCCTGGATCATCTTGCCCAGGGCGTGACTGGGGCGGCGCAGTTGCAGTCCGGTGCGCATGCTCGGGTCCGCCCCGATCGGGTTGAAGTAGCGCAGGGACAGGATCCGGATCGGCTGGCTGGCGGCGATGTCGGCGAACATTGCCTCGCAGACCGCCTTGGTCCGCGCGTACGGGCTCTGCGGGTCGATGACGGCGTCCTCATCGACCGTCAGGTCGGCGCCCGCCCGGTAGATGGAGGCAGAGGAGCTGAAGACCATCCGCTCGCATCCGTTGCGGAGCAGGTGCTCGACGAAGTCGAGGCTTTTGGCGACGTTCGCCCGGTAGTAGCCGACCGGATCGGCGACTGAGTCCGGCACCACGATCAGGGCGGCGCAGTGGATGACGGCGTCGATGTCCGGGTGTTCGGCGAACACCCGGTCGATGAGCGACCCGTCCGCGATGTCACCCTCGTAGAAGGGCCGGCCTGCGGTGAACTCCCGCCTGCCGGTGACCAGGTTGTCGAGGATCACGGGGGTGATACCCGCATCCGAGCAGGCCGAGGCGATCGTGCTGCCGATGTAGCCGGCGCCGCCGGCGATGAGAACCTTCATTGCTTCCTCCGGTGTGCATGAGAGGGCGGCGGCCCGATGGCCGCCGCCGGTGCTGCCCGAATGGACTGGGCCGGGGACCTCGTGAGGTCCCCGGCCCGGTCCATCAGTACTGGTCGCCGACCTTGACGCTTCCGTACTTCTCAGCGCTGACGTCGACCGAGCCGGTGTGGCCCTCCGCGTCGCGGAGAACGAGCGTCCAGTGCTCGGGGGTGTAGACGGTGCTGAGGTGGCTGGTGGTGGTGCAACGGCCCTTGGTGCAGGTGGTGCTGGGAACGTTGACGACCGAGTACGAGTCGGGGGTGAAGTGTTTCTCGGTGACGGTGCCGTGCTCGACGTTGTTGCCGCAGGCGGTGAGAGTGAAGGCGACTGCGGCCGAGAGGGCGGCGGCGACGGCGGCCTTGCGGGGGTTGGTGTTCATGGGGTACTCCGGCCTTTCGTGTGGCGGGGGTGGGTTGGTGCCTGGTCGGGAGTCCGTCCCGGCACGGGCCGTCCGGCGGGCGGTGGGGTGGGGCTGCAAGGCCGGTCGTTTGGAGCGAAGCGACGATCGGCCTTGCAGCCACGCCCTACCGCCCGCCAGGCTCGAGTGCCGGGACGGACCCCCGACCAGGCACTGCTCGCCGTCATCCGAAAGCCGGGGTCTGAAGGGCAGTCACCTCGCGCAAGCTGCGGGGGCTTCTCGGGCCCCCCACGGAACCGGGGCAGGACGAGAAGGCGCGGCGTCAGACGGCGCACTCTGGTATGGCGCCGGTCCCGTGAATGGGTGAGGAACATCCGCCCGTGTCCGCCAACGTCGGCGCGCATGCGGGGTCAGCCGGCTGTGACAGGCCTCTGACGGGCGCAGTGGGCAGCCGAACCACACGTGTCGAAGGGCAGGTTCCGGCCGGCGGTTCTCGGCCGGAGATGTTGTCGCGCGGACATCCCAGTTGGCCACGGGCATAGGAGCGGGCTCGCCAGGCGGCCACATCCTCGGCCCGGCGGCCCGTGCTGGGTTCTGACGGCCCCCCAGGGCCGGCAGAACCCTGCACGGTGAACGCCGCCGGGCCACCAACACAGCCACGCCGAAGGCGTGACCAAGGCACGGTGGCCCGGCACGGTGGCCAAAGGCCCCCCAGGGGCCGACGCCACCGGGACGGTGAACGCCACCGGGCCACCAAGCAGCCGCCCCCGCAAGGGGGCGACCACTCCCACCCACCCGGCGGGGACGGGACCCCGAAGGGCCCCGCCCCCGGGGGGTTAGTCGTTGTCCGAGCCGGCCATGTCGCCGAGCGTGACCGTCGACCAGGTGGGCTCGCCCAGGCTCGCGACGGCCTCAGCGGCGGAGGTGGAGGTGGTGGTGGTCTCGGTGGCGGGGGTGGCGGTGGTGTCGGTCATCGGGTGCTCCTTGGGTCGGTGCGGGTGGCCCGGCGGGGTGCCCGCTGGCGGGGTGTTCCGGCAAGGGCAGGCGCGCAGGCGCAATAGGGCGGGGGTGCAACCGAGGGACCCGGACGGCCAAGATGTTTTGCGGCGCTGGCGAGGGCCAAAAAGGGGCGATAGCCCGGCCCTCGTCCGACGCAAAAGATCTTGGCTGTCCGGATCAGGCCCTCGGTTGCACCCCCGACCGCGTCTGCGAGGCTGACCCGGCCGGAACACCACGCGGGCACCCCGCCGGGCCACCCGCACCGACCCGAGCCACCCGATGACCGACACCGCCACCCCCGCCACCGAGACCACCACCACCTCCCGCGCCGGGACGGCGCGAGGGTGGCCGGCCCGCCAGGGCCGGCCACGCCGGCGACCTGGCCGGTGAGGAACGAACCGGCCGGGTCGGCTTGTAGGGGCCGCCCCCGCCAGGGGGTGTCCACGGCCCGGCGGCCCGTGCAGGGTTCTGACGGCCCCCCAGGGCCGGCAGAACCCTGCACGGTGAACGCCGCCGGGCCACCAACACAGCCACGCCGAAGGCGTGACCAAGGCACGGTGGCCCGGCACGGTGGCCAAAGGCCCCCCAGGGGCCGACGCCACCGGGACGGTGAACGCCACCGGGCCACCAAGCAGCCGCCCCCGCAAGGGGGCGACCACTCCCACCCACCCGGCGGGGACGGGACCCCGAAGGGCCCCGCCCGCCTGGAGCCGAGGCCGGTCGGCCCGGGCGGGTTGCCCGGGCCGACCGGCTGGAGTGGTGTCTTGTCGGTTACCGCTCTGTCAGCACGTCTCCGCGGATCGCTGCGGAGATCCTGTCGTGGAGGCCGGCACAGCCGGTTATCCCCGCCATGGCCTTGTAGATCTCCCGCAGGCTGTCCTCGTAGCGGAAGTGAGAGACGGGACCGCTTGTGCCCAGCCCGTAGGACTCCAGGATGTAGGGGCGGTAGAGGGCCGCCGGCGAATCCGCGGGGACCGGCCAGCGCTCCATGAGCCGCAGGTGGCCTTCGTAGAAGACACTGTTGCCGCCCGAGATGGCGTCGGTGGTCATGCTCGCGAACTTGCGCGGCCGGTGGTAGATCACCGTGCGTTCGTCCACGTGGACGAACTTCATCCCATGCTGCACCTCCAGGCGCAGCCACATGTCCCAGTCCTCCTGGACGGGCAGGTTGGTGTCGAACCGCGCCCCGATGCCCCGCAGGGAGGGCACCAGTGCGCTGTGCACCGGGATGGGGTTCGCGACGTGGAGGATCCCCGGTGCCGCTTCGACGTCGAAGTTGAAGACGACCGGGATGCTGTCGATCTCCTCCCTGGTGGTGGTGACCGGGTCGACACGCCACTCGCTGACGGGGCAGCTCGCGTAGGCGATGTCCGCACCCGAGGCCTTTCGTGCGGCCACCAGGTTCTTCAGGTGTTCCGGGAGGTAGACGTCGTCGTCGTCGAGGAACGCCATGAGGTCCGAGGTCGCCTCCTCGATGCCGCGGTTGCGGGCGGCGGACAGGCCCCTGTTGCGGGGCTGGTTGATCAGTCGGACCTCGAGCTGGTCCGACCATCGCGCAACCACGGGGCTGACGTCGGGTCCGGCGTCGTTGACGACGATGGCCTCGACCTCGACCCCTTCCTGGGCGGCGAGGCTGGCAAGCGCCAGGTCAAGCGTCTCGGGGCGGTTGTGGGTCGGGACGATCACGCTCACGGTGGGGTTCATGCGTTCCTCCCGGTGGCCAGGGTGTTCAGAAGCGGGGTGATGTCGCCGGAGTGGTCCCAGGCGAAGGCCTCGGCGCCGTCGGCGAGTGCCGCCGCCAGTGCCAGGCCGTCGGCGCGGAAGCGCTCCGGGGTGCGCTGCTCGCGCGGGAGCTCCTGCGTGTTCCGGTTCGGGTCGAACGCCCACTTGTTGCGGATGTGGGGTTCGAGGAGGGGGGCGGGGTCGGCGACGGGCTCCAGCACGTTGGCCGAGCCGAAGGTCGGGGAGACGATCACGACCCGCGTGTCGGTCCCGGCACCGCAGCGGATGGAGGACCGCAACGGCAGGTTCAGGGAGGGGCGGCTGAGGTACATCACGTACTCGTCGCTGGCCTCGATCCGCTCGCGCTCCGTGCGCTTGCGCCAGGCGTCGATGTCGACGCCGTTGAGGTCGTCGGGCAGGGGCAGGAAGCGCTCCATCTGCAGGTAGGTGGCGATCCGCACCGCGATCACGGTGGGGATCTCGGTGACCACCAGGTGGCCGTCGTCGTCGCGGAAGACCACCGTGTGGTCGTTGGAGACGAGCTCCCAGCCGTGCTCCAGGGCGGCCAGCGAGAGCGTGGTCTTGCCGGCGCGCATGTTGCCGGTGAAGACGATCAGGACGCCGTCCTTGTGGACGGCGGCGGCGTGGAGCATGGTGTACCGGCGCTTCTCCCAGTACTCGACCAGCGCCTCGCGCACCGCGATCTGGGTGCCCTTGATGAGGTAGTCCGGATTGGTCACCCGGCGGTGGAGGACCCGGTTCTCGGGGTCGGCCTGGTAGCCGACGCCCCAGGGGTTGAGCGTCATCCCCGGGATGGGGTCGGTGAGCCGGGCGACGATGGTCCACCCGCCCGGGGCGGCGACGCCGACGCGGTGGTGGAAGTTGTCCAGGTACTGCAGTAGCGGGGCGTGGTCGGTGAAGACGGTCAGCTGGATGCCGTCTCCGAGGTCGTAGGCGGCGCGGTAGTCCGCGCCCTGGTGACTGGTGTGCATGGGTTCCGACTCCGATGTCTCGGGCCGGGTTTCTGACCACGATGTGGTGGTGGCCAGGGACGCTTCGGGTCCCTCCCGGCACCGAGCCGACCGCCGGGCCTCGGGGGCGGGCCGCAAAGGGCGCGGCCGTCCGCAGCTTGCTGCGGGCGCCCTTTGCGGCCCGCCCCCGAGGTCTGGCAGGCTCGCGGGGCCGGGAGGGACGCCGGAGCTCCCTGGACGGCACCGGGTTCTTGGAAACACTGCACGGACCGGAGTGGGCTCGTGCTCTCAAGGGCTCGGGATGCAGCCGGGAGCAGTGGAGGTGTCCTGGTCTCTCACGGACCGCTGCGCTGCCGGTCGAGAGTCCCGCAGGTAGGGGCTTGTCGGATCGGCCATGCGAAAGGGCCGGTGGTGGTCCACCGGCCCTTTGGTGATGCCAGGTCAGTCCGGTGTCACCCGGCCCGCAGCAGTTCGCGCACGTCCTGCCAGTCACGGTCGATTGCCGCCACCCGTTCGTCCCGCCATGTGGAGGGGGGCACCGCACGGTGGTTGCGGAGTTCTCGTACGAGCAGCATGGCCCGATTCAGGGTGAAGGCGGCTCGGGCGGACGGGGATCCGGCGGCCACCAGTTCCTCGATCTGCGGACGGGCTTCCGGAGTGGCGGCCAGGACGATCCATAGAACCGCCAGGTCGTGTCCTGGGAGGTAGTGTCCCGCGTGCTCCCAGTCGATCACTGTGACCTGTCCGTCGGGTCTGACTACGAAGTTGGTCGGCAGGGGGTCCCCGTGGCCTGGCACGAGGACGGGGCCGGCCTGGTGGAACAGGTCGGTCAGGATCTGGTGTTCCTGCGGGGTGGTCAGGCCTTGGTGGTGGTCCCGGTCCAGACGTGCGAGGTAGTCGAGGGTGCGTGTGAACACCCCTGCGGGGGCACTCCATCGACCGAGGTCGGTCATGGCCGTCAGCATGGCGGTGACGTGTGCGGGGTCCAGTGCTTGTGGTGGGAACCGGTCGCGGCCCGCGACCGGGCAATGGCCTCGGACGTGTTCGACGACCAGCATGTGGTGCCGGTCGTCGGCGGCGATGAGGGCGGGAACCGGTACTGGCGGGGGCGTCGCGGCGAAGGTCCGGTAGGCGTCGATCTCCGTGCCGAACTTCTCGGCCCACAGTGGTTCCGGGGTGGTCAGCAGTTTCGCAACGGCCGGTCCGTCATCGCAGTCCCCCGCGATGAGCAGGGACTTGTCGGTTCGGGAGAGGAATGCCGTGGGGCGGAAGTCCGGTCGTAGCCGGATGACCGGTGCGGCGGCGCCGGTGAGTTCGTCGGGCACGGGGCTCCTTGCTGTTCTCTGCGCGGAGCGGCCGGGTGTTCTGGGCTGGTTCCGCGCGCGCAGCGGGGCGGTTTCCCCGGTGCGTTCATGAGAACGCTCCGGCCGTGCCGCTTGGTGCCCGTGCCTGCTGCTGGATCGGGCAGGGCGCCGAAGCCCTGAGGAGGGGGCGCAGGGCCGCCCTGTTCGAGCGCCGAAAGCGGGTGGGTCGGGCTGTCCGCCCTTGCCAGGCGACGACGCGTGTTCCGGGGCCGGCGCCCGGGGCGGGGTGCGAAGGCCCCTCAGGGCCTGAGCGCCGTGTCCCGGTGAACGCGCCGGGCCACAAGCACAGCCACGCCGAAGGCGTGACCGAGGCCCGGCGGCCCGTCGCGGTGGCCAAAGGCCCCCCGGGGCCGACGCCGCCGGGACGGTGAACGCCACCGGGCCACCAAGCAGCCGCCCCCGCAAGGGGGCGACCGCGTTCTGAGAGGGCCCGGTGGCGGGCGGGAGACGGCTCCCGCCCGCCACCGAATGAGTCGGCCTTCACCGGGTGGGTGAGGGCCGGCCGGGGGTCAGACGCTTCGTGGTGCCGGGGTCTCCAGCGCCTTGCGGCCCAGCTTGTAGGCCTCGCGGAGGTCGTCTCCGTTGTAGGTGAACCGGGCGATGCTGCGCAGACGCTCGGAGGCGTTGACCGCCACGGTATTGGTGAGCTTCCCGAAGAGGGGGATGTCGGAGCCGGAGTCCCCGTAGGCGACACACTGGTCGAGGGTGAGGCCGAGGTCGGCCAGGGTCCGGTCGACGGCGGTGATCTTGTCTGGCGGGCTGAGGATCCCGGCCGGGTCGGGGGCGACGGAGAACGGCAGCTCGGGGTACCGGGCGGCGACCACCTTGTTCGCCCCGAACGAGAGCAGGTTCTCGGCGAAGAAGGACGGGGAGAGCGTCACGACGATCGCCCACTCGCCACGGGCCTGGATGTCGTGCAGCACCTCGCGCAGTCCGCCGATCCACGGGGCCTCGTGGAAGATCTCGTCCACGAGTTCCTGGGTGAGTTCGGACCACAGGTCGCAGAAGGAGACGGCGAGGCTGTGGGCGCTGATGCGGCAGTTCAGGATGGCGTCCTCCAGCTCGTAGGTCTTGGGCAGGCAGCCCAGCCGGCGGGCGATCTCCAGACTCGTGGCGGTGCCGCGCAGCACGGTGCCGTCCATGTCGAACACGTGGAGCTTCATGGGGTGCTTCCTTTCTGGAGCGGGACATGGGAAAGGGCCGGTCGGCCCGGGCGTGGGCCCGGGCCGACCGGCCCTTAGTGGTGGTGCGTGATCAGGTGCGGTTGATGACCTCGCGGTAGAAGGCGAGGCAGGCAGCCGCGTGAGTGCGGGTGGTGAACTGCTCCGCCCAGTCGGCCGCAGCCGTGAGGAGGCCTGCCCGGTACTGCGGGTCACCGGCGAAGCGGTCCATCGCGGCGGCGAGAGCCGTCGGGTCGCCCGGCGGGACGATCTGGCCGGAGGGTCCGGCCAGTTCGGCCAGGTTGGCCACGGCGGTGGCCAGCACCGGGACTCCGGCGACGCCGTAGTCGGCCTGGGCTCCGGTGCCCTGGAAGGTCTCGATGGGCTGATAGGGGAAGACCGCCAGATCCGTTTCGGCCACCAGGGCCGCCCGGTCGGCGACGCCCATGTACTGGTCGCGGACGGTCAGTTCGACCGGCCCGTAGCGGGTCGGCCCGGCCTTGAGGTCTACGCCGGTCAGCTCCGGGTTCAGCCAGCCGGGACCGGCCAGTGTGAACCGCATCGGATGGCGCATCCGGCGGAAGGCCTCCACGAGGCCGGCCGCGTCCTTCCATGTCGACGGGAAGCCGTAAAGGCTTGCCCGGACCGGCGTCCCCGGTTCGAGCTCGGACCTGCGGATTGCGGTGCCTTCGGTGATGGTGGTGGGCAGGAAGCTCACCCGGGCCGGTGCACCCGGGCGGCCGAGTCGGGCGATGGCCTTCATGCCGAAGCGGCCGAAGCAGAGGTAGCCGTCCATGGAGCGGACTCCTTCGTAGACCTGAGCCAGAAGGTCCGGCGACGGAACCCAGCTGTCGAACAGCGTCCACGCCAGGGAGTGCACGTGGTAGACCGCCGGGGGGCGGGGCTGCCCACCCCAGAGGGTGGGCAGCAGCTGCTCGACTTCGAGATTGCCGAAGTGCACCGAGAGCACGTCGTACTTCCCCAGGTCGACCGGCGCCAGCAGCTCGGTGGCCTGCTGGAGGATCGCCTCCCTGCTGCGGAAGGCTCCGGCCTCGACGTCGTAGGGGACGCCAGGGGTGCCGAGGCGGTCGACCTCGGCACCGAGGGCGCGCAGGCCGTCGGCCAGCACGTCCAGGTACGGGGGCAGGCTGCCCTTGGTCTCGTGGGGTCCGATCAAGAGGATTCGCATCGGGTTCACCTCACTGGCCCTTGCGGCCGGTCAGGAGCTCCTTGTAGAGCCCGGCGGTGGTGGCGGCGTTGGCGTCCCAGTCGAAGCGGTCCGGGAGGGCGCCCTTGAGCTGGGGCCGGGCGGTCACGATCCGGACCAGGTGGTCCAGGTCGGTCCAGATCGCGCCGGTGACCCCGTCGGTGAGCAGTTCGCGGGAGGTGCCCAGGTCGTCGGGCATCAGGACCGGGGTCCCGCAGGCCAGGGCCTCGGCGTCGGCCAGGCCGAAGCCCTCCCAGCGGGAGGTGGTGAGCTTGTACTCCGAGCTGCGGATGATGCTCACCAGATCGGTGATGCTCAGGTCGCGGAGGAACTGGACGTGGGGTTCGTCGGCGATGGTGAACTCGTAGTGGTTCACACCGTGGCCGACCACCACGGTGAAGACCGCCCGTCCGCGGAGGGCTCGGACGATCTCCTGGAAGCGGTCGAAGCCCTTCATCTCGGTGAGCTTGCCGAGCCACATCACGCGGACGGGGTCGTCCACGCCGTTCGGGGTGATCCGGCGCCACAGCGCCTCGGTGTCCGCCGCGTGCGGTGCCAGGTCCTCGGAGTGGACCGGGTGGCCCTCGCTGTCGAACCCTCCGGTTACCAGCTGGCCGCTGGAGATCGGGGCGCTGGCCGGGCCATGGTTGAACAGGGACCGGTCGACGCCGTTGGGGACGGTCAGCGGGCGGACGCCGTAGGCCCTCTCGATGTCGCCGGCGGTCCAGTCGCCTACTGCGATCACCTTGTCCGCGTGCTTGATGAGCTCGTGCTCGTCGGCGGCGAGGGCGGGGATGCCCATGGTCTTGGCGCTCAGGTCGGCCCGGATGAGAACCGGTGCGCGCTGGCTGCGGGGTCGCTTCGCGTAGACCAGGGTTTCGGCCGCCCAGGTGGAGGACTCGACGATGTCCGGCCTGATTCCGGTGAGGACCGCGTCGACCGTGCGGCGGTGGAAGCCGAGGTCCTCGGTCCGGTCCAGGTGGATCACCCGGACGCCGGGGAGGTGCAGCGGGTGCGGGGTCTGCTGGGTGATGACGAAGACCTCGTGGTTCGGGGCGAGCCTCTGTGCGAGGTTCTGGAAGACGATGTTGATACCGCCTCGGGTCTGTCCGTGCATGTCCTCGTGGACGATCGCTACCTTCGGCTTCTGGTTCATGGGACCTCCGTTCCAGACCCGGCCTTTGACCGGGTTTCTGGTGACGGGCGGTCGGCTCGCCAGAGGCGAGCCGGTTGCCCGGCCGGGGGTTTTCCCGGCACGGAGCCGCCCGGCGGGCGGCGGGGTGGGGGCGCAAGGCCGGTCGTGCTTTCCGACCGGCTTTGCGCCACCGCCCCGCCGTCTGCCAGGCTCGAGTGCCGGGAAAATCTCCGGCCCGGCACTGGTTCGACGTGACGACAGGTCCGTCACCAGGAGCGATGGACGGACTGAGAGGTCCGGGACCGGACGACTGGTGTGCCTGGAGGGGTCGGGCGGCCGGGAGCGGCAGGACAGGCCTGGGCATGCGAAAGGCCCCGCAGCGACGGGGCTGCGGGGCCTTGGTGATGGGTGCTCAGTGAGAGGTGTGCGCCAGGTTCTCGACATCCGTGCGGGCGTAGCGGCCGTAGCGTCCGGGGGTGAGGTTGTGCTTCTCGGTGGCCACTTCGAACCTGCCGACTGACCAGCCGAGGAGCCCTGCCGCCTCCGTGCTGGTGAGACTCTGCTCGATCCAGCTGCGGCGCGTGGCGATGACGCTCTCGACCTGGTCGTGTGACAGCGCTTCGAGGTCTTCTATCGCGTACATGGGCCAGCCCTTGAACTCGCCGACGGGATGCAGTGCTCCCTGCTCTGCCAGGTCTTGGACGTCCGTACGCTCGACGGGCAGACCGGTGTGCTCGGCAAGGTGGTCTGCCGCTTTCTGGGATCCCAGCCCTGGGTGGTCACCCAGCTCTGCGAGGATCCCGGGGACGAGGGCGGGGAGGGGTTCTGCTGCGGCGTCGGACCAGCGGCCTCCGTCCAGGTCGGGTCCGGGGATGAGTCCGCGCTGCTGGGCGCGGCTGAGCTGCCAGTCCTTGAGACCGAGGTGGCGGGCGAGTTGGACGGGTCCGAAGCCCTGTTTGCCACGGGAGGTGCGCTTGGTGGCGGCTGGTCGGGTCTGGTCGGCGGGTGCGGAGGCGGGTATGGCTGTGTCTCCGAGTTGGTCAAGGATCTGCTCGACCTGGTCGGGGAGGCTGATGGCGAGGGATCGTGACCAGCGTCGTCCCTCGATGTCGGGCGGCGGGATCAGCCCCAGGTTCTGTGCGCGGCGCAGTTGGGACTCCTT
>NZ_JBVJTD010000057.1:0-13177 GCF_055605965.1 Streptomyces sp. NPDC037126
CTCGTCCGGCAACGAGCCGAGGCTCCCGCAGCAGTAGCTAGTTCATGCCTGGCCAGCGAAAACGTCACACGAGGTTCGGAAAGAGAACGACCTCTAAGGCACGTCCTGCGGACCGTAGCTTGTCTGGCGATCAGCACAGCGAAGTCCCCTCCGGGAACCCCCCTCGCGCGCAAAGGCAGTCGTCTATGAGCAGGCATCGACGCAGGATCAGTACAAGGAACAAGCTAATAGGCGGTCTTGTCGCCGCAGGAGTGATCGGCACAGGCGCGGTCGCCCTCACCGGTAGCGCGCAGGCGGCCGGCGTAGGCGCCGTGTACACGAAGACGAACGAGTGGCCCACTGGCTATCAGGCGCAATACGTCGTCACCAACGCCACGGGGCAGACGGAGAAGAGCTGGACGCTCATGTTCACCCTCCCCGCCGGTGCCAAGCTCGGCTCTCTGTGGAATGGCACGTCCACCGTGAGTGGTTCGCACGTCACGGTGAAACCGGCCTCCTGGAATACTGAGGGCCTCGCCCCGGGCAAGTCGGTCACGGTCGGCTTTGTCGTCGCTGGCGCCGGCGATCCGACCGACTGCCGTATCAACGGCAGTCAGTGTTCCGCAGACACCAGCAGCACGCCGGAGCCGAGCGGGAGCCCCACCCGAAGTCCGTCGCCGACCCCTCGCCCCACCGAGTCGGCGAGCCAGAGCGCCGATCCCCGTCCGACCCCCTCCCAGACCGCCAGCAGCCCCACCACCGGCGCTGCCGGCTTCGCCCCCTACGTCGACCTCACCCTCACTCCGGAATTCGACTTGGCCGCCACGTCGGGCGCGAGTGGTGTGAAGGACTACAACCTCGCGTTCATCACCGACGGCGGAGGCTGCACTCCCAAGTGGGGAGCCGTCACCGACCTGTCCGATGCGACCATGGCCAAGCGGATTGCCGCCGTGCGGGCCGAGGGAGGCGATGTCCGGGCCTCCTTCGGCGGCGCCATCAATGCGGAACTGGCCACAACCTGTTCTTCCGTGGGCGCGCTGGCCGACGCCTACGGCAAGGTCATCGACACGTGCAAGCTGACCAAGGTCGACTTCGACATCGAGGGGGCGACGCTGGGCAACACGGCGGCGAACACTCTGCGCGCCAAGGCCATCTCCGAACTCCAGGCGAAACATCCCGGCCTGAACGTCTCCTTCACCCTGCCGGTCATGCCCGAGGGCCTCACCCAGGACGGCGTCAACATCCTGACCAACGCCAAGGCCAACGGAGCGCGCGTCGACACCGTCAACATCATGACCATGGACTACGGCACTCAGTACACCGGCGAGATGGGTACCTACGCGGAGCAGGCAGCGACCGCCACTCAGGCTCAGGTCAAGAGCGCTCTCGGGCTCAGCGACTCCGCCGCCTGGCATGCCCTCGCCGTCACCCCGATGATCGGCGTCAACGACGTTGCACCGGAGACCTTCACGGTGGGCGACGCCGCACAGCTGCTGGCCTTCGCGAGATCCAAGGGGGTCGCCTGGATCTCCATGTGGTCGGTGAACCGCGACAAGGCGTGCCCAGGCGGGCCCAAGTCCGTTCCCGACAACAACTGCAGCTCCATCTATCAGGGCAACTTCGCCTTCTCCAAGACGTTCGGAGCGTACAGGAAGTAGTCCGTACGGCCCTCGCCGCCGAAACCTCCGGGACTGCGGCGAACTCCCCGCACGTCAGCGACGGGCCCGGCGCGATGACGACACCGCCGGCCGTCGGTGTCCTTGCGACGGGCACCGTCGGCCCTTCGTCGGCACGACGGCGAGGACGCGGTGCCGGGCTCGATGCTTCGCGCTCCACGACCTGTCCGGGCACGTCGCACGGCGACGCGGTACCGGGAACCCGTCTGGAAAGCCACGGCCGCGGGCCCCGGATCTGTGCAAGAGCGCGGACGGCCGTGCCGCCTCGGGGCATGGCGTTTCCGGGTGGCCGAGGTGGGCCGGGCCCGTACGCGGTCGCGTTCGTCAGGCCCTTCTCCGTGTGTCCCGGCGTGAGTGTCAGCGTCCAGGGCCACACCGGTGCCCGGCAGACACGGCCCGCGCCCGCACGGCCGGATGGGGGCGGCTCCTGATGGTCATCGGCAGCGCCACCGGGACCCCGCGGACCGGTACGCCCGCCTCCGGGGGAGCGGCCGGCCCACCACACGGGGTGCCGGTGCGGGAGAACCGCACCGGCAACAGCGGCAGCCCCGGGACGGACGTCCACGGTTGCCCGGCGGCGGGCCCATGGTGCGATGCCCTGGCACAAGCAGGCAGCCCAACGGGCAGGACGCCGCCGATGGCTCGGGCAGTCGGACAGAGTCATGACCAGAAACCCGCGAGGGGCCCTATCGAGGCGCGTGACGGGCAAGTGACGAACCGCAGTTCACTCTTGCCGCCCCTCATCATTCCATGGGAGCGACCTTGCACCGGAGAAGCAAAAGGAAGACCGTCACCCTCGGCCTGGTGGCCGCGTCCGGACTCGGCCTGCTGCTCACGAGCCTCCTCGGGCCCGGTGCCGCGCAGGCGACCGAGACCAACTCCGGGGTGGCGACGTACTTCGACGCGACCGGGCAGGACGGCCTGGGCTGCGGCGTTCCGCCGGCACAGGTCGAGAGCACGAACTTCGTGGCGCTCAACGTCTGGAACAGTCCCGGGAACTTCGCCACGAACCTGCCACGCCCCGTCCCCGCGGCGCTCAGCGCTGTGCGAGGAGTGTGGGACAACGGCCTCAACTGCGGTCGCTGGGTGAGGATCAAACTGAGCGACTACTGCACCGTCAGCAACGGCGGAGCGGCCGGCACCGGCATCTGCAAGGGCGGTGAGTGGAAGGCCGACGAGTACAACGGCGCGACCTTGGACGCCGTGGTCACGGACAGCTGCGGAGACGCCAACGAGTGGTGCCGGTCCAGCAAGTACCATCTGGACCTCTCGCATGCCGCCCTGTCGGCGTTCACTCTGGGCGGCAGGAAGGTGGGCGATCTGGAGAGCCTCGGAAAGTGGAACAACCGTGAGGTGGACTGGTCGTTCATCCCCGCACCCGGCTACACCGGCGACATCAAGATCGGTTTTGCCAAGGATGCGGACCCGTACTACGCACCCGTTGTGATTACGCATTTGCCCAACGGAATCCACGCAGTCGAGTACTTCGACGGCAGCGCCTGGAAGAAGGGCACGATGACTTCCGACAACGGCCAGCGCTACGAGATACAGCCGGACTCCCCGGCCGGAAACCATTACCGGATACGTGTGATCGACGCAGAGGACAGGCTGCTGGCCGGAGGCCGCGAGTACACCTTCGGCCGGCCCGGCGGCTGTGCGCCGTGCTCGGCTCCCTACACCGGCGTGCAGTACACCACCAGCGGTGGCGACGGCCCCTCCGTCCCTCCCACAGGCAGCAGCTCCGCCCGCGCGAACACCGCCTCGCCCTCCACTTCGCCCAGCCTGTCCGCGGACCCCTCACCCTCCGGCAGCATGTCGCCCGGCCCGGCCACGGACGCAGCGACAGGCTGCAGTGCCCGCATGGCGGTCACCGCTTCCTGGAACGGCGGCTTTACCACCGAGGTCACGGTACACACCGGGAGTACCGCGTCGAAGACCTGGAAGGTCTCATGGACCTGGCCCGACCATCAACTGGCCACGGCCCACTGGAACGTGGAACTCGTTCAGTCGGGGCGTTCCGTGGTTGCCTCCAACGTCGCGTACAACGGGTCCCTGGCCGCCTCGTCGAATACGTCCTTCGGCATGACCCTGCACGGGGATGTCCCGACGGTCATGCCGCAACCGCACTGCGCGATCGCCCGCTGACAGCGTCAGGTACCGGACGGCGGCACCGGGTTCACGGTCACCGTGCCGAGCAGAGCGCGGCGCGTGGTGGGGTCGAAGTCCCCGGCGAGCGGGGCGGCCACGGCGGCGGCCGACAGGGCCACGGCCTCGACGAGCCGCTCCGGCCAGGTGCGTCCGGTGACGAGCCCGAGAGTGAGGGCGGCGACCGCCGCGTCCCCCGCGCCCGTGGGATTGCCCACGACAGGGGCGGGCGGCCGGGCCCGCCACACTCCGTCCGGGGTGTGGGCGAGGAGTCCGTCGGGGCCGAGCGAGGCGACCACCGCCCGTGCGCCGGCTGCGGCCAGTGCGGCCGCGCCCGCCGCCGGGTCGCCGCCACCGGTGGCCACGGCGAGTTCGTGGGCGTTCGGCCCCGACTCTGGCAGGGGAAGGTCATGGACGTTCGCCTGGATGACGCGAGCCATTTCCAGGTCGGAGAACTGCTCGTACGTGTAGTTGGGTATGTGCGCGCCCGGGTCGAAGTACTCGAGCGGTGTGACGTCCCCGCGTCTGACGGCCTCTTCCATGACGGCGAAGTCGAGTCCCGCATCGCGCGAGGCGTAGAAGCCCAACCGGATCCCGTGGGGCGCGACGATGAAGTCCGCGTTGTCGTGCCGACCGTGGCCCGCGATGATTCCCGTCGTCATGAGTTTTCTCCGCGTCGGGGCGGGTGGTGAAGGGCTCGCCTGCGCACGGCGTTCGCCGAAACGGTGTACGTCGCACATGTTGCCTGGGCGGCACCTGCGCGGCACGGCCGTCGGGGCGGCCGAACGGGCAGAGGGGGCGGCCGGACGCGCGTGGAGGGGGGAATCGTTGCGATGGTGCTCAGGAGCTGCCCGGATTCCTGTCCGGAAGGCCGGGGGCGTTCCGCTCACGCTGTCTGACCATGAAGTGGATCACGCCGATGGATCCGACGGAAGAGGAGAAGCGCAGTGGGTTACGTTCTGCTGGGACACGGTGGTCTGCACGCCGACCCGGCATTCACCCCGCCGGACATGGAGATCGTCGCAATCCCACAGGGCACCAGGATCCAGTTCTACTGTGACGCCAATCAGAGCCTGACCGTCAACGCGCACTACTTCGACATCTGGGAGACGCTCCAGGCTCCGTGGCCCCCTCTCGACAGCAGCAACGTGACCTACAACTTCCGCCTCCAGGACGCCGAGGCCCAGTGGCCGGAGAGTCTCGCGAACGACCCGAAGTTCGGCGGGCACACACTCATCCTTCCCGGCCGGAACGGCCTGGCCGGCACACTTCACATGTGCACCGGCAACCCTCGCATCTGCCCGACCACTCCCGAACAGGTCGCGAGAGGCATGACGCACCGGTGTGGCGGGATCCTCTCGCACCTTCAGGGTGACCTGTACTGGCTCGCGTGCACCAACTTCGTGAACGTTCCTGCCGACGGCCAGGCGGCGGCGGACGCCGTGGTCCAGGGGAAGTCACTGAGTGTCGTTCTGGGGTCCGACCCGGACTGGGTCCCGGACGAGACGGACCAGGCGGCGATCGCCAGGGTCAACGGCGCCAACCTGGCGGCAGAAGCCCGTTCCAGGGTCGACCTGCCGGGCACCCTTGGTGGTTCCGTCTTCCTGATAGGCAGCGGACACGATGAACTCCACTGGCAGTACGCCCATTTTCAGGGCGCGGATACCTATCCAGTCCGCGTGCTGGTGTCCCCGGACGACCCCGGCTCGGTCCAGGTATCCGACGTCCCGTCCTGGAAGCGGGAGGTGGTCCGGGAAGCCCTGTCGAGGCTCGGCCACATGGACGTGGTCTTCACGTAGACGCGCCGACCGGGGCGGGGATGCGTCGTGAACAGTGCCTGACATGCCTATCCGTCAGACAGGCATGTCCGCAGCCCGATTGTGACGAGTGGGATTCTCCTTGGGACAGCGCAGGCGGCAGTGGTCGGGCGCCACTGACACGGCATCAGCCCCGGCCACGGACCGGATCGGCCCGCCGGGGCCGGGCCAGTTCGGGCAGGCGGACGTCGCCCCGTCCAGGACCGGTCGTCCCCGGGTACAGACGGCGGCCCGCGGCCGGATCTGGGATCGCGTTCCCGATCCCGTCCAGGTGAGGCCCGCATGACCTCTCTCATTCGCTCCGCCGCGTTCCTGCTCGCCTGCGTGGCCACCGCCGTGACCGCCATGGCGCAGCTGGCCGCGGCGGCGGATCCCTCACCCGGCGGCTGGACCGGCGATGACCACCACCACGGCAACTCCCTGACCGGAGACGAGGGAGTGGCCAGCCTCCCGGACGGCTCCCTGCTCCACCGCGGACTCGCGTCGGTGCCGCTGTCTTTCCGGGAGAAGGGGTGGAACCACGTCGACGATCCGGACGTCTCCGGCGGCGGTCACGTATTCGACGCCTACCAGAGCGACGGGACGGCGTCGAAGCTGTTCACCGTCACCACGCCCGGCGGACAGCGCTACGAGTACGAGCACACCCTCGACAGTGGCGAGGCCTACAACAACTTTTCGACGCCGTCTCACCGGACGACCAGTGGATGGTCCACGGGGAATGGGGCGACGAGAACCGGTTGCAGGTGTTCCCGACGCCGCTGCTCAACCCCTCGACGCCCCCAACGGGCGGTGCGCTTGCGCAGGCGGGCCAGATCACCCTCGACCGCACGGTGAACAACGTCCAGGGGTGCGATTTCGTCTCCAGCACCCGGTTACTGACGTTGCTGCTGCGCCGCAGGAGGGCCCAGATGCTCTCGACGGGGTTGAGGTCGGGTGCGTAGGCCGGAAGGAAGTAGCAGGTGATCCAGTGCCCGTCACTCCGTCGTCGCCACGTCCTCGAGAGACCTGCATTCGAAGGAGCTGCCGAACGGCCGCGTCGCAGGACCCTGCAGTCCTGGGCGACGCGGCCGTCCGTACGAACCTCAGTGCGCGCCCGTCCCGGTCAGGGACCGCACCTCCAGTTCGGCGTACTTGCCGGCGTCCGGGACCTCCTTGGACAGCAGGGTGCCCACGATACCGAGCAGGAAGCCGACCGGGATGGAGATGATCCCGGGGTTCTCCAGCGGGAACCAGTGGAAGTCGACGCCGGGGAACATCGAGGTCGGTTTGCCGGAGACCACCGGGGAGAAGAGCACCAGGCCGACCGCGGTGACCAGGCCGCCGTAGATCGACCACAGGGCGCCCGTGGTGGTGAACCGCTTCCAGAAGAGGCTGTAGAGGATGGTGGGCAGGTTGGCGGAGGCGGCGACGGCGAAGGCGAGGGCGACCAGGCCGGCCACGTTCAGGTCGCGCGCGAGGGCGCCGAGGAGGATGGAGACGGCGCCGATGCCGACGGTCGCCCAGCGGGCCGCGCCGATCTCCTGTTTCTCGGTGGCCTGCCCCCTCCTGATGACGTTGGCGTAGATGTCGTGGGCGAAGGAGGACGACGAGGCGAGGGTCAGGCCCGCGACGACCGCGAGGATGGTGGCGAAGGCGACCGCGGAGATCGTGGCCAGCATGATCGCACCCAAGCTGGAGTCCACTCCGCCGAGGTGCAGGGCGAGGAGGGGGGCCGCGGTGGTACCGGCCTTGTTGGAGGCGGTGATCTCCGCGGGTTTGATCAGCGCGGCCGCGCCGAAGCCGAGGGCGAGGGTCATCAGGTAGAAGGCGCCGATCAGGCCGATCGCCCAGATGACCGACTTACGGGCCGCCTTCGCGGTCGGCACGGTGTAGAAACGGATGAGGATGTGCGGCAGTCCGGCCGTGCCCAGCACCAGGGCGATGCCGAGCGAGACGAAGTCCAGCTTGCTCGTCCCGGTGGCGCCGTACTTCAGTCCCGGCTCCAGGAACGCCGTCCCCTTGCCGCTGTTGGCGGCGGCCGTGCCGAGCAGGTCCGAGACGTTGAAATGGAACTTCAGCAGGACCAGGAAGGTCAGCAGCAGGGCGCCGACGATCAGCAGCACCGCCTTGACCATCTGCACCCAGGTCGTGCCCTTCATGCCGCCGATGGTGACGTACACGATCATCAGGACACCGACCAGCGCCACCACGCCGATCTTGCCGCCGTCGCTGGTGATGCCGAGCAGGAGCGACACCAGCACGCCCGCGCCGGCCATCTGGGCGAGCAGGTAGAAGATCGACACGACGATCGTGGAGGCGCCCGCGGCGGTGCGGACGGGCCGCTGGCGCATCCGGTAGGCGAGCACGTCGCCCATGGTGTAGCGGCCGGAGTTGCGCAGCGGCTCGGCGACCAGCAGCAGGGCCACCAGCCAGGCGACCAGGAAGCCGATGGAGTACAGGAAGCCGTCGTAGCCGAAGAGGGCGATGGCACCGGCGATGCCGAGGAAGGACGCGGCGGACATGTAGTCGCCTGAGACGGCGAGGCCGTTCTGGAAGCCGGTGAACTGCCGGCCGCCGGCGTAGAAGTCGGCGGCGTCCCGGGTCTGCCGGCCCGCCCAGACGGTGATGACGAGAGTCGCGGCGACGAACACCGCGAACAGGGTGACGATCAGCGGCCGGTGCTCGCTCGCCTCGCCGGCCGCCAGCAGGGTGTGCGCCGCGGGACTCATGCTCCGCCCTCCATCCGGGACTTGACCGCCTCGGCCCGCGGGTCGAGCCTGGTGGCCGCGTGCCGCGCGTACCACCAGGCGATGAGGAACGTGGTGAGGAACTGGGCGAGACCCAGGACGAGGGCGACGTTGACGTTGCCGACCACCTTGGTGCCCATGAAGCCGCCCGCGTAGTTCGAGAGCAGGACGTACAGCAGGTACCAGGCGATGAAGCCGACCGTCAGCGGGAAGGCGAACGAGCGGTGGGCGCGGCGCAGTTCACCGAACTCCGCGCTCTGCTGCACCTCGGTGAACTCCTCGGTGGAGGGAAGGTGGGCTTGGGGTTTCGCGGGGGGCGGTGTCTCGGTGGCCACGGAGTCTCCTCAAGTGACAGACATGCGTATGCAGGCACGAAGCGCGCGAGTCACGGCGCCGGGGGTGGTCAGGATTCCCAGCGCGATGAAGGCCTCCTGCCCAGCCAAGCGCAGGAGTCTTACCGAAAGGGCCAGGGTAAAGCCCTAGTAAACTGGATTCGGCAGATGCGGTGTCCGATGCCTCGCTCACCGGCACGACGTCACGCTCGCGCGGAACGCCCATCGCATCGGCGACAGGATCGATGTCCGAGATCCCTGGCAGGTGCGGTACTCACAGGCCCCCGCCAGGGGCCGTAAAGACGGCGGCGACGGCGTCAACGAGCGGCGCCGGGAAAATGCCGCCCCCCAGGGCGGACGGCCGGCCGTAGGCGGGTGTCCGTGTGAGACCAGACATGCGACACACGATGCGCGGCATGAACAGATGCCGTTGCGTCCACCGCGCGACCGGCAGCATGACGATCACCATCAGCCCGCCGTCCGTACGCGCCGTGGCGGCCGCGGCCCCCTCGGTGGGTGTGGGCGACGGCTCGGACGATCGACAGTCCCAGGCCGCTGCCGCGCGTGGACCCCACCCAGTCGGTCAGCCGCCGGAACGGCTCGCACAGGACGGGGATCTCATGCGCGGCGGTGGGCTCGCCGTCATTGGTGCCGCTCACAGGCCGTGCGCGGCAACCTGCTCACCGTCTCCGGGATCGCGCTGGTCCATCGTCGCCTCGATCGCCCGCGCCCACGACGCCGACGTGGGCGCGACGGCGAACCATGACCCGGAAGCGGGCGGCAGCTGGTTCTTGAGAGGGAGGGCGTCACGATGGCCCAGGCCCGGCTCCCTGAGGGTCACCGGGGCGGTCTCACTCGGGTGCGGGAGCTGGTCCGCGGCGCCTCCTGAATTCGGCCGACACCCTGTAACGGCGCCGGTCACGGGCGGTCTGGTTTTCCCCGTCCGGGGGATGTGCGGTGCCGGTCCCCGCGGGCGGACGATGGAGTTCCAGGAAGGAGCGGCCGACGGAGGACCACCGGCCGGTGAGGATCCATCCGGTGGCGTCGGAGGCGTACAGCAAGGCGGTGGCACCGACCCGGGCCCAGGGGAAGGGGCGTCCATAGCGGCCGTGGCCGTCCTCGATGCGGACGGTGAGGCGCTCGTCGACGTCTTCGGCGGCGGTCTCGGCGAGCAGGCGCCCGCCGGGGCGGGACACCTCACGCAGGCGGGCGAGGAGGGCCGCCGGGTCGCCGCCGATGCCGACGTTTCCGTCCATCAGCAGGACGGTGCCCCAACGGCCCTCTCTGGGCAGCCGGTCGAAGACGGACCGTCGCAGGGCCGTTCCTCCCTGCTGCCGGGCCCGGGCGACGGCGGCGGCGCTGATGTCCACTCCCAGCGCGGGTACGCCCTGCCGGGCCAGAGCTGACACCATGCGGCCCGGGCCGCAGCCGACGTCCAGGACGGGGCCGGCGCAGCGGCGCAACACCTCCATATCGGTGGCGTCCGGGACGGCGCAGAAACGCTCGACGTCCAGCGGCAGCAGTTCGGCCACTCCCTCCTGATCCGGTTCGAGGCGGCGCAGGTACAGCGGGCCTCGGCCGGCACGCAGCGCGGCGCTGTAGGGGTCGGCCGTCCACGGCACCCCCGGCTCGGTGTGCGCAAGCCGGCCGGCACCGGGCACGAGCACCCCATGCTCGACCGGCGGCGTGCGGTGCGGCCGAGCCTTGTCCGCAGCGGCGCGTTCCCTCAGCTCAAGGCCTCCGGCCAGGTCCGTGAAAGCCCCTTGGGCGGTGTCGCTCATCGCACAGTCTCCGGGAGAGGTGCCAGGAAGGCGCCGGGACGGGGCCCGGCCGGGCGCCGTGCGGCCGCCGGGGCAGCGTCGGCCGCGGTGTCCGCATCGCACAGCACCAGCTCACCGATGGCCTGAATGTCATGTACGGCCTGCCAGGTGCCGCGCCGGGTTCCCGTACCCCTGTAGCGCCTTCCAGCGCGATGGAGCACGTCGGTTCCCGCCACCCGCCGGCCGGCTTCGGCGCGTCGCAGCCCGTTGCGGCGGCGGACGGAGCGAGTCGGTCCCGGGCCGGCCGGGCGGGCGTGCCGGGGCCGCAGTCCGTGGGTGAGGAGCCGACGACGGCCCGGGACCAGGTCGGCGGCCCGGTCGAGGACGGGCCCGGCGACCTTCGGCGGCAGTCCCGGATCCACACGGGCCACGTCGGCCGTGGCCGCCGCCGGACCCGTGTGACAGGCGGCGCCGGAGCCGCGCTGCGGCTCGTGGGGTGCGTACGCGGCCAGGTCACGGGCGACGCCCGGAGAAGCGTCGGTGGAACTGTTGTCGACGAGCGCGCGCAGGCGGGGCGGGATCCGCTGCAGCGAACACGGCGGGGCTCCGGTCCCGTTGAAGCAGGGCAGCACGACGCCCACGGACGGGGGGGTTGTCTCGATCACCTGACTCACCCTACGAATGCATGGCAGACATAACGGGCTTCGTCTTGTTACGGAACGCTGACGCCACCGACCCGCTCCGGGCACCGCCGCCGCGAGGGGTGACACTCGAAAACGTGACGCGCGTACTTGTGGTGGACGACGACCCGACCGTCTCCGAGGTCGTCGCCGGTTATCTGGGCCGGGCGGGCTTCGTCGTCGACTCTGCGGCCGACGGCGCCACTGCCGTGGCCCAGGCCGCTTCCCGGCCGCCCGACCTGGTGGTCCTCGACCTGATGCTGCCTGGTACGGACGGGCTGGAGATATGCCGTCGCATTCGTGCGGCCGGCCCGGTCCCGGTGATCATGCTGACCGCACGGGGCGACGAGGAGGATCGCATCCTCGGCCTGGAGGCCGGCGCCGACGACTACGTCACCAAACCGTTCAGCCCCCGCGAACTGGTGCTGCGGGTGGAGTCGGTACTGCGCCGCGCGGGTGCGGCGACCCCTGCCCCGGCCGAAGAGACGGGACCGTGGTTGCGGGCCGGTCCGCTCGCCCTGGACCCGACAGCCCGGCGCGCCACCCGCGATGACGTCGAACTGAACCTGACCACGAGGGAGTTCGATCTGCTGGAGTTCTTCCTCCGGCACCCCGGCCGGGCCACGAGCCGGGAGCAGTTGATGCAGCAGGTCTGGGGCTGGGACTTCGGCGACCTGTCGACCGTCACCGTGCACGTCAGGCGACTGCGGGAGAAGGTCGAGGACGACCCGGCCCGCCCTCGTCTCATCAGCACGGTGTGGGGCGTCGGCTACCGTTTCGACCCGCCTCACCCGCAAGAAGACGGCACCCGCCATGGTGACTTGCACCTTGCTCATCGTGCTTTACGCGGCGGGCGCCGGGCTGGCGGGAGCCGTGGCCCTGCGAATTCTGCGTGACCGGCCCGTCGCCGTGTCCCTGACCGTGGTCACCGTCGACGGTGTGGCGGCGATGCTCGCGGCGACCATGCCGGTGTCCTGGGCCATGTTCCTGTCCGACCACGACCTGTGGGCCGTGACCATGGTGTGCGCTGGCGGCGGTCGTCTCACTCGTCGTCACCCTCGTTCTGGGCCGCAGCGTCGTGAACGGCAGCCGGGAACTGGCCGAGGCCACCCGCGCCCTCGGGGACGGCCGAGCGTCTCGTCGACGTCGTCGACACCGATGACGAGCAGGATCCGCGGCGCCGCCCCGGTCCCCGGGTTCTCCTTGGCCACCAGCCCGAGGTCGGTGTCGCCGGTGCGCAGGCCGAGGTAGAGGGCCGGGCCTTGCGCCGGACCCCGGAAGATCTCCTCAGCGCCGGACAGGTTCGTAGAGAAGCCGAGCAGAGCGTCCTGGTCGGCAGTCAAGATCACTGACTGGGTGGCCGACATGGCACTCCTGTCGAGAGCGGTCGTGTCGCCGGACAGACCGTCTGAGGACCGGATAGACGATGCGCTCCTCGGTCTCTACGGCGGCCTCGGCTGCTCCGGTATGCCGGCGAGCCGGACCGACCCAGCCACCGGGGACGTCTACGATCTGGCCCGCCCGCTCGTGGACCTGGACGGCGACCGGTGGGAGGTCGTCGCCTAACAAGCCATCTCAATTGGCTGGGTAGGCTGCCGGTCGTGGTGGGGATCGTTGAGCGGCTGGTGCCGGACGAGTTGTGGGAACTGTTCCAGCGGGTGGTGCCGGAGGCGCCGACTCGGCCTCAAGGCGGCGGCCGGCGTCGGCACGGTGATCGTGAGGTGCTGGCTGCGATTGTGTTTGTGGCGACTTCGGGCTGCACCTGGCAGCAGCTCCCCACTGCTTCGTTCGGCCCGTCGGGAGCAACGGCTCACCGCCGGTTCACCGAGTGGAGCAAGGCCAGGGTATGGGCCAAGCTGCACCGCCTGGTCCTCGACGAACTTGGCTCCCGTGGCGAGCTGGACTGGTCCCGCTGCGCGATCGATTCAGTCAACATGCGGTCCCTGAAAAGGGGGACCTGACAGGTCTGAGGCGTCCCCCGGAGTGTGGACACGGGGGTTTATGCCGCGAGGGTGAGTCTATGCTCTGCCCGATGCTGCTGTTCGAATTCGACGGGTGAGAG
>NZ_JBVJTD010000058.1:0-13092 GCF_055605965.1 Streptomyces sp. NPDC037126
TCCGTGGGCACTTCGGACGGCAGCGCCCGAGGCGGACGCTTCACGACGATGTGACTCACTGCTCCCCAATTCCTTTGCCGGGCCCCATGAATGAGGTCCGCCCCCCGTTGATGGACGGACGCAGGCCGCCGCGTGATCCTACTGACTTCACCGGTGACCGGTGGGGGGTAGGGTGCCGGGTGTTCGCTTGAGCACACGCGAACACACCTCGCGAACCGGGGTATTCCGTGCGAGGCGTCACCGCACACCACCCCTGGCGGAGCCGGGCGGCGCCATCCGCGCCACCCCCCGGCGGTCCCGCCCGGGGAGAGATGCAGGATTCTCACATCACGGGCGCAGAACCATCACTTAGGGGGAGCACAAGGTGAGCACGACAGCCACGGGGACGCCGGTGTCCGGCGTGGGCCCGGGATCCGGGCTCGGTTTCTGCCGGGTCACGATCGTCGCGCCCGACAGCCGGATCGACGTGGCGCTGCCCGACGACATCCCGGTCGCCGACATCTACCCGGAGATTCTCCGGCTCTCCCGGCAGAACCCCGCCGAGGGAGCGCCGGTCGGCTACCACCTCGTGCGCCGGGACGGCACCGTCCTCGACAGCTCACGTTCCTTCGCCGCACAACGGATTCTCGACGGCGAACTCCTCACGCTGCGCCCCTTCTCCGACTCGTTGCCGCCGGCCGTCTTCGACGACGTCTCCGAGGCGGTCGCCTCGGCGGTGACCCGGCACCGCACCCTGTGGAGCGAAGACCTCACGCGCGCCGCGGGCCTCGCCGGCGCGGGCGTCCTGTCGGCCCTGCTCGCCTTCGTCGCCTGGAACGCCGATCCCCGGCACGACATGCACAGCCTGCCCGGCATCCTCGCGGGCGTCGCCGGCGTGCTGCTCGTCGTGTTCGCCGCCGTACGGGGCCGTGTCTACGACGACCGGGGCTCGGCGGCGGCCCTGGGTCTCGGCGCCCTTCCGAACGTGGGTGTGGCCGGCTCCGGGCTTCTCTCCCTCGCCCATGGCCAGGGAATCGGCAAACTGCAGTTCCTGCTCGCCTGCGCCGCCGTACTGATCGCCTCGGTCGTCCTGACGCTCTGCACGCCGGGCGGGGACGCCCCGTTCGTCGCGGTCGTCCTCGCGTCCGCGCTCGGTCTGGTCAGCGTGTTCACGGCGATCCTCGTGCACTGGTCACCGAAGGAGATCGCCGCCCTCTGCGCACCGGTCGCGGTGGGCGGCCTGGCCTTTCTGCCCGGGTTCTCCATGCGCTTCGCCCGGCTGCCCGTCGGCTTCGACCCGCCGGACTCCACGCAGAACAGCGCGTACGGCACGGAGACCGCCGTGCAGGAGCCGGTCGACATGAGGCGGATCGAGGCCCAGGCGCGCCGTGGCCACGAAATCCTGGTCGGCCTCGTCGGCGGCTGTGCGCTCACCGCCCTCGCCTCGTCCGCGGTGCTCGGGTTCTCCGACGACATCTGGGCCCAGCTGCTCGCCTGCGCGACGGCCGTGGCGCTCCTCATGCGCGCCCAGCTGTTCCGCTACACCGGGCAGGTCGCCCCGCTCCTGGCGGCCGGCCTCGGCTCCTTCGTCCTGCTCGGCCTCGGCCTGGCGCTCAACCCGCCGCACTCCGTGCTGCGCGAGGCTCTGAACGGAGACCGCTCCGGCCTGGACATCCGGGCGATCTGGCTGGTCGCGGCGATCGCGGTCGGGGCGGCCCTCGTGGCGGCACTGGGACTCATCGTCCCGCGCCGGGGTCTCAGCCCCTTCTGGGGCCGCTTCCTGGAGATCACCGAGGGCTTCGTGCTCCTGACCCTGGTCCCCCTGGCGCTCGCCGTGTTCGACGTGTACGCGACGGCCCGAGCGATGACCAGCAAGTGATCCGCCGGGCGCGGACCTGAAGCACTGACACAAGCACGCACAGAAGCGCTGACATGCGGAAAGGGGCGGCACACACGCGTGCCGCCCCTCAGTCCGCCTCGCTCACTGTGCCGCGAGCCCCTCGTTCGTCTCCGACGGCTCCAGGTCGAACTCCCCGTCCCGCGCCCCCAGCACGAACGCCCGCCACTCCGCCTCGGTGTAGCGCAGCACCGTGTCGGGGTCGAGCGAGGACCGCATGGCGACCGCCCCGCCCGGCAGGTACGCGATCTCGACCCGCTCCTCGTGCTCCTCGGTACCCGGGGCGCACTGCCACTCGACGCCCGAGATGTCGAGCGCGTAGAGCTCGTCCCGCTCCCGCTCCTTGCGCGCCTTGATCTCCGCTTCCGACTCCGTCATCGTGCAGCGACCCCTTCCCGGCATCACGTACGGTCCCGGCGCTCACCCTAGTGGCCGTCGGCCGCTCTCCAGGGGGCTTCGCCGACCGCGGGAAACCGGCCCGCAACCGCCTGGTACCCTGAGTGACGGCCGCTTGTGTACGCACCCCCGGAGCCACGGCTCCTGAGGCCGCGCGCAGCGGATCCCGCCTTCCGAGTCACGGAAGCTCCCCCGAGAAGCAGACCGGGGGCACTCGGTGGGCACTTACAGACTATGAGGAGTACGCGTGTCGCTCGACGCCGCTACGAAGAAGCAGATCATCGGCGAGTTCGGTACCAAGGAGGGTGACACCGGCTCCCCCGAGGTCCAGGTCGCCCTGCTCTCCCGTCGGATCTCCGACCTGACGGAGCACCTCAAGGCCCACAAGCACGACCACCACAGCCGTCGTGGCCTGCTGATCCTGGTCGGTCAGCGCCGTCGCCTGCTGCAGTACCTGGCGAAGAAGGACATCCAGCGCTTCCGTGCGCTGGTCGACCGCCTGGGCATCCGCCGCGGTGCGGCGGGCGCCAAGTAGTACGCCGTGAGGGGAGCGGTTCCCGGTCTGACTCGGGGGCCGCTCCCTTTGCTGTACGTGCGGAAACGTGCGCGGTGTCACTCACGCTTTGTAGTGTGGTGGCACAACGCAATACGCATGACACAGAACGAGGAGAAGTGCGCCTCGCCGCCGCCGGTCCTCGGTAGTGGCCCCCGGGGGGAAGCGAGCCCCGGGTGCTTCGATCGAAGACCGGCCCGCACAGCCCGGCGCGCTTCTCCACCACCGTCCCCCTGCCACACGGGCAGCCCAGGGACGAAGACGAGGAGAAAACGCTAGTGGAGAACGAGACCCACTACGCCGAGGCCGTTATCGACAACGGCGCATTCGGCACCCGCACCATCCGCTTCGAGACGGGCCGCCTGGCCAAGCAGGCCGCCGGCTCCGCCGTGGCGTACCTGGACGACGACACCATGGTGCTGTCGGCCACCACCGCCTCCAAGAACCCCAAGGACCAGCTCGACTTCTTCCCCCTCACGGTGGACGTCGAGGAGCGGATGTACGCCGCCGGCAAGATCCCCGGCAGCTTCTTCCGCCGTGAGGGCCGTCCCTCCGAGGACGCCATCCTCACCTGCCGTCTGATCGACCGCCCGCTGCGCCCGTCCTTCAGGAAGGGCCTGCGCAACGAGATCCAGGTCGTCTGCACGGTCATGGCCCTCAACCCCGACCACCTGTACGACGTCGTCGCGATCAACGCCGCGTCCGCGTCCACGCAGCTGGCCGGCCTGCCCTTCTCCGGCCCGATCGGCGGCGTCCGCGTCGCGCTGATCCACGGCCAGTGGGTCGCCTTCCCGACGCACACCGAGCTCGAGGACGCCGTCTTCGACATGGTCGTCGCGGGCCGCGTCCTGGAGGACGGCGACGTCGCGATCATGATGGTCGAGGCCGAGGCCACCGACAAGACCATCCAGCTGGTCGAGGGCGGCACCGAGGCGCCGACCGAGGAGGTCGTCGCCGCCGGTCTCGAGGCCGCGAAGCCCTTCATCAAGGTCCTGTGCCGCGCCCAGGCCGACCTCGCCGCCAAGGCCGCCAAGCCGACCGGCGAGTTCCCGATCTTCCTCGACTACCAGGACGACGTCCTGGAGGCCCTGACCGCCGCGGTCAAGCCCGAGCTGGCCCAGGCGCTCACCATCGCCGGCAAGCAGGAGCGCGAGGCCGAGCTGGACCGCGTCAAGGCGCTCGCCGCCGAGAAGCTCCTGCCGGAGTTCGAGGGCCGCGAGAAGGAGATCTCCGCCGCGTACCGCTCCCTGACCAAGACCCTGGTCCGCGAGCGCGTCATCCGGGAGAAGAAGCGCATCGACGGCCGCGGTGTCACCGACATCCGCACCCTGGCCGCCGAGGTCGAGGCCATCCCGCGCGTGCACGGCTCCGCGGTGTTCGAGCGTGGCGAGACCCAGATCCTGGGCGTCACCACCCTCAACATGCTCCGCATGGAGCAGCAGCTGGACACCCTCTCCCCGGTGACCCGCAAGCGCTACATGCACAACTACAACTTCCCGCCGTACTCCACCGGTGAGACCGGCCGCGTCGGTTCCCCGAAGCGCCGCGAGATCGGCCACGGCGCCCTCGCCGAGCGCGCGCTCGTGCCGGTGCTGCCGACGCGCGAGGAGTTCCCCTACGCGATCCGCCAGGTCTCCGAGGCGCTGAGCTCCAACGGCTCGACGTCCATGGGCTCGGTCTGCGCCTCCACCATGTCGCTGCTGAACGCCGGTGTGCCCCTGAAGGCCCCCGTCGCCGGTATCGCCATGGGCCTGATCTCCCAGGAGATCGAGGGCGAGACGCACTACGTCACCCTCACCGACATCCTCGGTGCGGAGGACGCCTTCGGCGACATGGACTTCAAGGTCGCCGGCACCAAGGAGTTCGTGACCGCCCTCCAGCTCGACACCAAGCTGGACGGCATCCCGGCCTCCGTCCTGGCCGCGGCCCTCAAGCAGGCCCGCGACGCCCGCCTGCACATCCTCGACGTGATGATGGAGGCCATCGACCGGCCCGACGAGATGAGCCCGCACGCCCCGCGGATCATCACCGTCAAGATCCCGGTCGACAAGATCGGTGAGGTCATCGGCCCCAAGGGCAAGATGATCAACCAGATCCAGGAGGACACGGGCGCCGAGATCACCATCGAGGACGATGGCACGATCTACATCGGTGCCGCCGACGGCCCCTCCGCCGAGGCCGCCCGCGCCACGATCAACGGCATCGCCAACCCGACGATGCCCGAGGTCGGCGAGCGTTACCTCGGTACGGTCGTCAAGACGACCACCTTCGGTGCGTTCGTCTCCCTGCTGCCCGGCAAGGACGGTCTGCTGCACATCTCGCAGATCCGCAAGCTCGCCGGCGGCAAGCGCGTGGAGAACGTCGAGGACGTCCTCGGTGTGGGCCAGAAGGTCCAGGTCGAGATCGCCGAGATCGACTCCCGCGGCAAGCTCTCCCTCGTTCCGGTGATCGAGGGCGAAGAGGGCGACGAGAACAAGGACGACGCCGAGCAGTGACGTCCCGTAGCTCCCAGGTGACGGCCCGCCCCTCTTCGGAGGCGCGGGCCGTCGCCCGTACCCAAACCCTCATCAAGGGCACCAACGGCATCGGCACCGTCCGCAAGACCACCCTCCCCGGTGGCCTGCGCATCGTCACCGAGACCCTGCCCTCGGTCCGCTCCGCGACCTTCGGCATCTGGGCGCACGTCGGCTCCCGCGACGAGACCCCGGCCCTGAACGGCGCCACGCACTACCTGGAGCACCTGCTCTTCAAGGGCACCTCCAGGCGCAGCGCGCTGGACATCTCCGCCGCCATCGACGCCGTCGGCGGCGAGATGAACGCGTTCACGGCCAAGGAGTACACGTGCTACTACGCGCGTGTCCTCGACACCGACCTGCCGCTGGCCATCGACGTCGTCTGCGACATGCTGACCGGCTCGCTGATCGTCGAGGAGGACGTCAACGTCGAGCGCGGCGCGATCCTCGAAGAGATCGCGATGACCGAGGACGACCCGGGCGACTGTGTGCACGACCTGTTCGCGCACACCATGTTCGGGAACAACGCCCTCGGCCGCCCCGTCCTCGGCACGGTCGACACGGTCAACGCCCTCACCGCCGACCGCATCCGCCGCTTCTACCGCAAGCACTACGACCCGACGCACCTCGTGGTCGCCTGCGCCGGCAACATCGACCACAACAAGGTCGTCCGACAGGTCCGTGCGGCCTTCGAGAAGGCGGGCGCCTTCAAGGACACCGACGCGCGGCCCATCGCCCCGCGCGACGGCAGCCGTACGATCCGCACCTTCGGCAAGGTCGAACTGCTCGGCCGCAAGACCGAACAGGCACACGTCGTCCTCGGCATGCCGGGCCTCGCCCGCACCGACGACCGGCGCTGGGCCATGGGCGTGCTCAACACCGCCCTCGGCGGCGGCATGTCCTCCCGGCTCTTCCAGGAGGTCCGGGAGAAGCGCGGCCTCGCCTACAGCGTGTACTCGTACACCTCGGGCTTCGCCGACTGCGGCCTGTTCGGCGTCTACGCCGGCTGCCGCCCGAGCCAGGTGCACGACGTGCTGAGGATCTGCCGCGACGAACTCGACCAGGTCGCCGTCAACGGTCTCTCCGACGACGAGATAGGCCGCGCCATCGGCCAGCTCCAGGGCTCCACCGTCCTGGGCCTGGAGGACACCGGCGCGCTGATGAACCGTATCGGCAAGAGTGAGCTGTGCTGGGGCGAGCAGATGTCCGTCGACGACATGCTGGCCCGGATAGCCGCGGTGACCCCGGACGAGGTCCGCTCGGTCGCCCGCGACATCCTGGGACAGCGCCCCTCGCTGTCGGTCATCGGCCCACTGAAGGACAAACAGGCAGCGCGGCTGCACGACGCTGTCGCCTAACTCCCTCCGTCGGATTCGGTAAGTCGGTAAGGACAAGAGATGAGCAAGCTGCGCGTGGCGGTCCTCGGAGCCCGGGGCCGGATCGGGTCCGAGGCGGTCAAGGCCGTCGAGGCCGCCGAGGACATGGAACTGGTCGCTGCCCTCGGCCGGGGCGACAAGCTGGAGACGCTGGCGGAGACCGGCGCCCAGGTCGCCGTCGAACTGACCACCCCGGCCTCGGTCATGGGCAACCTCGACTTCTGCGTGCGCCACGGCATCCACGCGGTCGTCGGTACGACCGGCTGGACCGACGAGCGCCTCGCGCAGCTGAGGGGCTGGCTCGACCAGTCCCCGGGAACCGGCGTGCTCATCGCCCCGAACTTCTCCATCGGCGCCGTGCTGACCATGAAGTTCGCGCAGATCGCCGCGCCGTACTTCGAGTCGGTCGAGGTCGTCGAGCTGCACCACCCCAACAAGGTGGACGCCCCGAGCGGCACGGCCACGCGCACGGCGCAGCTCATCGCCGAGGCCCGCCGGGCGGCCGGTACCGCCCAGGCGCCCGACGCCACGGTCACCGCCCTGGACGGCGCCCGCGGCGCCGACGTCGACGGCGTCCCGGTCCACGCCGTACGCCTGCGCGGCCTCCTGGCCCACCAGGAGGTGCTGCTCGGCGCCGAGGGCGAGACCCTGACCGTCCGCCACGACTCCCTGCACCACAGCAGCTTCATGCCGGGCATCCTGCTCGGCGCCCGCCGCGTGGTGACCACTCCGGGCCTGACCTTCGGCCTGGAGCACTTCCTCGACCTGAGCTGAGACAGTCCCCCTGATGCGCGCGAAGATCACCTACCTCGTCACGGCCGCCGTCCTGGTCTTCTACTTCGTCCTGGTCGGCAGCCGCGGCGTGATGCTCATAGAGTCCGGCACGGTCGTCACCGTCAGTTTCGGGATCGCGGTGCTGATCCTGCCGGTCATCGGCGTGTGGTTCCTGTGGAAGAACACCCAGTTCGTCCGCCGGGCCAACCAGCTCGCCGCCGAGCTCGACGCCGAGGGCGGTCTGCCCGTGGACGAGCTGAAGCGAACCCCCGGCGGCCGCATCGACCGCGACTCGGCCGACGAGATCTTCGCCAAGCGCCGGGCCGAGACCGAGGCGTCCCCCGACGACTGGCGCTGCTGGTTCCGCCTCGCCGTCGCCTACCACGACGCCCGGGACACCCCGCGCGCCCGCAAGGCGATGCAGCGCGCCATCGCCCTGCACGACGGCAGGACCCCTGCCGAGGCCTGAAACGGCGCCGCTCCCGTGACCGAGACCGGTCGCGGGAGCGGATCCTGATCGAATCGAGGGGTGCGGGGCCCCGGACGGGCCACCGCGGCGTTCAGTCGCCGCGGCCGTTCTCCGCGGCCCACGCCTCCACCACGTCCGCCGCCCGGTCGAAGGCGGCCGGGCGGGCCAGGAAGTCCAGCGTGTGCGTGGTCAGCAGCGGCGGTGTGTCCCGGGCCGCCCGGTCCTTGCGGACGAGCGTCAGCGCCTGCCCCTGCACCGAGCGCGGCAGTCCCAGCCAGCGCACCGGCTGCTGCACCGTCCGCACGGAGAGCACCCGCGCCCACGGAACCGTGCGCGTCACCAGGAAGCCCACGTGGCGCAGCCCGTGCCCGTTCACCCACACGCCCATGCGCAGCAGCCGCAGCGCGCACGCGATGATCACCAGACCCGTGCCGAGGATCGCGCCGGCGGAGGACACCGAGCCGGTAAGAGCGATGAGCACGGCCGCGAACAGCACGAACGAGGCGAGCAGCAGCACCAGCGCGGACATGCCCACCCGCCAGGGGCCTGGCCGGTAGGGGCGCCGCCAGCGGTCCCGGTCGTCGTACGGCAGGGCGCTCTCGGAGGCCGCCTCGAAGGTGCGGTCGGCCGTCAGGAAGGGCAGGGGCACGGCTGGTCCTCACTCGGTCCTCGCGTGGGCTGTGCCCGGTGAGGCTATCCGGCCCGGTTCCCGCTCACCAGCCTTGAGCGGCCGGAAGGGTCAGTGCCCCTGGGAAGCCTGGGACTGCTGAACCGGCGTGCTGGACGGCGTGGAGAGGGCCGGCATGCCGAGGATCAGGGAGCCCACCAGCCCGGCCACGACGGTGAGACCCAGCAGCCAGCGCCCGGCCATCTCGCCGACGGACGCGCGCCTGCGGGGCGGGGGAGTCACATTGCTGCTGAACCTGTCGGCTTCGGCGAGGAAGGCGAAGGGTACGGGCTCGCGCCGACGGAACATCGCGGATGCCGCTCCTCTCGGGGTCGGGGTCGATCCGGTGGTTCGGGATCGAAACGGTGGTTTGGGGTCGAACGTGCAGCCCTCACCGATACAGACGATCGAGTGACACAAAAGGTGCCCATGTCCGAAAAAATCGTGGGTGCGTTTTTTGAGGCGAGGTACTGCCTCCGCCCCCGGCGGGTGCCCCGTAAGGTGGGCGCGAACCACAGCAGTGATGGGAAGGACCCCAACCCCCGTGACCACGCCCGAGTCGCTCACGTTCCGCAGCGACGTCACCGTCGAGCTGGTGAAGTCCAGTGCTTCGGACGCCGACGTCCTCTTCGCCGCCCGCGTCTCCACCGCCGGCGAGCAGTCCCTGGACGAGCTGGGGAAGGACCCCGAGCGCTCGAAGGGCCTGATCAACTACCTGATGCGCGACCGGCACGGCAGCCCGTTCGAGCACAACTCCATGACGTTCTTCGTCAGCGCCCCGATCTTCGTCTTCCGCGAGTTCATGCGGCACCGGGTCGGCTGGTCGTACAACGAGGAGTCCGGCCGCTACCGGGAGCTGCAGCCGGTCTTCTACGTCCCGGACGCCTCCCGCAGGCTCGTCCAGGAGGGCCGCCCGGGCAAGTACGTCTTCGTGGAGGGCACCCCGGCCCAGCAGGAGACGGTCGGCAGCACCCTCAGGGAGTCCTACGAGCAGGCCTACGCGGCCTACCAGAAGATGCTCGCCGAGGGAGTCGCCCGCGAGGTCGCCCGCGCCGCCCTGCCCGTCGGCCTCTACTCCTCGATGTACGCCACCTGCAACGCGCGCTCCCTGATGCACTTCCTCGGCCTGCGCACCCAGCACGAGCTGGCCAAGGTGCCGTCCTTCCCGCAGCGGGAGATCGAGATGGTCGGCGAGAAGATGGAGGCGGAGTGGGCGAAGCTCATGCCGCTGACGTACGCCGCCTACAACGCGAACGGGCGCGTGGCCCCCTGACGAAGCCCTGTTCCCCACCAGGAACGGATGTACGGGTCAGCCTCGCGAAGTGTCCGTATTGCGGCATTTAGAGAACTTCATCTAGCCTGATCAAACGGACCCGGCACTGCTTGAACCCCCGAGCAGGCAGTGCCGGGCTCCATATTTGTCCTGACTTACCCGGCACCCCGAGGGCAGACCACGCATTGAGCACCGAGTAGCGTGTTACCCATGGCTCCGACCTCGACTCCGCAGACCCCCTTCGGGCGGGTCCTCACCGCCATGGTCACGCCCTTCACGGCGGACGGCGCACTCGACCTCGACGGCGCGCAGCGGCTCGCAACCCACCTGGTGGACGCAGGCAACGACGGCCTGATCATCAACGGCACCACCGGCGAGTCGCCCACCACCAGCGACGCGGAGAAATCGGACCTCGTACGAGCCGTGGTGGAGGCGGTCGGCGACCGCGCCCACGTCGTGGCCGGTGTCGGCACCAACGACACGCACCACAGCATCGAGCTGGCCCGCGAGGCCGAGCGGGTCGGCGCCCACGGCCTCCTGGTCGTCACGCCGTACTACAACAAGCCCCCGCAGGAGGGCCTGTACCGGCACTTCACGACCGTCGCCGACACCACCGGCCTGCCGGTCATGCTCTACGACATCCCCGGCCGCAGCGGCGTCCCGATCAACACCGAGACCCTCGTCCGGCTCGCCGAGCACCCCAGGATCGTCGCCAACAAGGACGCCAAGGGCGACCTCGGCCGCGCCAGCTGGGCCATCGCCCAGTCCGGCCTCGCCTGGTACTCCGGCGACGACATGCTGAACCTGCCCCTGCTCTCCGTGGGCGCGGTCGGCTTCGTCTCGGTCGTCGGCCACCTCGTCACCCCCGACCTGCGCGCCCTCGTCGACGCGTACGTCGCCGGTGAGGTCGTCAAGGCCACCGAGATCCACCAGAAGCTGCTCCCGGTCTACACCGGCATGTTCCGCACCCAGGGCGTCATGACCACCAAGGCCGCGCTCGCCCTCCAGGGCCTGCCCGCCGGACCCCTGCGCGCGCCCATGGTCGAGTGCTCGCCCGAGGAGATCGCACAGCTCAAGATCGATCTTGCCGCAGGCGGGGTACAGCTCTGACAACAGGCTTTGCACCACCCGAACTTCACAACTGAATCGACAACCGCATAAGCGGGCACCGGTGCCCGCACCCCACAACGACAACTGCTTACGCACGAACGTCATGCGCGCCACGTGCCGTACCGGTACGTGGCGCGCGTGGTGAGGAGAGTCTTTTGAGTCATCCGCATCCTGAACTCGGCTCGCCCCCGCCGCTCCCCGAGGGCGGCCTGCGTGTCACCCCGCTCGGCGGTCTCGGCGAGATCGGCCGGAACATGACGGTCTTCGAGTACGGCGGCCGTTTGCTGATCGTCGACTGCGGAGTGCTCTTCCCCGAGGAGGAGCAGCCCGGAATCGACCTGATCCTGCCGGACTTCTCGTCCGTCCGGGACCGCCTCGACGACATCGAGGGCATCGTCCTCACCCATGGGCACGAAGACCACATCGGCGGTGTCCCCTTCCTGCTCCGCGAGAAGCCGGACATCCCGCTGATCGGCTCCAAGCTGACCCTCGCCCTCATCGAGGCCAAGCTCCAGGAGCACCGGATCCGCCCGTACACCCTTGAGGTGGCGGAGGGGAACCGGGAGCGCATCGGCCCCTTCGACTGCGAGTTCATCGCCGTCAACCACTCCATCCCGGACGCCCTGGCCGTCGCCATCCGCACCCCCGCCGGCATGGCGGTGCACACCGGCGACTTCAAGATGGACCAGCTCCCGCTGGACAACCGGCTCACCGACCTGCACGCGTTCGCGCGGCTGAGCAAGGAGGGCATCGACCTCCTGCTCACCGACTCCACGAACGCCGAGGTGCCGGGCTTCACCCCGCACGAGCGCGACATCTCCAACGTGCTGCGCCAGGTCTTCGCCGGCGCCCGCAAGCGGATCATCGTGGCGAGCTTCGCCAGCCACGTCCACCGCATCCAGCAGATCCTGGACGCGGCGCACGAGTACGGCCGCCGGGTCGCCTTCGTCGGCCGCTCCATGGTCCGCAACATGGGCATCGCCCGGGACCTCGGCTATCTGAAGGTCCCGCCGGGCCTGGTGGTCGACGTCAAGACGCTCGACGACCTGCCGGACCACGAGGTGGTCCTGGTCTGCACGGGTTCCCAGGGCGAGCCGATGGCGGCGCTGTCCCGCATGGCCAACCGGGACCACCAGATCCGCATCGTCGAGGGCGACACGGTCATCCTCGCGTCCTCGCTGATCCCGGGGAACGAGAACGCGGTCTACCGCGTGATCAACGGCCTGACCCGCTGGGGCGCCAACGTCGTCCACAAGGGCAACGCCAAGGTGCACGTCTCCGGCCACGCGTCCGCGGGCGAACTGCTGTACTTCTACAACATCTGCCGCCCCAGGAACCTGATGCCGGTCCACGGCGAATGGCGCCATCTGCGCGCCAACGCCGAGCTGGGCGCGCTGACGGGTGTGCCGCACGACCGCATCGTCATCGCCGAGGACGGCGTGGTGGTGGACCTGGTCGAGGGCAAGGCCAAGATCTCCGGCAAGGTTCAGGCCGGTTACGTCTACGTCGACGGCCTCTCCGTCGGTGACGTCGGCGAGCCGGCCCTCAAGGACCGCAAGATCCTCGGCGACGAGGGCATCATCTCGGTCTTCGTGGTCGTGGACTCCTCCACGGGCAAGATCACCGGTGGTCCGCACGTCCAGGCCCGCGGTTCCGGCATCGAGGACTCGGCCTTCACCGACGTCCTTCCGAAGATCACGGAAGTCCTGGAGCGGTCCGCCCAGGACGGCGTCGTGGAGCCCCACCAGCTCCAGCAACTCATTCGGCGCACCCTGGGCAAGTGGGTCTCGGACACCTATCGCCGCAGGCCGATGATCCTGCCTGTGGTCGTGGAGGTCTGACGGACCGTCGGCGTGAGCCCGGAGCGGGGCGCCTCGGTTTGCATCGAGGCGCCCCGCTCCAGTACGTTTACGGCTCCGCCCAACCGGGAACCCCAACACTTCATGTGCTGGACACAGGTGCCCCGGAGCGGGTGGGAAAACCGACTCAGAACTTCTGATAAAGTCGGAACCGCCGGAAAGGGAAACGCGGAAGCGGAAACCTGGAAAGCACCGAGGAAATCGGATCGAGAAAAGATCTGATAGA
>NZ_JBVJTD010000059.1:0-13003 GCF_055605965.1 Streptomyces sp. NPDC037126
CCCGCGGAGCGGGTCCCATTGCGCTGCGCGCAATGCAAGCGAACCCCCGTGCTGCGCACGGGGGTTGCGCTCCCGCGGAGCGGGAGCGCCTACTGACCGCTGCGCGGTCAGCCCATCTGCCTTGCTTCGCAAGGCAGATGACGCGCCGTCCGCTGCACTCTCTGAGCGATGGGGGCTACACCCCCCTGCGGTGCCTGCGCTGCGCTCCGAGCACCGTGTGGCGCTCCGCACCACGAGGCCGGCCCCGCTGCGCGGGTCGGCCCACGGGCCTGCGGCCCGAGCAGCAGCAAGGGGGCGGGCTGCGTTGCTGAAGCCCTCAGTCTGGTGCTTCAAATGAAGGGCTAGATTGATTCTGGAATGGAATCCTTGCTGCTCTTGAAGTGGGCTGCGTAGTTCTGCACAGCAAAATACTTCACTGTCCTGTGATTGGCGCTCCGAAGTTCGTAGACAAAGTCCCTCGGAGTCGGAATTCCTACAATCGAGAGAAGAGTGGCTAGAATTGGATTCTGAGTGAATGCTGAGATGGCTGCGAGAACATAGAGGACGGTGGAAAAAATTGTGTTGCAGTAGTTACGGTAAAGGAAGGAGATGTGGGCAGAGTTCATTTTGGGTCCTATTCATTGGTGGTTGTGTGTTCATTCGAAGAGATTCCTCCTCGACTTCCCGATTTTGGGCAAAAAAATAAACCCTCATTCTGTGAGGGTTCGTGGGCAGCATTTCATTTCCTAGCTACCGAACATTGCTCCCCCTTCCCCTGCTTTGCCAGCGATTCCATTGCCGGCGTTGTACTGCTCGCTGGCCTCTGCCAGCTGTTCTATGCACTGCTCAAGACTTTTGGTAATCGGTTGGATACTCATTGTGTCCTTTCTGGGGTACAGTAAAGCCGAAGGGAGCCTGCCCTTCGGCTTCATACATAGCGGTGCGTGAAAGCTGTCGCACATACCTCTCAGTGCTTCGTGATGCTGTTCTTACAGTTTAATGACTGCTGGTGTGATCGTCAATAGCGACTGACCTGCGGTCGCACGCCGCGGGCATGCGGTGAGGGTGCCACTGATAAACACTGTACACGCTTTTCTCTATGCTGCAAGAGGCGCGCGTTCGAGTACGCTCGTCTGGTGCTTCCCTGGCCTCTCGACGAGGTACGGCATTTATAGCAGCCTTCTTCATGACTGGCAATACTCGTCAATTCTCGGCGGCTCAGGGGAGGTTTCTCGGGGGCGGCGGCGAGGACACAGTCTCGCGTATGGGGGTCGCCGAGCGCGGGGGCGAGGTGTCCGGTCACCTGCAAGGGCGTCGCAGGGCAGGTGACCGGGCATCAGCTGACGGTCCGGCTTCTGGCGGCTGTCCGGTCAGGCGGGCAGCTCAGGGAGGCGGTACTCGTACTTGCGGGGCCTGAGGTCGTTCTCGGCTGGCTCCCAGTCGGGGTAGTGCGAGACCGTACCGCCGCTGGGGGTGTAGGGATTGGTAGCGGTGTCCACGCGGATGTCGCTCACCACATACAGGTCGACGGTGTTCTCCTTGTCCCGGGCGTGGAGGACCTCGTTGATGGTGAGCTCGACGCTGGTGGCGGCGCCGGTCGTGCCCTTGACCTCGACGTGGCGTTCCTCCGTGCCCCGGATGCAGCGCAAGTCGTAGGGCTTTCCGAGCTTCTCGACCGTCCATCCCTGCCGCTGGTAGTGGGCGGTGGCGAGCTGTTCGGCGTGTTCCTCGATGGCCTTGCGCTTCTTGGGATCGGAGATGTACCCGGCGCCGCGGCGGCGGCGCTGGGGCTTCTTCTTGCCTTCGACCTGTTCGGCGGTGAAGCCCGGGGACTTGTCCAGGGGGACGTCTTCGGGGTCGTCGGGGTCGAAGGGGATGCCGGCGAGTTCCAGGAGGCGCTGTGCGGGCATCTGGACGAGCTTGCCCATGCCGCGGTCGGTGCCTGAGCGGCGGATGGCGTCACTGCCGGCCTCACTCAGAGGGCCTTCGGGACCGAGCGGGACGTCCTCCAGCTTGGCCAGCGGCTCGATGCCGAAGCGCTGAGGGTACTTCAGGCGCCGTTCAGCCTCCTCGTCAGGCCAGTGCCAGGCGTGGCCCGTGTAGAAGCCGCCGCGGACCTGGAAGAGGTACAGGGTGGCGGTGTTGTGCAGCCAGTCCTCGAGCTGAACTCGGGGCGAGGCACCGGTGGCCAGGACGGCGAACTGGGGGCGGGCGTCCTCGTACTCGGGCTTCTTCTCGGGAAAGCCCCAGGAAAGGGTGTCGATGCCGTGCTCGAGGTTGCGCTGCGACTCGGTGCTCTGGCCGACATGCACCATGAGGAACGTCGAACTCTTCATGCAGGGCATCATAAGCATGCTCTTATCGACTGGTCGATAGGTTCTCACGCTTTGGTAGCCTACCTGCCAGTGATCCGGCCGCTGGCCAACTACAGCTCGTCCAATGCTTGTTGAGGCGGCATCAGCAGTATGAGTACCTGGTGTCAGTCGGGCCGCTGGTCGCTGTGCAGTAGTTCGTAGAGGCATTGGGGGAAGCACGTGTCTGAGCAGGTTCCGAGTCCGGGTCCGGCCGATGCCGGCCCGCGCGGCCTGGATCGCGGGCAGACGCCGGTATCCGGGGAGCCGGCGGTGCAAGGGCCAGTCTTATGTGTGGCCGCGGCCCGGGTCGGTGACATCGCCGCATCCCTGGAGGACGCGGCGTTCATCGGCCGATGCGCAGCCCGGTATCGAGCTGCCGGCTTTGGGACGCTTGATCCTGCGGAGGAGAGGAGCTGGCGTAACAGCTGGCCGCCCTTGTTCGAAGCGTTGATGGGGGCCGGGCTGAAGGATCTTCAGGTGTACCTGGAGTACGGCACGCCGGGCGGTGGGCGGCGCCTGGACGCGCTGCTGGTCGGCGCCAGCCCGGGCGGGGCCCTGGGACTGGTGGTCGTGGAGCTCAAGCAGTGGCAGACCTGCCGCATCCTCGACACCGACCGGGTGATGCGCACCGACGGCCTAGTGACGGCTCATCCGGTCCATCAGGTCGCTGCTTACCGCAGCTTCTTCCAGCACTGGCGCCCACAGGGCGCGCCGGAGCTCGAGGTGCGTGCGGTGGTGGTGCTGCACAATGCCACTGCCGCCGAGGGAGCCGCCCTGTTTGCCGGCGCCGGTGCGGATGTCGGTGTGCCGGTCCTGACCGGTAAGGAGTTGTCCCGGTCTGGTGAGGCGCTGGCGCGGCTGCTGTGCTGTGGAGACCTGACGGCGCCGGGGGCTGGGCAGGTGGAGGAGTTCGAGAACATTCGGTGGCAGCCCTCGAGCCGGCTCCTGGACCATGTCGGTGCCGACCTGGAGGGCAACAGCGCGTTCGCTCTGGTGGGCGATCAGCAGGATGCGTTCGTACGGGTCCGCCAGGCCGCAGCCCGTCACCTGCCCGGCCGCGGTCAGGACACGGCACCGGCCGGAGGCGGTGAAGGCGCGATCATCACGGTGAGCGGCGGGCCGGGCAGCGGCAAGACCGCTCTCGCCGTGCGGTTGCTGGGCCGCCTCATGCGCGCCCATCCCGCGACCCGTCCCCGCTTCATCACCCCCTCCGGCACGCTGCGCGCCCACCTCCTGGACGCCGTCCGGGACCACGGCGCGGCCCGCGAGCTGTTTCCGTCGGCCGGCTCTCTGCGCAGCATCGCCCGCCAGGCAGGGGCGCTCGTCATCGACGAAGCCCAGCGCATCAAGCGAGGCGGCGCGGCCGGCCTGCCGCCGGACCTGGCCGCCGTGATCCAGCACGTTCCCCTCGCCGTCATCTTCCTCGACGAACGGCAGATCATCCGCCCCGACGAAGGCACCACCGTCGAGGAGATCCGCACAGCCGCCCACGCCCTGGGCCGCCCCCATCACCACCTGGAACTCACCGGCTCCTTCCGCTGCAGCGGCTCTGCCGCCTACACCGTGTGGGTCGACAACCTGCTGTATGGCACACCCCAGCCATGGACCGGACACGCCGGCTACGACCTGGGGCTGGCCGACGATCCCTTCCAGCTCCAGGACTGGATCGACCAAGCCGACAACCATGAGCACACCGCCCGCACCACCGCCGGATTCTGCTGGGAGTGGACCCGCACCCGACCCTCCAGCGCCACCACCCTCCCCCTCGACATCAGCATCAATGCGCCCAGCACCACCCCGGGCGGCCCACCCCGGACCTGGCGCGCCGCTTGGAACGCCTCGAGCGCACTCACCGACCCCGACGACGGGCGCCTGATCGCCCCCCACAACCAGCTATGGGCCAGCCACACCGGCGGCCACCAGCAGATCGGCTGCATCTACACCGCCCAAGGCCTCGAATACCACCACGCCGGCGTCATCATCGGCCCCGACCTCACCTGGAAAGACGGCCACTGGGACGCCCACCCCGGAGAGAGCCACGACACCGCGCTGCGCCACCTCACCCCCGAGCAGTACCTCCCCTACGCCCTCAACACCTACCGCGTCCTGCTCACCCGCGGCACCCACACCACCCGCATCCACGCCACCGACCCAGACACCCACCACCTGCTGCAGACCCTGGTCCACGCAAACTGACACCACACAACGAAGCGGCGCCGGACTCCAGGGAGTCCGGCGCCGCTTCGGGCGTCTACACCGTGCAGGTCAACTACTTCTTGTCGTGGCGATTACCGACCACCACGTGAACGAGCGGCAGGAGCGCGACCACCACGACCAGCGCCGCCAGCCCGTACCAGGGCATCACGACGTCCACGGAAAACTTGAGCAGAGCGACGGGGCCGACCACGGAACCGACGAGCCCGAGGACGCGGGTCGCGGCGTTGATCATCTGGCCCGCGTTGGCGCCGGGGACACGCATCACGGTCTTGAAGTTCGTCTTGGTGACCTCGATCGTCACCTCAGCGCCGCTGGTGGGCGCCTCCTCCTGGACGACCGGCGTCGTCGAGATCTGCACCGCGGCCTGCGCCGACGGCTGCTCGACGTTCGCGACCTGCACGAGGTTGTTGTTCATGGGCTGGGGCCCTCCTAATGAGCGGCGACCGAACTTGCGCACCGTGAATCGGCGCGCGACAAAGCTCGATCAGTCCCCGGCCAGCTGCTCGTTCCTACGTCACGTAGAAGACGAAGCCGCGGGCTCGACATAGCCCGCGCGACTGCTGGCGAGGATTAAGCCGCATTTAGGACCCTCTCGATCAACTCTGGTACAGGAGACGGCAGTTGCCGCAGGGGTAAACCTAGCACACTCCGACCGTCACCGCACCATCTCGTCACCACATCGGTGACCGAACTTTCGGGCCCCTCTCATCGGCGCCAGTCGGGCGGGCGACCGGCAGACGGTGGGGCACAGCCGTGTCCGTGCGGCCGTGCTCCCCCTCAGCACTCCAGCGGGCGCCACTCCCCCCAGGACACTTCGGCACTCATAAGCCCTGCCCCTGCGGCGCCCGCCGATGACGCGAGGCGCAAGGACGGACAGACGCATCCGGGCAGGGTCTGCGACCGTGAAACGCACGTCACGGCACTAATGGAGCACCAAAGTGGTGGCTTTTCGGTGTAGCAATGGCATGATGGAGGGGCAAGGGGTGTCTGCGGGCATCCGACTTCCCACCCCCCAGGGAGACCGACATGGCTCGCCAGACGGACCAGATCCATGCCGTACGGACGGACAACGAACGCTTCACGGTGACCCTCATCGCCACGGCAGCCCAAGCCGTCAGCACCCTCATGCGGATCACCGGCCTGTCCAAGACCGACGTCATCAACCGGGCCGTCCAGGTCTACGCCTTCCTCGCCCAGCAGATGGCCGACGGCAAGGAGATCCTCCTGCGCGACGAAGAAGGCAACACAGAACGAGTCCACATCGTCTGAGCAGCACCATCACTTCCCGGTTGCCGGAGAAACCCAGGACCAGCAGCCCAGCCTCCCAGCCCCACCCCCGAAGGCAGGACATGCCGCACCCCCAGCTGCGCCCGCACCAACGGGAAGCAACCGACGCAGTCCTACGCGCCCTGACCCTCCCTCCCAGCACGCACGCACCCGGCCAAGGCCTGCGAACTCAGGTGATCATGGCTACCGGGTCCGGGAAGACCTTCGTAGCGGTGCGCAGCGCGCAGGAGCTCCGGGCGGGCCGGGTTCTGGTGCTCGTGCCCTCGCTGGATCTGCTGGCCCAGACGGAGGCCGCCTGGCGTGAGGGCGGTCGCACGGGGCCGATGATCGGGGTCTCGTCCTTGCGTGGAGACGAGGTCGGCTTCCCGAACAGCACGGACGTGGACGAGCTGGTCGCCTGGGTGCGGCCCTTCGACCGCGTCACGGTGTTCGCCACGTACGCCTCGCTCGGGCTCGGCACGCTCGAGCGCGCGCACGCTGCGGGCCTGCCGGGCTGGGATCTGATCGTGGTCGACGAGGCGCACCGGACCTCCGGCCGCATCGGCAAGCCCTGGGCGGTCGTGCACGACAACACCCGAATCCCGGCGCTGCGCCGGCTCTACATGACCGCCACACCACGGCTGTGGCAGCTGGACGAGGACGTGGAGGCTTCGCCGGGCGTGCCGGGTGAGCTGGTGGCGTCGATGGAGGACGATCCGGATGGTCCGTTCGGGGCCCGGTGCTACACCCTCACCCTGTCCGAGGCGATCGACCGGGGGATCTGCGCGCCCTACCAGGTGGTGTGCCTGGACATCACCGACACCCAGCTCCAGGCCGCGCAGCTCCTCGGCGCCGAAGCACGCTCGGACCAGGTGCGTGGGGCCCGTCTCGCCGCGCTGCAGACCGCGCTGTTGAAGGCGTCCTCGGAGGAGGACTTCCGGCGCACCCTCGTCTTCCACCACGTCGTCAAGGAGGCCGAAGCCTTCGCAGCCGGCCTCCCCCAGGTCGCCGAGCAGCTGCACGCCAGTGACCCCGAGCAGTACCCGCGCACCGTCTGGGCCGACTGGCTGTGCGGTGACCATCGGGCAGACCACCGCCGACGTGTGCTCGGTGAGTTCGCCGCCGGCATCACGACCGACGGCGCCGTCGTCGAGAAGAGCTTCCTGGGCTCGGTGAAGGTACTCGGCGAGGGTATCGACACCCGCGAATGCGACTCCGTCTACTTCGCCGACGTCCGCGGCTCCATGCCCGACCTCGTCCAGGCCGTCGGCCGCGCCCTACGCCTGCACCCCGGCCAGGGCAAGACCGCCTCCCTCGTCGTCCCCGTCCTGCTCGGCCCCGGCGAGACAACCGACAACATGCTCACCAGCCGTGCCTACGGCGGCTTGGCCAAGCTCCTGGAAGCGCTCAGAGCGCACGACACCCGGGTGGTGGAACAGCTCGCCGAACAGCAGGCCCGCAGCCGTGTCCGCGGTGTCCAGAGCCGCAGCGGGGCAGAGGAAGGCGAGGGAGGCGCGAGCGACCGAAGCGACCGTCTATCGATGCCGGCCAGGGAACTGCTCAAGTTCTCCACCCCGCGGGACCCCGCGCAGCTGGCAGCGTTCATCAACCTCCGCGTCCTCAAGCCCGAACACGCCCACTGGCGCCGCGGCATCGAAGCCGCCACCCTCTACACCCGCCACCACGGCGACCTGCGCGTGCCCTTCACCTACCGCGTCCCCCGCGGGGACTTCAACGGCCAGGAGGCGGAGACCGAGGAGTGGCCTGCCTCGCTCGCCGCCTTCCCGCTCGGACAGTGGATCGCCGACACCCGGCGCCTCCACGCCCGCGGCCGTCTGGACTCCGGCCGCATCGCCCAGCTGGAGAAGCTGGGCATGGTCTGGTCCCACTACGACGTCGCCTGGGAACAGGGCCTGGCCGCCGCACGCGGATGGGCCGCCGAGACAGGCCACCTCCTGGCACCGACGGATGCCACCCACCAGGGCTACCGGATCGGCATCTGGCTGAAAAACCAGAGGGCCGCCGCCCGACGAGCGCAGGCGAACGAGCAGCGGCGCGCCGAGGAGCTGCCCGTGGAGTCGTCGGCCGGGGCGCTGTCCGAGGAGCGGCGCGCTCAGCTTGAGGACATCGACCCGGCGTGGTGCCCGGCCTGGCCGGTGGAGTGGCAGCGCGCCTTCCACCTCGTCCGGCTCCACCTGGAGGCCGGCGGTGAGCTGCCCATTGAGCCGGGCGAGGTCGTGCACCAAGGCGAGGACCTTGGCCGGTGGGTGCGCTCGATCCGGCACGGCTGGGACAGCCTCACCACCGTCCAGCAGTGGATGTGTGAGCAGGTCCTCGGGATCGAGCCCGCGGCCGAGGACGAGAAGCCGCCCCCGCGCCGTACGCAGGCCGACAAGTGGGCGATGAACTACGCGGCCGCCCGCCAGTTCTACGAGCGCGAGGGGCACCTAGGGGTGCCGAGGAAGCACGTCGAACGGATCGTCGTCAGCGGGGACGGCGACAGCGGCGAGGACCAGGAGGAGCGGCAGCTCCGACTTGGTGCATGGATCGGGAACCAGCGGAGCAGGGCCGCGACGCTTTCCCCGGAGCGAGTGGAACAGCTGTCCGCCATCGGGATGCGGTGGGTGTAGGTGGCGACAGTTCGGGGCGCGGCATCTACCCAAGGCAGATGCCGCGTTCTGCTGTTATACAGGTGGCTCCCATACTAGAGTTCTGGCATGGCAAAGACGCCGCGCATGACGCTCCAGACTCAACTGGTGCTGCGGACCCTGCTGGAGAGCCCTGGCGAGGCCCGTTACGGTCTAGAGCTCTCCCAAGCAGCAGGCCTTCCCACCGGCACCATCCATCCCATCCTCGCCCGCCTGGAGAACGCAGGCTGGCTTGAGTCCTTCTGGGAAGACCAGGGCGAGATCGAGAAGACCGATCCGCCCCGGCCCCGCCGCCGCTACTACCGCTTCACCCCAAGTGGTGCCGAGTCCGCCCGCGTCGCTCTCGCTGCCGCCTACCAGGGGGGCGCTACCTCTGCACGCCTCCGCCCTGCTGAAGGCCTGGGGAGTTGAGGCTGAGATGTACGGCGCCGGCAACGAGGCCAGCGAAGCAGTCGTCCCCTGGTTAGTGATCCGCCAGGACGACAACGGCAACCGGTACCGGGTGGGCCGGTACGCCACCCGGGACGAAGCCCAGAAGGTCAGCGAAAGCCTCAACACCCGCGGCGATCGGCAGCTCTACCGGGTGGAGGACGTGAGTTGTGCCAACACAGGTCTCAGCGCCGACCACTCTGACTCTGGGCGGGGCATCGTGGGGGGCCACGCCTCGGGCGTCCGTCGGTCGCTCGGGCAGATACCGCCCCCAGCTGAGGAATCCACCGAAAGTGCCGGGGAAGAGCCCACGCACGGCGCAAAGGACCACACGGGTCGGCGCCTGCAGCGGGCACGGCCTCTGTTCGAAGCCCTCGCTCACATCCTGCCTGCGGACGCCCGCGACCGCTGGTGCGAAGAGTGGATGGCAGAGTGGGCCGACCTTGGTGAACGACCTCTGCGCACGCGGATGCCCTGGCTACTGCGGGTCACCCTGCGCAGCGGACCGTCCTGCGCCTGGACCCTTCGCTTCGCAACGCGCCGGCAGCGTGTCCAATGAGGTCCCAGGTAGCAGGAGCCACCGCAGATACCCCGTCACTCCTCCGCCAGCGCAACACGGTTGATCACCTGCGGTTGTCGGACCGCACATGCACGCGCCTAGAAAGGCGGTTCGTCAGAGTAGCCACCAGTGGCCGGGGTATTCGGGGCCGGCTTGGGCGTGGTGGCCCACGGATCATCCTGCGGGGGCTGCGTACGAGTACCACCCCACCCCGAGTTGGATGGCGCGGGCGGGACAGGCGCCGGGACGTTCTCCGGTTCGACTCCATCGATGTCGTCGTTCAACAACTCGCGCAGGCGCTCCCTGCAGGTGGTCGGATCGTCATCGTGCCAGTTGTCCGATTCCTGCCAGCGCCTGCGGTCAGGGTCCTGACCACCGATCTCGCACAGGGCTCGCAGGACCGCGTCGACTCGCTCCCACGTGCTGATCGTCTGCCCCTTGAGGAGCCGGCGGATGGTTTCCCGGCTTACAGGAAGCGGATCCTGCATAGAACTGGTCGTTGCTGCGATGCGGGCGGGTGTAGGACGCCCTGCTTCCTTGAAGTGGATGAACAGCTCGGCTACAAATTCACGCCTGGTCCCATCAGGCAGGTCGGCTTTGCTCGGCATCCGCAGCATCTGAGGCATCCGCCAACTCTGGCACGCTTCAACTCAGTTCGACATGTGATTCCTCATGAATGCTCGGCAGGACACCCCATGTGAGCCCGGGATTGCGCATGTTGATGCCACAAAGACCTGCAAGGACCTGAGTAGAACCACGTTGGCGTCTCGTTGACGCAGAGGGAATTCTTTCAACAATCCACTGTTTCCGCTGGTCAGAGCGGGTTTCGAGGTGCTTTCGTTGGTTCTCGTTCACCCCGCGAGACGTCGAAAATCTCAATGAGTGGACAACGGCACGGCTGTCGCCGGAAACGGCGACGGCCCCCTGGTGGGCAGGGAGCCGTCCGCAGAAGACCGAACATCCCCGACGAAGGAGAAGCTCATGTCCAAGCCCGAGCGTACGGGCAACAGCCCGGACCCGGAACCCCTCGCAACGCCCGAAGGGGGATCATCGAGGACCCGGTGGGCCAAGTACGCCCGGCGGCTGCGCAACGAGGCTGGCCTGCATCTGATCCGAGGGGCCGCAACCGCGGTCGGCGGCGCCATCGTCGCGTACGGCAGCCTGTGGATCCAGTCGCGCTGATAGCCGGCAGAGGGACCGGAGCATGGCCGACGGAAGCCTCTGCGGTCGGCCCGCTACGGGCGATCCTCGAGCCGAGCAAGCAGGCCGGCGGCGGTGGCGACGGCCGCGATGGCGTCAGCGCGGGTCCAGGTGAAGTTCTCGGTGGTGCCCGCGTCGTCGTGCGGTGCGCCGCTAAACAGGGCCTAGGCGCTTTGGATGAGTACCGCCCAGCGCTCCTCCTGGTCCCGCTCCCCGGCCTTCTTCTGCACCGCCTGGTCATGGAGCTTCTTGGTGTTGCATGCCTCGCGTACGGGATCGAGGGCTGCTCGGGCGAGGGCGACGGCGTGCTCGTACCGTCCGTCGCGAATCGCGGTCTTCGCTTCTCGGATCCGTCGTGCGCCGGTGGCACGGGCACGGGCCTCCACGGTGGTGACCGGGATGAGGACGTCGACGAAAGCGCCGGCATCGAGCTGGGTGAGGGCGTTGCTCCACGTCGCGTGCGGGATGTGGATGATCTCCTGGTCCTGGGCGACGGGCCAGTGCTTCGTCTCTGCCAGGGATAGTGCCGCGCAGGCCCCCGGGGGGCGAGGGCGACCGCGCAGCGGGGCGGGCAGCGCCGTCGCCTCGCGCGGCGTTCCGTCTCGTCCGTGCCGAGCACCAGCAGCAGGTGATGCAGGGCAGGGTTGCGCCGCTAGCCCTGTAGCGGTCTAGGGGCCGTCATTCAAGGCCTAAGAGCCGGGAGATTTGCAGGTCAGAGCACTTGAATGAGCCTTTCTCCATGGGCAGCGTTGAGGCCGCCGCCGGGGGGCTTGCGCCGCTAACCACCCGCTCCTGCACTCTTCAGCACCGTCAGATCCGCTGCCTGCGACCTAAGGGCTGGGACTGCTGCACACTCCGCCCCGCACACGCACCACGCGCGCGCCGCCCTCCGAGCCCGAAGGACTCCGCCATGACCATCCGCCAGGCCACCCGCCGCCTCTTCGCCTGGACCGCCCCGCCACTCAGCTTTGGCGCCCTGGCTCTGGCCGCCAAGTCCTCTGTGGGCTGGCCCGCGTGGGTCGTCGTGCTCGGCGCCGCGATCGGCGGTGGTGTGAGCACCGTGGCGAGTGTCCTGCCAGCGCTTCTGCCGCAGAAGTCGGAACATCGACGTGACGTGTGGCGAGACTGGCTCCACCACCGGGAGCGCATGGCCCGGCTACGCATCACCGCGACGGCCGCTAAGGGCCCGCACCCGCTGCGCGACCCAGCAGCCGTCGACACCCACACGGACGACGAGCGGGGTGGAGCCCCAGATACGCTCAGGCAGCGGCCGAAATGATCAGCGGTGTTGAAGGCCGTCGTGGCGCGAGCCAATGTGGGTTCAGATTCCACGCCCACCACCAGACGAACGGCCTCTGACCGGGTGAAACGGTCAGAGGCCGTGGGATTGTCCGAGCAGGTTTCCCCTACTGCTCGTAAGGGTTGAAGCACTTGAGCGCGGCCCAGCCGTAGATGACCTTGCGGTCCTTGCGGACCACCTTGCCGTAGATCCAGGCCTTGTCCACCTTGATGTCCTTGTAGCCCTTGTAATCCACCTTCGTGCCGTTCATGAGGTCGCCCTTGTAGGCGACGCCATTGACCTTCGCACTGGTGGTGGCCTTCGCTCGTATGTTGACCGAGCTACACGTGGCCTTCAGCTTCCAGGTGGAAGCTGCCGAGGCAGACCCGGCACTCAGCCCCAGCGCCCCTACCGCGAGGGCGGAAGCGCTCATGACGGCCACCAGGGACCTCTTCAGCATTGCCGTGCTCCTTATCGACTATCGACCTCGGCTGTCCACAGCACGGGAAGCCGACCGTGTCCGGTCGTCCGCGTGGACAGACGCGACTGCCTAGTAAACCCCCGTGAGCAGGCCGATTTTCGTCAGGCCGTCGACAATCTTTCGACAGCTCGTCTACAGCTTGACTCGTGTTCTGCTCGGTCAGGTTCCGCGACGGCAAGGGTAGTTGGCGATGCCTACGCGTCGCGTGAACGGGGTCTCAAGGTCGACAGCGCATCATCCGTGACGCTGATCGAGCGGGCGTCGCGATAGGTGCGACCGGTGCCGATGGCTGCCTTGCTCAGCGCCGTTCTCGCACGCGCGGCAGGCAGCCCGCGCGACGTGACCACCACCGCAGACAGTGCCACCATCACCGCCCAGGACCGCTCCCAGGGCCGGGTCGAGCCGGTACACGCGATGAACGAAGCCACGAATCCAGAGGGGCACAAGCGCTCCCTGCCGGGCCGACCTCCAGGCATCCGGGCGGACAGCTCCCGATTCACCGACCGCCAGCGCCGGGTGATCGAGGTCATCAGGGACTCCGTACAGCGTCGGGGGTACCCGCCGTCGATGCGGGAGATCGGCCAGGCCGTC
>NZ_JBVJTD010000060.1:0-12251 GCF_055605965.1 Streptomyces sp. NPDC037126
GGCCCTTCTTCTATGCGTCCGCACCGGCAGACTCACCCGGACCAGGCCCCTGTTCGAACCCGACCGACCACCCGAGCGGAATGAGAACAGCCAGTGAAGCACTGGTCCGAGCGCCTCGGCGAGGGCCTCGCGGTCTTGGTGGGCGTGGCGGACCAGGTCGTCCAGGGCGCGTTCCCACCGCGCCGGTTCACGCTGACGGCCACGGAGCCAGACGGCCAGGTCCGCGAGGACCTCGCACAGTTCCTCGGCGGGCGGGGCGAGCCGCTGGGGGCCAGTAACCGTGGGGAGGGTGTCCTGGTAGACCGACGGCGCCCCGTCCGGATCAACGGCCGAGGAGCCTCCGAACGCGGTTACGGCGCGATCGCGCAGAGCAGGGATCATGTTCGCGGCGGCTTCGGCAAGGAGCGCGCGTGCCTTGGCGTCGAGCCGGTCTTGATAGTGGCAGGCGAGGTTCAGTGCTCTTTCCTGTGTGTCGGGAGAGGGGTGGGCGAAGGCGTCGGCGAGCAGGGGCACCAGGACGGGGGCCCGGTCCGGGGCATCGCGCAGCTTACGTCCGAGAAGCCGGATCATCGCGTTGACGAGGCTTCGCTCGGGGCGGAACAGCCCCGTGGGAGCACATTCAATGATCTGCTGGTCCGTCAACCGATGCGCATCGCAGAGAGCCTGCACACAGGCCATGGCGGCGGCCGCCTTGGTGCCCGGCCCGTCCGCGACGAACCGGACTATGTCGGCCGCACGCTCGTCCGTCAGGTACCGGGGGGCACCCGACAGGACCGTAAGCGCGGTCACCGCGTTGGCGGCCAGGTCTGCGGGCTCCTCACGGAGAACGTGCAGCCACCGAGCCACCTGCTCGTCGGAAAGCCGGCCCTGCTCTGCCAGCACTGCCACCGATCGGCTGAGGACGCCCTTGTCCATGGAGGGAATTGTGGTGGGGAGCCGGGTCCATGGTTCCAGGGATGGTGCAATTTCTTCGGCGGCAGGGGCGATTTGCTGCATCAGTGACACGTATTCGGATTGATTCCGGTCGTCCGAATACAGGCCTTGGTGCAGGTCTTCGATGAGAGTCCGACGGTCGATGAATCCCCCTTCGACGGCTGCGGAAACGACCTTTACCCCGGCGTGTTTGACTTCGTGGTAACGGTAACTTCCTCCCTCATTCCGGTAGCCGCCTGAATGTAGGCTCCCCAAATGAGATGTCCGGGGGCGGAAACAGGGCAGAACCATGGCAGCCACGGGATCGTCACGCAGTCTTCTGATAATGACCTCGCTGGACTCCTTGGCGTCGGTGACCAGCCTCAGGTGGTGGCTCAGACACGCATCGACAAGCTCTGGTGTCGCGTCGACCTCGGCCCCGAACCGGCGAACGAGGAGCTGGACCAAGCTGTAGCGTGCACGGCCGCTCGCGCGGCGCGTGAACTCGTTCAGCCAGGCACGGTCCCTGGAGTCCAGGCCTTCGGTAAGGGCCTCGTCGTCGAGGGGAGACAGGCGCAGCCACTTCACCACGTCGGCGGCATCGGGGTGCATGAGCACGATGAACGTGCTCATGCGCTCGATCCGGCGGGACGGGTGGAAAACAACACTCTCCATCCATGCCTTGCACGCACTGACAGCCCAGGACAACAGCACGTCACGCTCCCTGGGCCCCACAGCGGTCGTGCGGCACAGGTCTGTCACCTCGCCCAGGCTTCCGCCGTCCAGAGCGGCTGCCAGTTCGCGGCCCGGCCCCGTCAGGGTCGATCGCCGGAGCAGGGATCTGAAAGGCGGTTCGTACGGGCTGTTATCACGTGACATAACGGCAACCATGACACCCGCCACAGCCGACGAGGCCAGCGAACGCGACGTCGAAACGCATGCACGCTGGGGCGCGAGGGCGCTACGCCGCTGACGGTGCAGGTCAGGGACACAGGATGAGCGGCACGGGATCACGGCAGCCCGCCCGCGCTCCCGCGGAAACGTGCACTGGACACGCGCGCTCCACCCAGCGACGGCGAGGGGCCCCGGGCGCAGGCCTCGGGCTCGACTGGGCAGTACAGGCCGCGCAGGCGATGTAGCCCGGTCCCCGGCCCGGACCGATCCGGCGGTCGGCGCGCCCGCTCAAGATGTTGGTCCGAGGGGGCCGCTCGTGCACCGCTCGTGCGTACCGGGGCCACCACCCCGCCGGAGCACCACCACATCGACAATCCGGTCCCGCCCGTCTGCGCATGCCTGCCCCGCAGCGACGAGCTTGCGGCGCCCGCAGGTCCTGCGTACGCGCCCGGACGACGCCGATGTCAGGGGTGTCTCGACGGTGTCCGGCAGGGGGAACGCCGAGCCGAGAAACGATCGGCCTTGATGGGCGTTCTCAGTCCGCTGGCGAAGCCAGGATGCCGTGCCCGGAGGGCGCCTGGGACCGGAGATGGGTGAGCACGGGCGGGCCAGGACCCGGCCCGCCTTCGCCCTCTGTCTGCTGAAAAGGCTCGGCAAGCGCGTCAGCGATGTCTCCTCAGCGTCCTGGTTCACCGATGCCGATCTGTCGCTGCCGACGGCGGGGAGTGCTCGAACGTGCAGTGGATGTGCCCGCAAGATTGGCCGGGCCAAAGCGCCGCCGATGGCCGGGCATCGCATTATCGATGAGGTATTCATCATGTCAGCGAATGCGCGAGGTTTCCGAAATGGGTTACATTCCCATCGGACATGGATCGATTCACCTCGAGCCGGGGTTCATCGCACCCGGCATGGAGATGGTAGCAATTCCGCAAGGAACCACACTTCAAGTGCACTCCGACGCCGGTCAGGCGTTGTTGTACGGCGCGGCCGAGCTCGACAGATGGGAACAACTCCAGGCGCCCTGGGGCCCCCTCGACAGTAGCAATGTGACCTACAATCTCGTTCTGCGAAGCGATGAGGAGTCATGGGAGTACGATCTGGCCAATCATCCGCGTTTCGGCGGAAATGCAATAGCGAGAGCCGGACGTGACGGCCTTTCAGACCCTATCCGCATGTGCAATGGCACTCCTGAGAGTTGCCCGACGAAGCCGGCCCAGGTCGCCGGCGACATGACGCACACCTGCGATGGCATCCTCGGGACGTTCCAGGGCGACTTGTATTGGCTTGCGTGCACCACTTTCAGTGGACTTGAAGGTGAATATCGGGAGTCGGTGAACGCTGCGATCGGCGGGCATGCGCGTTCGGTATCGATTGGCGTGGATCCGGACTGGGTTCCCACCGAGGCAGACCAGCACGTCATCGCCACGAATAACTTCACCAACCTGAACAACCGTGACACCAACCCCTCCGGTTTCGCCCGGAACAATGATATCCATTCATGCTGGCTCGGTGGTTTCGCATTCATCATCGGACCGTCCAAAACTCACGAGAAACGACACTACGAATATGCGAGATACCAGGATGACGACAGCTTTGAGGTCACTGCGACAGTCCGCACCGAGAGAGGCAGAATAAAACGCCTTTCAGTCTTCGGCGCCCCTCTGCATAAGCAGGATATTGTCCGGGCCTCTGTTTCGTTGATCGGCGATTTTGAGGTTGTTTTTCAATGACCCCCGCCCTCTCCCCGGCTTAGCCCCGCCTTCCCCTGCAGCCTTAACGCGGCGGGCACATCCTTCTCGCTGGGCCGATGGCCGGCCGACCAGCGCCGTGCCCTCCAGCCGGGCACAATGCCCGCACAGCGGGCGGCGACCTGGACAAGCTGGGCATGGTGTGGGACCCGGCGGAGGAGGCATGGGAGGAGAACCTGACGGCCGCGCGCGCCTCCGGCGCCGCGAGGTGGCATGGCTGACGGACCGGAGGTCCTCAACCAGCCTGTGCCCCCTCGCTGTCGCGGCGGGCGCCGGCCAAGAGCTCCCGCCAGGAGACGACGTGCGGGCTGCGGCGCAGCAGGGCCCTTCGCTCCCGCTCGGTCATGCCTCCCCACACGCCGAACTCGAGCCGGTTGTCGAGAGCTTCGGCCAGGCACTCGGTGCGCACAGGGCAGCCGATGCAGACGCCCTTGGCGCGTTTTTGACTCGGGCCGTCCACGAACAGCTCGTCCGGGTGGGCGCTGCGGCAGGCAGCGTCCTCGCTCCAGTGGTCCCGGGCACTGGTCATGGCGTTCCTCCCCATCGCAACCGGCGAGAGCATCACCCTATTGCCCTGGCCAGGGCCGGTGCAGACCTGATCACCCCACACCGTCACACCGGCCGGTTCGAACGGTCAGGGCTTCTGGATGCCGGACAGTGCCTCGCGGGCCGCGGCGGTACGTCTGCAGCCGACGGTGGAACCCGGCCTCCGCGAACTCGTACGCGGCCCGAGCGCCCTCGCCTGCTTGATCCAGGGGCTGAAGCGTCCGGTTGGCGGTGATCACCGACTGGCTGAGCGCCTCTGCGGCTCGGCCGCACGCGCCGGTCCCTCGAGGACGACGAGGCGAATGCCCCGCATCAGCGGGTCGAAGGCCACCCGCAGCTCATCCCGGAGGTGGACGATGTGCTGTACAAGCTGCTCGTCGGCTCACTCAGGTCAGGCGTGGGGTCGCACCGTATGACAGCAACCGCGCCGACGGCTTGGCCCGCAGCGTCCGGACCGCCCGCTCGTGGGGTGTGCAGCCCCGCTCGCCGGGATGCCCCTGTCCGCAACACCGTCTCTGCGCCTGGTTCCCGCGAGGGTGGTGATTGGGCGAGACGCCCCCTGACCATGTCTGCGTGTGGGTAGCATCCGGCAACAACATCCCAGGTACAAGGAGCGTGCCGTCGTGGCTGACGAGCCCGAGACCACCACCATCCAGAGCGTGTGGGCGCAGCGTTGCGCAGAGGACCTCGCTGCCAACCGTACGTCGCAGGGTGAGATCACCGACCACATCACCGGTCTGCAGCGGCAGCTGGAGAAACTCCAGCAGGACGAGGCCTGGCTGGTTGAGAGGCAGGCTTCGCTGCAGCCGCCCGCGCCCGCCGAGGAGTTGGCGGAAGCCGGTGGCCCGCAGGAGACCTCGGCCGTGCCGCAGCCCCGGCAGGAAGACCAGCCCGAGGCGGCTCAGCCCGCGTCGTCGTCGGGGAAGAAGGCAGCCGGTACGGCGAAGGCGCCCGCCAGGAGGGCGGCTCGGAAGAAGACGTCCGCGCCCGCCAAGAAGGCGGCTCCTGCGAAGAAGACCGCCACGAAGAAGGCCGTCGATGAAGAAGCAGTTCCCGCGAAAGACAGCACTGCGGGGAACACCACTGCGAAGAAGGCCAGGCCCGCCAAGACGGCCACTGCGAAGAAGGCCAGCCCCGCGAAGAAGGCAGCTGCGGGGACGAAGGGCACGCCGGTTTCGGAGGCGGGCAAGGCGAAGCAGCCGCCCCTGCAGCAACTGGTCCTGGGCGCTCTGGTGAAGTCTGATGGGGAACCTCGTCTGTCGCGCGAGGTGCATGACCTGCTGGTCGCCGAGCACCCTGACCGGGTCACCTCCCTCCAGGTCGTGCGCAACACCCTGGAGACCCTCGTCAAGAAGGGCACCGTGACCCGGACCAACCAGCAGGGCTCGGTGATGTACACCGCCGCTGCTTCGGGGGCGGACGCCTCCGCCGACGGGGCGGAGGCGGAGGCAGCGCAGGCCGGTGACACGGTCCCGGCGCAGGTCTGACACAGCGGCCTGCAGGCGCCCGGCCCTGTCGGCTGCCGCAGTACGTGACTGCCCGGACGGGACAAAGACGACGGTCCCGGCCCGGGCGCCGGAGGCCTTGCGCTGGAAGGTCGGTGCCGGCCGGGCTGGTTGCCGCGGGCGAGAGGGCAGTAGACCCGGCACGCCTGGCCCGCGGCCTGGCCTTGGGCGAGCCCAGGGACGGGAAGGGCATCGGCCTTACCGGCGCGCCCCGGACGCGCCGCGCTGCTTGCCGCATTTACCCAGCCGCCATGTAAGCACCTCGGTCACCGAGTCCGCTGAGGCCAGCTCTCGTTGGGCTTGGTCGCCGTCAGCCGGCTGACCGCCGCTCCCTCGGTGGCAGCGAGGCCTGCGCGGGCATCGGCGGCGGCGCCGCTCACCCACCCCGAGGCGGACCACCGCATCGGGGTGGCCTGCCCTCAGGAACAGAGCAGACGCGTATCTGTGGCGGGAATCGGACCTGCCGGCCGTGGCTGCGGAGACGACGGTGATCACGGACGATGCCCACCGTGCACCGGGCTGACCGTTCCGCATCGCGGACGAGCCCCGCGTTGCATGGTTTGGTTCGCCGTATCGGCAGGCGCGGGAGCGTCGGTCTCCGGGGCGTACTCGGCGAGGACTGATTCGCCGAGTTCCTTGAGCGGGGCTGAGTCGGACGCTACAACCAGACTTCTCCTACCAGGGCAGATCGCGGAGCTGGTGGACACACAGCACCACGAACAGCAGGCCCGCACCGGTCAGCGTTCCGTTGCGCCATCGGGCCGGTGTGCGGGAGGAATTGAGCAGCCAGACCAGGGTCAGTGCGAGGAACGGCATGAACAGGGCGCCGACCACCCCGTAGACGATCACCAGGCCGAACGGCTCGTTCAGGAAGAGCAACGTCATCGGTGGAAAGGTCAGCCAGAGCAGGTACGCCCGAAAGGGCCCCGACTTCTCCAGTGCACCGCTCGGTACCTCCTGCTCCCCGCCCCCGGCGGTGCTCCCGCCCGCCCGCCGCGCCCGCGCCTTCACGGTGAAGCCGGCGAACATGAGTGAGACACCGTGCCACACGCCGATCAGCGAGGTGATGGCGAGTAGCCGGTCGTCCAGGAACCTAGGCTGCGCCAGCCGTCGAACAGAGTGCGCCCGGTGGCCAGGTGCCAACGCCCGACCGCCTCCGCCAGGGCAATCTTCACCAGGCAGCCGGGCGACGGCGGCCCACAGCAAGCTGTAGCCGTACCTGCTACCGGCGAAATGAGAGTGGCGATCATGTCGCCCGCACCGACTCCGGTCGCCGCGACCACGATGCCGGGCCCGACAAGTCTCCAACTTGCCTCGCGCAGCCGGGGCTCCTGCGGCGCGCCGGTCCGTCGCCATCCTCTTGTGCGGCCCTACTTCGAGCCTGAGCGACGTGCTGGCGGACCGGGACGGCACGGCCACCGCCAAGCTGTTCCTAGTCGGGTTCTTCGCCACCGTCATGACTGTGCTGGTCGGAGTCATGTTCGTGGTCACGGTCTACCTCGGTGTCCGGGGCACCCCGCACCTCGCAGAGGTGTTCGCCTCGCTCGCCCCCGTCCTTCCGGCAGGCTCTCCTTGTTCTGCACCCTCGGCCTGGTCGGCGGCGTCGGCGGCACGATCACACTTGGCCGCCTACGGCTACTGGATCAATACCAAAGGCTGGACCGACGCCACGTGGATGAAGGTGATGCGGCTGGACAACCGGGTCGCCTACGGCATCACCGGCGTCTTCGTCCGACATGATCAGGAACCGGGCGCCGTACGAAGAGACCACCACCGCCGGAGCACGTTGCTCGCCCCTCCCACTTGCCCCGGAGCATGATCACATCTCGCCCGTTCGGGGTCCGGTCCCCCGGCCCCGAACCCAAATTAGCTATGTGCTGGTACCGGCATATAGCTATAGTGGTGACATGGGAAAGCAGACGAACATCCGCCTGGACGAAGCCGTCAAAGCGGCCGCCGAGGCCCGGGCCAAGCGCCGCGGCCTGAGCTTGCAGGGGTATGTGGCCGACCTGATCGAGGCCGATGTGAATCAGTCACGCGCCGCCTTCATGGCCGGCGCCGCGGCGTTCCTGGCCGCGTACACGGACCGGTTCGAGGCGGAGGTCGGTGAGGACCGGTACCCCGGCCTTCCCGACAAGTCGGCGGAGACCGCATCGAAGGACGCCGCATGAACCTCCGCATCGATCTCGCCTGGATCCTGGCAGTCGCCCAGCAGATTCCGGGAGATCCCCAGGTCGTCGACTACGGCGTCCCGGTCGCGGCGGAAGCACGTCACCGGGCGGAAATCCTTGACCACGAAATCTACCCCGAGCCCCATCACAAGGCTGCGGCGCTGCTGTGCGAGCTGGCGAGAAACCCGAGCCTGGAGGTGAGAAACCTTCTGTTCGCGGCCACAGTGACCGCTGCGTACCTGTCGGCGTCCGGCCTGCCGGTGAGCCCTGGCCTGGGCACCGTTCTCCCGCTGGCCCGCGCCGCCCGGGACGGCCTCCCGGTGCGGGAGGTCGCCGCTCAGATCAAGACCTGGACGAGCTGATTCTCTCGTTCGGGTAAGCCCTCACCGGAAGCCCTGGCCCGGCGTTGGAGTGCCACGGCCCTTAGCGGTGCCGGGGAACGTCCCCTGGCCCTGGTCAGGCCCCATTGGCCTCTCACGCGCATGAGGTGCCGGGCCGGGCCCCGCACCGACATGAGCGGCCCTCTGACTTTTCCCCTGTGCATGGCGGTGAGCTGCGAAAGGGGCGGAGACGGACCAGGTCGCGTCCGCTCAAGTGGTGTAGGGACGGCCACTCGGTGATCTCCTCTCTGAGGCTGTGCGGTGAGTTCGGCCGGTGGGACGGTCTCGTCGCGGTGGATGCCGGCAGCTCGTGCCGGGCGGTGTCCAAGTGGGCCGCTGCCTCGCGGAATTCGCCCTCCAACGCGTCCAGGACATGCCGCACCTGGGCCTGGACGGCGTCGATGCCGGACTGTTCGTGGATGGTCCGCAGCGGTGTGGCCGCCCGACTGGGCCGATTTCGGGACCTGGCTCAGCAAGTCCCTCGCGTGGTGGCTGCGGCATCGCTGCCAGGAGGCGCCTGGCAAGGTCGTGCCCATCGCGTTCACCAGACCGGTGTGAGCGTCGGAGACGACCGGCTGGACGCCGGACAGGCCGCGGGTGATCAGCGAGCGCAGGAAAGCCGACTGGCCGATCCCGTCCTCAGCGGTGGCCACTTGAGGGGGCGAGGATCCGGTGCCCGTCGACTTGGCCGCCGACCACTATCAGCGCGTGAAGGTTGGTGATCCGGCCGCCCTCCCGGACCTTCCGGGGCAGCGCGTTGACCCAGACGAAGGTGTAGGGACCGGCGTCCAAGGGCCGCTTACGGAAGGTGAAGACTTGCTCGCCGAGATGCCTGGCCACCGCGCCGCCAGGGGACTTCGACAGCCGGGTGGCACACCGAGGGACTCGGCGAGGGCGTGCAGGGCAGACTGTCTGGTGGGGACAACGTGCTGGTCTTCAAGCCTTGGACAACCCGAAGACCAGCCGGTGACGGACCTCGTCGGCCAACTCGGCGCAAGGCACGGCTCGACGGATCGGGTGCTGGGCAGAGTGCTGCTGATCGATGGTTCTGAGCCCGGCAGCGGCGGATACCCAGTCTTCAGGTGTTGAGCAGTTGGGGGGCGATGATGTCCTCGATGGTCCAGCGGCGCGCCGACAGGCTCTGCTCGTGGTGGTAGCGCAGGAAGGTCTGAAGGGCGGTCCGGTTCGCGGAGACGGTAGGGCCACCAGTCCTCGCCGAGCAGCCGATCGTTCGCCTCCACGAGGGCGTTGGCCCACGGCAGCATGACGGGTGACTGGTAGAGGCTGCGATAGATCCGGTAGCGGTCGGCTGCTGCTGGCGCCGCAGAAGGCGGTGTAGACAGCCCGCGCAAGCCCGGGGTTGGCTTCGAGCAGTTGCCTTCTGGCCACGACCACATGGCTCATCGGGAAGATCCCGGTCCGGCGGTAGTAGTCCCGCTCGACCGATTCGTAGTCCGGGAACAGCCGGGCGATGTTCGGAGAGCCGTCCAGGAACGGCTGCGGGACGTTCGAGGTGAACAGCGCGTCGATGTCGCCGCGGTCGAGCATGTCGACGAGGGTGCGCCCCCGCGGTGCCGCAGTGACCTCGACGCCGTCCGGGTGCGGGTGCGTGGTGAACCCGAACCCGGCGGCCAGCGGCGTCTCGAGCCCGCCGATCACCCACCGGTTGCGTTCCGGCCGGAAACGTACTCGTCGGTCAGGATGCCCTTGATCCATACGCCCGGATCCTGGCCGTAGACACCGAACTCGCCGATCGCCCTGCCGGCGAGATCAGCAGGCCCGGTGATACCGCTGCTCGGGTTGACGAACACGGATGAATGCCGGAACAGCCGCACGGGAAACGCCGGGATGGCCACGAGCGGGACACCCTGGTCGAGCGCCCGCAGGAAGAACGTCAGCCCCAGCTCCGACACGTCCACGGCTTCGCCGCGCAGAATTCGCTCGAAGATCTCGGTCATGATCGGGGCCGTCGACATCGTCGTACTGCCCACTCCCTCCACCGTCACCGTCCCGTCAAACAGCGCCTCCGTGTGGTCGTACCGGAAACTCCCCATGCGCAGATCCAGCTTATCCATGTGCTGATGCTCCCTTCGTCGACGGTTGCGCTTCCGATCGTCGCGGCGGCAACGGGCCTACGGCCAACACCGATGCGGTTGGCTTCATACCGGATCGGTATGGTGGGACGGTGGATCTGCGAGCGCTGCGATTCTTCGTCGCGGTCGTCGAGGAACGGAACATCGGCCGAGCTGCCGGGCCGGCTGAAGATGACCCAGCCGCCGCTGAGCAGGGCCATGCACCGCCTTGAGGCCGACCTCGGTGCCCCCCTGCTCGACCGCACCCCTACGGGGGTGGAACCGACCGCAGTCGGCCGGATCCTCTACGACGATGCCCGGGCACTGCTGGAACAGGCCGATCGGCACCAGGCGCGCGTGCGATCCGCCGCCGGGCGCACCACGCTGGCAGTCGGGTCGCTGGCCGACACCGCCGAACTCGTGGGTGGCCGGATCGTCCCGGCGTTCCGGGAACACCATCCGAACGTGGCGGTCCGCGTCCACGAGGCCGACCTGGGCGATCCCAGTGCCGGACTGCGGGCCCGGCTGGTGGACGTCGCACTGACCCGGCTGCCGTTCGAGAGCACCGGGCTGCGCACCCATGTCCTGCACACCGAACCAGTAGGGCTCGTCCTCCGGGAGGACGATCCACTGGCCGGGCGGACTTCGGTTCGGCTCACCGATCTGCCCGAGCTGCGATGGGTACGGCTGCCGCCGGGCACCGACCGTGTGTGGAGGGCGTACTGGACAGGTGCCGCGACTCCCGGCGGCCAAGAGGCCCCGGTACGCCCCGTCCAAGAGGCCCTGCAGGCAGTCCTGTGGAACGGCATGTCGGCGCTCGCCCCGCTGGACCAGCTGCTACCCGCCGGGCTCGTCACGGTCCCCGTCACCGACCGCCCGCCAAGCAGACTGGTCCTCGCCTGGCAGGCAACCGACCCGCCGCCGGTCGTTCGCTCGTTCGTACGCATCGCGGCCGCGACCTTCGACCGCAAGAGCCCACGATCCCGCTGAAGGATGCGGGTCGCGTGGCGGCTGCCGGCCTGGGCGGCTCGAGGGTGCGGTGGCCAGTCTTCGTGATGCGGGCCCGGGCGCCATGGTGCGACGGCGCGACGGGCGGTGCCCAACACGGCGACGGCGACGGCGAGCAGCACCGCAGGCATCGCGGGGTCCTGGGACAGCGCGGCGGCGGCCGAGCCCGCGTACGCGCCCAAGCCCGCCCCACCGGGCGTCACCGCGAGCGCCGTACCGCGCGCACAAACGCGCCGCCCGCAGTGATGAGCCTGACGCTCGACCGGTCGTGTGGTTGTGGGGCTCAGTGGGGTTGGCCGGAGGTGGCGGACAGGCGGAGGAAGTGCTCCAGCGCCCGCTGCCAGGGCGGCGGGCCGTCACGCAGCGACGGCCGGTGGGCGCACGAGGATCGGGAGAAGTCACGGCTGGCCTCGACGGGGATCAGCACGCACAGGTGTCCAGGCCGATCACGTCCAGGGGCGGCCCCGGACGGACAGGCGCGCGCAGGGACGACGCACATCACCGTCTTCGGTCCGAGTGCCTGCATTTGATGGCTGACGCCTACCACCCGCACTCGTGCGGACTGGGGGCGCCCGGCTTGTACGTCGTCCCGGTGCCGTCTGAGCACCACGCACAGCAGGCCCGCGCAATGTGATGCCCAAGGGCAGCATCGGCGTTCCGCGGCGAGGGCGCCGCCTATGCTCCCGCAGGCGGCGCGATCCGGTGATCTAACACGTGCCACGGCACAGATGCAGCACCACCTGCTCGGTGCGCCCCCGGAGCGCCTCAGCCCGCTCCCGCGCCCCGCCCACCGAGGTTTCCAGTGCCGGTGCCGGCGCCGGGCGTCCTGGCAGTGGGTGACACGCGTCTCGAATGAGACCAGGGGTTTTCCATGGGGTTTTCCGGGAGGGGGCGAAGGAGTGTGGACCAACTCCAGGTATTAGGCGCTGTTTCTCGGATCTCGTTCCGCGGGTGAGGTGTTGATGGCAGATTGACTGCATGGGACGCGGAGACCTGACGAACGCGGAGTGGGATC
>NZ_JBVJTD010000061.1:0-12026 GCF_055605965.1 Streptomyces sp. NPDC037126
TCACGCTGGACGACCTGTCCCTGCACCCGCACCCGGGACAGCTGGCCGCCAACGACATCGGCCGGGTGAAGATCCGCACCGCCGAGCCGCTGCCGCTCGACTCCTACGCCGACTCGCGCCGCACCGGCTCCTTCATCCTGATCGACCCGTCCGACGGCACCACGCTCACCGCGGGCATGGTCGGCGAGTCGTTCGCGTCCCCGGAGCCGGTCAACGACGAAGCCGACGCCGACGGCTGGGACTTCTGACACTGTTCTTTGCCGACTTCCCGGCCGCGACCTGAGAAACCGTGACCGCCGGGCTAACGAGAGGAAACCTCCCGTGCCTGCCTCCCCCTCCACCCTTCTCCGCCGGGGCATGGCCGCGCTCGCCGCCCTTCCCCTCCTCACGCTCGCCGCCTGCGGCTACGGCTCCGAGGCCAAGAACGACGACACCGCCAAGGTCGCCGCCGGCACCAAGAGGATCGACGGGCTCGACTCCGTCAAGATCGGCTACTTCGGCAACCTCACCCACGCCACCGCGCTGGTCGCCAACCAGAAGGGTTTCTTCCAGAAGGAACTGGGCGCCACCAGGGCGGACTACGCCACCTTCAACGCCGGCCCGTCCGAGATCGAAGCCCTCAACTCGGGCTCCATCGACATCGGCTGGATCGGCCCCTCCCCCGCGATCAACGGCTACACCAAGTCCGACGGCAAGAACCTGAAGATCATCGGTGGCTCGGCCTCCGGCGGTGTGAAGCTGGTCGTGAACCCGCAGAAGATCAAATCCCTGAAGGACGTCAAGGGCAAGAAGATCGCCACCCCGCAGCTGGGCAACACCCAGGACGTGGCGTTCCTCAACTGGATCGCCGACCAGGGCTGGAAGGTCGACGCGCAGAGCGGCAAGGGTGACGTCACGGTCGTCCGTACCGACAACAAGATCACCCCGAACGCCTACAAGTCGGGGTCCGTCGACGGCGCGTGGGTGCCGGAGCCGACCGCGTCCAAGCTGGTCGCCGAGGGCGGCAAGGTGTTGCTGGACGAGTCGTCGCTGTGGCCGGACAAGAAGTTCGTGATCACGAACATCATCGTGCGCCAGGCCTTCCTCAAGGAGCACCCGAAGGCGGTCGAGGCCGTGCTGAAGGCCGCGGTCGAGGCCAACAAGTGGATCAACGCCAACCCCGACCAGGCGAAGGCAGCCGCGAACAAGCAGCTGGCGGCCGACTCCGGCAAGGCGCTGCCGGCCGACGTCCTGGACCCGGCGTGGAAGTCCATCCGGTTCACCGACGACCCGCTGGCTTCCACCCTCGACACCGAGGCGGCGCACGCGGTCAAGGCCGGCCTGCTCAAGAATCGGCAGCTAAGCGGCATCTACGACCTCACCCTCCTGAACAAGGTCCTCAAAGCCGCAGGCCAGAGCACCGTCAGTGACGCCGGTCTGGGCGCTGAGTAGCTCATAGGGGGTTGATTTCCCAGGAGGTGACGACCATGGCCACGACCCTCGCCAGGGCCGCTGAATCGGTCGAGTACGCCGCACGCCTCGAGCGTGTCTCGAAGTCCTTCGCGACCCCGGGCGGGCAGCAGCTCGTCCTGGACGACATCAGTCTCGATGTCGCGCCCGGCGAGTTCGTCACCCTCCTGGGGGCCTCGGGCTGCGGCAAGTCCACGCTGCTGAACCTGGTGGCGGGCCTGGACCGGCCCACCGCCGGGTCCATCACCACGGACGGCCGCCCGGCGTTGCTGTTCCAGGAGCACGCGCTGTTCCCGTGGCTGACCGCGGGCAAGAACATCGAACTCGTCCTGAAACTGCGGGGCGTTGCCAAGAACGAGCGGCGCGGCAAGGCCGAGGAGCTGCTCGAACTTGTCCGCCTGAAGGGCGCGTACGGCAAGCGGGTGCACGAGCTGTCGGGTGGTATGCGGCAGCGGGTGGCGCTGGCCCGCGCGCTGGCGCAGGAGAGCAACCTGCTGCTGATGGACGAGCCGTTCGCGGCCCTGGACGCCATTACCCGGGACGTGCTGCACGACGAGCTGACCCGTATCTGGTCGGAGACCGGGCTGTCCGTGCTGTTCGTGACGCACAACGTGCGCGAGGCCGTACGGCTCGCGCGACGGGTCGTGCTGCTGTCCTCCCGTCCGGGCCGGGTGGCCCACGAGTGGGAGGTCGACATCCCGCAGCCGCGCCGCATCGAGGACGCCCCCGTGGCGGAACTGTCCCTCGAGATAACCGACGTACTGCGTGGGGAGATCCGCCGCCATGGCCAGCACTGAGACGACACCGGCCCAGGACGCCGGGAGCGTCGAGGCGGGCCTCGACGCACTGGAGACGGCGCAGCCGGGCCGTACGCCGCTGAGCAGGACCTTCGTCGACAAGATCCTGCCGCCGATCACCGCGGTCGTCGTGGTGCTGGTGGTCTGGCAGGGCCTGATCACCCTGAAGATCGTCGACGACCCGACCAAGCTGCCCACGCCCGGGGCGGTCTGGCACGCCTTCCGCAACGACTGGCTGCAGGGCAAGCTGCTCGGCTACATCTGGACCAGCGTCTCGCGCGGTCTGCTCGGCTTCTGCTTCGCGCTGGTCATCGGCACCCCGCTGGGCCTGCTGGTGGCGCGGGTGAGGTTCGTGCGCGCGGCCCTCGGCCCGATCCTGTCCGGTCTGCAGTCACTGCCGTCGGTCGCGTGGGTGCCACCGGCCGTGATCTGGCTCGGCCTGAACAACTCGATGATGTACGCGGTGATCCTGCTCGGCGCCGTGCCGTCCATCGCCAACGGGCTGGTCTCCGGCGTGGACCAGGTGCCGCCGCTGTTCCTGCGGGCGGGCCGCACGCTGGGCGCGACCGGCCTGAAGGGCACCTGGCACGTCACCCTGCCGGCCGCCCTGCCCGGCTATGTGGCCGGCATGAAGCAGGGCTGGGCCTTCTCCTGGCGTTCCCTCATGGCCGCGGAGATCATCGCGAACTTCCCGGACCTCGGCACGGGCCTCGGCCAGCTGCTGGAGAACGCCCGCACCGCCAGCGACATGGCCATGGTGTTCGAGGCCATCCTGCTCATCCTGTTCGTCGGTATCGCCATCGACCTGCTGATCTTCAGCCCGCTGGAGCGGTGGGTGCTGCGCAGCCGCGGCCTGCTGGTAGAGCCTCGGGTGTAGGCATAAGAGATCAGCCTGCGCGCCGACTTCCCCGGACTGTGCCTCGCCGTCATCAGGAGCGAGTTCTGGGACGCCTGGCCACAAGACGAACCCCCGCTCGAGGTGCCGCCCTCCGACCAGGGCGAGGAGTGGGTACGGATGCGCCTGTACTGCCACGCCGACGACCCCGAACCGGGCATCGGCGACCACGGCGAAACGCCACCTTGTCCAACTCTGGCGCGCTCCCCAGGCGCCCGGCGTGCGCCCGGAGATCACGGATGCCGAACGGCAGGCCCGGACCGAGTACGCCGCGCAGATGAACGTGCCGGAGGAGGAGTACACCGCGACCTACCCCCTCACCTACACCCCCGACAACCCACCGAATGACCTGCATAGCCGTCCTCAGCCCCCTGGTCGGACGCCGTGATCGACACGGCCGCGGCGGCAGGACGCGAAGCCCTATGAAGGCGCTGATGTCCCAGGCCCCGGACTGCCCGGCCTTTCAGGGACCGGCAGGCTAACCGTCGTGCGCAGCGCCGCGCGGCGGCGGTCCAGCGCCTCCGGCAAGCTCCAGCCCGCCGGTTTCCGCCTGGGGCCCGCCCCCGGCATGGTCCGGCTGAAGGGCATCCATCCGATGCCGCGGGCGGTGGCACTCATGGAGCAGGGAGACAACCACGCCTGCCACATCCAGGACGGCGACCCGGCCCTCGACCAAGGCGAATAGATCCCTCTTTGGTGACCGGCTCGGCTCCGGCCAGGGCCCCAGCGTGCAGACGGCGGCTGCGAGCATCACGGTCGGAGGGCCGCAGACAGCTGTGCGCACAACAGCCGGCAGACCGGCCGGGTGCGGCGAGAGGCCGTCAGCTCACCCCGAGCTTTTGCAGGGCGGTGGTCCAGTCGGTGGCGATCGCCTTCTGAGCCGCGGCGAGTGTCACCTTGCCCGTGCAGACGGCGGTGTGCAGCTGCGCTTCGACGGGGTCCTTCTTGTTGTTCACGCCGCCGTGGGGTCGGTGGCCCGGGTCGGGCTCTTCCACCCACAGGTTGCGGGGGTCGTTCGGATCGCCGCCCAGTTCGAGGCTGATGAGGTGGTCGTACTCGGCATCGCCGAGCTGGCCGGTGTAACCGTAGGACGCGGCGTTGAGCCGCTTCTCCCGGTCCGTGATGGCGGCCGGCGGCCGGATCTTCTTGGTGTAGCCGCCTTTTCGGCAGATCGTCTGCTTCAGGTCGGCCTGTGTGACCGCGGGAGAGATCGCGCCCGGCGTGCACGTGGGATCCGGCAGCGGTTCCCCGCCCTCGGTGCGGTAGTGGCAGCTGCCCGCCGCGGGCTGCTGCTGGACCCGGTACACCTTCTGCGGTCCCGGCCCGACCGGCAGCCCGCCGGCGGGCCCACCCGAGTGTGACCCGCCCGCGGCCGGCGGGTTCGGGGAGGCCTTCGCGTCGCTTCCGGGTGACGTCGGGCGACAGCCCGCCACCAGCAGGCAGGCGAACACCAGGCAAGACATGGCACGGGCAGTACGCATGACGACCTCTCACCGGATAAGGCTTACGAGCAGATAGTGCCCCGCCTAGACCGCTGCACTACACCGAGAACCGGCACAGCGTGGGGGAGTGGCTGTTACTCACTTTCGGGTGAACGCCTTAGGCGCGGTAGGGATGACGCGGCTGGGCGGAGGGTTGCCTCAGCCCGCTTTTCCGGCGCTCGGTCGACCTGAGGTGCCATCAGTATTATGCATCCAGCGCATAGATGGACATTACATGTGCGAGTTACAGGAATCTGCTGGATCAGTAATACTGTTCGCATTTCCTCCACGGTGTGGGGGAGTGGCGTGCAGGGTGTGGGTGGGCGGCCGACCGGTCGCGCACCAGCACAACTACCTGCCCGATCCTGCGGTTACGACCGCGGTTTGGCTGGGTGTGGGCACCATGAAGGGGGACCTCTGTGTCCGTTTCTTCTTCCGTCCGTCGCCTCACCGCTGTCGCCGCCGTCGCAGGCGCTGCGCTGGGGACTGTCGCACTGCCGGCCTCAGCCGCCGACCACCACTCCAGCTACCCCCAGCACGCCCCGGTCTACATCAGCCAGGTCCGCTACGACGTCCCGGGCCGCGACGACCGCTCCAACCGGGCGCTGAACAGGGAGCGGGTGGACGTCACCAACGCCACCCGGAGGGTGGTGAACCTGGAAGGCTGGACCCTCTCAGACGACGAGGGCCGCACCTACACCTTCCACCACGTATGGCTCGAAGGGCGGGGCACGGTCCGTGTCCACACCGGCTACGGCCGTGACACCCGCACCGACCTCTATCAAGACCGGCGGCGCGAGGTGTGGGACGACCGCGGTGACACCGCGACCCTGCGCAACGACCACGGCCGGTTCATCGACGCCGTCTCCTGGGGACACGACCGCGATCACCGCGGCGACGATCGGAACCATTGGGGCGGGCACCGTCACTGATCTGCCGAGCGGGTACTGACACCGCTCGCCGAGCCGAAGCCGAGCGCGCAGGGCCCCCTCCGGACCGGAGGGGGCCCTGCGCGCTGCAGTGTGGCTACTTGAACCAGTAGCGCACGCCGTGGTGGTGGGAGCAGGTGTCCTGGGAGTGCCGCGAGTACGACAGGGAGGCGTCCTGGCACCTCGCGGTCTCGTACAAGCAGCAGCCGGCTTTATCACCGGGAGCCAGCAACGTTTGTTGGTCACCGCTGGGAACCGTCCGTCAGCCACGAGAAAAGGGTTGCTGAGTTCTGGAAGCGCGCCGGTACTTGTTTCCAACCGTCTCGTGTGCTGGTCGACTCAGAGTAAGTGATCATGACCTCGGAGACCTATCTGATCCCTGCCCCAATCTGACCGCCAGGGTGGATCGGAGCGCCGCAGGCGTAACCCGGCCACCGAAGCCGCCGCCGCGTACCACGCTGTCTGCCGACCTCACCACCGAAGCCGACTACCCGAGAGGACTCAACACCTGATGTCCATATGGCCTTCGATCGTTGCCGTACTCGGTACCCTTGCCGGTGCCCTGACCGCCGGACTCCTCCAGCACCGTTCGGCACGCACCGCACGCGCCGAGCAACGCGCCGACAGCTACCGCCAGGACCAACTCGGTGCCGTCACCGACTTCGCGGCCGCCCTGGACGCGCACCGCTCGGCGATGTTCCATCGGGAGCGTCTGGCCCTGAGCGAGGCAGGCACCGAGCACCAGCTGGAAGCTCAGACGAGGTCCCACGACACCAGGGCGGCGATCACCGCGCCCCACATCCGCCTTCAGGTCCTGGTCCCCGAGCTGACCGGACCCGCCCAGCAGGCCGCAGATGCCACGTACGCGCTGCGCAAGGCCACCAGCCGCACCGAGCTGGACGCCCGGCGGCATGCGGCCAAGGAAGCGTCCGTGGCCTTCGTCGCCGCTGCCGCCGCACTGCTGAGTCCCAACAGTCGCTGACTGAGGGGCGACCACTGCCGGCGTCCTGGTCGGCCGGTCGTGCCGGTTCCAACGCCCTACAGCACGCGTACGCTCCCGTGGCGGGTGTTCCTATTCCCCGCCGCCATTCCGGACGCCGGTGACCGTGAAGCGTTCCTGGAAGCCGCAAACAACCGTTCTTGGAGACGACCTACGCAGCCACAGCAGCGGAGGGTGGGCCTTCCGGCTGATCTTGGTCTGCGGGTGGCTCTGGGGCCGGTCGCGGGGCTGTGGGCGCGGCTGTCGGGCTGGCAGCTGGTCAGCTGGAGGCGGCGGCGTAGGCGGAGCTGATCCGGTTGGCGGGCATGCTGGAGCGGCCGGAGATGGCGCCGCGGCTGCTGGCCGACCGGCTACCGCCCAGGAGCGGACCGGACCCTGCCGCCACCGCGATCGCACTGGTGCGAATGGCGATCGGCTTGCCGAGCCGGTCCGCGGGATACGCCAGCCGTAGCAGCGCGAGCGTCGCAGGTTGGAGGAACGCGGCGAACCCGCCCTGCACCGCGCGCAGGACGATCACCCAGCCGACGGCCGGCGCGAGCGCGATCCCGGCCGAGGCAGCCCCGAAACCGAGGACACCGACGAACAGCAGGCGCGGGTGCCCGTACCGATCCCCGAGGCGCCCGGCGATCACGAGTAACGCAGCCACGGCGACCAGATAGCCGGTGCTCGTCCACTGGATCTGCGCCACGCTTGCGCCGAGATCACGCTGCATGCCGGGCTGCGCCATGAGCAGGATGGTCCCGTCCAGTGCGACGATCACCGCGCCGACCACGCTGACCAGAAGTGCGATCTGCCGCTGTGCGGGTGCTGTCATGAGGTCACCGGGCCGAGGTGGGCGTCCAGAACTGGATCTCCGTCAGCAGGGAGTCCAGGCCGACCGCACCCGGGTCGCGCGCTTGAGCGCGGCCAGCAAGGCCGCTCCGTCCTCGTTGTCCTCGGCCACCAGCGCCAGAAGCCGGGCCACCCCCACGCTGCCTAGGCGCTCGATGGTCCGTGCGCAGAACGCCTTCTCCGCCCGGGACTGAGCCGCGGTGACGATGCGGTCGATGCGGCCCGGCGGCTCGATGCTCCGCTCCCGGCACTCCACCAGCAGGGCCTCGCGCAGCTGGTCCTCCACCAGCTCGACCGGGCACACCTCATCGGCGAGCCACGCGATCAGCTTCTCCTCGTCCGCCCGGGTTGGAGGACCGACAGGACACCTGGCCATCCGGCCAGTCCCGGGTGGCCCGGCTCCTGCCTCTGCGTTCCGGCTCAGCACGCAACTGCGTACGAACGGCGGCTCCAGTGCAGGCGGGTGACCTGTGGGTGTGTCGACGATCCGACGGTCCTCGGGTACGCGACGCTCCGGTCATGACGACGGTGGAGATCCGACTATTCGAGGACCGGCTCGACATCACGGCCCTGAACATCGAGTTCGCCGGCCTCCCAGTCTCCAGTGCGTCACCCGCGCTGGTGAAGGGGTTCGGCGGCGACTTGGATGAACTGGGGGAATGGTTGCGGGAGTGCTTCGCTGATGGCGCCTCGTGGTGCCGAGTCGGCAACGCCGTCCATACGGTGACCGACGGGGACGCCGAAATCCGGCTGGTGCCACGGTCGGATGTGCCCACCTGGCACGCGGAGTACTTCCAGGCCGGTTGGGGTAGTCGCGAAGGCGCCCGGATTCCGCCGGAGTTCAGGGAGCAGTACGCCACCTACGTGGACCGCAGGTATGAGGTCCGCGAATCCTGCCTCCAAGGCGAGTCTCTGCGCGCGGTGGCTGCCAAGCAGGGGGCCGTGGGCGTAGACAAGCTGGTGCGACACCATCAGGCGCAGGCCGCGGAGTGGTACGCCGCCCTGGACAGCTTTCTCCGCTCGGTGCAGTTTGAAGAGGGTCTTCCCGAGTGGGTCACCGCGGTGGCCAAGGACGAGCTGCTGGACTGGCACCGGACCCGGGAGTACCTGACGAGCGCCGTGCTGGAGTACCACCACGGCGATACCGGGCCACGCCCGGAGACCGTGTGGGGCAATCTGTGCTTCGCCTTTACGACGGTCTCGGTGGAATTGGTGCCCTCCTGAAGGCTGTGCCGAGCACGCGCTGACCCCGGGGTGACCCCTTCTGCTACTCGGCCGGGTCCTTGTCTGTGTGCCGGACCGCCTTCTTCACGGCCTGCTCCAGCTCGTACCGGTTGTCCCCCGCCGCCTCTGCGTGCGCGTTGATGGCCGTCTGTGCGGCTCGGTCGCCTTGCGCCAGCGGCGCCACTGGGAGTCGTGCTCCTCGCCGGTGAGGCCCCCGAGCTTCACGCTCCTGTTCGGCGGATCGTTCCAGCATGATCAGCTCATCGGGGACCTCTGCCACAAGCACGAAACCTATGTGGCGAGTGCTGATACCCCGGCGATCCGGGTCGCCGACCAGGCGAAGACGTGTGAGACGAGCCGACCACCGTGGGGAGTGTTCAGGTTCTCGTCCAGACTGAGCACTACATGTGGGGCACCCGGTGACGTGCACGTCGCTGGAGCGCTCGGGCCCACCCGGAGTGGATCCATGCGGCTGCGTCCCAGTAACCGTCGTGGCGGACGCAGCCGCCGTCGGCGACGACCAGCCGCTCGCCGGTACGCCGGCCGGGGCTCAGCGACAGCGCGACGCCCTGGCCGTCGGTGGTGTGGATCTCTTGCAAGCCGGTCGCTTTGCCGCCCCCCGGCCCCCCGTTTCCGCGGCGCCGACCGAGATGCTGTGGAGAGATATGAATAGCGGTGCGCATGTGAGTGACCCGTGGCGGCACGGTGGGAGTGACCGTGCCGCCACGGCGATTTGCGCGCAATCGGCACGAACGATCGCTCGCCACGCTCATGTGGAAGGCTTACCTCCCCAATGTCACCCTGCGGGACAGGCTCAGCAGGACTCAGGTACCGGGCCAGTCCTGGCTAGCGGTCACCTCGCGTGCTATGCGGCGCCATCGATCCTCCCCGCCGGGCAGGGGCCATGCCCAGGTCGGCTGTTCCGCGGTGTTCAGGTCGTGGAGGAGGCGGACGAGTTGTGGGCCGGCTGTGGCGGCGCCGTCCGGGACTGTGGGGCCGTGAACGGCGCGGAGTTCGGCGAAGCGTGCCAGTTCGTTCTCGTAGAAGCTCACGGCGTCATTGATGCGCGTGGCCAGGTCATCGCGCGGCATCGTCCGGTGCAACTGCAGCAGCGGAGGCTCGACGGATTCGGCGATGGCTGCGGCGAGCCGCGCGTGACCGTCCAGGATCAGATGGCAGTCCAGGCCACTGAGCCACCACAACAGGACGGGTGGGAGCGTCCCTTCACGGGCCTGCTTGCGGTACGCCTTGACCCGACTGTCGTCGGCATCGGGCATCGGCCGCAGCGGAAGGACCTCCCACGAACCAGAATGGACGAACCAGTCGATGTATCCGTCCGGATGCCCGTCGACGAGCATCGAGCTCCAGTACTCGGCATGCGAAGCGTCGACGTGGTGCCATCGAAGGAGCGAACTCTCGCACGAGAGCAGCCACCGGCCTTCGTGCAACGGGCTGTCCGGTGAGTCGCTGAGGTGCTGCGCAAAGTGGTGAGCCCACCGTTGTGGGCTGCCCGCCAGGGTGCGGACCACATCGGCACGCAACGGCGGGACGAAGGATCGGTACTCGTCGGTGCGCCAGAAGTCCACGCCTTGGAATTGCTTGTCGACAACGGCGAGCAACACAGGCCGCGACAGCCGGGAGACCAGCAGTCGCGGGCCGGCGCTGAACACGCATAGCCCCGGCGGGTGGCGGTTCTGTACGTCCAGGGACAGGCCCACCCATGTGCCGTCGCCCCGCGTGACATCGCTGCGCTGCATGCGGAGAGCGTAGACGGCCCCTGCGGCGCCCCGCCGCTGTCGTTTTCCGCGCCGCCGAAGCCACGTTGGAAACCCCGTAGCACGGTGTGGCTACGTTCATGACTTCGGGCAGCGTTGTTGACGTCCGAATTGTCCGCGCGTTTCGGCAGCACCGGGTGCGGCTTCACCCGGCATTCGTTGAGCCGATGTGGGCAAGCAGCGAAGCGGTGCCGTCCTCTGCGGCGATCCCGCGTGCGAGTTCGGCCGCGAGGCGACGGTGGGACGGCTCAGACAGGCAGGCCGTGATCGCGTCGCCGAGGGCTTCGGCGGTGAGTTCCTGGAACGGTACAGGCCGCGGGGCAACTCCCAGCGCGTAGAGCCGAGACGCCCAGAACGGCTGGTCGGCCATGACGGGAACGGGCACTGCGGGTATGCCGGCCCGCAGCCCGGCTGCGGTGGTACCTGCCCCGGCATGGTGGACGACGGCGGCGGTGCGAGGGAACAGCCAGTCGTGCGGGACGTCGCCGATGGACAGGACGTCGGCGCCGCAGCCGTTCAAATCGGCCCACCCCGCCTGTACCACCGCACGCACGCCTGCCCGCTTCACTGCCGCAGCCACCAGCTCACTGAGCCGGTCCCCCTGCCCCGCGGCCATACTGCCGAATCCGATGAACACCGGGGGCGGGCCGGCCTGGAGGAAGTCGACCAGTTCGGCCGGGGGTTGCCAGCCGTCCGGCCGCGTGGGCCACCAGTAGCCCGCCACTTCAACCCACGACGGCCAGTCCTCAGGGCGCGGCACTACCAGCGGGCTGAAGCCGTGGAAGACCGGCCGAACGTCCACCGGCGCCGAGGGCGCGCCCGCGGGCAGGCCGAGTCGAGCGCGCAGGCGGGTGACAGCGCCCGCGAAGACCGCTTCCGCGCGCTTCAGCACATCCCGGCCGGCGGCGAGGTTGCCCACCGGCCCCAGGTCATCGATGCTCCGTGCGTTGGGCAGGGGGAACTCTTCGGTGGCGAAGGACGGTGCGAGGTAGGTACCGATGACGGGGACGCCGAATGCGTCGCCGGCCGTCCGGCTGAGCGTTCCGGGCCGAAAGCAGTGAGCAGTAGATCGGCTCCGCCCGCCACGGCCTCCGCCACCCCATCGGCGAGCCCGTCCGCGTACGCCCTCGTCAGCGCCTGAGCCTCCTCCCGCGACGCCGCCCGGGCCAAGTCCCGGATCAACCCCTGCGGGTCTCCCGGCACGGGCCGGTAGCCGAGACCGCACCCGCTGACCAGTGCGGCGAGGGACGGGTGAGCGGCCACGGCGACCTGATGGCCCACGTCCAGCAGACGCCGCCCCAGTCCCGTGAAAGGCGCGACGTCTCCGCGTGAACCGGCGGTGATGATCAGAATTCGCATGGAGCGATTCTCCTCGGCGAGTGCCGTCCTGCCACCGTCGCCAGCCACGGGGATCTCGCAGCCCACCTGGCTACCACAACCACGAGTCGATGTGCGCTGTCGTTACTCATCCGCTGTCGAAAAACTCGGGTTCTGGCTCACTTTCCGTGGAGCATGCACTCTGAGTGACGATCGTAGGTGAGCGGGTCCGTGGGAAGACGCCCGGAACTGATCCGTACGGGGTGTGGTGTGGCTGACAGTTCGGCCCGTGGAAGAAGTGATGCTTCGGCTGGAGGAGTTGCTGTTC
>NZ_JBVJTD010000062.1:0-11015 GCF_055605965.1 Streptomyces sp. NPDC037126
CACCCGATACGAAAAGACCGCCACCTCCTACGAAGCAGCGGTCACTCTCGCGTCGTTCCTGCTCTGGGCAAGATCCGTTTGAAGACGGACCCTAGGAGGCGAGTTCGGCATACGACTTGTTGATCTGCGGGTCGTAGAGGTCCGGCTTGTCGACCCCGGTCTTGAGGCTGTCCGGCACCAGACGACGCGGGACACCGCCGAAGAAGCGGAACGCTTCCGCGTGCGCTTCGGTCGGCGTGCTGGTCCATGTGTGCCACGGGACGGACGAACATGTGCCGCGAGGCGGGCAGCACCATCACGAACCCCCCAGATCCGGTGCCGTTTCCCGGTCGCGGGGTTGATCCACTGGCCCAGGAAGCCGTAGTCGATCTGGGCCTCCGAGCCCGGCTCGACGTTCTACCGCAGCACCGTGACCTTCGAGCGGGCCGCCTCCTCGGGCGGGTTCTCGTGCACCCGGCGGCGGAACGTCGACAGCGACACCTTCAACTTGCCCTCGTCCCGGAGCCGTTGGTGGATCGTGGTGACCGACGTGGTCTCCAGCAGGCTCTTGACGTGGTCCCGCGGTTCGATCTCTGCCCACCGCACCTGGTTCAGCCTCCGGCTGGCCATCTCCGGGAACCAACTCTTGAGCAGCTTGGCCCAGTCCGCCTCGCTCATCGGCGGCCCTCCCGGGGTGATCCCGGCCGCCTCCGCCGGCGCCAGGTACCTCCTGATCGTCTTGCGGTCCACTCCCAGCGAGGCGGCCACCTGGCTCTTGGACCGGCCCGCGCCCAGTGCACGTAGATCTCGACGATGTCGACCACGGTGAATGTTCTCCTTGCCATCCGGTGCGTCCGTCGGCCTCGCGGCTCGCAGGTCGAGGGACCTCGACGGCTCCGAGAGGCCAGGACCCTCAACCCGGGCAGCGGCATGCCCAGGGGGAACCCGACCGATTCTCAAGGAAGATCTAAAAGCTCGCAAACCACTCAAAACAGGGAACATCAGGCTAGTTCGAGCGTGGTCAGCGGCGCCATCGACGGTCAGCGTCCCGGTGGGGACTCGTGACCACGGAGGTGGGGAACTGGCTGACGCCGATCATGCAGATCGTGAGGAATTGTTTGACCGTCGACACCTGGCACGATCAAGGGCCAGGGGGCCAGGGATGTAGGAGGGGCCGGTGGGCCGACCCTGGCCGAGGGGAACGGCGGCACCCCTCCGGGCCGGGCCGACGAGGCCGGCGGGCCCAAGGACGCGTTCAGTCCGCTAGAGGAGTGAAGACGTCCGGAGCGAGGAGGGCGAGGGCGTACGCAATGGGCTCGATCAGGCAACGGCGTCGCATCAGTCCGCTTCACCGACCCCCGGGAGCGTGAGGGCGGTCTGGGTCCGGTGAAGCGGATGGGTGGGGTCAGTTGCGTGTCCGGGGGGAGGCAGTTCAACCACCGGCGGGTTGCGACTCTGGTGGAGGAGCTTCCGCAGTTGTCTCCCCGCGTGGTGACGGACGAGTTCACGCGCGAGTTCATCGCACTCAGCCGGATGGTTCTCGACGGACAGCACCTGTATCTGTGGTTCCTCGGGGACTGAGACTGCAGGTTGGCTCAGCAGGGAGAGTGGAACGGCCCGCCTCGCACTGGCCTGGTAGATATCCTGTGGCGATGGACGAAGTGCTGGACGAGGGGCCGTTCTTTCACGGGACGAAGGCCGCTCTGCGGGTCGGGGACCACCTCACCGCCGGTTTCCGTTCCAACTACCGGCCCGAGATCGTGATGAACCACGTCTACTTCACCGCCTTGCGTGACGGCGCGGGGCTCGCCGCGGAACTCGCTGCCGGTGACGGTGCCCCGCGTGTGTACATCGTCGAGCCGACCGGGGAGTTCGAGAACGATCCGAACGTCACCGACAAGAAGTTCCCGGGCAATCCCACCCGCTCCTACCGCAGCAGGGAACCGATCCGGATCGTCGGCGAGGTCACCGACTGGACGCGATTGACGCCCGAAGCTCTCCAGGCCTGGCGGGACCGGCTGTCCGCGGTCCTTGCGGACGACCGCGCCGAGATCATCAACTAGAGGGCCGCCGCCCCGCGAGGGCTCTTGCGGGAAGGCGGTACGCCCTCCCGACCAGGCCGCTGCCGGCGAGCCCCCGAACAGCGGAGCGAGCTGCCGCATGGTGAGGTTCGTCCGGTAGTAGACGGCCACCACAAGCACTCGGTCGGCAAGCGACAGACACCATGGCCGCCCGATTCGCGGCCCGTCGCCACCCCGCTCCCGCACCACCTTCAACAGTCGCTCAAACTGCTTCATCCGCAGCCCGGCGAACGTCTCCATCCACAACGGATCAGCCCTCAACACCCCACGCATACAAGAGAAACGCCCTGGTCACAGCCTTCTGCAACACGCTTTAGCCGACATGCCCGGTCGAGTGTGCCGGGCGATGCTCCGCGCCCTGGAACAGGCACTCGATCAGGTAGTCGCCCGTGTCCTCGTCGACGGTCACGCCGTGGGTCTCGCTGCGGAAGCCGGGGAAGCGGCGGTCGAAGGACTCCAGGGCGGTGAGATAACGCAGCAGGGGGCCGTCGGGTGCACCGATGGACTCGCCCGGCATCAGGACCGGGATGCCAGGCGGGGTGACCGTCACCATGGCGGCCGCCACCCGGCCCGACGCCTGCGAGATCCGGACCCGCTCGGTATCACCCCGCACCAGCCGCTGGTAACAGTGCTGAGGTGGCGCCACGGGCTGCGGGAGCTGCTGGAAGGCCGTCTCCAGAAGCTCCACCAGGCGCACCGAGCGCAGGTGCCCGTGCATCTCCTGGCACAGCCCCCGCAGGGTCAGGCCCGCGTATCGGCGGGGGTGCGCGGCGACGGCCTGCGGCAGGACGCGTTCCAGCGGGGCGTCGGCGTCGTACAGGGCCTTGAAATCCATCAGGGCGTCCAGCAGGGTGCCCCACTTGCCCTTGGTGATGCCCATGGAGAACAGGATCAGCACGGTGTAACTGTCGGTCTTCTCCACCACGATCTTCCGAGTGGCCAGATAGGCGGTAAGCACCCGGGCCGGGATGCCCTCGTCGGCCATCTCGCCGGTGGCACTGATCCCCGGACAGGTCAGCGTGACCTTGACCGGGTCCAGCATGCAGTGGCCCTCGGTCAGCCCGGGGAAGCCGTGCCAGTCGGCGCCGGGCTCCAGTAGCCAGCATGACTGTTCGGTCCTCAGCAGCTCCGGAGGGGCTTGCTCGAACGGCAGCCGTTCACCGGTCGCCGTGTCGGTGACCGTGTCCGGCTGCCACACCCCGAAGAACCACGGCGGCCGGTCCCCGGCGCTCTCGATCCGCCGTCGCAGGCGCACCATCTCCTGGCGGAAGCGGATCGCCTCGGTCACCGCCTCGTCGATCAGCCACTCGCCCTGTGGGCCGTCCATCATCGCCGTCGCCACGTCGAGCGAGGCGATCATCGGGTACAGGGGCGAGGTGGTGCCATGCATCATCAGCGCCTCATTGAACCGGTCGTGCTCCACCGGTGCCCGCGGTGCGGGTCGCACGTGGACCATCGCGCTCTGCGACAGCGCCGCCAGCAGCTTGTGCGTGGACTGGGTGGCGAATACGGTCGGGCGGTCCGGGCCGGGGAAAGCCTCCTCGTTCACCGACATGCCGTAGCGGCCGGCGTAGAGCGGGTGGAAACGGGCGTACGCGAACCACGCCTCGTCGAAGTGCAACCGGGGTGTGCTGGCGGCGAACGCCCGAGCGGTGGGTACGGCATCGTAACTAAGTCCGTCGTAGGTGGAGTTGGTGACGACCGCGTACTGCGGGTGCGGGGACGCCGCGCCCTCGGTGAGCGGGTGCGCCGCGAGCCGGGCCGCCACCGCGTCAGCGGCGATCTCGGCCGGGGGCAGCGGTCCCGCCAAGCCGTAGCCGTTGCGGGTGGGGACCAGGTAGACCGGCCGGGCGCCCGAGAAGACCAGGCCGTGCAGCACGGACTTGTGGCAGTTGCGGTCCACCAGCGCGATCTCGTCACGGGTGACGCTGAAATGGCCGACCAGGCGGTTGCAGGTGGAGTCGCCGTGCAGCACGAAGTAGGTGAGGTCGGAGCCGAACACACGGGCCGCGTTACGCTCCGCCTCGCCGATCGGACCCGTGTGCTCGAACAGCGAGCCCAGTTCCTCGACCGAGATCGACAGATCGCTGCGCAGCAGCCGCTCCCCGAAGTAGTCGTGGAAGGCGCGTCCCGCCGGCGACTTGAGAAAGGCGACACCGCCGGAGTGGGCCGGGGTGTGCCAGGAGTACTCGTGGGTGTCGTCGAAGCGGCGCAGTGCCCTGAAGAACGGTGGCAGCACGGATTCCCGGTAGGCGCGGGCGGCGGTGGTGATCCGGCCCGCGATGAAGCCCGGGGTGTCCTCCAGCGGCCAGACGTAGCCCACGACCGATTCGGACACCCACAGCGGCAGTTCCTGCAGGCCCTCGTCGGCCATCACCAGGAAGACCGGCAGATCCCGGAAACGGCGGCCGATCCGGCGCAGCACGGTGCCGCCGCCCGGGGCCCCGTCAACGATGCTGCCCGGCCGGGCGAGTGTGCCTTCCGGCGCGGCGAGCGCGGCGCCGGGCCCGTCACCGGCAGCCCTGGGAAGGTCCCAGGCCACCAGCGCCGCCGCCACGCCGGCCTCGGTGCGCAGTACCGCGTCCGCGTCCTCCGCCGTGACCGCCCACCTGACTTCGAAGCCGCCCTTCTCGATCGCGTCCCGGATCTTCCGTAACTGCTGGGGCCCGGCACCCTCGCCCCGAGGGTGTTCCGGTACCGCGACCAGGATCCTGCTGTCGGCCATGCGCTCCCCGCCCTCCATGGCGGCACCCCCGGCCGCCCCGCCAGTGTCCTGCCGGCGACTGGGCAGAGCGGCGGACGGTACGGCAAACCACCACTGGGGCGGATATCGCCGTCCCGACGCTGACGCGGACGTGCTGGACCACATGACCGCCACGGCGCTGTACGACCGCGGTGGAGTCCTGGACGCCGGCGGCGGTGACCAGCACCGCGCGCAGCAGGCCGAGGGTGTCGGTGATGACGCTGCGCTTGCGGCCTACGATCTCGCGTTCATGATCTCGCGCAGGTCGTGCCGAGGCGGCCGACTGAAGTCCAAGGCCCGGCCCGGGCGTTCGAAGCGCCAGGGGGACAGCACCGGCTCGATCAACTCCCAGCGGACTCGGCGCGATCACGCCACTCCCACCGGCGCACGGCACCATGTGCGCCGCGCCTCGACCTGTCGGGCCTGAGCATTCCCGGTCAGCGTGCCGCGGTGAGTGGGCGAGCCGGGGCCCCGTCACCACTGAGCGGAATGATCACACCCCAAGGCAAGTAGACAGTGTCTACTGCACATGATAGACACCGTCTATGCCTGATGAGAGCTCCCTTCGGGAGCGGTTGATCGATGTCGGCGTCGACCTTGTGCTGACCGAGGGCTCCGCGTCCGTGGGCCTGCGGGAAATAGCCCGTCGAGCGGGGGTGTCGCACGGGGCGCCGCGTCGGTACTTCCCCACGCACCACGCGCTGCTCTCGGCTATCGGCCGTCGCGGCTTCGAGGACCTCGCAGCCATCTTCGAGACCGCGGTCGCCGGCACGACCACACCTCGCCGCCAACTGGAGGCCCTCGCGCGGGCGTACGTCGGGTACGCACTGGAACGCCGCGGCATGTTCGAGCTCATGTGGCGGCACGACCTGCTCGACGGCGCGGCGCAGGCATCGGACCAACCGAGGCTGCGCGAGTCGACCCTCCCGCTGTTCGGGCACTTCACCGGACTCGTCGCCCGATGCCGATCGGAGCGGGATGCCGCGCAACGCGCCGACGGGCCGAACGAGGCCGCACCGCCGCCTGCGGTGACCGCCGCCGCCCTGTGGTCGAACCTGCACGGCATGGCCCAACTGTGGGCCTGGGGCAGCCTGCAACTCGCCCTCGGCACCCCACCACTGGACGGAGACCCCGTCGACGACCAGCGCGACCGGCTCATCGCGGCAGTCCTGGACGCCCATCTCGGCCCGGTGACCTCATGACCGCACCCGCACAGCGGCAGATTGCACTTCTGGTCAGCGTGGCCGGCGCGGTGATCGTCGCACTGGACGGAACCATCCTGCTCATGGCGCAGCCGGGCATGCAGCGTGATCTCCGCGCGAGCGTGGCGCAGATCCAGTGGACGAGCACCGGCTATCTGGTCGCCGTGGCCGCGTTACTCGTGATCGCCGGGCGCCTCGGGGATCGGTACGGGCACCCGCGCCTGCTGTTCGTCGGCGTCCTCGGTTTCGGGGCTGCCTCGGCCGGGATCGCGCTCGCGCCGGCCGTCGGCTGGGTGATCGTCCTGCGCGCGGTGCAGGGCGGATTCGCCGCGTTCCTGCAACCTGCGACGCTCGCGCTGCTACGGCTGGCGTATCCCGCGAACCGGCTCGGCAAGCCGATCGCCCTTCGCACCGGTGCGATCGCGGTGGCGGCAGGGTCCGGTCCGCTCCTGGGCGGTGTTCTCGTGGCTCATCTGGGATGGCGCGCCGTCTTCTGGGTCAACGTGCCCCTCGCGTTCGTCATCGCCGTTCTCGCCCTCGCTGTACGGACGCCGGCACCTCGACGTGCCAACTCTCCACGGCTCAACCTCACCAGCGCGGGCCTGCTGGCGGTCGCGCTCGCAATCCTGGTCCACGCCTTGGCCGACGTACCCGCGCGGGGGTGGACCGCCGCGGCGACGCTGCTCGAATTCCTCGCCGTCATCGGCGTCGCAACGATGCTCACCTGGCACGAACGCCGCACCACGTACCCGATCGTTCCGCCAGCCGTAGCGCGGTCCGTACCGGTGACAGCGTCGATGGCGATCCTGCTGGTCACCACCGCCGGCCTGTTCGGCGCGCTGTTCAGGGCCACCTTCTACCTCCAGGACGTACTTCGGCTCGACCCACTCGACAGCGGTCTGCGCGTGCTCCCGCTGACCGTGCTCATGGTCCTCGGCTCACCCGCCGCGGTCGCCGCACTGCGCCGGTACGGTGCGCGCCGCACCGCGATCGCCGGTACGGTCCTCGTCGTGGTCGGCATCGCGGGGCTGTCCCGGCTCGGTCCCGCCAGCACATGGATGGCCATGGCTGCAGCCTTTGCCGCCAGCGGTGCCGGGTTCGCCACCGTGATGGTCACCGCCACCGGGACCGTCGTCGGTGACGCCCCGCCCGGGTACGCCGGGGTCGTCAGCGGACTCAAGCAGACCGCCATGAACATCGGGCCGACCTTCGGCATCGCCGTCGCGGCCAGCGCAACCGGCACGGCTGCTTCAACCATGAGCTCCACTCTGTTGATCCTTGCCTCACTCGCCGCTCTCGGCCTGCTGCCCGCGTCCCGACTGCCCCGGCGCCCGGCCCACCAGGAAAGAGACGACACGACCGTCGCGCCCCCGGAGCAATCACCAACACCACAGGCGGCACCCGCTCGGCACACAAACAGTTGAGCAACCGCCGAACACACCCAGGCTGAGCACCAGACCGATCCCCGGTGTCGGCAAAGCGTCTGCCGACACTTGGCCGGAGCTGTCGCAGGTAAGTACGGGTGTGGCGAAGCCACTTCGGCTCGGAGGTGAGGCCGAGGATGGCCTGCATCATCGCGAGCGTGACCAGCTCGGCATCGTAGGACGCCGGGGCCGACTGCCTCAGCCGTTTGGCCTGATCCGTGACTTGGTCACTTCGAGCCGTAGTACAGGCGGAGGAACTCCTCCATCGCCGCGTCAACGCCACTGCGGTCACCGGTGGCGAGCAGGTCGAGCAGCAGGCCGCGGACAGTGGCGAGTCCCAACCTGGCCCGGTTCCGGGCCACGACAGGGTCCGCCCCTGCGGCGACCTCGGCGGCCACGAGCGGCCCCAGCCAATCGTTCACGAGCCCTTCGAGGACTGAGGCGGCCTCGGGGCGGCCCCGCAGCGCGTGCGCGCAGACTTCGAAGAAAAGCCGCTCCTGACCGGCCAGTCGAGGATCCGTCAGCTGCTGCCAGAGGAGTCGCGCAGCTTCGGCGGGCGGGAGACCGGATTCCAGGTGGAGCCGGGACAACTGATCTCGCTGGCGCTGCTCCGACGTCCGGACAATCTCGGCGAGCAGACGTTCCTTGGAGCCGAAATAGTGGATCAGCATGCGGTGGCTGACACCGATCGCAGCCCCCAGACCGCGCAGGCTCAGGTCCGTGAGGCCGTATGCCGCAACGTAGTCAACGGCCGCGTTCACCAGCTGAGCGCGCCGGCCCACGTCTGCGACTGGCGCGCCCCCGCACTCAGGATGAGAGCCGTCCGTATGAACCACGTCGCGAGTGTACCAATCGGTACATCCCTTGTGTACCGTCTGGTACATGAAGTCTGTCACCGTGTCGATCGACGTACTGCAGACGCCCGAGCAGGTCTATGACTTCCTCGATGTCATGGCTCACCATGAGCGATTCACCAACCACTACCTGACCGATTGGCGCTACAGCGGCCCCGGCCGCGGCATCGGTGCGTGCGCCACGGTCACAGCCGCGCTGGGCGGGACCAAGACCGACGTCACCATCGAGGTCGTCAAGGCCGAGCCGCCGCGGCGCATCATCGAGCGGAACGTCAGCGCGGCCGGTCGACGCCTGGCTCACGGCACCTACACCATCGAACCGCGGCGGACCGGCGGGAGCCGCGTGGCATTCACGTACGCCTGGGTGCGCGCCCCGGTCGCCGACCGCCTGCTGGCAGCGGTCGTCCGGGCCATGATGCGGCGCGCCAACCGCACGGTCATGCGACGTCTGGCCGCCGAATTGGCTCGCCGTGTGCCCGTTGCCGAGTCATGAGGTCGGTACATGTCGGCTCTTCTGCCCAACGCAAGACCCAAGGCCCCGACGCCCCCGCCCGCACAGGGCCGAGCTCGGACTGCACGGGCCTGCGCTTCGGCCCCAACCCGGTTGCAATGCCCTGATCCCCGGCGCAGCAGGCCGCGTGGCATCCCGGCCTCCTCAACTCCTGATCTATACAACCGCCAGCACACCGAAAGATCTATGAGGCCATCACGACCCGACGGGCGGTGCGCGGGTCCGAAGCGGCGGCGACCCGGGCGAAGAGCGGGTTCTCCATGAACACTGTGGGGCACAAGGTCATCAATGCGGACTTGCTCCCACTGCCGCACCCCACCGTGACAGTCGCCCTACCCGTCGCGATGCTTGGGATGAGACCACGGAAGGCAGCCCTACATCTCAGGACCGGACCGATGCCACCCGCTTCGACCCCCCACCCGCCACGGCGACTCTCCCGTCTGCCATGGCACGCATGACCCTCAGCGCCAACGGCGCGGCCCGCCCCGATACGGTCTGGCAGCGCTACGCCAGCCTTGACCAGTGGGCTTCGTGGTCCCCACAGATCAAGGCCGTCCACTGTGAGGGCCGGCGCCTGAGTCCCGGCCTGAGCGGCACGGTCGAATCAGTCGTCGGCGTCCATGCCGCCTTCGTCGTGGACGCCGTCGACCATGACCGCCGCACCTGGACGTGGCGGGTCCACTTGGGACGCATCCGGATCAGACTGCATCACGAGGTCAGGCCGCAGGGTCGCGGCACCACCACGAGCCTGACCATGGACGGCCCGCAGCTCGTCCTGGCCGCCTACGCGCCCCTGGCCCGACTCGCTCTGCACCGCCTGGTACAGCCCTGACTCGCTGCCGGCCGTTCGGGGCTGTCCGACCGGCCCGAGCCGTGAGCAGCGGCCCCGCAGACAGGAGGAGCAGGGTTCCACTGCTGGGTCTGCGAGGCCGCTGCATCACTCACGTACCCTGCGGTGCGTCCGATACGCCCGATCCATCCCAACCGCTCGCACACAAAGGCTTGTTACGCGAGTGGGGGCCGGCCATATCCGGCCGGCCCCCACTCACCTCTCGCGCGGCGCACTCATCGCGCCTGGCGTCTATCGGCTACCAGCGATACCAGCGGCCCTTGCGGCCGCCGCTGTCCGCGGTGCGGACGACGAAGCCCAGCAGCCACACGACGAGCACGATCACCGCGATCCACCACAGCGCCTTCAGCGCGAAACCCGCACCGAAGAGGATCAGAGCCAGAAGAAGAACCAGAAGCAGGGGAACCATATCTATCAACCTCCTGGCCACCAGGTGCCCTTACCTCAGACTGACAAGCCCACCAAGCGGGAGTTATTTCCACGCGGTGCTGGGCATACGCCCGGCGCCGCGCGCCACACCTGGTTCCCCCAGTTCCACCCCTCACGCACCGCAGGCCCGCCTCGTCAACGCGGCAGGCGATCCCCGGGCCCGGTGTGCGCGGATCGCCGGCGCCGGGGTCGTACAGGGCACGGCCGCCTGGCCACCGCGACGATTCGGTGGCCAGGGGGACACCGCCATCGACTTCCTCCGTTCAGCCGGTGATGTCCGGCAGCAGGCCGTCCAGGGGCGCGCCGACGAGCGCCGCGTACGTCCGTGAGGGGCGGGGGCCGGGGTTGGGGTCCTCGTGGTCGCAGCCGTAGACGCGGCCCCGCAGCACCTGCTCATCGCCGTTCGTACCAACAGCGCTGCAGCCACCACCGACAACGAGTCCTTCGCCCCGAAACTGCGATCGAAGAACCAGGTGAACTGGTCTCGGGCGATGATCGACTCCTCGCACTTCCGCGTGGCACGACGGGGCCCAAAGCGGTCCCACGGGCCGCCAGACCGCGCCGACGCCCAGACGCACTGCTGGCTGATCGCGGCTACGACCACGACAAGTACCGTCGCCCGCTCTGGCAACGCGGGATCCGTCCAGTGATCCCGAAACGCGGCGAGCCCCACGGCAGCGGCCTGGGCTACTTCCACTACGTCGTCGAGCGCACGATCGCCTGCCTCCACGGCTTCCGCCGCCTGCGCATTCGCTGGAACCGACGCGACGACATCCACGAGGCGTTCTTCGGACTCGCCGTCTGCCTCATCACCCACCGCCACGTCCAACGGCTCTGTTGGGGGCAGTAAGTGGGCGGTTCGTAAGGTGATGTCCGTTTCCGGTTGAGGCTGGGCAAGGTCGCTGGTGGAGGCTCCGTCGGCTATGGCTTCCTGGCGAAGTT
>NZ_JBVJTD010000063.1:0-10274 GCF_055605965.1 Streptomyces sp. NPDC037126
GGCCCTTCTTCTATGCGTCCGCACCGGCAGACTCACCCGGACCAGGCCCCTGTTCGAACCCGACCGACCACCCGAGCGGAATGAGAACAGCCAGTAAGACCGTGTCCTATGTGGTGATCGCTCGTTGGGCTGGCCATGGGGCGTGGTGCATGGAGTTAGATTGTTCCGGACGGGCTGTGGGAGATCGCCAAGCCGTTGATCCCGCCGTCGAAGGTGCGGCCGCAGGGCGGCGGGACACAGGACACGTCTGATGAGACGCTGTTCGCCGCGATCGTCTACGTCCTGGTGAGCGAGGCGGACGTACTCGACGCCGGTCGGCGGGCTGCGGGACGGCCCGCTGCCGGACATCACCGGCTGGACGGTGGAGGAACTCGGCGGTGGTGTGTCGCCCTGGCCAGCGAGTTGTCGCGGTGGCCAGGCGGCCGAGCCCTATGCGACCGTCAGTGGCGGCGAGCCGCGCACCAGGGGCGGCGTGACCATACCCACCCCTACTATGCGGCCGGTTGTTCGGTGGCCCCAGTTGGCTTCGGGTGCTTGTGACGGCGATTCCGATTGATTTGTCTGATTCGGCCTCTCTGCGGGCAGGCGCGCCATGAGCTTCGCGCGCTACTGCTCGCCCGCGCGCCGGCGCCGGGCACGAGAGCCACGTACGACCCAGGAACGCGCCGAGAGCGCGAAGCTGCCGGAGTACGCGCCCCCGGGGATCACCGAGGACCTGTTGGGGATGCCGTCCGTCGCTCCGGCTTCCGTCCCCCGCTGGTGCTACCCAATGTGAGTGCATAGCGTACTCGTATGATCACAGAATCGGACCGGCCCGTTCTCTACGATCGGCGGTGGAAGGCGTTCGGGGTATGCCTGGCGGCGGGCTTCATCTCGCTGCTCGACATCTCGATCGTGAACGTGGCTCTGCCTTCCATGGAACGGGGGTTCGGTGCCTCCGAAGCTACTCAGTCCTGGGTGGTGTCCGGGTACGCCCTTGCCTTCGGGCTTGCCCTGGCGCCGGCGGGACGGCTGGGCGACCTACGTGGACGCCGCCAGGCCCTGTTGCTCGGCATCGCCGTGTTCACGACCGCGTCGGTGGGATGCGGTCTTGCCGCCGGCCCCACCTGGTTGGTGGTGTTCCGGCTGCTCCAAGGGGCGGCTGGAGGTGTGATCGGACCGCAGATCTCGGGGCTGATCCAGCAGATGTTCCAGGGCGGCGAACGGGCACGGGCGTTCGGATTCCACGGCAGCGTCGTCGCGGCGTCCACCGCGGCGGGTCCGCTCGCGGGTGGACTGCTGATTCAGGCCTTCGGCACGGACGACGGCTGGCGCTGGGCGTTCTTCGTCAACGTGCCCATCGGGATGGCTGCTTTCATCGCGGGGCGCCGGCTGCTGCCCCGCCTCCCGGTGCCTGGTCACAGACGGGAGGAGTTCGATCCGATGGGCGTACTGTTCCTCGGCGCGGGCGTGCTTTCGCTGCTGCTGCCCCTGGTTCAGGGACAGCAGTGGCAGGGGCCAACGAAGTGGGTGCTGGTCCCGGTGGGCGCGCTGCTGCTGGGGGTGTTCTGGCTGTGGGAGAGGTTCCAGGCCGACCGGGGTAAGGCGCCGCTGGTCGGCCTGGACCTTTTCACCCAGCGCTCCTTCACGCTTGGCGCCCTGATCAGCCTCACCTTCTTCGCCGGGCTCGCCACCATCTTCTTCGTCCTGTCCCTGTTCCTGCAGGAGTCCGCGGATTTCAGCGCCCTTGCCGCCGGCGTGACGATTCTGCCGTTCGCGGCCGCCTCGGCGGTCGGCGCGGCCATCGGAGGTCGGCTGGTGATGCGTTATGGCCGTAGGCTGATCGTCATCGGCCTGAGTGCGGTGGTTCTCGGCCTGCTCGGTGTCGCGTCGGCTGTTCAGCTGGTGCCCGGCGAGGGCGTGGGCTGGGCGGTGGTGCTTCCGCTGGTCATCGCTGGGATCGGGTCCGGTCTCACGGTCTCTCCCAACCTCACCCTCACCCTGATGGCCGTGCCGATGCAACGGGCCGGCGCGGCCGGCGGGGTGATGGAGACGGGCCAGCGCATCGGCTCGGCCGTGGGCATCGCAGTGGTCGGCGCTGTGTACTTCGCGCATCTTTCCCGCCACGGCCGTGCCGCGGCGGCCCTTCAGCTCGGGTTGCTCACCGCCACGGCCTTCATCGCCGCCGCCCTGGTCCTCGCCGTGGCCGATCTGCGGCAGCGCCGGGCGCAGGCACGTCACGAAAACCTCGCAGCGACGCGGGGGCTAGGCGCGGGGGAGAGCGGGGTCGGTGAGAAGGCGGGCAGCGGGGTCTGACTGCCTGTTCTCTATCCGCTCGCGCGGTCGGACAGGTTCGAACGGGGGCCTGGTTCGGGTGAGTTGTCCGGGGTGAGTGCATGGAGGAAGGGCCTCTTGGTAGCTCGCGGATGTCAACTCCAGCGAGAAGCAAGAGGCCCTGTTGTCGAAGTGTCGCGTGGTCATGGTCGCCGAGTCCAGTTCGTCCACTCGTGGGTGTGACTGCCTCGCCCACAGGTTCGGGAACGCGGTCGATCGGCCGCAGCGCCGGCCCCGATACGGCTCGGACATGAGCGATGCCGAGTGGGCCGTGGTGAGGGACCTGCTGCCGGTTCCGGGCTGGCTTTCGGGCCGCGGCGGGCGTCCGGAGGGCTACTGCCACCGGCAGATGATCGACGCTGTGCGCTATCTCGTCGACAACGACATCAAGTGGCGGGCGATGCCCGTGGACTTCCCGCCCTGGCCGCGCGTCTATGCCTTCTTCGCCCGCTGGCGGGACACGGGACTGGTAACCGAGTTGCACGACCGGCTGCGGGAAGCCGTCCGCGCCGGTGAAGGCCGCAGCGCCGAGCCGAGCGCGGGGGTCGTGGACTCGCAGTCGGTGAAGGCGGACGCCACCGTCACCTTCGGCTCACGGGGCTTCGACGCGGGCAAGAAGATCAACGGTCGCAAGCGGCACCTGCTCACCGACGCGCTCGGACTTCTCCTGGCCCGCTGGTCACACCGGCGTCCGTGACCGACCGGGACGGCGCCCGGTCCCTTCTGCCAGTGGCGGCCGGCCGCTTCCGGAGGCTGGCGCGGGTCTGGGCCGACGGCGGCTACACCGGCCACCTCACCGACTGGACCAGCCAGCATTTCGGGCTCGTCCTCGACATCGTCCGCCGCCGCGAGGACGTCCGAGGCTTCCAGGCACTGCCCCGCCGCTGGGTCATCGAACGGTCCTTCGCCTGGCTTCTGCGCAGCCGCCGCCTGGTCCGGGACTACGAACGACGCACCGACACGAGCGAAGCCGTCATCCGCTGGTCGATGATCGCCCTCATGAACCGCCGCCTGGCCGCACAGCCTCATCAGTGCGCTGTTCTGCCGGCAGGGTGAACCTCCCGGGCTTTGTCTCCACCAGCCAGCCCCGTTCCACCAGCCTCTTCAACCGTGCTCTCGCGCCCTCGACGCGTGAGGCCGAGGCACTGTCCCAGCCGAGCACCACGGCCGCCCGCCGGGCACCCAGCCCGTCACCCCCGGCCTCGGCCGCGGCTGCCATCACCGCCTGGTAGTCCACCGACAGGTCTTCGACCCCGGCCGCGTTCTGGCGATGCGGCACCGCACGGCGCGGGCCCACCGGCTTCCTCGGCGACGGGCCAACGACCGTCTCGGCCGGCTGTTCCCCCTCGGCGAGCGCTTCCAGATACTGCTCGAGGCCGATCGTCCGAAGCCAGAGAACCTCCTCGGCATCCACCAAGTCCGCCCGCACCCGCTCCAGTTCGGGCTCGAGCTCCTCCACCCGCGCGGCAGCAGCCTTCCGCCGCGTTTCCAGGACCGCCCGCATCGACGGCATCCGCCACCCCCACGCCGACTCGATCAGCAACGAGTCGAGACTCCCGCCACAGCCGCAATCTCAAGCCAACCAGCGGAATCCGCACACGGCATTCGGAAAGCGAACGACCTCTGAGGCCGGGGCCGGCCTGGGGGCGGGCGCGCCCCGGGCCGGTCGGTCCTCTGCCGTCCGAGCAGGCTGCCGCTGGGCGTCAGTTCTTGGAGGCGCACGGCGGACGCGCCGCGAAAAGGGCCATCGAAATTTTCACCGCTGTTGAAATGGTCAATGCCTGCAGGAACGGCATCCCCGTGAGCCACAGTGCCACCATCATGACGCTGAGGACCAGGAGAACAGGGATTAGGTTGGTGTGCTGGACGGCGGAACGCCGAACACCCAGGAATGCTTGTGGCTGATTCACTGTATCGCTCGTCTGGGCAAGGCTCTCATCGTTGACCTGTGGCATCCTTATTCCTTCACGCGGGCTCGATTCCGTCAGCGAGCCTAGGTCCGGACCATGAGGGCTGCCACCGCTGATACTCCGATCTCGTTCGCACGCAGCCAATCACATGAACTTTCTGCACCCTTTGAGTTGTATGCGGGCGAGTGTCGCGCGGAAGGTTGCCGATTCGGTTCTATCTTCCGAAGATGAAACGGAACCAAGCACGCTACACCGCGATCGCCGCCGTGCTTCTCGGTGTGGGCCCGGCTGCTCTTCCCGCCTCGGCGGTATCCCCCTCAGCGCGCACCCTGACGGTGCATCAGGGCCAGTCGATTCAGAAGGCGGTGAACGCCGCCCAGGCCGGTGACACGGTCTTGGTGCAGGCCGGCACATACCACGAGAGTGTCACGATCAAGACCTCGGGACTGACACTGCGCGGTGTCGGGCCGGGCACGGTGATCGTGCCTCCCCAGAAGAAGGCCGTGCCCACTCCGAGGGGAGCCGTCGGCTGTGTGGAGGGCGGCAAGGGCATCTGCGTCGTCGGGCTCAGGAACAAGCCCGTCATGGACGTGACCGTCTCGGACCTGACGGTGACGGGCTTCTCCAGCGTCGGCCTGTGGTCCCTGGCCACCGACCGCTTGACCGTGCAGCGGGTAAGGGCGGACAAGAACGGTAAGTGGGGTATCTCGCAGGAGCACTCCACGCGCGGTGTGTTCAAGAACAACATGGCCCGGGACAACGGTGACGCAGGCCTATACCTCGCCAACACCACGATGTCGGAGAAGGGGGCCACGGACAGCCAGGGTCTGGTCGTGGAGGGCAACGACCTGCAGGGCAACCGGAACGGCCTGACGGTTCTGCGTCTGCGCAACCTCACGGTTCAGCGGAACTATATGGCGGGGAACTGCACCGGGATGATCGTCATCGGAGACGAGAACAAGCCCCGGGCAGGGGCGCTCACCGTCAGCCGCAACCTTGTGCTGCGCAACAACAAGTACTGCGCGAAGACGGCCCGGTTGCCGTTCGTGCAGGGCTCCGGAATCGTACTGTCCGGCGCGGAAAGCGCTCTGCTGACGCACAACGTGGTCGAGGGCAACCGCGGCCGGTCGCCACTGTCGGGCGGGGTGGTGCTGTTCAAGAGCATGGTCGGCGTGGCCAACAGCAAGAACCGTGTCGAGACGAACTCAGTTACCGGCAATATTCCGGCCGATCTGGTCAACCAGAACGCCACGAAGGACAGTAACCTCTTCCGCGGCAACTTCTGCCGGATCTCGCTCCCGGCCGGACTGTGCTGAGCTGAGCCGCCCCAACGGCTCCGGGCTCTGGCGGACCCGGCAGTGTCCCTTCGCCCTCAGCGCGAGCGGAAGAAGGGACACTGCCGTCGCACCGATGGATCGGGTGGTCCGCGTGAGGTGTCCGGCCGCGCTCAGGCCGGAGCAAGCGCGGGCATCAGACGCAGAGCGTTCCCGCGGTTGATGTGGCCGCGTTCCTGGTCGCCGAGGGCGGGATCCCCGTCGAGAGCGGGCGTGGTCACCTCGGTGACCACGCGCGTGGGGGTGGGCGGCCAGTCGCTTCCGTAGAGGATCCGGAAAGGTCCCGCCGCGGCCAGCAATGTGGGGGTCGCGGACGACGACATCGGACCGGCCGTGTCGTAGTAGAAGCGGTGCAGATAATCCTGGACACGGCCGGGATCGACAGCGGGGACGAGCTGGCGGCCGAAGACCTCGATCCGGCTCGCGATGTAGGGGAGGTACCCGCCGCCGTGTGGAAGGATGAAGGTGAGCCGCGGAAAGCGGTCCAGGGTGCCGTTCATGATCAGGCTCAAAGCGGCGCGGGTGGTGTCCATCAGGAAGTCGCACACAAACGGCGGTACGCCCTTGGGAGCGCCGGAGGTGCTCACTTGCATCGGGTGCGTACTGATGACGGCGGCGCGTTCGTTCAGTTCCGCCATGAGCGGGTCGAGCGCGGGGTCGCCGAGGTAGGTGTCGCCCGTGCTGGTGCGCGCGCTGACGCCCACGGCCCCGAGCTGGTCCATTCCGTGGGAGACGGACCAACGGGAGAGTGCAGGGTCGTCGAGGAAGACGGGCGTGAAGAAGGAGAAGCGGCCGGAATGCCTGGTGGCCAGGGCGCCGGCGGCGTCGAGGGCGACTCGCGTGCTCTCCTTGCGTGCCGCCGCGTCGTGGAAGCGTCCCAGGATGGCGACGGTGAGGACGCTGGTGCGTGTGCCGGTGCGGTCCATCAGCTTCAGCGCGGTGGTTTCGTCCCACCGGGTCCACGGAGGCAGGCTGTTGCGGTCCGCGAACCCGTTCTGCTCGGCCCACTGCACCCATTCGGGGGCGGTGTAGTGATGGTGGACGTCAATTCGTTCGTGTCGGGCGTCGTCGTCACGCGTTGCGGTGCGGTGACCTATGTGGCTCGGAGCTTGCAGGTCGGCCTTCATGGAGGGGCTCCCTACGGTGAAGGGGTCAACGGGCTCTTCGGAAAGCGGGATTAGCGGCTGAGGAGACCTTCGAGGACGTGGGTCAGTTCGGCCTCGGGGTCCGCGGGGAGGTCCGCGGAGCGCCAGGCGACGTATCCGTCGGGGCGGACCAGTACCGCGCCCTGGGGAAAGACGCCGTGGACATCGGCCCAGCTGGCGTCGCGGCCCCCGTCGTGGACCCCTTGGGCGGCCGTGACGTCAAGGTCGAAGTCCGAGCCGACGCCGACGCGGTAGGACACCAAAGGGACGCCGAACGAGGCCGCCGCCGCGTGAGCGGCCGCTGGCCACGGCCCGTCCGAAAGGCCGGAGAGCAGGACGAAGGACCGCTCGTACAGATCGATGGTCGACTTGGTGTTCCCGTTGTGCAGGACGCTCATGTGCGGGGCGCGGGTGCCGGGGTCCGCCTGCAGGAGAAGCGTCTGCGGGATGGTCGGCGCTTCGGGGTCAGCGCCGGACACGGCCGTGGAGACGTAGCGGTAGCCGAGGGCCACGGTCATCAGGTCCGTGCTCTGGCCAGGGTCCTGCGCGGCAGCATAGCCGGGGTGCTCCTCGCGTGCTGCTTGCTCGATGGCCCGGGCGATCGTGGCGAGGGCGACCGGCCGCCGTTCGCTCTCGTAGGAGTCGAGCAGTCCGTCGCCCGCCCAGCCGTGCAACACCCCGGTGATCTTCCAAGCCAAGTTGTGAGCGTCCTGGATGCCTGTGTTGGATCCGAACGCGCCGGTGGGGGGCATCTCGTGAGCCGAGTCACCGATAAGGAAGACGCGTCCCTGTCGGTAACGGTCCGCGACCCGGTCGGCCGCGTGCCAGGGGGCACGCCCGGTGACCTCGACATCCAGGTCCCGTACGCCGGCGGCGGCCCTGATGTGGTCCCTGATGCGTGTATCGGTGAAGTGTTCCAGCGTCTGGCCGCGCTCGGGGAACCACGGGATGTGGAAGACCCACTTCTCCTCGTTGTCGACGGGCAGCAGCACGCCGTCGCCCTCGGCCCCGTTCAGATAGCAGACGAGGAAGCGCTGATCGCCTACCACCTCGCCCAGCTGTTTGCTGCGGAAGGTGACACTGACGTTGTGGAAGAGGTCGCCCCCGCCGCTCTGTCCGATGCCCAGGCGCTTGCGCACGGGGCTGCGCGGCCCGTCGGCCGCCAGGAGGTAGGCCGTGCGGATCGTGTAGGTCCGGCCGCTCTCCCGTTCGCGCAGTTCACACGTCACGCCGTCGCGGTCCTCGGTGAAGGAGACCAGCTCCGTACCGAAGCGCACGTCCCCGCCCAGTTCGCGGGCGTGGGCCAGAAGGACCGGCTCCAGGTCGTTCTGGCTGCACGCGCACCGCCGGGTGGAACACACGCCCTGCTCGGGGGGCCCGCCGGTGAGACGGGCGGAGAGCCATCGGCTCTCACCCCCGAACAGTCTGTCCGTCTGCATGATGCCGTGATTGCGGGACAGGGGCGCCGCTGCCCTTCTGACGTCCGCTTCCAGGCCGGCGGTGCGGAACAACTCCATGGTCCGCATGTTGTTCCCCCGGCCCCGGGGGTGTTCGGAAGTGGCGGCCCGGCGTTCGGCGACCATATGGCCGACGCCCAGTCTCCCCAGGAACACCGACGCGGACAGTCCGACAAGTGAACCGCCCACGATCAGTACCGGCACCTCTTCTACGTCGTGTCTTTCCACGGCCTGTCCTTTTTCATCAACCCACAGGGAGTTCGGGCGGCAATCCGTCATCACGGCGGCGCTGGGTTCGAACCTGCCATACGGCGTCGGGGTCGGCAATTGAGCTTTCCCCCGCACGGTGCATTCGTCTCTTCCCGACCCCGTGCCGCGCCGAAAAGCCGGTCAGCGGCGGAGTGAATCGCGTTTCCCTGCTTCGGTTGACGTCAATACCTTTCTGCGTTCCGACGACAGCCGAATCGTGCCACCGCGGGAAGAAGAAGGGCCGTCGATGACTCAGTTGCAGGAGCAGAAGACCGGGGACGAGACAGCCCATGCAGTGGATGCGGCATCACGCGGGTGCCCGGTGTACCGGTCCAACCCGCACCCCGTCTATCGGCATCTGCGGGAGAACGCTCCCGTGTGCCGCCTCACCCCGCCGCACGGTGTGGACTCCTATCTCATCACGCGCTTCGAGGACGCGAAGGCAGCCCTTGCCGACCCGCGGATCAGCAAGGACATGTACGCGGCCATCGATGCCTATCGATCCATCTTCGGCGACTCCTCCATCGCCTTGGACGACAACATGCTGTTCGCCGACCCGCCGAAGCACACGCGGCTACGCCGGATCGTCAGCCGTGCCTTCGTCCCCCGCCGCATCGAGGCACTGCGCCCACGGATCCAGGAAATCACCGATGCGCTGCTCGACAAGTGCTCATCCCGGCAGCCCGTCGACCTGCTGTCGGCCTTCGCCTTCCCGCTGCCACTCCAGGTGATCTGCGAGCTGATCGGCGTCCCCGAGGAGGAGCGCCAGGAGGTCCAGCAGTGGTGCAGCGTCGTCGCGCGGACCGGGTTCAGCAAGAAGGACAAGGACCGGCTGGCCGAGGCGGAGACCGCGCTCCGCGAGTACTTCGAGGTCCTGATCGCCCGTAAGCGGAAGGCCCCCGAGGACGACCTGCTGAGCGTCCTCATCCAGACGAGCGACGACCAGGAGTCACTGACGGACGGCGAGTTGCTGTCCACGCTGTGGGTCCTGCTGTTCGCCGGCCACAAGACGACCGCCTACTTGATCGGCAATTCCGTTTACACGCTGCTCACGCATCCCGAGCAGCTCCAGCAGGTTATCGAGTCGCCCGAACTTCTCGCGAACGCCGTCGAGGAGGTCATCCGTTTCGACGGCTCGGTCGAGAACGCGACCTTCCGTCACGCCCTCGAGGACATCACCATCGCGGGGACGCTCATCCCCAAGGGGGCGCTGGTGCAGATCGCGATCACCTCGGCTAACCGGGACGCCGCCGCCTTCGAGAGCCCCGACACCTTCGACGTCGCCCGTCCGGGCGTGCAGAGCAGTCATCTGGGGTTCGGTACGGGGCCGCACTACTGCCTCGGTGCGCCGCTGGCCAGGATGGAGATGCAGATCGCCTTGACCTCGCTCTTCCAGCGCTTCCCGAAGCTCGCCCTGAATCTGCCGGACGACGAGGTTAAGTGGCTGACCGTGCCTTTTCCCGCGTTCCGCGGACTGACCGAGCTGCCCGTCGTGCTGGACCCCTCCAAGCTTCTGAACGACTGGGCCTCGGGGATGCCCGACGTCTGGTGAGACGGCGTGCAAGGGGGTCGGTGCGCAAGTTCCCGGCCCGTCGGGGTACATCCTCGTAGATCACTTCAGGAACACGCCAAGGACATCCTCGCCCGCCCCCCTGACCCGTAACCTGCCGGTTCTCCTCGAGAGAGCGGACCACGCACGTCAGGAAACCGCCTCGCCGTACCGTGCACGCTTTCAAGATCGCGTCGCCGTCGCCGCGGAGTGCGGGAGGGACTAGGGTCCGTCTTCAAAGATCACCGGGTGGTGGATCATGGTCAGGTGATACGTCGCCATGAACTCACCGATCAGGAGTGGGAGTTACTCGCTCC
>NZ_JBVJTD010000064.1:0-9280 GCF_055605965.1 Streptomyces sp. NPDC037126
CGCCCGACGCGGCATCGAGAACTCCACACACCTGGGCCGACACCGCTGGGTCGTCGAACGCACCATCGCCTGGCTCACCGGCTGCCGGCGCCTGCCACGCGGACGGCACGTGGGACCAGGCAGGGTGGCAGACGCTGCCCGGCACGGGCAACGCGAAGACCTTCGCCGGCAGCGATCTCTCGATCACGGCGGCGCCGGACTACACGCTCCAGATCGCCGCCGTCGGACTGGACGGCAACGTTTGGCACATGACGCAGAACCGGCAGGGCGTGAACTCGGCGTGGGGCATGCCGCACGGGGACAAGAACCAGCCGATGCGGGCCTCCGGGGTCTCGATAGCCGCTCTGCCGGACGGCTCCGCCCAGCTGCTCGCCGTCGGCGCGGACGGCAACACCTACCACACCGTGCGTGCGGCCAACGGCGACTGGAGCCCGTTCGGCGCGGTATCCGGCCCCTGGGGCCGGCCGCTCGCGGCCACCGCTGTGAAGATCACGGGACTGCCGGACGGGCGGACCTACACCCTGGTCGACGCACGCTGACACCGGGAAAGGGGCTGCCGGCACCGGACCGGCTCCGGCAGCCCGCCGCGCCTGCTCACGAGGCGCCGGACCGGACGGACAGGAACCGCGGGCCGGCCGGCCGACCGGCCCGGTCAGGACGGTGCCGGTTCTCGGGGCTCGGTCGGTGTTCCGGCTGCCGGGGTGTAGGGGACGCCGACCCGGGTGGACAGTCCGGAGATCAGCAGTTCCAGCCGTAGTGGAACTCGGTGTCGTGGTCGCTGTCGGCGAGGTAGGGCGCGGCCGCGGCCGGCAGGGGGTCCGTGGGGCTCGCGATGGCCTGGACGCGCTGCTGGACCTGGTCTTCGTCCAAGGTGCCGAGGTAGCGGGCGTAGCCGAGTTCGCGCATGAGCGAGCCGATGGCCCGCCTCCTCGTGCGCCCGGCCCTCGACGCCGAGGAGACCGCCGCCCGGCAGGTCGAGCGCCTCGGATTCCAGCGCCAGGACGTGCGGCACATCGTGCTCACGCACTTCGACGCCGACCACATCGGAGGCCTGTCCGACTTCCCGCACGCGACCGTGCACGCCACCGCTGCGGAGGTGCTCGGCTCGATGATCTCGCCGTCGCGGCGGGAGCGGATGCGCTTCCGGTCGGCCCAGTGGGCGCACGGCCCGAAGATCGTCGGGCATGCTCCGGACGGAGAGAGATGGCGTGGATTCGCCGCGGCCCGGGAACTCGACGCCGTCGCCCCCGGCATCGTGCTGATCTTTCTGCCCGGCCACACCCGCGGGCACGCCTGCGTCGCGGTCGACGCGGGCGAACGCTGGATCCTGCACGCGGGCGACGCCTTCCACCACCCCGGCACGGCTCGACCGAGCCGCTCCGGTGCCCGCGGCCCTGCGGGCCATGGAGGCGGTCGTGGCCACGACCGACGCAAGGTCCGCGACACCCACGCCCGCTTCGCGGATCTCCATCGGCGGCGGAACCCGACCTGGTGATCGTCAACGCTCACGATCCCGGCTGCGTCAGCAGGCCTCACGAGTCCGTTTTCCGCGTGCTTGAGTGGCCCCGCCCTGTCGGGGTGGTGAGAGGAGACGACATGCCAGTGGGTGCGGGCCTGCACCAGCGCGGTGTGGACGCCTTGAACTGATACGGCAAGGGGTACCTGCGGCCAGGCCGGACCGGCAGCCGACGGTGACCGGACCGGTACGGCCACCCGGGCAGTCGCCGCCCCGATGGCCGGCTCTGGCGTGGAGGAGCCCTGGTCTGCGCGCAGGCGGCCACGCGGAGCCGGTTGGGGTCCACCCCGGTGGAGAGGTCTGGGGAGAGTCATGCCAGGAGGGACGCCACGTCGTACCGCCCGGGCGTCAGGCGGTAGGAGGCGACACCGCCAGCGAATCCCACGAAGGTCACCCCCTCGGCGTGAGACAGGGGTGTCCGTCCCTCGTGCACGGTGCCGGCGTTCGTGGTCGGGCAGCCGCAGCGTCGCCGTCGGGTTGGCCGGAACGACCGCGCGGTAGTCCAGCTGGTGGCCGCGTAGCTGCCAGGCGCTCTCGATCTCGCCGTACGGCGAGAGGTGGGTGGCCCGCACCTTCTAGATCCGCCGGGTGGGATCGGGGTGCGGCTGGAGGAAGAAGTGCCGGAAGCCGGGGGGCCAGGTGTCTCGGGCGCGCAGGGACGGCTCGTGGGCTACGGCGGCGGCAGGTGCGTCGACGTCCAGCACGGCAATTCCACCGTGGCCACCCCGGTGCAGATCTACGACTGCAACGGCACCGGCGCACAGTGGTGGACCCTCGGAGACGACCACACCGTCCGCGCACTCGGCAAATGCCTCAACGCCGTCTGGGCCGGTACGGCGAACGGCACCAAGGTCGAGAATCTACGACTGCCTCAACGGCAGCCAGAGCGAGCAGTGGATCCCGCAGGCCGACGGCTCCCTCAGGAACGTCAACTCGGGCAAGTGCCTCGACGACCTCGGCTTCAGCACGGCCAACGGCACACAGCTCGGCATCTGGGACTGCAACGGCGCCGCCAACCAGAAGTGGGTACTGACCCCCTGACCCCCGAACGCCCGAGGGCTGGCAACGCCCGGCCCGGGCACCGTGCCCGCGCACCGCGCCCGCGCGGGGTCCCAGGGCGCTCGACGGCGAGGACCTGGCCGAGGTGGCCGCCGATCACGAACCGGCGGCCACCGCCCCGCAGGACTAGGGATTTCCCCTTCGTGTCCCAGGCTTCGTCGGCGCGAGAGTGGAAGAAAGCCCGTGCCGACACTATGAAGCTGCCGACATCCGTCCCCACGCGCTGGAAGAGATCCGATGGTCCATTCCCTCAGTCACCCCGGCAACGCCGGGAGTGCCACACGTGACCGCCGGGGAACGGGCGGCCCCCGTGGCCGTAAGGGCTTCGGGCTTCCGGCGGCCACGGCTCTGGTGATGGGGAATGTCGTCGGCGGCGGGATCTTCATGCTGCCCGCCTCCGCGGCCCCCTTCGGGACCGTCAGCCTGATAGCGCTCGCCGTAGTGTCCCTGGGCGCCCTCGCTCTTGCCGTGGTGTTCGGTCAGCTGGCGCGGCGAAACCCCAGCACCGGCGGACCGTACGTCTATGCCCGCGAAGCCTTCGGCGACTTCGTCGGATTCATTTCGGCTTGGTCGTACTGGATCACGACATGGGTCATATTCGGGGCGCTGACCGTGGCCGCTGTGGGTTACCTCGGCATGCTGGTTCCCGTACGCGACTCTCTCGCTGGGACCATTGCCGCCGCGCTGCTTCTGCAGTGGATGTCCGCGTTGCCGGCACTCGCCGGAACCCGGGCCATCGGCGCGGTGCAACTCGTCGCCTCCGTCGTGAAGATCATCCCGCTGCTCTTGATCGCCGTCGGTGGTCTCATCCACTTCGACGCCAGCCACCTGGGCCCGTTCGACGCGACGGGCTCCGGGACGATCGGCGCCGTGTCGAGCTGCGCCGCTGTACTGCTCTACACCTACTTCGGCCTCGAGGCCGCCGCTGTCACTGCCGGAGAGGTGCGGGACGCCCGACGCAACGTCGGTCGTGCCACTGTGCTGGGAACGGCCTCGGCTGCCGCGATCTACCTGCTGTGCACCCTTGCCGTGTTCGGGCTTGTCGCCAGTGAGCAGCTCATCACGTCGACAGCGCCCTTCTCGGACGCCGCGAACGCCATACTGGGGGGTACCGGGGCCGGGGTCGCCGTCGCATGCCTCGCCCTGATATCGATCGCGGGCACACTCAACGGGATGTCTCTGCTCGGTGGCCAGGTGCCCCAGGCCGCCGCCTGTAACGGTCTTTTCCCCCGGGTCTTCGCGGCCACACGACAGGGAGTTCCGGTGACCGGAGTGGTCACCGGGACGGCTTTGGTCTCCCTGCTGACGACGTACAACTACGCCACGGGCTCAGAAGGCGCGTTCGAAAGCCTCGTACTCGTCACCACCCTCACGGCCTCCATCCCCTACCTGCTTTCCGTGGCCGCGCAGATTCGCCACCTGTTGTCGGGCAAAAAGCAGGGGGTCGACCGGGTGAGACTGACCCGGGACAGCCTCGTCGCGGCGACGGCCGCGGGGTTCTCGGTCTGGCTCGTCACGGGCGTCGGCTGCACGGCCCTCTACCAAGGACTGCTGCTCCTCGTCGCGGGCGCCCTGGTGTACGCCGGCATGAAGGCCTGCAGACGTCACCACCGGCGATCGGGAGCTTGAGCCGCCGTGCCGGACCGGCCGTCAGCGCGTGCGTGCACGCGCCGACGGCATGCACATCCTGCACGTCGTCCATGACGACGACGCCCCGCGGTGGCCGCTGACGTCATCGAGGGCACGCCGAACGGCATTGCACGTACAAGTCGGGCGGAGGCCTGGCCCGGTGACTCAGCCGCTACGAAGTGTAGCCGTTTCATCACCCTCTGCGTCCACAGCCGTTCCGCTTGCAGATCCCTGATGTCGCGCTGGCCGATCTCCGTGACCGGCTCGCACGGACGCGCCGGCCCGACGAGCCGGCTGGTGAACCCTGGAAGCCGGGCGCAAGTCTCGCCTATGCGAAAGAGCTGGTGCGCTGCTGGGAAAGCGCATTCGAATGGAAGGCTCAGGAAGAGCGCATCAACGGCTTCCTGCAGTACAAGGTCGAGATCGACGGCATCGCGCGGGGACAACGGCGCTTTGGCGTAGCAGAGATCGCCCACACGTTTGCCAGGCTGATGACCGACGTCCTCGGTTACAGGGCGTTCGGCGCGCAGGGCGGCGACTATCGCCGCCACTGGCCGGGGCGGGCTGCGCCGGTCAGCACTGGTAGTCGTAGTAGATCTCGTCGAAGCGGTGCTGCGTGAGGTGTTGGGGCCTGATGAACCAGGAAGTGTCGACACCGTCGTTGTAGTCGTAGAAGGCGGCGAGCATGATCATGGTGTCTTCGTCGGCTTGCGCGCCGTAAGGGCCGCGCAGGTCGCCGCCGGCAGCCTTTTCCACCGACTCGACCTGTACCGGATTTTGGTGTCCACCGATCTGGGCGTCGAAGAGGTCGCTTCCCTCCCACTGGTCGAAGGCCTCGGCAAGCCGGAGCTCGTCGGGGACCGGGTACTCGGCGTCGGTGCAGGACCACTCCAGACGTGATGCGAAGGTTCCGGCCAGGCGCAGGGGCCTGGCGTCGGTGCATTCGGCGCCATGCGGAGCGGAGCGCGGCGCGGTGTCGGCCAAGGCGGGGATGTACAGCAGTTTGACCCCGGCTCCAGCGTCTGTGCCGTGGCCCTTCAAGAAGGTCTCGTCCATCCACTCTCCCCCCGCGGCGCAGTATCGCTCGCTGTCGGCATCTGCCCAGCGGAAGAAGAGCAGGGTGCCGTCTTCGGGCATGTCGAAGTCGAGTACTGCCTGGGGCAGTGCCGCGCAGTCGATGGCGGCCAGATGGGTCATCGGGCCATGTCCCTTGCCATGCCGGACACCGTGGCAGATACCCCTGACATCGGCTTTCTCCTCCCCAGCCGCCTCGTGCACTCACCAAAATGCCCCTGACCAGGAGAAATCGGGTCGTAGTGCCCTCCGGGCACGGCACCCCCGCTTCGCCGGCCGACCGGGAACGATCACCAAGGCTGATCGTTCCCGGACTGCCACCACCGGCTGGAACCTCGAGGGCAGCCGGTTCGTATCGGGCACCTGGCGGCAACAGCGCCACAGTCCCGGATGCCGATCCGGTGCCCGAGGTGGTGATGCCGACCAGGTCCTCAGTGCTGCGTCGCGCCGACCAGCGTGCCGTTCGTGGTGCCCCCGCTCAGTCCGATGGCGAAGATGTGCATCGCTCTGACGCCATTGCCGGCGGATCCCAGCTGGCCGCTGCCGTACGGCAGGGTGATCGAGGCGACGGTCTTGGAGGTGTCGAGCCCGAACTTGGTCGCGTCGACGTACGCCGCGCCGTTGCTCGACGTCCCGCTGGAGGTGTTGCGGTACGAGGTCGTCGCCGCCGTCACGTTTTCCGTCCTGCTGTCGGCGGCGCTGGTCCAGTTCGTGAACGCCAGCGGGTAGGTCGTGGAACTGCCGTCGGTGTAGTTCACGGTGAGCTTTCCCGAGGCGATTCCGTTGGTGCTGGATCCGAGCAGGCCGAGGGTGGTGGCCCCGGGCCGGACGGGCATCAGCACGGTCTGTCCCGCGGCCAGCACGTTGTCGGGCCGGCAGGCCGCGACGTTGGGCCAGGTGAAGCTCATGCCGCCGGCCTGCACGATGGCGCCCGGCGTGATGCCGGCAGAGGCGAGGGCGGTGGCCGAGTAGCTGTAGCCGGCGGTGTCGTAGTCGGCGCAGGACTGGTTGCTGTTCGGGGAGGTTCCGGTGTTGTTGAAGTAGTCGGTGAGATTCGCGGTGGCGGTGACCGGGAAGGCCGCAGAGCCGGAGGTCTGCCCGGCACCGTTGGTCACAGAGATCACTGCGGGGCTGCCGGCGTAGACATGCTGTGATCCGCCTGGCTGCGGCACGGTGAAGCTGATCGAGGTGTCGCTCCACGAGTTGACCGTGACGGGGCCGGCGCCGCCCGTGCTGCCCCAGGTCTTGTCGAGGCTGGCAAGGGTGAGGTGACCCGTGCCCTGGTTCGTGCCGAAGCCGGAGCCGGTGATCGCCACCCGCGCGCCGGCGCCGGCCGGGGTGTTGCCCACGGACGTGATCGCGGGGCCGGTGGGTGCGGTCGTGCTGGTGCCGATCGCGAAGATGTGCTGCTGGCTCCGTCCGATCTCGGTGCTCTTCGGCAGGGTCACGGAGGTGAGGAGCTTGCCGGGATCCACCGGGAGGGCGGCTGCGTAGATGTGGTTGGGGGTGTTGCTGCGGCCGCCGCTGCAGTTGGCGCAGTTGCGGTAGGTCATGGTGGCGGCGACCTGATTCTTGTAGGAGGCCTGGGAAGCCGTCCAGTCCGTCAGGCCGAGGACATGGCTGGTGCTCGTGCCGTCGCTGTAGTTTAGTGTCGCGACGCCCTGGGTGTTTCCCCAGGTGGATGCACCGAGGAAGCCCAGCTGGCGGGTGCCGGCCGGGGCGTTGAGGGTGACCTTCTGGCCTGCGGCGACCGTGTTGTCCGGGAGTCCCGCAGCGCCGGGGTTGGGCCAGGTGTAGGTGATGCCACCCGTGGTGAACGGCTGCCCGGCGTTGATCCCGGCCGTTGACAGCGCCTGTGCCGAGTAGGCGTAGCCACTGCTGTCGACGTTCGCCGCGGACGGCCGGCTGTCGGGGGAGATGCCGGTGTTGTCCGAGGCGGCGGCGAGGCTGCCGGGCTGGACGGCCCGGGTGGAGAAGGCGACCGGCATGACGTTCAGCCTGTAGGAGGCGGCGCCGGACTCGGCGCCTGCGGCGGCGGTGAACAGGACACCGGACGTGCCGTCCGCGGAAAGGAACTTGTTGACAAGGACGGGGTTGTACCAGCCCTGGTCGGGCATCGGGGTCCGCGAGATCTGCTTCCACGGACCCCAGGGGGCCGGTGCCGCGTAGAAGTTGAACTCCGAGGGATGGTAGTTGCTGGGTCCTTGGGGATAGTTCCATTCGGTCATGATGTAGGTGTGCAGCGGAGCATCATAGGTGACGCCGGTCGAACTCAGCTGGCGCGGGGCCGTGATCACGGGCTGTGCATGGTTCAGGTCGGAGGTCCAGGAGCTGTTGCCGGCGTAGTACTGCCAGTCGGAGGCCTTGAGGTTGGCGATCGCGCTCCGCGGCACCCTGCCGAGAATGATGCTGCTGCCGTTGTCCCACCAGCCGTCGTTCGACATCGCGTAGACGTACTGGTCGGATCCGTCCGCTCCACCGGTGCCACCCGGGCCGTACTGGATGAAGGCGGGGGCACCGAAGCGGGCCGGGAAGGTCGGAGTGGTGTAGCACGACTTCTGGATCGGGGTGGCCGAGCTCCAGGAGGACGGGCCGGTCCAGGTGAGGCCGCCGTCGGTGGACTTGAGCAGGCACGACTTGTAGGCGTTCTGCAGCGCGACGGTGTCGTGGGGGTGCTGGTCGCGGTTCACGAAGAGGTAGAGCGTGGTGCCGAGGGCGAAGATGCCCGAAGTCTTCCAGGAGCCCTTGGGGTCGCCGTCGCCCTGATTGTCTCCCCACGTCCCCCAGTCGCGCATGCAGTTGACGTTGGAGACCGTCAGCACGGCGGGGTTGTCGCCAGTGATCCGGGAGACCGTGATGTTCGCCCCGGCGGAGCCACACGCGCCGTTGGCGCCGTTGGTGTCGTCGGTGGTGGCGAACAGTTTTCCGTTGGCGTCCTCGGTCGTGTACCAGGTGTCGCCGGAGGTGGAGCCGTAGGCGACGGGGGCGCCGAAGCCTGCCGTGGTGACAGCGGGCACGGAGTCGCCGACCGCCTGGCTCAGCAGGTTGTCGCTGGTCACGGAGGCCTCGGACGACGCCGGCGCAGCGATCGCGACCGCAGCCAGGACGAGGGCTGAGACCCAGCGGCCCAGCCCGCGGCTTGCGCCGCCGGGTGGACCGGGCACGGCCGGCCGACAGAGAGTGATACGAGATCTCAAGGTGCGCTCCCCACGGATATTCGGGGTCGAAGAGGTGTGAGGTCGAGGCCTGCCGGGGCAGCGGCACGCCGGCCTGATCCCAGGCTGAGCGGCTCGGCGGCGGTTCGATGCAGCGCCGATCTGCCGATGGCGGACTCTTACAGACACACCATGTGTGGTCAAGGCGCGTAAGTCCGAGACGGCGCTTGTGACCAGGTGTCACTTACTGGATCCACAAGCGACAATCGCGCCATCGGGGCCATCACTTCCGTCTGTCTCTTCCCTGGTCTCGCGGAAATCGTCGATCGCCGCCAACGCCCGGGCCCGGCCGAACAGAGCCGAACACCCCGAATACGGTTGACAGTTCCGGTACCAGTCATCACGCGTCCGCGTCACCACGGACAACACCTGCTCCCAGAACCCCACTCAAGCGAACTGCTCACTCCAGATGCACGGTCGGTCCGCATCGGAAGCGCACATCTGACGGCGGATCCGACGGTGACGCAGGACAGGCAACGCACCGGACGCCGCCGCGGAGTTGGAGACCATGAAGCCAGTCGAGAGCACCCGGTCCCGGCCACCGTCGGTGAGCGCCTTGACGACCCGTCTGCCGGCCAGTCGTCGCGCGCCGCGATCACCAGAACGGCGGCTATCACGACATCAGTCCTTCGCTGCGGGGGATGGAGTCAGCTCGCCCACCGGGCCTGCCGTGCCGATGGGGAGTGTCCAATGACGGCGGATCCGATGATCAAGGAGACGCCTGAAATGAGCGAGACCATCAGCGAGCACGAGACGGTGGAGGAGCCGGTCGTCGAGTCGGCCGCGG
>NZ_JBVJTD010000065.1:0-9199 GCF_055605965.1 Streptomyces sp. NPDC037126
TCTCCCAGCAGATCACAGCAGCAGAGTCCGGCCATCCCACCACACACCGCTGACATCACACTCAGTCAGCCCTCCACGGAAAGTGAGCCAGAACCCGATCTTGCGAACTGTTTCGACGAGCAGGACCGATCCGGCCTGGGTGACGACCTGGCGGCCGTCGTCCTGGACGCGGACACGGGGATAGGACCCGATAGGGTGCTTCACCTGGGAAGTGCCTCTGGCTTCAGCGGGAACAAGGACCTAGACAATCCTCATTCTTGCTGGACAGAGGCGCTTTCCGCTTTCCTGACCGCCTGTCGGACAGCCCGCTTCATGAAAGCCCGAGGCTAGGGCCGCTCAGCGCTGCCTACGCCTGCACATACGCGAAGACCCCGGCCTCAGCGTTTCCGCTGGTGACGGGGTCTTTGGGCACCTCATGCTGGGTGCCCCCGGCAGGATTCGAACCTGCGCACACGGCTCCGGAGAGCATGCTGATGACGTCCTCGACTATGGCTCTGACCTGCAAGGTAGCCGCTCGGGGTGCGTGAACTCCACTCGCTCACACGCCCCTCACACATGCGCGGCAGAGAGGCACGAGATCACCTCCGCCTGTTTAGGCCCGGGGGCAGGCGACGACCTGAGGGGCTGCAACACCCCGGGGTGTTGCAGCCCGCTACCCAGGTCGGACAGGTGGGACACTGGTGAATCCCGCTGTCCCACCCATTTCTGCAGGTCAGAGGTCTAGCCGGACAGTCGGACACGACACCTGGCGTCCTGTCTCGGAGCGCAGATGCCTTTGTCTTTGCGCGTAGGCCGTTGTCAGTGCGTTCCCCTAAGACTTGTCCCGTAACTGCTGGTCACGGGTGAGATGATCTTGGTGTGGCTGGTGTGATCACGGCGTCGGAGCCGTCCTGGATAACGCCGTTCACGGGGCTGAGCCCGCGTCAGTTCGGCAAGGTTCTCACCGCGTTGCGACGCGAGGGCGCGGACCCGGTCCGCAAGGGCCGGCCCTGGAGCCTGCCGCTGGAGGACCGGGTCCTGCTGGTCGCCGCGTACTGGCGAACCAACCTGACACTGCGCCAACTCGCGCCGCGGTTCGGGGTGTCGAAGTCTGCGGCGGACCGCATCGTCAACCACCTTGGGCCGGCGCTGGCACTGCAGCAACGCAAGCGGTTCCGGAAGGACACGGTGTTGATCGTGGACGGAACCCTGGTGCCCACCCGGGACCACAGCATCGCCGAGCAGTCGAAGAACTACCGGTATTCGACCAATCACCAGGTCGTCATCGACGCTGATACCCGGCTCGTGGTCGCCGTCGGACGGCCGCTGCCCGGCAACCGCAACGACTGCAAGGCGTGGGAACTGTCCGGCGCCAAGGACGCCGTCGGTAAGACCACCGTGATCGCGGACGGCGGCTACCGGGGCACCGGTCTTGTCATCCCGCACCGCCGCGAGCGGGGCCAGACCGAACTCCCAGCCTGGAAAGAAGAACACAACACCTCCCACCGCAGGGTCCGCGCACGCGTCGAGCACGCCTTCGCCCGCATGAAGACCTGGGAGATCCTCCGCGACTGCCGTCTGAAAGGCGACGGCGTCCACCACGCCATGCTCGGCATCGCCCGACTGCACAACCTCACTCTGGCCGGATGACGGAGAAACGAGCAGGTCACCCACCACGTCAGAGATCATTTACGGGACAAGCCTTAGCTTGAGGCCATGGTCGGTACAGGCGAGAACTTCACTCACCCCGGCGAGCGGTCGGCGGCAGGCCAGCCCAGTGCGGGCGCCCAGCGTCGTGCGCTTGACTCCGGACCTGCTCCGACTGGCACAGTCGGAGCAGGTCTCAAGTCTGGCTGCCGAGCTGGGCGCGCGCTGGAGCATCGTGGAGAGTTCCTTTGCTGCCGGCGTCGGGCGCAGCCTGGTCGAGGAAGGTGTCACGGTCGACTGGGACACACTTAAGATCACCGACAAACGTCGACGCCGCTCGGTGACCGGCATCGTTGAGGCAACGGTCGGTTTTCAACACGGTCGCTGCCTGATCTGCGGTCAGGTCTTGGCCTCGGGGGACGCCATGGCTGCCGACCATGTCTTCCCGTTCTCCCTGATGCGTCGCTTGGGCAGCGTCGGATCTTGGCGCGTGCGGCCCAGACCTGGACGCTCTTTGGAACCTTGCTCCTGCGCATGTCTCCCGCAACGGAGCCAAGAGTAATCGGCTTCCCACCCTGGCCGAACTCGCCCGCCTTGCAGCGCGAAATGAGGCAATCATGCAGTCCCCGCACCCCTTGCGCCGAACGCTGCAGCTCAGCCCGAAACGTGCCCTCGTGGATCGAATTCCTGAGAGCAGTGCAGACAGCGGTTTAATTCGGAACGAGTCGTTGGGATTCGCCCGCAGGTCACCGGCCGCAGCACCCTGCGCCCGGCAATTAGAAGATGCGGGCGGCCCTTGGTAGCGTGGACCGCCGGTACCTTGCCAGTGCCGTGCTGTGCTGTGCTGTCGAGTGCCGTTGTCTTCCGCCACCGTTGCCGTCAGCACAAATCAGGCTCCTCTCTCCGTAAAGCCATTGGCGGGGCGACGAACAGGGCACCGTTCGGAGCGAAACGAGTCCTACAAGCGTAATCTGCCATATGCGGTGGGTTTATCGCCGCACCTCCCAGATGCGACACGTCGCTTGGCGGAGTACGTTGATGGAGGATCTGCATCGGTGAAGGCGACTCGCGCGTATTGCTTGAAACCGTTAGGGGTGCGGCATGCGCACACTACTGGTATCCGCCGTTACAGCCGGACTGCTGGCTCTTCCCGGACTAAGTGCCTGGCTGGCACAGGCTAATTTGAGTGCCGCCTCGGACATCACTCCATCTCTGAGTAGAGAAGGAACCGGAAGTTCCCCGTTCTCCTGCTCGGTTGTTTCCGGCGTCCAGCAGAGTTGCGGCAATCCGATAGAGGTCCCTGCCGGTGACAGCCTCTACGTGCGCATCTACGACAGCGGTGACGTGTGGACTGCCGACTTCATAGCACGGACAGCAACCACATATCTCAACACCGCCCAGGAAGTCGATGTTTCAGATGACACGGCTACTTTCGTGTGGAGGAACGATACTGGTTCCACGGTAACGGTGTACGTGGACGCACGAGCTTCCTACGAAGATGATTCCGGAAGCCTTGAAGGGGCCTACCTCGTTGCCCCGTTCTGACGTTAGCTTGCGGCGGTGTTCCGTTACCGTCGAAAGAGGTGAGGTGTCCCGGGAGGTGTTCCCACCCGCCAGGGGGCGGCAGCGGGGGTCGTGCTCCCACCGCTTCACGCAGCGCCCCAGCTAGTGCTGCACGCCACGCTTCGGCGTTAGGTCGTGATCACCCTTCTCATCCTGAGACAGCACGAGGACGTGGAAGAGGAGCAGAAACATGCGAGCACATCGCGCCAAGGGCGCCTTCGCCTGCGTTGCGACCTGCTTCCTGCTGGTCGGCGGAACCGCAATCAGCACGGCAAGTACGGCCGCTGCAGCCGCCCCCGCCGCGACGACCGCCTCGGTTCCCACGAGCGGTAAGTGCACCAAGTGGCAGTGGGCCTATGGCTACTACGACGAGAACCACACGTGGCATAAGGGCCGCTGGGTCTGCAAGGCCGTGCGGATCGACTGATCAACCTGCGCTCCCACTGACGCTTTCGGCGGAACCAGAGGCGCGTCTATAGCAGGCAGCGGCCGAGTCCGTAGGTAGTCGGCGGCCTGATGAGCACCGCTCTAGCCTCGATCTTTCGTAGGGGTCCGTCGACGGAGTCGGCGGACCTTTTCGCTTTCCGGGGCGGGTGGTGAGCAGTCTGGTGGCCCCACTGCCGCGTCGGGTGGGCGCCGGGTTCCACTGACCGGGTCGGGCGGTGCTGTCGTAGGGATGGGGAGTCTGCTGGTCAGCCCGGGTTGGGCAGGAGCACGAGTCGTTCGAGGGCGGCGGTGATCTCGCCGGTCCAGCACGCCGCTCACGGTGGGCTGCAGATGGACGCGCAGCCACTGGCCCAGCTGCTTGTCGTTGACCGCGTTCAGGTCGATGCCGACCATCTCGATGGTGTCGCTGACGCCGTAGACGAGCAGACCGCCGCGGGTGTTGGCCATAGCGGCGACGTCCTTGGCGAACTCGTTCCACTGGCCGGGAACTGGTGAGGCCGGCGGCAGGGCCTCCTTCCAGTCCAGGTCGTCACTCTCGCCGAGCTTCCGCTGAACGGCCTCGGCGACCATCTCGTACGTCACCGGTCCCGGCGGGTGGCCGAGGAATTCGTGCAGCCGGGTCCACGATCGTGCCATCCGGGCAGCGTAATTCCCGGAGGGTGAGCACGCTTGGGGTTTTGACAACAGAAAGCCCGTGGACGCGGCCCCGGTGATCCGCCAGCCGCTCTCGGCGAACGACGCCTTCGGCGACTCCGTGCCGGTCCGGAACTCGCTCGAGGAGGCGTGGGAGAAGGGCATCCTGCCGTGGAAGGCACCGACGGCGCGCACCTACATGCGAAGGCGCTCCCCGGAGCGCGGCATCCCGGTACCCGAAGGCAAGCTGGAGGGGCAGACCGTCCGGTACACCGAGGACGAACTGACGATCTGGCGTGCGGCCTGGGAGAAGCAGGCCGGCCCCACCACCGGCCGACCGCCCGCACGTCCGGAATCCGTGTCACGTTGACGCAGAGTGAGCGTGACAGGAGCGTCACGCTCACACCGAAAAGTGTCACGCCCGGTGTCACGCCGCCGCAAATATGCCCCCTTTTATTCTTTTATGAATGCCTGCAGAGCCTCCAGGCTGGCTTTCGAGCCGAGGGGAGCGTGACAGCCGGATCGGGCCTCACGCGCGCTCGGGGACAGCACGGAACGTAGTCGCGGCCCGGGTTCTTCCGGACTGCTCCCCGGCCTGGTTGCCCGGCGATACCGTGGTGAGCAACGCCAGTTCTGCCCTCAGGAGCCCTCGATGAGCGAACAGCCGGCTTCCGGCGACACCGCCCGACAGCAGTTGGAACCCGCGGCCGCCGACGCGGTCCGCGCATACGCGGCCAAGACCCGCGCCGACGCCGACCGGTTCGCCGCCGTCCTGGAGGACATCGCCACCAACGGCCTGCCCGACCCCGAGCAGTGCACCCCGTGGGAGGAGCTGCGCGAGGCCCACCTCGCCCGCCTCGCCCGGCAGCGCCCGGCCGTCGCCTGATGGCCCCGCAGCACGGCCCCCGCCGCGCCCGGATCGCCTTCTCCGACTCCGCCGCCAAGCAGCTGGAGAACATCACCAGCGAGGCGGAGATCCACGCCCTGGACCGCGCCCTGGTCGTCGTCTCCGTCGACCCCGACGTCGGCGAGCCAATCCCCGGCGACACCGCCGGCCCCCAGCTGCGCGAGTACGCCGACGAAGTCGAGCGCGTACGCCTCCTGTACTGGGTGACCGCCCTTCGAACCGTCGTCGTCGTCGCCTACCTCGAGGTCTGACCCGCGACGTCCTGGACCAGGCCGACCGCGCGCTGCCGGCACGGCGGACCTCTCCGCATGTCCGTCGGTTGGTGAGGGATCGGGTCTGTCACCTGATGAGGGATCGCTCGCGTACAAGGAAGACCTAGGACTAACTGACCAGGTGACGGGCGCGCTCGCGTACAAGGAAGACCTAGGACTAACTGACCAGGTGACGGGCGCGCTCTTCCTCACCCGCCGTAGGCGAAGTACCGGAAGTACAGCCGGGCAGACCTCGCAGCCGAACCCGCCGCCCGCCTTGCACCCTTGCACCCTGACCTCCGGACGCTGCGCCGGCGGTTCGGTGCGGGCCCGTCCGGAGGCGGCCTTGCACCCCATTGGTAGGTACTACAGGTAGTTAGTACCTATGTGCGGCTTGTAGATCTCTCCCCCTGAGGGCGAAGCTCGCAGCGCGGGCGCTCTCCACCCGCCGCCATCTGCACTGAGTCCCACCCGCCCGCCCGGCACACATGATCCTTCCCGGCGCTGCGCGGCCATCTGCGGCGCTCTGACGCCCTCCGGGCTCCCGAGCGACGATCAAGGCCCTGAAGGCGCTCACAGCGGTGTACACCGCTTCGGGCGGCGGTGAATCCGCCCTGTCCCTCGGCGGGCCCCACGACGGGCGCCACGCCCTCCCTCCTCGGTCGCCGCTTCTCGCTGCTCCCGGCCCGAGCTCTGCTCTCAGAGGGAAGGAAACTCAGCCCGCACGTAGGTACTACCTGTAGTACCTACCAATGGGGTGCAAGACGCGTTTTTTGCTCCGCCAGGCCGCGACCGCCGACGGTTGTCACCGGCCGAGTGCAGCGCCTCGTGCTGCTCGGTCGCGACGTCCTTGCTGCTCCTGGTGGTGAAGGGTGCAAGGCGTCTGCTGCACGTCCGGTGAGGAGTGCAGCGCAGCATTCGCACGGTCCAGGCGGCATACGGGTGCTGCGCGGGTAGCAAGGCCGCCCTCACCCGTGCAGCGGTCGGCCTGCTGCCATGAAGACGGCTACACGGTCGCGGCTGCTGCAACCGGCGAGCCAGCGGGTCGACCGCTGCCACACGAGCAGGCCCGCAGCGCGCACTCGAAGAACACGCCGACGTCGACGGCGGCGTCCCGGCGGGTGACCTCGTACAGCGACTTCGTCGCCTCGAAGGCGACCACGGCACGTCCAAGTGGTGGGCGAAGCCGAAGTGGTGCGCCCGGCTCTGTTCCGCGGTCACAGCGGGGCCGCCGGAGTCGTCGTCGGTTGTTCTGCTGCTCCAGAACGAACCGGTTCACCTGGTGCTACCGCGCCTCTCGCTGGGAGCCGCCCGATCGCGACCCGACACTCGCTGCTCCAGCTGCGCCGACCGAGCTGATGGCGATCGGTTTGGCCCTGTGCGGGAGAAACTTTGTCCACCGGGACGGGGACCTTTGGTGTCGGCGGCGACACCGGGAACACCAACGGTGCTGCACCCATGGAGGGCGCAGCACCGATGTCCGTGTAAAGGTGCCGACCGGGTCAGCCGACGGCGTGCAGCGAACCGCGCCTCTTGGCGGCCGCAGCCTTCTTCGCGGCGGCCGCGGCCGCACGCTTCTTGCGCTGCTCGGCGAGCTGGTCCTGATAGGCGGCGACGGCCCGGTGATAGTCCGCCACGTAGGTCTTGCTGTCCAGCCGGTCCGCCTTGGGCATCGCCTTGACGGCGTCCAGAGCATCCTCGGGGGAGTTGTAGCCGGCCAGCATCGGGTTGATCTGATAAACGCCGTTGCGGACCTTCTTGACGAGCTTCGCCAGCTCTAGCTCCCGCAGTGCGGCGTTCACGCTGGGGCGGCTCAGCCCGAGCAACTCCCCGAGGGTGGCCTGGTCCATCGCGATCCGGCCGCCGGCCTCGCTGCGCGCCCGGAGTTTCAGCAGCGCCCGGTAGGCGGCGGGTGGCAGGTCCAGATCGGCGAGAAGACCATCGGCGTTGGTCGCCGACCACTTCAAGGTACTCACTGGGCTGAACCCTCCTCCTGACGCTGCGCACGGGCAAGCCGGCGTGCAGCGCGTTCCTCGGCCCGCTGCTTCCGCAGTTCCTCGATCGCCTCGCGCATGTGCTCCAGCGACGGGAACCGCACGAGATCCGGCAGACTCTCGTCCCTGCGGATCTTCGCGATCGTCTGATCCTGATCAACCTGCACGTACTCAGCCTCGACCAGCTCCGTGCCCGGGATGAACTCAGCTACACGGTACGAGTAGGGCGGGTTGAACTGGTAGACGCCCCGGCGCACCTTGAAAACGATGCCATGGCTCATGATCTCCTGAAGCGCCTCGTTGATCTTTGCGCGAGGCACGTCCAGGACTGTTGCCATCTCCTCCTGCGTCAGCCGGATCCGCCCGCCAGCCTTCTGGCAGGCGATCAGCAGCAGGATCAGCCGCAGCGGCAGGGCCTCGCGGAAGTACTGCGCGATCAGGAAGAAGAACTCCAGCGAGTCCATGGAGAACGCCTTGGGGCGCTCTGGGGTGTCGTAGAACTCCATCGGTTTGCGCTCGCTGCTAAGCGAGAGCTTCCGGCGGGGGTAGCGGCGAGCGACCGAGTCGAGGTCCTCTACCGGCTCCACCGGCTTGGACCACGCCTGAATCTCATCACCGGGAGGCAGCTGTGTACGGCGCGGCGCGCGCTTCGGTGCGGGACGACGGCGCTGCGGCTCCGGTGTCACGAGGCTGCTCTCCACTCCGCTGATCTTGGACGGCAGCAGTATGTCAGCCACGCCGACAAATATGTCGGTCACGCTGACATTCCGGCGTGTTGTGTCCCCCCAGGGGGGACAGATCTCCCCCTCCAGGCGACGGCGGACCGCTCGACGGAACGCCGTCGCGAACGTCGGCCTGGCTGACGTTCCGCACCCAAAAATGTCGGCCTGGCTGACATTCGGTCTGCGATGTGACTCCTCAGGAGGTACACATCGCAGACGTTCTGTACCTCCTGAGGTGACAGATCTCCGGATATGCAGGCCCCTGACCAGCAGGTTCTTGATCCGCGTAAGTATTAGGTGGCTGAGGTCCACCTGCATGCGCCGACCGGACCCTCCCAGGCTGAGCCGGCTTCGCGTGCGGGCCCGTGGGCCCGCGCAGACCGGAGGCGGCACCAGCGGCTCTGAGTCTCGGGCCGTACCGACCGTGACGAACAAGCACCAGAATGCGGGGCCAGCCTCCGTGACGGGTTCCGCCGCCCGGCCCGAGGGGCCGTTCGGCTCCGGTACCTCCGCACGCCTGAATCAATACTTTCTCATATCTGAGGTACCGTTCTGTGGCTGGCCCGACGCGGCTCAATTCGTAATTTCTCGCGTCACTGATCGACAAAACGCGGCCGCTGACGTTTCATCAAATCGTGCGACACCTAGGTGTGGTTGGGGGTGTCCTGTCTTTCCGCCAACGGTACATGCTGCATCAATCTGATGGCGCGCTACACTGGAACTCACACGAACGAGAGACCCCCACCCCTCGTAGCTAGCCCGGCCCGCGTCAGCGGGCCCAACGGTTCTGGAGGCGCAGCCGGAGGGACCGTCAGGCGAGGGAGCGCAGCGGACCCGCCGGCCAGGCTGGAGCGAAGCGGAAGCCTGGTAGCGGGACATAGTCCCGCCGGTCCGGGAGCGCAGCGGACGGACCGTCACCCTGCCTGCGCAGCAGGCAGGGTGTGCGGGTGGCGTAGCCACCCGCCAGCGTCTCCCGCGGAGCGGGAGCGCAACACCCGCGCGCACCGCGGGTGTTCGCTTGCACATCGCGCAGCGATGTGGTACCCGCTCCGCGGG
>NZ_JBVJTD010000066.1:0-8690 GCF_055605965.1 Streptomyces sp. NPDC037126
CCAGGATTTCGTCGATCATCCTTCCCAGCGGCGGCCACAACTTCAACACCTGGAAGCGGGAGATCCCGGGAGCGCTCCAGTGGCTCAGCTCACGGCTGGTCGCCCACTGAACCGACCGGGCGCTGGTGATGTGGGGCCGACCGCAAACGGCCCTGCAGGCGCTCGTATTAAGGCGCCCAGCTTCCCCACGACGAGTTCGTCATCGAGCGCGGTGCCGGTCGGAAAGAGTGCCTTCGGTCGGATTTCTTTCCCGGAAAGAGATACATCCGCCGATCCCGCGCTCGACCAGACCGCCTGAAACTTCCGCGCTCCCTGGTCGGTCCTGGCCGGGTCGGGCGCCGTCCCGCAGACGCTGGATAGTCCAGCGCGCCTTTGAATGGCTACACCAGTTCAAAGCGGTCCGCATTCGCTACGCCCGACGCGCCGACCTCCCGAGGGTCTCAGCGAATTGGCCTGCAGTCTCATCCGCCTCAGACGCCTGCGGGGCTCCTCAACCTACGCGTAGCGCTCGAACAGGGCCACGACGTACTCCTCAAGTCTGGCGACGAGGAGCGAAGAGGTGAGGGCTGTGCGGCCGAGTTCGCGCCAGGGGACGGCTACCTTCTCAGCCTCGGGTGCGAAGGCGAGAGCGTCGATGAGCCGCCAGTACAGATGCGTGGCGCCTTGCTCGGCGAGTTGCCCTCCCCCGGCGAGGTACCGATCCGCGAAGCTCATTTTCAGGGTGACACCCTGGAGAAGGGCCAGGCCCGTCGAGCAGTGGGCTACATCAAGGTCAGCCGGTCCCCAGGAAGTCTCCACCCGGTCGACGATCCCGCTGATGCGAATGGTGTCCTCGTCGCCATCGAAGAGGACATGGCCGGGGTGGAAGTCCCGGTGCAGAAAACAAGGCCGATGGGTGGGGGGACCTGGCGGATGACGTCGATGGCCCGTTGCCACAGCTCTGGCCGCACTGTGGACTCAGGTAGCGTCACCCGGTCCGGCGAGGTCCACGCCTGCCACGTCCGTGGCCTCGACTCTGCGGAGACCGCGACCTGGTGGATGCGCAACAGTTGCGCGGCCAGCAGATCGGCCCGGTGCTCTGCGCCTCGGTCGTCCACACGGACGGTGCCGGGCAGTAACGACAGCAGCAGGGACGGGTAGTCGCAGTACATCGCCGTCGAGTCCACGTCCAGGAGGGTGGCCGCTGGCACATCCGTCTCCCCGAGCAGACGCAGGATCGCGGCTTCGCGGGACAACAAGGCCGTCCGCGTGCCGAACGTAGAAGGGCCTTGCGAAGGACCGCAGCACCAGGACCCGCCGGCCATCCGGCCCCGAGACGCAGGCTGCGCATCTCCGATGTCCAACCGCCACGCAAGTGCATCTCCACTTTGACACCCGACGCTGCGATCGCAATCAGCAGGGCCTCCAGCGTGAAAAGACCGGGTGCAGTAGCCGCATTCCGACGGCATCGTGACGATCACCGGCAGGGCGCTGACGCACACGGCCACGCCGATGGAGAACGCGAACAGCCCGCGGCACCACGCATCGCCATTTCCGGGCCGAACGGCCTGGCGATACGGAATCGCCGAAGCGTCAGGACGTCTTTGGCTTCGGGGTGATAAGCGGCACGCTGGGGGTGGGCAGCAGTCCGGGGACGCCGACGGCGCCCGGGGCCGTGGGGTTGGAGCTATGGACCGGACGGCCGGCGCTGTCGCACAACTGCGGCGCGGACGGCGGGGCCAGTTGGGAGTCCGCGACGCGCCTGGTCGGGAAGGAGATCGACTGGCCCACGACGCCTCCGGTGGTGATGTCGGTCGGCAGCTCACGCTCGGACAGCGGCCCACCGGCGTAAATCGCCCACATGTACCCGATGCAGGGGTTCTTGGCGGCCGAGGCAACACTCTTCGGCGCGTAGACGTTCTGCACCGACCGCCCGTCGACCCGCACCTGGGTCCGGGCCAGCGACGCGGTGGTGAAGGCGTACTTCGGCGTACCGTCGTCCGCCGCGGAGCTGTCGGCGGGCGCCTCGTAGGTGACCTTCCAGTACTGCACCTGGACGGTGACCGGGTCGCACAGGGGCCCGTCGAAGCCGACCATGGACTTGTCGAAGCGGATATGGCCCCACTTGCCGTCGGTCCAGGTCGCGGAGCCGAGTTGCCCGAACTTCACCCAGTCCGCAGCCTGGGTGTCGGACCACCCGCGGTCCTGGTGACAGCCACCGGACCCGGTCGGGTACACGGGCGACGGCGTGGCGTGCGAGCTCGGCGAGGCGGACGACGCAGCTGGTGACGGCGCGGCGGCCGTGACCGAGGAGCCTGGCGACGGCGCGGCGGTGTCGTCCCCGCCGCCCGAACACCCGGTCGTCAGCAGCGCCGTCGCGGCCAGGACGACGGCCGGCAGACCACGGGCAGGGCCGTACGGCCGGTTCATACACATTCCCCCAGGTCCCCAAGAGCCGGTGGTCCACGTCGCGTCGCCCGGCTCGTCTCACGCACCCGCTCGCACAGCGACGACCAGGTCCCGCCATCCTTCCATCCGCCGCAGCCCTCGGCATCGTGGTAACTACGTAGAAGGCGCCCGGAATTGCGGGCTGATGCGGAGGCGGCACGCTCCCAGTCAGGCGGCGGAGCGCAGGTGGGCATCGAGGAGGCGTGACTTCGCCGTACGGGAGCTACGGGACGACGTCCTGGCTTGAAGCAGCCTGGTAAGCCCCGTGACCGTCATCCGTGCGCCGAACGCCCGAGGGTCCACAGGCCGCCAGAGCGCAGACACACCCGCGTGGGCACGCATGGCCCCGCTCCAGCGGCGCTGTGGAGACGACGTGGCCGCGCCAGGCGGGCCGACGAGGCCGGAGGAGCTGGCGCTCCACGCTGGTGCGCTTCTGGGCGGCGGGTCGTCTTCAGGGCTTCCATCGGGACGGGCGTGGGCGCCGGCGTCTCTTCGGCCGCCACGGCGGGCTGCTCGGCCGAGGCGCCTTCCTCGATGTCCTTTCCGCCGGTGCTGCTCAGGAAGCGGCGCAGACCGTCCTGCTCGTGCAGGCGTTCGGCGTCGGTGACCATCCTGGTACTGAGGGAGATGCTGCAATCCACGAGGTCCTTACCCGGTGCGTGGTCCAGCCCCCGGCCTCGCCCCCGGTCCCGGGAACCCCCCGCACCCTCTGACGAAAGCGCACGGGCACACCTCTGGGGCCGGCGGCCCATGACCGCCAGCCCCGTCAGCGCGGCGGTGACCAGTGATCGAGCGGCACCGGCCCATGAACAATGTTGCTCCGCAAAGGGTCACCACCAAAAAGCTCAGGGAGACCAGAAACCCAGCAGTGGCGGCCTTTGTGTCGACGAGGGCCGTTCCGGCGTCCGTGTTCATGTGAGTCACGGCAGCCGTTCCGGCAATGGCCAGGCCCACTACAGCGGAGAGTTGCTGGGTTACGGCCAGCAGCCCAGAGGCATCGGGCCTTCGAAGCGTCGGCACCGCATTCATGGCATCGGCCATGACCGACGCTTGCGCGCCGGCTCCCAGGCCACTGAGCACCATGCCCGGTAGGTGCCAGAAGTAGGAACCACTGGACAGTGCCGCGATCCACATCCCCACCCCTGTAATCGCGCAGACCAGTCCGCACAATACTGGCACCCTGACATTACCTGTGCGGTCGAATAGGTGACCGGCCACCTGGGTCCCCAGGATAACGCCGACAAGGATTGGCATTTGCGCAATTCCGGCCCACAGAGGAGAGAAATGCAGTGCCTCCTGAATGTAGAGCGCACTGTAGACGAACACAGCGAAAAGACCGAGCTGAATGCCACAATTGACCAGCACATCCACACCGAACCGTCGCCGAGCGAGAAGGCGCAGGTCGATCTGGGGGCGGCGCGACCGCAGAGTGGTGCGACAGAAGACACAGGTGATCAGCAAGCCGCCAGCTAGCGATGTGCAGAATCGCCATGAAGCGACGCCCCATGTCGCGCTCTGTTCAAGGGCGAGTACAACAAGGAAGACGCCCGGCACCATGAGGAGCAGAGCCCCGAATTGCGGCCGCTCTCTGGTCGGCCGTGGACCGAGGGTGCCACGCAATGTGAGTACGAATGCCAGGGCACCGATCGGGATATTGAGCCAAAATACGTAACGCCATCCGAGAGTCCCCGTAATAGCTCCACCCACCAGGGGGCCAAGGGCTCCGGCAAACTGAGACACACCGCAGAACAAGGCAACCACCCGGCCCTGGCTCGCCTTTTTGAAGGCGTCTGTCACCATCGGGATCGCGACAGGCCACATCAGGGCCGCGCCGACCCCCTGTAAAGCCCTGAAGCCGACCAGGGCCGCGAATGCGGCGTCTCCGGTCGGCACCATCGCACATCCGACTGACGCGAGCGTGAACACCACCACTCCGCAGCGAAACGTGAGCATGAGCCCGATCGTGCTCCCTAGGCGCCCTCCGAAGAGCACGAGTGCAGCCATGGTCAGCACATAGACACTGATGGTCCAGTGAGCTGCCGCCAGCCCAAGTCCCAAGCCGTGCGCCATGGATGGGAGGGCGATCACGACAACGGTCCGGTCGAGCGACGTCATCGTGGAAGCGAGAGCGATCGCTTGCAGTTCCCTGTAGGGCAGGGGGCTCACTGCTTCATTACCTGCAGAATTCACGTAATTCTCCTCGAAATCCGAGGTCGTTCATTCCAGCAGGTTGGGTAGCCGTAGCCATCAGTCCATGCCGATCATCGCACCAGCTCCCGGGTCCACAGGGCGGCGATGCCGTCCTCGTGCTGCCCGTAGAAATTGTGGACCGTCGTGTAGAGATCCCAGGATTCCAGCAGACCCCGGGGCAGAGGAGTGACGTGCGTGGGGTCCATGGCCAGAACGTCGACGACCTCGGGGTTCGGAGTCGTGATGACGAAGCCGCGTTTGGAGCTGGCCTTCAATTCCTCCACCAACCGCTTCGGATTACGTAGGTGCTCCAGGATTTCCAGTGCGGCGTACCAGTCGTAGTCGAACTCCGGCGTCCACTTTTCGATGTCCGTGCCGTCGACCCAGCCATCAACGGGGACATAGCGCCCCCGCCAAGCGTGGTCGACCCGCAGACACACGTCCAGTTCGGTGTATCCAGCGCCAATGTCCACGACAATGTCACGATCACAGAGACCACCGCGCAGCAAACGGTCTGCGGCGACCAGGTAACGCGACTTGCGCTCGTGGTACGGCCGCCGATCCAGGCGAGCGTACTCTTCGCACTTGCCCCTGAACCGGGTGCGTGCCGCGTCTCGGTCGAAGTCCATATCCCCCGGAAGATGGCACCGAGATACGTTCCCTCGGTCCAGAATGACATCTGCTCGATCTACGGGACTCGTCATCCTGCACCTCCGGTTCTCTCGCAGGTCCGCGCGACGGACTTGGCTGAGCGATGTTCGTTCTGCTTTCCTGCCGAAGGTATCGATCTCCGGCATCGACCTGACGAGCCGATCGGCTGATTGTGTGGATGACTCGAGAACTCTGGCTGTCAGGCCATCCCCGTACCAGCAGGAGGCCGCACCGGGGCCGCAGTCGGATCGAACCGAGGAACCTGCCGGTGATCACGGCTCGTGCTTCACGCTCCGGGTCTGGACCCACCTGAGGTCGGCGGACCCCCACCATCAAGCCATCGAACACAGCCGGTCCAGCTCGCTGCCGATCGCATCCCGCAGCACATCGTGTCGCGGGCCAAGCTTGAACCGCTCGTCATTCCACCGGTCACGCGGATACAGCCACACCGGCTTGCCCACCAGCTCGGCCGGCTCCCACTCGAACCGCGGCCAGACATGGGCATGCAAGAAGGGGTCCGTGTTGCCGAGGATCTCCAGATTGACCCGGCGGAAATCAGGGTCCAGCCGCCGGCAGGCCCGCTCGACCGCTTCCCCGAGCTGGTCCATGCCGGACAGGAACGACAGCCGCTTGGCCCTCGGCAGGTCGGACAGCCGTTGAACACCCGGCTCGTCCGCGAGGAGAACTGAGTACCCGGGCAGGAACTGAACGTCGCCGATCACCGCGAAGCCAGACTCAAGTCGCCGTAGCACGGTCGGGTTCTCGCCCCGCAGAGCAGCCCCGATCCTGTCCATCCGCCAGTCACCGGTCATGGCCCGAGCCTATCCGCAGGTGATCACGACCTGCTCTTCGCTCCCAGCCTCCCCTACTCACTCCAAGGACCAGTCAAGTGAGGCAAGGAGCGGCCCGGCCGTCTTACGCATCGCCATCATCGTCACTGCAGGTACGGGGGCGCCGTAGCTGCCGGGCTCGCTGGTCCATCGTGCACAGCGGCGGGAGCCGGCCTTTTCGTACAGCTCCACCGAGGCGGCACCCTGGTCGACGAAGCCGCGGATGAGTTTCAGGCGGGGGCGGAATGGCCGCGCCCACCGCATGCGAGGCGGGTCCTCTCATACCGGGATCGCGTCCACAGACGTCGCGTTTCCTCCGGCCAAAGACTGTCCCGTAACCACGGGCTCTCCCCTCGACGGCGGGTCGCTCCGCGCTCCGGCGGTCAGCCGAAGATGAGCTCAACGTCCTCGTCCACACAGAACCGCAGGACGGTGATCAACTGACTGACGTCTTCGATGCGCCGCCGAAGGACGGGGTCGCTGTCGTCAGGCTGAGGTTGGTCGAGAATCGCTGTTTTCGACGCCGACACCCGCGTGGTCGTGGTAGTCGGCCGGCCCGTGCCCGGCAACCGTCATGACTCCCGTGGCTGGGAGGAGTCCGGCGCCAAGGACGCCGTCGGCCACACCATGACCATTGCCGACGGCGGCTACCAGGGCACCGGACTCGTCATCCCGCACCGCCGCACCAAGGGCAAGGAACTCCCGGATTGGAAGGAGGAACGCAGCGGCTGTCACACGCAAGTTCGGGCGCGCGTCGAGCGCACCTTCGCCTGAATGAAAGGCGCCACGGTCGGCGACAGAGCCGGCAGTCACCCTCGGAAGCCGAGCGCGTCGTCGTCCTCGGCATCGACGGGTACGGGCGCAACGGGGGTTGGCTTCGCCGTGCCATCTATTCAACGCCAGAAGAACCAGACCCCGTCGTCCTCAACGACCTCAGGAACGTGCTGCTCGGGACCGTCGTCGCTCTCGACGAGCTCGAAGTGGACCCGTCACCCGAACCACGCAGGCCTGTCCGTCTCGAACCTGTCGCAGGGTGGCCGCGACGAGGTGAACTATTGACCTCGAGCGGAAGTCCTCAGGAGTTCTCGGGCACGCGCATGCACCCGGCACCAGATCAGCAATCGCCATCTCCCGCACCTGCCAGCGTGAGCGCCGAGTGCGGAGGCTGCGGCAAGCAAGTAAAGGTGCAGCGCAGGCCTTTCTTCCCAACGGAGCGCTGGACTTGCCCCGTGTGCGTGGGCGGCGACCGGGCTGCGCGCACGGAGAAGGCGCACGGCGCGGTGACGGCCGCCTGGCGGACAGCAGCCGCCAAGCTGGGTCAACCCGCCGCGCTTGCCCTGTCGCACTGAATCCTGCACCGGCACCCGGGTCATCGGCATTCAGGGCGGCGCCCCCGTTGGCCACCGGTACGACTCCACAGCGAGATGATCAGGTCCTGACCGCTGCCATGGGCAACACGGGGCCGCGTACACCGCGCTCCCGTCGGAGAAACGACGGAATGCGGACCGAGCGGTGATGTAACGGTCTGGCTGCGCATCGCGGTACCGAACGCTCGTCGGGCAGCGAGCGACCCTTCGCGATCATTTACCGATCAAGATCTACTTTCGCTACACGGCCTAGCGGCCGTCGCCGGTCGTACTGTGTGCCCTCCAACGAGCGAACGGTTCAAGCGATAAGTCGACGTAACGGGCCGTCAAAGCGCGACGTGCCGCGCCCACGGCGTCGTCGGCGTCCGCGGTTGCGGCGGCGGGTCGTGCGCAACCGTCCTGCACGCAACCAGGCCGCGGCCTGCGGGGCCGTCTCGGACAGTTCCGCGAGAGCCGGGTGTGGTGCGGGCGGGACGTATGGTCCGGTAGCCAGGACGCGGTGGCCCTCCGCGCCTGACCTGCCGCCGTAGCGCGCCAGGAAGCCGAGCTGGGCCAGCACGGCGAGGCCGGTGGCCGCGGTCGCGGCCCACTGCGCGGGCCCCTGCGGCAAGCGGTCGAACAGCGCCGCGATCACGAACGCCAGCTCCCCGTAAGAAGCAGCACCCCGGTGGCAGCCAGGCAGCTCGTGACGGTGGACGCCCGGCGGGTGCGGGACGCGGCAGGGCCGTCGTGGAACTCGGCGCGGGCGGCGCGAGAGGCGGGGTCGTGGGAAGCGATGATGCCAAGCGTCGTGGCGGCCGTACGCCGGCGCAGCGCAGCGTGCAGGGCATCCGGTAGGGGGTGCCCGGCGGTGCGCGCCACGTCCGCGCCGCTCCCGGTCAGTGCCAGATTGCCGCGATGGTTGATGGTGACCAGGCCGTCCAGCAGGAGCCGGGCGGCGGCCGCCTGGATGTCGTCCTCGGTCAACCAGCGGCCGGCGGCCACACGGTAAGGATCGACGGGCGCGGCACGCAACCGCGCACCGAGGCAGGCGCGCAGGACGGGCACCCCGTAGAGCAGGACCGTGACAGAGACGACAACACAGGCGAGCGCGACGGGATCCACAAGCCGAGCCTATCTTGATCTTTAATCGGTCGGCGTCGAATGGTGCCTCGAACTTGATCACTCGGTTCGGTAACCGCCGTACGTCAAAGCGGCCTTCGTCTGAACATGTGCTCCGACCAAG
>NZ_JBVJTD010000067.1:0-7058 GCF_055605965.1 Streptomyces sp. NPDC037126
TTAACGCCTTCCAGATCGCCTTCGAAGGACGCCTCACCCCCACCACCAGCCACTGAACCTCAACAACCAAGATCAGCCGTTGACTGGACACACCCGCGCAGGAGGCACGCAGCAGGCCAGGTTGTTGCAGCGGGACCGAACGAACGGTGCTGCGCAGTGGGCGAGGTCACATGCTCAGGCAGAGGGCGTTGGCATGGGCGGTCCTGTCCCGCAGAGAGATGAAGCGCGCGGTATGGGTGTCAGCCGCCGTTTGTCGGGCGGATGAGCAAGAGGGCGATGTCGTCATGCCTAACGACGCCCCGTTTGGCGTGGTGGATCAGGGTGTCGGCGAGATCGTCGAGTTCCTGGCCTGGCGCCTGTGCGAGGTGCTTGGCAAGGTCGTAGGTGGTGTGGTCGATGTCGGTGCCCGGGGTTTCCACAAGTCCGTCGGTGTACAGGACAAGGACGGAGCCCGGCGGAAGGCGGATTTCGGTGGTGGTGTAGTCGGTGGCGGGGTCGATACCGAGGAGCAGCCCGGGTGGCAGGTGGAGGATTTCGGTGCGCCCGTCGGGATGGCGGAGCAGTGGCGGGGGATGTCCGGCGTTGGCCAGCTGAGCGCGGTGGAGGGTCACGTCGAGGTGGGCGATCAGGCAGCTGGTGAACAGGCCGGGGTCGAGGTCGGTCAGGAGGCGGTTGGTGCGGGTGAGGATGTCGCCGGGGGTTGTTCCGGTGGTGGCGTGGGCGTGGACGGCGGTGCGGACCTGTCCCATGAGGGCGGCGGCGGTGGAGTCGTGGCCCTGGACGTCGCCGATCGCGGCGGCGGCGGTGGTGTCGTCGCAGCGGATGAAGTCATAGAAGTCGCCGCCGACGTCCATGCCGTGCCCGGCGGGGAGGTAGCGGGCGGCAACGTCCAAGCCCTCGATCGGGGGCAGGGTCTGGGGCAGAAGAGCGGTTTGCAAGGAGTGGGCAAGGGCGTGCTTGGCGTCGTAGAGGCGGGCGCGGTCCAGGGCCTGCGCGATCAGTCCGGCGAGGGAGGTGAGGATGCCACGCTCTGCTGGGGGAAAGGGACGGGGCTGGTCGTAGGAGAGGACGAGAGAACCGATGGGGCGTCCGGAGACGGTCAGGGGCAGGAAGGCCCAAGCGTTGGTTCTTTCGTAGCGCGGAGCGTCGGGATAGGCGCGCCGGAAGTCGGCGAAGGCGGGGAAGAAGGCGGCGTCGCCGGTGGTCAGGACATGCGCGACGGGGGTTGTGGAGGTCAGGGAGGTGCCGTCGAAGGGGTGGACGAAGTCGGTGCTGTAGCCGCGGTGGCCGACGATGCGAAGCCGGCCTTCTTCCTGGGTCATCAGGATCAGGCGCTGGGGGCCGAAGGCGGGCACGATCTGGTCGGCGACCCGTTCGGCTACGTCGCGCACGCCCGTGGCCTCGGTCAGGGCGGCCGCCAGGTGCGTCAGGAGGTACAGGGCCGTCGCGCTCACGGGTTCGCTGGCGAACCGGGGCTTTTCGCCTGGGCCGGTGGTGGCCGGGCGGGCGGTAGGAGTGATGTGGACGCTGATGCCGCTGTCGTCGGGGTAAAGCTCGAAGAGCAGCGACGTGTCCGGGGGACGCAGGGCGGTGAAGGAGGTGGGGTGGCGGCTGATCAGCGCCGCCCGGTAGCGGTCTTCGAAGAGTGGCTCGTTCAGCCATAGCAGCACTTCCCAGGGGCGTTTGCCCACCAGGGCGGCGACGCCGCAGTTCATCAGGTCGGCGGCGGCGGGGTTGATGAAGGTGAGCCGGCCCTCGATGTCGAGGGCGCAGCAGCCTACGGGCAGGCGGTCGGTGAAGCCGAGCGCAGCCATAGCCTGGGCGGGGTCGGACCTGCCGAGCTGTGTGGCAAGAAGCCGGGGTTGTTCAGGGGCTGGCAGCGGACGGCCGCTCTGCGCGGCTTGTTCACAAAGGTTGGCCGCGCGTCCGCAACAGGTGGCGACCGCCTGGCGTTCATCGTCGTTGAGCTGTGGTGGGTGCCAGATGGGCCACAGCAGCACGATGCCACCCCACACCGAGGCGCCGCTAGTCAAGGGTGCTGCGGCAAGCATGAAGTCGTACGGCAGCACGATCCCGAGCCGGGGGTAGCTGCGGGCCATCTCCTCCTGGCTGCCGAGCCACAGCAGGCGCCGCTGCCGCATCGCATCCGCGACCGGGATCGGAGCATCCAGGGGAATGCGGGTCCACGGAGCGGCGATCTGCCGGGAGACTCCGGACAGCAATGCCAGCCGCAGCAGCTGCTCGCCGGGCTGCAACAGGTACAGCAGGGCCACCGACGCGCCGGTCTGCCGCACCACGTCGGCCACGACCGAATCCAGCCGCTCCACGGAATCGGGCCTGTGGCCGGCAGGCTGCCGCATCACATTCGCCCTGTCCCGGCGGCAGGCGTACGGGCGCCGCGACTGCGGCCGAAGCGGCTGCGGGCAGCCTCAGCACTGATACCCAGACCCGCGCCGATCTGGCCCCAGCTGGCCCCTGCCCGACGGTCCGCGCGCACTGCCGCCTGGACGAGTTTTCCAGCCAGCTCCGGCACGCGTGCTACTGCGGCAGAGTTCCAGCCCGCGTATACGCCCGGCGACGGCAGCTCATGAACCCGTAGGGAGAGGGCCTGCACCTGAAGGACCAGCTCCTCACCGGCCGCGGCCATTCCCTCCCGCTCCGTGGCCGCCCGATTCCAACGGCAGCGTGCACGCCAGGCCGCCTGCCGGTGCGCCGCCCGGCAGTACCGGCGGCTGCCCACCGCCGCCCCGGGAAGCCGCACCCCACACCAGCTACACCGCACATCACCCATATACGGACAATACGCCCGCGCTGCCGTAACGTCTCTAGCGGCCGGCACTCGCACGCCAGCCGAAGGATGAGTCGACCGGGGAGGTTCAGTTCACTTGGCGAACCAGCCCCCGTCGGATCATTCCCGCGCCGCCGTGGGCGCTTCGACTCCGTCGAAGATCCGCTCGATGCCGAAGTCGAGCGGGTCGGTGCCGGCGGGTCGAAGGCGCCATCGGCGAGGCCTTGACGAGGGCGGGAAAGCCATCGGCATGCCGGGCGAGGAGTTCGCCGCCGAGCCGGTCCCACTCAGGGTCGCACTCCTTGTCGTGGTCGCGCCGCTCCTGGGCGAGGCGCGGACGTGGACGATGAGGAGGGGTGGGAGGAGATGCCTCCACGAAAGATCGCAGTCACCGCCAGGCACGCGCGCGTGGATCAGTCCCGACAGGCTCCCCCTCCCCGCCCTCGCCACCACCCCACGCTCCCGCGCATGGCCAGCCAACCGAACCCTCGCCGCCTTCGAATCGACCAGCTCCGACACCCGCCGCACACAAGCGGTGGCCGACTACGTCGGCCTGGAAGAGTGGCTGACGTCATGCTGCACCGAGGATCCACGCGGCGGGCTCTGGTGATCCATCTCCGCGCCTGACCGACGGCCGCGACGCCCTGGGCCCCGTTCACCCCGGAGGTGGTGGCCTTGGCTTCGTTCACTTCTTGCGACAGCGTTTGTTGACGAGTTCTGACGTCGTCGCTCGGCCGAGGACTCCGCGGATCGTCATGAGTTTTGGAGGCACCTGCTGATGCAGCCGAGTCGTGTCGCGGCTCGCAACAGGGCTGCCACAAGGTTCCAAGATCGCTTGACCTTGCCCCAGCAGGAAGGACAACAGTGTCTCCATAGATCACATGAGCGGGCGGTGTGCGCTCGCCAGCCGGCCGGACGAAGAGGGGGGAGTTCGAGTGACGGAGACCTGCGTCATTCTTGATATCGGTGGCGTGCTGGAGATCACGCCGGAAACAGGATGCGTGCAGCGGTGGGAAGAGCGGCTGGTGCTGTCGCCGGGCACTGTGCACGAGCGGATGCGCGACGTGTGGCAGGCCGGGAGCATCGGGAGCATCAGCGAACGAGAGGTTCACGAGCAGGTGGCAGCACGCCTGGAGCTCGATGCGTCCCAGGTCGAAGCCTTCATGGCGGATCTTTGGGCGGAATACCTGGGGACGCCTAACGAGGAACTCATCGCTTATGTGCGAGGGCTGCGGGGAAGCTGCAGGCTGGGCATCCTGAGCAACAGCTTCGTCGGTGCCCGGGAGCGGGAGACGGCGCTGTACCACTTCGACGAACTGGTCGAAAAGATCGTGTACTCGCACGAGATCGGCATCGAGAAGCCGGACCCACGTGCCTTCGAGGCCGCATGCGCCAGCCTGGAGGTGCGGCCGGAGAGCTGCCTCTTCATCGACGATTTCGCCGTAAACGTTGAGGCGGCCCAGGCGGCGGGCATGCAGGCGCATCTGTTCGAGGACAACGCCAGGACGATCACGCGGATCGCAGCTCATCTGGACGCTGGTCCCCGGGTTGCAGGGCGTGTCCCGCTCGGATGATCTCGGCCTGGCCGGCCCTCAGTGGTTGCCGGCCAGGCGGTGAAGCGGTGGTCAGCCCGCTTCTGCGTGTTCGGCTCGGGCTCGGGTGCTGGCCAGACGGTAGGAGTCGGTGCTGGTCTCGATGATGGTGCCGTTGAAAGTGAGCCGGTCGACGATGGCGGCGCACAGACCGGGATCGGTGAAGGTCTTCGTCCAGCCGCCGAACGACTCGTTGGAGGCGATGGCGACGCTGTTCTTCTCCTCGCGCTCGGTCAAAACCTGGAAGAGGAGCTCGGCGCCGTGCCGGTCCAGTTCCATGTATCCCAGTTCGTCGATGCAGAGGAGGTCGACGCGGCCGTAGCGGGCGATGGTCTTATTCAGCTGCTTCTCGTCGGCGGCCTCGACCAGCTCGTTCACCAGCTTGGTGGCGAGCGTGTAGCGGACGCGGTACCTTCATGGCGGCCTCGGTGCCCAGAGCGATGAGCATGTGGGACTTACCAGTTCCGGAGTCGCCGATCAGGCAGAGCGGCTGTCCCTTCTTGATCCACTCGCAGCTGGCCAGCGTGTTCACGGTGGCCGGGTCGATGTTGGGGTTGGCCTCGAAGTCGAAGGTCCGCAACGACTTCTCCCGCGGGAAGCCGGCTGCCTTGATCCGCCTTTCCGAGCGGCGTCTGGCCCGGTCGTCGCACTCGGCCATCAGCAGTTCGGCGAGGAAGCCGCGGTAGGTCATCTGGTCCTTGGCCGCCCGTTCGGCGATCTCGGCGAACTCGTTGCGGATCGAGGGCAGCCGCAGCAGGCGGCAGGCGGTGTCGATGGCCGTGGTGGCGGCCTGCTCGGTCAAGCCTCGCTGGCGGGGCAGGGTCACTGTGCTTCTCCCTCTCGGTGGTCACCGCCGCTGACGCGACGGCGTCGGAGCAACTGGTCGTAGGGCGTCACCGAGGGCAGTGGCCTGGTGTCCGGCGGCAGGTGGTTCAGCTTCCACTCGTGCAGGAACGTCACGGTCGCCGCCGACTGCCCGGTGGCCTGCGCAGACGGGGCGACAACCATCGGATCGTCCTCGGTCTGGGCGGCCTTGCGGGCCTCCAGGGCGACCGCGTCCGCGGTCAGGGCCCCGGCCCGCAACGCGGTAGCGAGACCCGCGACCAGGTGCTCGTGCGGGATGTGTCGGGCCATCAACAGGACCTCGATCAAGGCCCGGGTGCCCTCGGTGTCGCCGTGTGCCTTGACTGCCGCAGCCCACCAGGCGTCGTGGACGGGAGTGAACTTGCCCGCAGAGCGGGCCTGTTCGAGCGCAGTGGCGCCGGGGAAGGCGCCGGGCTTGCGGATCAGGGCCTCGAGGTAGTGATCCAGTTCCAGGCGGCAGCCGCCTTTGGCGATGAGTCGCTCGTGTCGGGCGACTTCCACGTTCTTGTCGTAGACCACCAGGTGAGAGGCGTGCAGCATCACCCTGACCCGCTTGCCGATCAATCGGACCGGCACCGAGTAGCGGTTGGTGCGGACCGCGATCTGGCTGTAGCGGTCGACCCGCGGGGTGAACACCCGCCCGGTCTCGAACGGCTCCTCGGGCAGCGGCAGCAGCAGAGGTCGCTCGACCTCGAAGTACTCGTCGATCGTTCGCGGCCGGGATCCGATCCGGCGTCGGCCGTCGTGCCGGTCCCACTGCTCGACCAGCTCATTCAGCTCCGCCAGCGAGGCGACCTCGGGAACCGGGGTGAAGTGGTTGCGCCGGAAGTAGCCGATCTGCCCCTCGACCCCGCCCTTCTCGTGGGCGCCGTCGATGCCGGGTCTGCAGTAGAAGCTCTCGATCCCGAAGTGCGATTTGAAGGCGATCCACCGGTCTGTCTCCACCCTGGCCCGGCTCAGCCCCAGCACCCGGGCAACGGCGGCCTTGAGGTTGTCGTAGCGGACCTTGCTCCGTGGGACACCGCCCAGCGTCCGCAGGGCGTGCACGTGCCCTTCGAAGAAGGCTTCCTGGCCGCAGGAGGCGAAGACGCGGTGGACGGCTTTGCCCGAGTACGACAGTCGGAAGGAGAACAGGTAGCAGGTGACCAAATCGCCGGCGAGGCGCACGCTCACGTCACCGAAGTCAACCTCGGCCTCCATGCCGGGCTGGTGCGTCTGCGGCACGAACGCCTCCAGTGGAGCCTTGCCCGATTCCACCAGAATCCGCGGCTTCCGGTCCGCGACGTAACGCCGGACCATCTGATAGGAGACATCGGCGCCGTGCTCCTCGACCAGTCGGTGGAAGATCCTCGTGACCGTGTGCCGCTGCTTGCGCGGCGCATCCAGGTCCGCCCGCAGGATCCCGTCGATCACCGACTTGTACGGATCCAGCGCCGTCGGCCGCGGCGGCAGCTTCTTCCGCGGCTCCGGCCAGACCGAGTCCACGGCCCTGCGGACCGTCCGCCACGACACGTTGTACTTGCGCTCGATCTCCCGCATCGTCATGCCGCCGCGGTGGTCGCGCCGGATCGCCGCGTACAGCTCGACCTTCGACATCTGCGGCATGACCAGGGCCTTTCATCACGAGCACCTCGATGCTGCCCAGGCAAGAACCCCCGTGCCGTCAAAACTCGGGTTCTGGCTCACTTTCCGTGGAGCATGCACTCTGAGTGAGTCCGCGGGAAGACGCCCGGAACTGATCCGTACGGGGTGTGGTGTGGCTGACAGTTCGGCCCGTGGAAGAAGTGATGCTTCGGCTGGAGGAGTTGCTGTTC
>NZ_JBVJTD010000068.1:0-6715 GCF_055605965.1 Streptomyces sp. NPDC037126
ACCGGAGTCGGCCGGCCTCGCACCCGGCCCGACCGCGTCCTGGCCGACAAGGCCTACACGTCCCGCGAAAACCGCCGCTACCTGCGACGACGCGGCATATCACACACCATCCCCGAACGGCTCGACCAGCGCAGACACCGCCATAACCGCGGTTCCCGCGGCGGTCGGCCCACCGGGTTCGACCGCGAACGCTACAAGAAGCGCAACACCGTCGAACGTGCCATCAACCGCCTGAAAGGCTTCCGCGCCGTCGCCACCGCTACGAGAAACGGGCCTACACCTACCTCGGCACCGTCACCCTCGCAGCACTCATCATCTGGCTCCGCACATGATCCGAGAAACAGCGCCTAAGCCGCTGGACTACCACCCAGTGTTCACGAGCAGCCGCTCGGGGCCGCGGAACATCTGGCCGCGTTCGACCGGAGTGAACCCGTCGGACCAGGCCAGCTTCGGCATCGCGGCCAGCAGCGCCGCGATCCCGACTTCAGCCTCGACGAGCGAGAGTCGAGCCCGAGGCAAAAGTGCCGGCCGGTGCCGAACGCGACATGGACGGCGGCCGCCGTGTACGCCCGGTCGACACAGCCGTCGGCACGGAAGATGTCGAACCGGTCCGGGTCGGCGAATCGCTGCGGGTCGCGGTTGGCCGACCCGAGCAGGCAGGCCACGGTGGCACCGGCCGAAATCGCCGCAGAGAGAGCCCATGGACGGTCTTCCAGGGCCCGTACTCCACGGGCAGATCCCGCCACCCTGCCCCGGTCCGCACCCGCCAGCGAACCCCGTCGATCAACGTCCGCTGACGCGCCGCCCCGCGCCCTATCGGACACCGGCAACAGCAACTCGCGCAGAAGACACAACAGCACCCCCGGACCCGAATGGTCCCGGGGGTGCTGTCGCTCGGTCCGGCCCGGATCGCCAGACTGGCGCGTGAGTTGGAGCGCGGACCGCTCGTCCATGGCTGGGCGGACCAGCAGTGGACGTTGGCGCGGGTGAAGACGCTGATCGGCCGGCTGTTCCACGTCTTGTACACGGTGGAAGGGACCTGGCAGTTGCTGACGCGGCACGGCTGGTCGCGGCAGCAGCCCGCCCGCCGAGCGATCGAGCGTGATGACACGGCGGTCGAGGTGTGGAAGAAGGAGACCTGGCCGCGAGCATCGCGGCGTCGCTCGGGGCCTGGATCGTCTTCGAGGACGAAGCCGGCCAGTCGTTGACGCCGCCACGGGCCGGAACTTGCGGCCGGATCGGTCGCACGCCGGTCGTGCGAATGCGCAGGCGAGGTTTGGCCCACCGCGCCGCCTGCCGCCGTCGGTGAACCACCTGGCGACCGCACATGCTGAACGAGACGTGCGGCGGGTATCCGGATCAGCCGGGCCTTCTCGCCAGGGACGGTAAGAAATTCGGTGCACCTCCGATCATGGAAGAGTGCACCTGTGACCAGCGAGGACATAGTATGGCTGTCCGAGTCAGAGGCTGCACCCACGGCTGTCGATGGCCAGTTCCCGAACGAGCTCGTGGTTCGGGCTCAGTTGCGGGGGCTGACGCCGACTTCGTGAGGGCGGGCTGCTGCAGCAGCTGACGAAGCGGCTGCTGGGGTCCGCTTGAGGGCGAGATGACCGATCACCTGGGCTCTGACCGGCACGATCGGGCCGGGGAGGACGGCCGGAACTCCCGCAACAGCAGACAGTGCAAGAACGTCATCACCGACGTCTGCCCCGTGACCGTCGAGGTGCCTCGGGACCGGGACGGTGCCTTTGAGCGGATCCGCAGGCGGCGGAAGCCGTGCAGCCAGGCGATCGTGCTCTCGGCCACCCGGCGGAGGTTGCCCAGGCCGGAGCCGTGTTCCACGCCTCATTCGGCGATGACCCGCATGTCCATGCCGTGCTTCTTGGGCTTCCCTGAGCAGAACGGGCGGTCGGCGGCGATCCGGTCGATCAGCAGCAGCGTCCCGTTGAGGATCACGAACGCCTTGCGTGCCGCCGGCTTCACCGCGGCAGCCGGGTCCGGGGCGAGTGCGGCGAGAACGTCGACGGCCACGGCGGTGTTCCGGCAGGCGTTGGTCATGCCGGCACCGATCCGGCTGCGCGCCGGGCACAGGTGTCCCCGCACGCAGGTGGCCCGGCGCCAGCGGGGCCTGGTGGTCGGCGCTTCACAGACGTCGCCGGCGGGTGCCGCGATGCGGGCGGTGGGCCCGCAGCTCAGCCGGCAGGAAGGCGAAGGGCGGAGCTGGAGACGTCGCCCCCGGACGGATGGGCCTGTCTGCGAGTGCTCGTTCTCTGCATGAGGCCGCTGGCATGGTCCTCCCCCGGAGAGGACCATGCCAGTTCCGCGGTGACGGCCGACGGGTACGAGAGCGGCGGGACCACCTGGAGCTTCCGGACGGCCCCGTCGAGAGCAGGGTCCACCACGTCAGGGACACCACAGACGCCGGGGACGCCGCCCACGTACGCACCGGCACCGGAACGAGCGGCCCTGCTCACGGACCGTGTTCAGGAGCACGTGCGAAGAAGGGAAGAGGGGCTGGGGGTGTCGCTGCAGGGAAGCCGGGCTGCGATCTGAGAAGTGCGCGGTCGGCCGGATCGAGTTCGTCGAGCATCTTGTCCAGGAACGCGGGCTCCAGGCCGGCTCTGAAGTAGACCCAGATCTTGTAGAGCCGGGCGAAATGAGAGACCTCCGGATCCACCAGGACCTTGGTTTTGTCGTCGTCTCCCATCATCCTCCACTCGGCCACCTTGTTCTGGAAGTCGAGCTTGTGGAAGCTGTCGATCCAGCCGGCATAGCCCGGATACGCCATGGGGTTGAAACTGTTCAGATGCGCGTACGCAGGATAGTCACGGAAGAGGCGTGCCTGCACCGCGTCGTGCACGCGGACAAGGATGTCCGCGCTGCGGCCGGGGCTGGCGTCCAGTTCCCTGCGAACCCAGTAGCACTCCGCCCATTCGCGCAATTCCAGGTCCGCGCACAGCACGCTTTGAGTCTGCACCGGCATCTCGGCCCAGGCTCTGTCCTGAGCATCACTCGGCAACACCAGGAAGGATCGGATCCACTCCTTCCACTCATCGTAGTATTCCGTGGTCGGACGACCGTACCGATCCCTCAACTCATTCGTCCGAGCCACTTCGATCGTGGTATTGGTACGGCAGGCAAATATGTTGAGTGTGTCCCAGTCATGCATCGCGGCGCGCCCGAGCAGGCCGTCGCAAGTGTGTCGGGAAGGCCCGGCGCATAACGGGGGATCAGTACAGAGCCTCGTCCGGCCTTCGATGAAGGTCAGGGGGATCTCATGACGATTTGCCTGCATGACCCGGGAAATCTCCAGATCGGAGAACTGCTCATACAGATAGTTAGGAATCTGCGCACCAGGGTCGAAGGACTCAAGCGGTGCAACGTCTCCTCGCCTCACCGCCTCCTCCATGACGGCGAAATCGAGCGGCGACTCCGGAGAGGCGTAAAATCCCACTCGCATCCCGTTCGGTACCAGAATGAAATCTGCGCCGTCGTGCCATCCATGGCCTGCGACAAAGGCAGTCGTCATGAGCGTTCCTCTCGGTGGAATCATGAACTCGCGGTGAAGGACTGGCGCGCGCACGACGGACGCCTGTCGCGTGGGCTCGACGTCTCCATGCTGTCAGAGCGGAACCTGCCCGACGCCTGTCGTACGGGCGGCCGAAAGGGCGTTCCGAGCACATCGTTCGTGCCCCTTCACGCCGAATCCCGAAGCCCAGCAGCGTCAACATGCCGCCATGGAGCAAGCGGTGAGGGCCGACCTCGGGCACGACAGCCGTTCACTCTTCGGGTCCAGCCCCGCGATCATCTCGTGGTCCTGGCCGTGGAATGCGCTCCGGCTGTCGTGGCAGTAGTCGCGCACCGCGACGTCGCCGTCGCCGTCGTGGACCGTCATGGTCGGGATCAACTCGTAGTGCGGGGGCGGGAACGTGGCCAGGACGTCGTCCCAGCCTTGGCGGACTTCGTCGCGGAGGTCGTCCAGGACCGGCTTCTGGCGGGCGGTACGGATGTCTTCGGTGATCATCAGCGGGTCAGTGCCCCGCGGGTGACGGCCGGTCCGGTTCCGGGACTGATCCAGGCGGCGGTCAGTTCGCTGGACGGGAGGAACCGCCGGAGGCGGGGGCCGGACCGGGAGTGGCGGACGAGGGTCCTCTCGGTGATCGGCGAGTTGTACTGCTTGGCGGTGGTCTCGACGGTGTTGGTGTCGAGGACGACCTCCGACCGGCCGCCGGAGGACCGCGCCGAAGTGGCACGCAGTGCCCGACTCTTCGGACTCATGAGCGGCGACGACTTCAGCAACTACTGGCCAGGGGTAATGCGCGCAGCACATGAGTTCAGCGACACCAACGGCCTGCTGTTGGGCATCTATGACTACAAATGGGTGCTACGCAAGGACTGACCAGCCAGCCATACCGCTGCCCAGCAGCCGGCCGGCCCGGCCGACGGAGCCGGGGGTGTGAGTGTCTTTGGCGGGGTCGGATCGCCCTCCGGGTCGCACTCGAACGCCGGGTACCGCCACGCCGGCTCCCTCGCATCGTCCAAGACGCTCCGGCACACCGGCACATGGGCGAGGACCCTGCCGGGCAGGCGAAGCGGTCGGCGGGTCAGTCTGCGCCCAGGCGGTACCCGCCGACGGGCGAAACCACCCGGTGCAGGACAGTGGACAGGGGCTCGACATCCGTGACGGCGGGCGCCGTGCCGTCGAGCAGCTGCCGCTCGGGGAGCGTCACCGAACGAGTCGGGAGGACCGGACCGGCTTCGTAGACGTGCCATTCGATCTGCCTCCGGGCGCGCTCACGGCTGGGGCGCGGGCGGTGGGCCATGGATCCACTCCTTCGTCCGCGCCGGCATGGCGCAGAGCTACGACACCTCGGGCCAGGTCGTCGGCACGGTACCCATGTCCTCGTCAGTGAGTGAGGGTGTCGTGACGGTCGCTCAGGTTGCCGACGGTGCCGGTCCAGCGTCGGCGCCTGTCACGCGCCAGGTCTTCGTACGACCACCAGCCGTGCTGCACTGGCCGGTCGTCGCCGGTGAGGAGCGGGTGCTGGCGGCCGGCGCCGCTCACGCGAGCCTGATCCCTCTCGACGGGTTGGGCTCGCGGACGACGCGTGGTGACGGCCAAGACCACGTAGACGGGCCGGTTGCCGACGGCGCCGTGCGGGTCGGTGTTCTTCCTGGCCATGCGGCAGTCACCGACGTGGACACTGTCCGGGACTCGGCCGCCGCGATCTCGTACTCGGCGGGGCGCAGCCCCCCGGCCGCCGGTCCGCATGCGGCGACGGCCGGCGCTCGGACGTCGCGCGGGCCGCGGCGTCCCGGGGCGCGCTGTGCTCTGGGACGCCGCAGGTTCCTTGCCTCTCAGGTCGGTGGAGCACAGGCCGTGTGCAGCCGGCGGGTGGACTTGAGGAAGAGGCTGGAACCCTTGCGGGCGGCGAGTTCTGCGACGCCTTCGACCGGTGGTGTCCGGCGGGTGCTCTCGGCGCAGTCGGCGGCGAGGGTGAGGAGTTGGGCGAGCCCGGTCGGTGCGCCGTGGCCTGGCTCGGGCAGGAGCGGAGGAAGCACCGCAGCGAGTACGGCACCGACCGTGAGGCAGGCGCCGGACTGCGCCGCGACGGTCAGGGCCTCGGTGACACGTCCGCTCTTGAGGGCACCGTGTGCCATGAGGTCGGCCAGATCCTGACCGAGCCGGTCAGCATCAAGACTGCCACGCGCGGCCATGATCAGCAGGGCGTCGGCGGCGGCGACGCGCTCGGCCAGCCTGCCTGCGCCCAGTCCGTAGGCCAGGGTGAGGTGGACGGCGTCTCCGCCCGGGGCGTCGATGTCGACGAGAACAGGCAGATGCTCTGCCGCGCTCCGGCCGCCGGTCTCGGCGGCGTCGGCGAAGCCGGTGAGCGTGCGAGCCGCGACGATCTCCCGATGTGCGGGCAGGACGGTGAGCAGCAGCGGTAGAGAACCCGCCCCCACGATTGCGGGTCCGCGGCCCAATGACATGTGTCCCGCGGGACCACGAAGGGGTTCAGGAGACGGCGGAAGGGCTTGGAGAAGCTGGCCGGCACGGTGGCTGTCCTTCCGATCTCCGCCCGGAGCCGATACGGCACGGGGTCGGGGTGACAACCGTCGATGTCGGAGTAGTTCCCGAAGTAACGGCGGGTGGTGTCGGGTGGGGTGAGGCCACCGCCGCGGAGCCAGCTCGCCAGCCTCGCCGCCTCGGGCGAGCCGAGGCCGTCGGCCTGGTCGGCGGCCGTGGCAGCCGTGTCGTCATGGCGTACTCGCAGCAGAGCCTGGTCGAGGTCGGCGACGCCGGGCCGGGCCGAGAGTGCCTCGTACGCGGCCAGCCGGTCCACGAGTTCCGCAGGCACGATCGTCCCGTCGGTCCACGTTGGGGTGGCGAGCAGGAAGGGCGGCACGTCGCGGTCCATGATCCGGCGCCACAGCTCGTCCATGCGGGCCTGGAGGGCCAGGTCGAGTACCTCGCGTCCGCAGCCCGGATGCACGGTGTAGTAGAGCCTGTGGTCCCAAGGCTCCTCCGTGTCGCGCCTGTGGGGTGGCGGGGTGTACGTCGGGCTCAGGGCCGCGGCGACGGCCACCTGCGGCTCGGCGCTGCGGTCGTCCACTGTCTGAGAGGTCGTTCTCTTTCCGAACCTCGTGTGACGTTTTCGCTGGCCAGGCATGAACTAGCTACTGCTGCGGGAGCCTCGGCTCGTTGCCGGACGAG
>NZ_JBVJTD010000069.1:0-5917 GCF_055605965.1 Streptomyces sp. NPDC037126
GTCCTCACCGGTCATCCCGACATCGCCGAAGCCGCCGTCGTCGCACACCACGACCAGCCCGGTGACGCGCGCCTCGTCGCCTACGTCGTCGCCGACACCGCCGTAACGCCGCAAGAGCTACGGGAGTTCGTGCGGCAACGGCTGCCGGAGTACATGGTGCCGTCCACCTACGTCACCCTGGACCGGCTGCCGCTGACGGCCAACGGCAAGCTCGACCGGGCCGCGCTGCCCGAGGCCGAACCGGGCGCGCCGGCAAACGCGCCCCGGCGTGAGCCGCGTACCGCACGCGAGCGGCTCCTGGGAGAGTTGTTCGCTCGGGCCCTCGGGGTGGACCGGGTCGGGCCGGACGACGACTTCTTCGCGCTCGGCGGAGACAGCATCGTCTCGATCCGCCTGGTCAGCCTGGCGCGTTCGGCGGGCGTCCGGTTCGCGGTCCGCGACGTCTTCGAGCAGCGGACCGTGGCCGGACTGGCCGAGGTCGCCGGGGACATGGCGCTGTCGGCCCCGGACACCGACGACTCCGGCGTGGGAGGCCTGGAGCCGACCCCGATCATGCGCTGGTTCGACGCGCGCGGCGGGAAAGCCGACGCCTTTCACCAGGCGATGCTGCTGGAGGTGCCGGCCGATCTACGTGAGGACCACCTCACCGCGGCGGTGCAGGCGCTCGTGGACCACCACGACGCGCTGCGGCTGACCCGGACCGCGGGCGGCCCGGACGGCCGTTCGTGGTCGCTCGCGGTGCGCCCGGTGGGTTCCGTGCGGGCCGCCGACCTGGTGCACCGCGTCGAGAGCGGCGCCGCCGGCATCGGTGAGGCCGTGATCCGCCGCCGGGCGGAGGCGGCGTCCGCCCGTCTGTCGGCCGAGCGGGGGCCGCTGGTCCAGGCGGTCTGGTTCGACGCCGGACCGGTCCGGCCGGGCAGGCTGCTGTTCGTCGTCAACCATCTCGTGGTCGACGGGGTGTCCTGGCGGATCCTGCTTCCCGATCTCATCGCCGCCTGGGAGGCCGTCAGGCTCGGCCGCCCGCCGCGCCTGGACCCGGTAGGCACCTCGCTGCGCCGCTGGTCGCAGCTCCTCGCGGCGGAGGCACTGAAGCCTGCCCGCGGCGCGGAGGCAAGGCTGTGGACCGAGCTGCTCACCGCGGCCGACCCGCCGCTGACCACCGGCCGGCTGGATCCCGTACGGGACACCGTGGGCCGGGCCCGCGAGCTCACCTGCTCCCTGCCGTCCGAGGTCACCGCGCCCCTCCTGACGACCGTGCCGACGGCCTTCCACGCCGGGGTCGACGACGTCCTGCTGACCGCGCTCGCCCTGGCGGTCGCCCAGTGGCGCCGGGGTCATGCCCAAGGGCGGCACACGGCCCTGCTGGTGGACGTGGAGGGACACGGGCGCGAGGAGATCGCCGAGGGCGCGGACCTCTCCCGCACGGTGGGCTGGTTCACCTCGCTGTATCCCGTCCGTGTCGACCCGGGCCCACTGGCCTGGGCGGAGGTCGTCGACGGCGGACCGACCCTCGGACAGGCGCTGAAGCGGGTCAAGGAACAGCTGCGCGCCCTGCCCGACCGGGGCATCGGCTTCGGTCTGCTGCGCCATCTCCATCCCGAGACCGGTCCCGAGCTGGCCGGGCTCGCCGTACCGCAACTCGGGTTCAACTACCTGGGCCGGTTCCCGTCAGCGGGCGCCCCGGTGACTCCCGGCCGGCCGGCGTGGACGGTGGCGCCGGAGACCGGTCTGCTGAGCGGCGCCGATCCGGCGACCGCCATGGCGCACGGGCTCGAGGTCAACTGCATGGTCCGCGACGCCCCGGACGGCCCGGGGCTGGAGGCCGTCTGGACCTGGGCCCCGGACCTCTGGTCCGAGCGGCACGTCCGTGTCCTCGCCGACCACTGGTTCCAGGCGGTCCGAGGCCTGGTCCGGCACGGCGACCGCGCCGGCACGGGCGGCCACACCCCCTCGGACTTCCCCTTGACCGACCTCAGCCAGCACGACATCGAGCAGCTCGAAGCCGCGTGGAGGATTGACAAATGACGTCGTCGGGCCTGGAAGACATCCTTCCCCTCTCCCCGATGCAGGAGGGGCTGCTGTTCCACTCCCGCTACGAGCAGGACGGCGCGGACGTCTACGCGGTGCAGCACGTCTTCGCCATCGAAGGCGGCCTCGACGGGGCGCGCCTGAAGGCCGCGGTCCACGCCCTCGTGCGACGCCACCCGAACCTGCGCGCCGGATTCCGGCAGGTGGACTCGGGCCGGACGGTGCAGCTGATCGTGCGTGAGGTGGAGATCCCGTGGGAGGAGTTCGACCTCTCGGCACTTCCAGACGCCGAGGCGGAGGCGGAGCTGGCCCGGCTCGCCGCCAAGGAGCACGGCCGCCGATTCGACCTGGCCGAGCCGCCGCTGCTGCGCTTCTCACTGGTCAGGCTGGCCGCGCAGCGCCACCGCCTGATCATGACCACCCACCACGTCCTGCTCGACGGCTGGTCGACGCCCCTGCTCGTGCGCGAGCTGATCACGCTGTACGGCAGCCGGGGCGACGCCACCGCGCTGCCCCGGGTGACCCCCTACCGGCACTACCTGGGCTGGCTCGCGCGGCAGGACCGGCCGGCGGCGGAGGCCGCCTGGCGGGAGGCGCTCAGCGGCCTGGAGCAGCCGACGCTGCTCGCTCCGGTGGATCCGGGCCGTCCGGGGCTGATGCCGGAGCGGATCACGACGGAGCTGGACGAAGACCGCACGGCGGCGCTCGCCGACTGGGCGCGGCGCCAGGGGGTGACGCTGAACACCGTCCTGCAGGCCGCCTGGGGGCTGGTGCTGAGCCGGCGCACGGGCCATCACGACGTGGTGTTCGGGGCCGTCGTGGCGGGACGCGACCCGGAGCTGCCGGGCGTCGAGGCGATGGTGGGACTGCTCATCAACATGGTCCCGGTGCGGGTCTCGCTGGATCCGGCGCGGTCGTTGCTGTCCACCGTCGTACGGCTGCAGGACGCGCAGTCGTCGTTGACCGCGCACCAGCACCTGGGGCTGGCCCGCATCCAGCAGCTGGCCGGGCTGGGCGACCTCTTCGACACCTCCCTGGTGTTCGAGAACTACCCGTGGGACGACCCCGCCGAGCCGCCGGACGCCGAGTTGCCGGACAGCGGGTCGGACACTGGGCTGCCGGACGCCGAAGTGCCCGACACCGGGCTGCGTATCACCCCGGACCTGGGCCGTGGGCGGGACGCGACGCACTACCCGCTCACCCTGATCGCCGCGCCGGGGCGCCGTCTCTACCTTCGCCTGGACTACCGGGACGACCTCTTCGACCGGGCCGTGGCCGCCGGGTTCCTCGAACGGCTGATCCGGGTCCTCGACCTCGTCGTCACCGATCCCGACCGGCCGATCGGGCGGATCGATCTGCTCTCGGAGGAGGAGCGGTGCGCTCTGCTGGCCGTTCCTGACGTTCCTGCGCCGGTGGTGTCTCGGGTGACGTTGCCGGGGTTGTTCGAGGCGCGGGCCGTTCGGGCTCCGCACGCGACGGCCGTGGTCTGCGAGGGGGCCACGATGACGTACGGGGAGCTCAACGAGCGTGCGAACCGGCTGGCGCATCTGCTCGGTGCCCGGGGGATCGGTCCGGAGGACATCGTCGCGCTGGCGTTGCCCCGGTCCCCGGACCTGGTCGTCGCCGTGCTGGCCGTGCTCAAGGCGGGTGCCGCCTATCTGCCCCTCGACCCCGCGTACCCGCGTGCCCGCCTGACCGACATGGTCAGCGACGCGCGCCCGGCCCTCGTCCTGACGACCACCGCGGCCGAGGCCCCTCTGCCGACCGGGACGGGCACACCCGTCCTGCTCCTGGACACCCTCGACCTCGCCGGCCGGCCCGTCGACAACCCCACCCCCGCACTCACCCCCGAGCACCCCGCCTACGTCATCTACACCTCCGGCTCCACCGGCCGGCCCAAAGGCGTCGTCATGCCCGCGGGCGCACTGGTGAACCTCCTGGAATGGCACCACCGGGCGGTCGGCGGCGAACCGGGCGTGCGCACCGCGCAGTTCACCGCGATCAGCTTCGACGTGTCCGCTCAGGAGATGCTGTCGGCCCTGCTGTTCGGCAAGACACTGGTGATCCCGGACGAGGACGTCCGGCGCGACGCGGCCCGGTTCGTCGAGTGGCTGGACGAGCACGCGGTCGAGGAGCTGTTCGCGCCGAACCTGGTGCTCGAGGCCGTCGCCGAGGCCGCCATGGAGCACGGTCGTACGCTGCCGCGGCTGCGTACGGTGGCGCAGGCGGGCGAGGCGCTGACGCTGAGCCGCGTCGTCCGTGAGTTCCACGAGTCGGCGCCCGGCCGTGTGCTGCACAACCACTACGGCCCGACCGAGACGCATGTGGTCACGGCGCACACCCTGAGCGGTGAACCCGGCACGTGGCCCGACTCGGCGCCGATCGGCCGGCCGATCGCCCACACCCGGGCCTATGTGCTGGGTGCGGGGCTGGAGTTGGTGGCGCCCGGTGTGGTGGGGGAGCTGTACATCGCGGGTGCCGGGGTCGCCCGGGGTTACCTGGGCAGGCCCGGTCTGACGGCCGAGCGGTTCGTGGCGGACCCGTACGCCGTCGAGCCCGGTGGCCGTATGTACCGCACCGGTGACCTGGTGCGCCGGAACCAGGACGGTGAGCTGGAGTTCGTCGGCCGGGCCGACCACCAGGTCAAGATCCGCGGCTTCCGGATAGAACCCGGAGAGATCGAGAACGTCCTCACCGACCACGCGGACATCGCGCAGGCGGCCGTCGTCGCCCGCGAGGACCAGCACGGCAGCGTCCGGCTGGTGGCGTACGTGGTGGCTCGCGAGACGCTGCGGCCCAAGGAGGTACAGGACTTCACCCGCGACCGGCTGCCCGACCACATGGTCCCGGCGGCCGTCGTCCCCCTCGACCGGCTCCCCCTGACGGCCAACGGCAAGCTCGACCGGGCCGCCCTGCCGGCACCCGAGTTCGCGTCGGCCGGGTCGGGGCGGGAGGCGCGTACGCCGCAGGAGCAGATCGTGTGCGACCTGTTCGCGCAGGTCCTCGGGCTGGCGCGGGTCGGCGTCGACGACGACTTCTTCGACCTGGGCGGCCACTCGCTGCTGGCCACCCGCGTGATCGCCCGCATCCGGGCCGCCTTCAGCGTCGAGATCGGCCTGCGCACGCTCTTCGAGGCGCGGACCGCGGGGGCGGTGGCGGCCCGGCTCAAAACCGCGGGTCCGGCGCGGCTCGCCCTGACCAGGCAGCGGCTGCCCGAGGCGGTGCCACTGTCGTTCGCGCAGCGCCGACTGTGGTTCCTGCACAAGATGGAGGGGCCGGGCGCCACCTACAACATCCCGCTTGTGCTACGCCTGTCCGGCGAGCTGGACCGCGAGGCCCTGCGCGCGGCCCTCGGCGATGTGGTGGCCCGCCACGAGAGTCTGCGGACCGTGTTCCCCGAGGTCGACGGCACCCCCTACCAGCACGTCCTCGACAACGTGACCGTGGAGCTGCCCGCCACCGGCATCACCGGGACGGAACTGCCGCACGTCCTGGCGTCGGCGGCCCGCCACCCCTTCGACCTGGCGACCGAACCTCCGCTGCGCGCGGACCTGTTCCGCCTCGCACCCGACCGGCACGTCCTCGTCCTGGTCGTGCATCACATCGCGGGTGACGGCTGGTCGCTGGGGCCGCTGGCCGCTGACCTGACCCGTGCCTATACGGCTCGTGTGCAGGGGCGGGTGCCCAAGTGGGCGCCGTTGCCGGTGCAGTACGCGGACTACACGTTGTGGCAGAACGAGCTTCTGGGTGACCAGGACGATCCGGACAGCTTGTTCGCCACCCAGATCGGTTACTGGAAGCGGGCGCTGGCGGGTCTGCCGGATCAGCTGGCGCTTCCCACGGACCGTCCGCGTCCGGCGGTGATGACGTATCGGGGTGACTATGTCGT
>NZ_JBVJTD010000070.1:0-5270 GCF_055605965.1 Streptomyces sp. NPDC037126
TCCTCCGGATACGGAGACCTACGTCCCACCAAGACACCCTTCCTCGGACCATCAAGATCCATTGTCAGAGTGTCCACACCCCAGGGGTCGCCTCAGGGGTACGTGGAGTTGGATTGTTCCGGACGGGCTGTGGGCGATCGCGGAACCGCTGATCCCGCCGTCGAGGGTGCGGCCGCAGGGTGGCGGGACACAGGACACGCCTGATGAGACGCTGTTCGCTGCCATCATCTATGTGCTGGTCAGCGGGTGCGCTTGGCGGGCTTTGCCGCCATGCTTCGGGATATCGAAGTCGACCGCGCACCGCCGGTTCCTGATCTGGTCCCGAGCCGGGGTGTGGGGTCGGCTGCACGAGGAGATCCTGCACCGCCTGGACGACGCCGGCCTCCTCGACCTGTCCCGAGCAGTCCTCGATTCCGCCCACGTGAGGGCGAAAAAAGGGGCGAACTCACAGGTCCGAGTCCCGTGGACCGAGCAAAGCCGGGCTCCAAGATGCACGTTCTGTCGGACGCGAACGGACTGCCCCTCCTCGTCGGGGTCTCGGCAGCCAACACCCACGACAGCCTCGCGCTGAAGCCCATGATCACGGGCCACCAAACGAGACACGACCCCCACCGCGGCCGGTACTTCAAGCCCCAACGTCTCCACGCAGACAAGGCCTACGACATCCCTCACCTGCGGAAATGGCTCTGGGGAAAGCACATCGGCGTCCGAATCGCCCGCAAAGGGATCGAGTCCAGCGAACGATTGGGACGCCGCAGACGGGTCATCGAACGCACCATGTCCTGGCTGACCGGCTACCGCCGCCTCAACCACCGCTACGAACGCTATCCCCGCAACTACCTGGCGTTTCTCGGCCTCGCTGCAGCCCTCTGCTGCTACAAGCGACTCCTCAAACTCACCACATAGGACACGGTCTTATACTGAGCGCCTCCCACGGACATCGCCACCACTGCGGTGGATGTGTGAGAAAGGGCGCTTCGTCCGAGCTGGGGCAGCAGCCTGTCGACTACAGTCGGCCGATCGCGGGAGTGTGGCGGCTGCCGCACAGGCACTGCTGCATGCCCTGTGGCCAGAAGTCGCAGGTTCACAGCCCGTCCGCGCAACCGAGCGATGGGGCCCGGCGCAGCGCCGGGCCCCATCGCTCCTGCCGCGGTACGACGCTCGCCGCTGGAGGCGCGGTGCTGGGCGAGACCGTGTCCACGGTCCGGCTCCCAGGGTGTCCGGCTGGTGTGACCCATCAGCCAGTCGACGTCCACCTGATCGCGCGATGGCGGTGCCTATACCGCCGGCGCGCGTCTCGTCCCGCACTTCCAACTGCCCGGCGACACCGACTCCGTGCCTGCCCGCTCGTCAGCACGGGGGCTGTCCTCAGCTCCTTCGGTGGTCACCCGGAGGCGTCCATCGCGGCGTCTTCCACCGCGGAGGCACTGATAGAGGCGGCCTTCGAAGGGGACGGAGGCAGGGTGAAGCGCTTGCCGAAGTCCGAGAAGTCGACCGACGTCTCGTCCTTTCCCTTCGAAGTGATGCGCAGCGGATACGGCTTGCCTTCCGCGGCCACGTAGAAGGTGACGACTTTCTTGTGCTTGCCATCCACAACGCGCAACGGAAGCACCCTGGTACCGCCGATCGTGGTCATGGGCTCCCGGCTCGGCGGGCCGACGCTCCGCACTCCCTTCGCGAGGCTGTTCACATCACCCAGCGAGCAGGCGAGGACCGACGCAAAACTAATCATTGAGGGCGAGTTCGACGTGGCATACAGGTACTTCCCCCGAGCCTTCGGGAGTTCGGCCAGGATCTTCTTCCCGTCCGGCTGCTCCCAGTACGATTGATCCGGCTTGGCCCATATCTCGTCCCCCTTCTTGAGGACCTTGGTCGTACCGCCCTCATTGGTGAAGGCCCCCGCGCAGTTGCCCGACGCATCCTCGTCGACCTCCATGATTCCGCGCACGCTGGCATGCCAAGTCCCCGACGTCCGCAAAGCCTTGATGCTGTCGCGCAGCAATGCCGCAGCCGGACGCTTCTCTACCGAAGAGGGGGTCCTGTCGCCCGTATCGTCCGGTTTCGGATCACCTGTGCCGCTGGGCTTCTGGTCGGTCTCATGGTACGAGGCGGTGTCGCCGGGCTTCTTCGCGGTGCCGGACGAGTCGCTGCCGCAACCCGTCGCACCCAGGACGAGGGATGCGCCCAGAACCGTAACCAACAAGTGCGTCTTCTTCGTCATGTATGGCTCCTCTTCTTCGTCATGTATGGCTCCTCGTGCGTTCCTCATGCTCGCGGGCGTTCACAATGCTGGTGGCTCCGGGCCGGACCAACTCACCACCCGTGTGGTCGGGAGCGTCGGATGCCCCGACCGCCCATCGCCCAGGGTTGTAGAACCGGGCCCCGCCACGACGTCCGTAAGGACCACACCCTGATCGGCACCGGATCCGGCACGGCCACGTCCTGGGGCCACTGGGCGGCGGACCTGCTTCGAGCCGTCGCCGCGCCGACGTCACTCGGCCGACGATGCACCGCGCCGTCACCTGCGAAGCGACGGTCAGAAGTAGAGCACAGTCGGGGGACACCGACTTCCGGACCGCACCCCGATGATCCATCGCGCGCACAGGCCGCCGCCCGCCAGGGCGAGGCAGCGTTCGCGCAGGTGGGAGCGCGCGTTCTACCAGTTCTAGGTGCTGAGAGGAGGAGGGGAACCCTGGTGTGGCCTCATCCGACCACCCGTCAACCGCGCACGCGGTGTGAACGTTGCTGCCACCACGTGCCAACTGGTCGGGCCCGTGTCAGGAATGCGTCCCGACCCGGCCCATCGACACTCGCTGCCCGTTCTGCCTGGAACGCCAGGCGGAGACAACTGCCGCTCGCGCTCAGGCCTCTCCTCCGGCCGGCTCCCTGGCGTTCTGCGCCGAGCCGCACCGTTCCCGTCGGAATCGCTCACCGGGACGGAGCCAGGGTGCGTCAGACGTGGAGGTATTCGTGTCCGGCGTGCGCGTCTGACACCCCGTCAGTGTGCGGCCGGCTCCCGTGTTTCCGGGGTCAGTGGCATCGGCATCTGCAAGACGACCTGTCATGGTGCGCTTGCCTGGCTCGGATATGCCGACCTATACGGGCACGACCGCTTCCACCTTACTGCTCAGCGACAGAGCGCAGCGCTGTGCGTCTGTTGGCACTGGGTACGGCCATGGTCGCCCAGCACGCCAATCGGGGGGCTGCGATGGGTTTCGCGGAGCTAGCTGACCGAGCGTCGGAACTGACTGCGGTCACGCCCATGAAACTCAACTGGCACGGAGTGACCGGGAACTGATGATGGTGCAGCGCCCCTGCGACACGGACCTCTCGCAGTCGAGTACTCCGGGTGGAATGTGCACGCTGGCGCGCAACGACAACAACGCGCTCCTCACGCACGCCGTGTTGTTTTCCGGGACCAGGACAACCGTAGTGATCGCCGGCGTGAGCTTCGCGCTGGGCGTCGCCGTGGTGGTGGCCGAACCCCACGTCAAGAGCGGTATGACCAGCCTTAAATCGAGGCTGAGCCGCCGATCGGACGAGACCGCCGATGAGGCCACCACGCCCTTCGGGGTCGTTGCGGAAATCGAACCGGGGCGACCCGACACCCCTCGGCTGCGCGCTGTCTGACCGCCAGGCCAGGCGATGGACCTGTCATCCAGGTTGTCCTGATCGGCACGTACGGCACGGTCAAGGCGATGCGATGGATCTATTTGATTCATTCATGATCGCCGATGACAGGAAAGGCGCTGTCTCTCCCAGTAGGCGACCCGTGGCCCCCTGTCCGACACCCCAGGGCGGCCGGCTCGCGGGATGTCTCCCGCCGCCACCGTTGGCCGCGTGGCACAGTCCCGGCCCTCACCTCGTCGCCGGCCGCGACAGCCGGAGTTCACCTTCAGACAGCCGGACCCGCACGAGACGCCGTCCGTACGCGGCGGTGTACGGGGTAAGTGCAATCCCGATAAGCTCTCGCACGCTTAATAAGCACTTCCCCCCTGCCGCCGACTCCTCCTCTCGCCGCCCATACGAACGGACTCGTAATGAAGTATGCTCATTCGTCCGGGGGACCCTTGCGGCTCCATGGGATCCCTCTTTTTTGTTATTTCGCTACGAAATTGAGCCTTTGCGGTTCGCCGTTGCGTTGCGGTATCGCCCTCCGCACCGTCACCAGCTCGCGAAGTCTGTCCTTTTCCGCAGGGGGGAGTGAAGAGGATATGAAGCCCTTGGGTGCCGACGACCCTCGCCACATCGGCCCATTCCGATTGCTGGCCGTGCTGGGGTCCGGCGGAATGGCCACCGTATATCTCGCGGAAGAGAAGGGACGAGGGCCCACGGATCCCGCACTGGCCGTGGTGAAGGCACTGCAACGCCCATTACTCACGGATCACTATGTTCGACGCCTCTTCCGCCTCGAGATCGAGTCGCTGGGTGACATGAAGGCGAACGGCACATTGCGCCTGCTCAAAAGCGACCCTGACGGTGCGCCACCCTGGTTTGCCACCGATTACGTGGCGGGGATGGACCTCGGGGAGCTCGTCCGCAGTCATGGTCCGCTGGGCACGGAAGCCGTTTTGCGTCTTGCCGCGGAAATCGCTCCGACACTCATTCGCTTGGAGAAACACAACCTCGTCCACCGTGATCTCAAGCCCTCGAACATTCTGGTCCTCGGTGCGGCGGACGGGTCCTTGCGCCTCATCGATTTCGGGGTGGCGCGACGTCTGGGCCGTACGGTTACCCAACCGGTCATGAAGGTGGGAACCGACGCCTTCATGGCCCCTGAACAGGTGTATGGGAAAGCTGGACATCCGAGCGACATGTTCGCCCTGGGCCTCACGCTCGCCTATGCGGCCACCGGGGCGGAGACAGAGCGTCCCGACCTTCACGAGGCCTTTATGACCGGGGCACCAAGCTTTCCGGTCGGCACTTTTGACGGTCTGGACGGCGTTCTCCGGGACCTCGTTGTGGAATGCACACGGCCCGTACCGGCCGATCGCCTCACCGCGCGCGGTCTGCTCGACCGGCTCGCGCGAGACGGCGTTTACCCGCGCGAGAATCAGTCCGACACCTGGCTCTCGAACGCCGCCCGAACCCATGTCCTCCTGCACGAGCAACAGACGAAGTCCTTCCTCCCGGGCCCCACGACACGCACCCGGGTGCCGGCGACGGATGGGCCCCTCACTGGCTGTTCTCATTCCGCTCGGGTGGTCGGTCGGGTTCGAACAGGGGCCTGGTCCGGGTGAGTCTGCCGGTGCGGACGCATAGAAGAAGGG
>NZ_JBVJTD010000071.1:0-5227 GCF_055605965.1 Streptomyces sp. NPDC037126
TTAACGCCTTCCAGATCGCCTTCGAAGGACGCCTCACCCCCACCACCAGCCACTGAACCTCAACAACCAAGATCAGCCGTTGACTGGACACACCCCCGGGTGGCCCGTCTGCTCGGCCCGAGACGGTAAGCCGCCGGTGTGTGCACTCCCGCCATGAATACGACAAGAACTCTGCTTCAACTGCCCGATCAACTGGCTCGTCCGGCACGTCCGCCGGCAACTCGGCCGGCGGGACCCTTTCAACCGCCGCACCAGAGACGTCACGTCGCTCATCAGGTGTTACATCCATGATCGGGAGACACGCGGCAGGCTTACGGGTTCAGGTGAAGGACACCTCTGGCTGGTACATGTCCAGCCAGAGGGCCAGGTTCACGGTGCGTTCCAGGCCGCGGCGCGACGCCAGCGTGACCTGGGGTGTGCTACGGTGGGCGGCTTCGTGGACGCGGTCGCGGTCGAGCAGGTCGAAGATCGGGTGGGAGGGGCGGGCGAGGATGTCCTTGACGTGTTCCTGAATGGTGAGCGCGTATTTCGGATCCTGGGTGGACGGGTAGGGGCTCTTAGCCCTGTCGTACACGGATGTCGGGATCAGGTCGGCGGTGGCCTCGCGCAGCAGGCTCTTTTCCCTGCCGTCGAACGATTTCAACGACCAGGGCGTGTTGTACACGTACTCGACGAGCCGGTGGTCGCAGAACGGCACCCGCACCTCCAAGCCGATCGCCATGCTCATACGGTCCTTGCGGTCGAGTAGCAGCTGTACGAACCGGGTCAGGTGCAGATGGCAGATCTTCCGCATCCGGTACTCGAAGTCGCTTTCGCCGTCCAGGCGTTGGATGTCCGCGATGGCGGTGCCGTAACTGTCCGCGATGTACGTCTTAAGGTCCAGGGCGTCGCTGAGGGCGGGGTTCAGGATGCCGGAGTCGCTTCCGAAGCGCTGAGCCTTGGCCATCCAAGGGAAGGTGTCGGCATGTCTGGCCTCCTCGTCAAAGAACTGGAGATAGCCACCGAAGACCTCGTCGGCCGCCTCGCCGGACAGCGCGACGGTGGAGTGGTCGCGGATCGCCCGGAAGAGCAGGTAGAGCGAGGAGTCCAGGTCACCGATACCCAGAGGCAGATCGCGTGCCCGGATCGTCTCGGCTCGCACGTCGAGATCAGCCAGAGCTTGCGTGTCAAGGACGATGTCCTGGTGTTCCGTACCGGAAGCGAGGGCGACGTCGTGCACGAACGGGGAGTCTGGAGCGGCGCGCAGCTCGTCCGCGACGAAGTTGTCGGCGTGTCCCACAAAGTCCACGGCGAAGCTGCGCACCTTCTCTCCCTGCTCTGCGAGCCGGCGGGCGGCCAGTGCGGTCAGCGCGGAGGAGTCCAGGCCTCCTGACAGCAGCATGCAGCGAGGGACGTCGGCGACGAGCTGGCGGCGGACGATGTCGTCGAGCAAAGACCGCACGGTGGCGATGGTGGTGGCGCGATCGTCCATGTGCTGGCGCGTCTCCAGTTGCCAGTAGATACGCCGGCGCATTCCCTGCCGGTCGACGGTGACGAGGGTGCCGGGCTCCAGCTCCCGCATTCCGTCCCAGATCGCGTGCCCGGGCGTCTTGACCATGCCGAAGATCTCCCGAAGTCCGTCAAGACGGACCCGGGCGGAGGCGAGCGGGTGGGCGAGGATCGCCTTCGGCTCGGAGCCGAACAGGACGCCGTCAGAGGTCGGGTAGTAGTAGAAGGGTTTGACGCCCATACGGTCGCGGACCATTACCAACCGGTTGCGGCGACCGTCCCAGATCGCGAAGGCGTACATACCGTTGAGCCGCTCGGCGAGAGCCTCGTCCCATTCGAGGTAGGCGTGCAGGACCACCTCGGTGTCGGAGTCGGTGGTGAAACGATGGCCGCGGTCGATCAGTTCGCGGCGCAGCTCGGTGAAGTTGTAGGTCTCGCCCGAGTAGACGAGCACCACGATGCCTTCGGGAGTCACCACGCTCATGGGCTGTCGGCCGCCGGGGAGGTCGATGATCGCGAGCCTGCGGTGACCGAGAGCCGCGTGCCCTTCGGACCAGGTGCCGTGGTCGTCCGGACCCCGGCAGGACATGGTCACGGTCATCGCGTCCACGGCCGCTTTCTCAGCCCTCAGATCACGGTCGAAGGACACCCAGCCTGTGATCCCGCACATGCGTACCTCCAGTGTCAGGCCGCCGGGACGAGCCCGACCATTCACGGCTCCGCTCAAGGTCTGAGCCACTCCGCTCTCGACAAGCCAGCCGCTTGGTGAGCAACTACATCGGGCGTGCGATTGTCCGATCACGGCACGCTGTACAAGAAGTACCCCGAGTCCCGCGCTGCCGGCCCGGACCAGCGGCCTTAATACGCCATTCGGCGCATGCGTTCGGCGATATACCGCCGTATCGGCAGGCACTTCAGTGCGTAGCAGGAGAGCGTCAGGCGGAGCACATGTGGCGCAATGACCCTTGCGCCGGCGGGCGCCTGCTGGGAGGGTGCCGGACGGATGTGCCGTGGCCCACGCCCACATCCATCCGAGCGCATGTCCTTCGCCCGGCTGGAGCATTTGTCGCATACGAGTGCTCGTAGCCCCTTCAGGGAGTGAGCAGTGATCGCCGTCATCGACGCCGCCACGACTGTCGCCGCACGCCACTACACCCACCACGACGGCCACGGCGCCAACCCCGCACCGCTCTAACCCGGCCGTGATCCGCCGTGAGCTCACCACCCTCGACGTCCAGGCGGGCATGACGTCGCCGAGTTCGGCACCGGCTCCGGCTGCTCCGGCGCGGTGACCAGCCTCGACGTCGACAGTCGCCTCGTGAAGTGGGCGAACCTCATCCACCACGAGCGCGGCCCAGACCACATCCACTGCCACGTCGCCGACGGCACTGCCAACTTCGTGGACAAGGCGCCGTACGACCGGATGGTGGCTTGGTGCACCCCGCCACCGGTGCCGAAGGCATGGGCGGACCAGATCGCCGATAGCGGCCTGATCATCGCCCCCTGCCGATCGCGACCATCCCCAGTATGCCCGTGGTCGCCAAAATCCGAATGGCCGACGGCGAGCCGGCCGTCGGCCGACGGCCGACGAGGCGGTGTTCACCGGCGGCCACATCGAGGCGACCGGCTCCCTGAAGGACAACCTCGACCCGCCGGGCCGGTGGGTGGACTGGGGGAACCGCACGCCCGCCCCGTCGCAGATCTCCATCGCATGGCGCGAGCGCGACGGCCGCCGCCTTGCAGCAGGACGGAACGATTCCTCGCCGCCGCCCCGACTCCCGGTTCCTCGCGGTCCTGCACAACTGGCTGACCGTCTGGGAGGACGCCGACCGCCACGCGCCTGAGACGCCATCCGCTTTCCGAACGTGATCATTTGGTTCGGGTGGGTGGGCATGAACTCCGGCTGGTGGGGGTGTGTCAATTTAACGGCTGATCTTGGTTGTTGAAGGTCAGTTGTTGCTCGGGGTGAGGCGGCCTTCGAAGGCGATCTGGAAGGCATTCAGGGGCGCCTTCCAGCGCATGGTCCACCGCTTTGCGGCCCTTGCCGGTCGGGTCCAGGCTCATCAGCGCCATGTAGATGCACTTCAAAGCGGCGGCTTCGTTGGGAAAGTGCCCGCGGGCGCGGACGGCCCTGCGGATGCGGGCGTTGACGCTCTCGATCGCGTTCGTGCTGCAGATGACCTTGCGTATCTCGACGTCGAAGGAGAGGAAGGGCACGAACTCGGCCCAGGCGTCCGACCACAGCTTCACGATCGCCGAATACTTCTCTCCACAGGACTCCTGGAACTCCAGGAACCGCTCCGTCGCGGCGTCCTCGCTGGGTGCGGTGTAGACGGGCTCGAGTGCCTTGGCGACCTTGTCCCAGTCCTGACGGGCGGCGTAACGGAACGAATTGCGCAGCAGGTGAACCACGCACGTCTGGACAATCGTGCGAGGCCAGACGGTTTCCACGGCCTCGGGAAGGCCCTTGAGCCCGTCGCAGACGAGCATGAGCACGTCGTCCAGGCCGCGGTTCTTCAGCTCGGTGAACACGTGCAACCAGTACTTGGCGCCCTCGCCGCCGTCGCCGGCCCAGATGCCGAGGATGTCGCGGGTGCCGTCCACGGTCACCGCCATCAGCACGTAGATCGGACGGTTCGCGACCTTCCCGTCCCTGATCTTCACGTTGATGGCGTCCACGAACAGGACGGGGTAGACGCGGTCGAGGGGCCGGTTCTGCCATTCGGCCATGCCTTCCATGACCTTGTCGGTGATGGTGGAGATGGTCTGTTTGGACACCTCCGCTCCGTAGACCTCGGCGGGATGAGCGGAGATCTCCCCGTGCGTGAGGCCCTCCGCGGACAAGGAGAGCACCATCTCGTCGACGCCGGTCAGACGCCGCTGGTGACCACGCCGTGGAGATCGAGCCGGTGCGGCCGGTGGGCGGGTCGGCTCCGCACTCGGACGCGCTGTTCGGGGTGAACGCGTCGTTGCAGGTCTATGCCGATGACATCGGCCTGTCGTTGAAAAACGGTCTTGTACTACCGGTTCGGGACGGTCTACTGCTCGCCCAGGTGCCGGACGAGGTCCTGGCGTCAGCGACAGGAAGCGTTCAGAACACCGTCACGGTGACGCCGATATGAACGCTCCGTTTACCCAGCTTGTTCCGATTCTGACCGAGTTGGCGTCACGTCTTGGCGGCGATCTCGCGGCGGGAGGACCCTCCCGAAGGAGGAAAGGGGCCGCGGGTTCCTTGCGGCTTCAGTGCCCCTCCCGGCCCCTGGGAGGGGTGGTGTTTCCCCATGCTGTTGGAGAAAGTCGGTCAGGTTTCCCGGCGTCGTTATGACGAGATCGTTTCCGGCGACCGGCAGCTGGTCGCCCAGATCGGCCGGGCGATGTTCACCATCGGTGACCACGCCGTGGAGATCGAGCCGGTGCGGCCGGTGGGCGGGTCGGTGGTGGCGCTGACCAAGGTCCGGGACGCGGCGGAGTGTCCGTCGTGCGGGACGCGGTGGACGCCGGGGGTGGAACATCCGGCGGGCGTCTCGCACCGGTGGCCGGCCTACCAGCGCCGCGACTGCATTCCCCACGCCGTGCTGGCCAGCATCCCGGGAGTCACTGGTCATCGATGCATCTTCCATGATCGGGAGTTACACCGAACGATTTCTAGGGTCCGTCTTCAAACGGATCTTGCCCAGAGCAGGAACGACGCGAGAGTGACCGCTGCTTCGTAGGAGGTGGCGGTCTTTTCGTATCGGGT
>NZ_JBVJTD010000072.1:1913-5116 GCF_055605965.1 Streptomyces sp. NPDC037126
CTTTGGTCCGGGGTGATGGGTGGCTGGTCGTTGTTTGAGAACTGCACAGTGGACGCGAGCATCTGTGGCCAAGTTTTTAAGGGCGCACGGTGGATGCCTTGGCACCAGGAACCGATGAAGGACGTGGGAGGCCACGATAGTCCCCGGGGAGTCGTCAACCAGGCTTTGATCCGGGGGTTTCCGAATGGGGAAACCCGGCAGTCGTCATGGGCTGTCACCCGCTGCTGAACACATAGGCAGTGTGGAGGGAACGAGGGGAAGTGAAACATCTCAGTACCCTCAGGAAGAGAAAACAACCGTGATTCCGGGAGTAGTGGCGAGCGAAACCGGATGAGGCCAAACCGTATGCGTGTGAGACCCGGCAGGGGTTGCGCATGCGGGGTTGTGGGATCTCTCTTCTGTCGTCTGCCGGCGGCAGGACGAGTCAGAAACCGTTGATGTAGGCGAAGGACATGCGAAAGGTCCGGCGTAGAGGGTAAGACCCCCGTAGTCGAAACGTCAACGGCTCGTTTGAGAGACACCCAAGTAGCACGGGGCCCGAGAAATCCCGTGTGAATCTGGCGGGACCACCCGCTAAGCCTAAATATTCCCTGGTGACCGATAGCGGATAGTACCGTGAGGGAATGGTGAAAAGTACCCCGGGAGGGGAGTGAAATAGTACCTGAAACCGTGTGCCTACAAGCCGTGGGAGCGTCGGGGACTTCGGTCCCTCGTGACTGCGTGCCTTTTGAAGAATGAGCCTGCGAGTTTGCGGTGTGTTGCGAGGTTAACCCGGGTGGGGAAGCCGTAGCGAAAGCGAGTCCGAACAGGGCGATTCAGTAGCACGCTCAAGACCCGAAGCGGAGTGATCTAGCCATGGGCAGGTTGAAGCGGAGGTAAGACTTCGTGGAGGACCGAACCCACCAGGGTTGAAAACCTGGGGGATGACCTGTGGTTAGGGGTGAAAGGCCAATCAAACTCCGTGATAGCTGGTTCTCCCCGAAATGCATTTAGGTGCAGCGTCGTGTGTTTCTTGCCGGAGGTAGAGCACTGGATAGGCGATGGGCCCTACCGGGTTACTGACCTTAGCCAAACTCCGAATGCCGGTAAGTGAGAGCGCGGCAGTGAGACTGTGGGGGATAAGCTCCATGGTCGAGAGGGAAACAGCCCAGAGCATCGACTAAGGCCCCTAAGCGTACGCTAAGTGGGAAAGGATGTGGAGTCGCACAGACAACCAGGAGGTTGGCTTAGAAGCAGCCACCCTTGAAAGAGTGCGTAATAGCTCACTGGTCTAGTGATTCCGCGCCGACAATGTAGCGGGGCTCAAGCGTACCGCCGAAGTCGTGTCATTGCAGCATATAGCCCCAACGGGTGCTGTGATGGGTAGGGGAGCGTCGTCTGCCGGGTGAAGCAGCACCGGAAGGTAGTTGTGGACGGTTGACGAGTGAGAATGCAGGCATGAGTAGCGATACAAACGTGAGAAACGTTTGCGCCGATTGACTAAGGGTTCCTGGGTCAAGCTGATCTGCCCAGGGTAAGTCGGGACCTAAGGCGAGGCCGACAGGCGTAGTCGATGGATAACCGGTTGATATTCCGGTACCCGCTGTGAAGCGTCAAACATCGAGCATCGTGATGCTAAGGCCGTGAAGCCGCCCTGATCTCTTCGGAGTTGAGGGGAGTGGTGGAGCCGCCGAACCAAGCGGTTAGTAGGTGAGTGATGGGGTGACGCAGGAAGGTAGTCCATCCCGGGCGGTGGTTGTCCCGGGGTAAGGGTGTAGGCCGCAAGGTAGGTAAATCCGCCTTGCATTCGGCTGAGACCTGATGCCGAGCCGATTGTGGTGAAGTGGATGATCCTATGCTGTCGAGAAAAGCCTCTAGCGAGTTTCATGGCGGCCCGTACCCTAAACCGACTCAGGTGGTCAGGTAGAGAATACCGAGGCGTTCGGGTGAACTATGGTTAAGGAACTCGGCAAAATGCCCCCGTAACTTCGGGAGAAGGGGGGCCAGCTCTGGTGAGAGGACTTGCTCCTCGAGCTGGGGGTGGCCGCAGAGACCAGCGAGAAGCGACTGTTTACTAAAAACACAGGTCCGTGCGAAGCCGTAAGGCGATGTATACGGACTGACGCCTGCCCGGTGCTGGAACGTTAAGGGGACCGGTTAGCTCCATTTCGGTGGGGCGAAGCTGAGAACTTAAGCGCCAGTAAACGGCGGTGGTAACTATAACCATCCTAAGGTAGCGAAATTCCTTGTCGGGTAAGTTCCGACCTGCACGAATGGCGTAACGACTTCTCGACTGTCTCAACCATAGGCCCGGTGAAATTGCACTACGAGTAAAGATGCTCGTTTCGCGCAGCAGGACGGAAAGACCCCGGGACCTTTACTACAGTTTGATATTGGTGTTCGGTTCGGCTTGTGTAGGATAGCTGGGAGACTTTGAAGCTCATACGCCAGTATGGGTGGAGTCGTCGTTGAAATACCAGTCTGGTCGTGCTGGATGTCTAACCTGGGTCCGTGATCCGGATCAGGGACAGTGTCTGATGGGTAGTTTAACTGGGGCGGTTGCCTCCTAAAGAGTAACGGAGGCGCCCAAAGGTTCCCTCAGCCTGGTTGGCAATCAGGTGTTGAGTGTAAGTGCACAAGGGAGCTTGACTGTGAGACCGACGGGTCGAGCAGGGACGAAAGTCGGGACTAGTGATCCGGCGGTGGCTTGTGGAAGCGCCGTCGCTCAACGGATAAAAGGTACCCCGGGGATAACAGGCTGATCTTCCCCAAGAGTCCATATCGACGGGATGGTTTGGCACCTCGATGTCGGCTCGTCGCATCCTGGGGCTGGAGTCGGTCCCAAGGGTTGGGCTGTTCGCCCATTAAAGCGGTACGCGAGCTGGGTTTAGAACGTCGTGAGACAGTTCGGTCCCTATCCGCTGTGCGCGTAGGAGTCTTGAGAAGGGCTGTCCCTAGTACGAGAGGACCGGGACGGACGAACCTCTGGTGTGCCAGTTGTCCTGCCAAGGGCATGGCTGGTTGGCTACGTTCGGGAGGGATAACCGCTGAAAGCATCTAAGCGGGAAGCCTGCTTCGAGATGAGGACTCCCACCCACTTGATGGGGTAAGGCTCCCAGTAGACGACTGGGTTGATAGGCCGGATCTGGAAGCCAGGTAACTGGTGGAGGTGACCGGTACTAATAGGCCGAGGGCTTGTCCTCAGTTGCTCGCGTCCACTGTGT
>NZ_JBVJTD010000073.1:0-4555 GCF_055605965.1 Streptomyces sp. NPDC037126
CACGCGTCACGAACACCAACCGCGCACCAACCGGCCGCTCCCCCGCCAACCACTCCCGCACCAGACCCAAAACACGAACCGACACCTCATGCACCACAGCCGGCTCCACACCACCGACCAACGGCACCACGACGAGGGATGCCTCGGCGGGGAGCTCCGTCAGCGAGGCAGCGCCGGTTCCGAGCGTGACGCTCTGGACACCTTCGTCCATGCCGGCCGGCACGGACCGCTGGGTGGTGGGCACCCACTCCAGGCGCAGCAGCCCGTCGCGGACGTCCGCCCGGCCGCCGCCGACGGCCGTGGACGGCTCGGCCAGGACGACGGACCCGGCGGTCAGGACCGGAGCGCCTTCGACGTCCACTAGGGTGACCGAGACGGTGTCCTCGCCGGTTCGGGCGACGCGAGCCCGGACGATCGGCGCGCCCACCGCGTGAAGCGTGACCCCGCCCCACGCCACCGGCACGCGCTCAGCGCCGTCGGCCTCCCGCACCACTGCCGAGAGCAGGGCCGGATGCAGGCCGTAGCCCGCGGCCTCCTGGGCGACCTCACCGCGCAGCGCGGCCTCCACGAACGTCTCGTCGCCGCGCCGCCACACCGAGACACCCGACTCGGCGTCCGCCTCGGCCTCGCTGCCGAGCTCGGCCACGACCGCCCCACGGGGCGGCCAGACGGCGAGGTCGGCGGTGTCGGCGTCCGCTTCGCCGCGTTCCTCTCTGCGGAGCACACCGGACGCGTGTTCCGTCCAGGTGCCGTCCTCGGCGCCGTCCCGACGCGAGTGGAGCGTCACCTCGCGGGCGCCTGACTCGTCGGGGGCCCCTACCCACACCTGGACCACCACGGGGGCGTCCTCGGACAGGAGCAGGGGTTCGGTCTGCGTGAGGTGCTCGACGTGACCGCAGCCGACCTGGTCGCCCGCGCGCACGGCCAGTTCCAGAAGGGCCGCGGCCGGGACCATGCCCTGGTCGGCGAGCCGGCGGTGCGCCGTCAGGGACAGCCGGCCCGTGAACACCATCCCGTCCGAGTTGGCCAGGGCGACCATCGCGGCGAGCAGCGGGTGCTCGGCGGGAACGAGCCCGGCGCCACGCACGTCGCCCGGGTGTGCGGCCGGGCGCGGCCAGTGGCGGGCGTGCCGGAAGGCGTACGTCGGCAGGTCGACGCGGCGGGCGCCGGTGCCGTCGAAGAGGACGCCCCAGTCGAGCCGCACACCGGAGACGTGGAGCTGTGCCAGGCCCGTGACGAGAGCGCGTTCCTCGGGCCGGTCCTTGCGCAGGGCGGGCACCGCCGGGGTGTCCTCCTCGCCGGGCAGGCAGTGCCGGGCCATCGCGGAGAGGACACCGTCCGGGCCCAGTTCCAGCAAGGCCGAGACCCCGGCCTCGCCCAACGCCCGTACCCCGTCGGCGAAGCGGACCGTCTCACGCACGTGCCGCACCCAGTACTCCGGGTCGCACACCAACTCGGCGGACGCCACCCCACCCGTCACGTTCGACACCAGCGGGATCTCCGGGGCCGAGAAGGACAGGCCGGAGACCACCGCACGGAAGTCGTCCAGCATCGGCTCCATCAACGGCGAGTGAAAAGCGTGCGACACCCGCAGCGGTGTCGTCCTGCGCCCCAGCCCTTCGAAGTGGACACGGATCGCCTCGACGGCCTCCCGGGCGCCGGAAACCACCACGGACGACGGCCCGTTGACGGCAGCAAGGGACACCAACTCGTCGAGCAGCGGCCCCACTTCGTCCTCTGTGGCTTCGACGGCCAGCATCGCGCCGCCCTCGGGCAGCGCCTGCATCAGCCGGCCCCGGGCAGCCACCAACGCGCACGCGTCCTCCAGCGAGAACACCCCCGCCACATGCGCCGCCGCCACCTCACCGATCGAGTGCCCCGCCACGAACTCCGGCCGCACACCCAGGGATTCGACCAGCCGGAACAGCGCCACCTCCACCGCGAACAACCCCGCCTGCGCATAGGCGGTCTGGTTCAGCAGCTCCTCGTCCTCGCCCCACACCACATCACGCACGGACCGGTCCATGTGCGGGTCCAGCCCCGCACACACCGCATCGAACGCCTCCGCGAACACCGGGAACCGCGCATAGAGTTCGCGGCCCATACCCAACCGCTGCGACCCCTGCCCCGAGAACAGCACGGCCAACGACCGCTCGACCGCCACGCCACGCGCGATCTCGGCGCCCTCCACCAGCACCGCCCGGTGCTCGAAGTGGGTCCGTTCCGCCGCCAGCGCGTGGGCCACGTCAAGCGCCGGAAGCGCGCGCAGCGCGGCGAGGTTGCCCAGCTGCGCGTCGAGCCCGGCCTCGGACCTGCCGGACACCAGCCAGGGCACCACCGCCGGAGAGACCCGGGGTTCCTCGTGGTCGTTTTCCGCCGCCGAGGGGGCCTGCTCGATGATGGTGTGGGCGTTGGTGCCGCTGATGCCGAAGGCGGAGACCGCGGCCCGTCGCGGACGGTCCAACGCCGGCCAGGACTCGGCCTCGGTGAGCAGTCGTACCTCACCCTCGGACCAGTCGACGTGCGTGGAGGGTTCGTCCACGTGCAGCGTGCGCGGAAGCACCCCGTGCCGCATCGCCATCACCATCTTGATCACACCCGCGACACCGGCGGCGGCCTGGGTGTGGCCGATGTTGGACTTCAGCGAGCCGAGCAGCAGCGGACGCTCCGCGTCGCGCTCCCTGCCGTACGTCGCCAGCAGCGCCTGCGCCTCGATCGGGTCGCCCAGCGGCGTGCCCGTGCCGTGGCCCTCCACCGCGTCCACGTCCCGCGTCGACAGGCCCGCGCTCGCGAGGGCCTGCCGGATCACGCGTTGCTGGGAGGGGCCGTTGGGGGCGGTGAGCCCGTTGCTCGCACCGTCCTGGTTGATCGCCGAACCGCGTACGACGGCCAGCACCCGGTGACCGTTGCGCTGGGCGTCGGAGAGCCGTTCGAGTACGAGGACACCGACGCCCTCCGACCAGCCGGTGCCGTCGGCCGCGTCCGCGTACGCCTTGCACCGCCCGTCCGTCGCCAGACCACCCTGGCGGCTGAAGCCGGAGAAGCTCATGGGTGTGGACAGAACGGTCACGCCGCCGGCGAGCGCCATCGAACAGTCACCGCTGCGCAGGGCGTGCGCCGCCACGTGGAGTGCGACGAGGGACGACGAGCAGGCCGTGTCCAGGGTGACTGCGGGGCCCTCCAGGCCGAACGCGTACGACACCCGTCCGGACAGCACGCTCGCCGTGAGTCCGGTGGTGGCGTGGCCCTCCACGTCCTCGGCGGAGTTCATGACCACGCCGACGTAGTCGACGCCCGCCGTGCCGACGAACACACCGGTACGGCTGCCCCGGAGCGACTCCGGCCTGATGCCCGCCCGCTCGAACGCCTCCCACGAGGTCTCCAGGAGGAGGCGCTGCTGCGGGTCCATGGCCACGGCCTCACGCGGTGAGATCCCGAAGAAGTCCGCGTCGAAATCGGCCGCGTCGACGAAACCGCCCTCGACCGACGCGCTGCTGCCGTTTCCGTCCCCGGCGAGGGCGGCCAGGTCCCAGCCACGATCGGCGGGGAAGGGGGAGATGGCGTCGCGGCCCTCGGCGACCAGCCGCCAGAGGTCCTCCGGGCTGCGCACGCCCCCGGGCAGCCGGCATGCCATGCCGACGATGGCGATGGGTTCCTGCTTCCCCGACTCGACTTCCAGCAGTCGTTGGCGAGTCTGGTGCAGGTCGGCGGTGACCCACTTGAGGTAGTCAACGAGCTTGCTGTCGTTCGACATGGAGAGTGGAGCCTTCCTGGGGTGACGAGAGAGCTGGTCAGCGGTCGCTCGAACGGCCGAGCTCGTTGTCGATGAATGCGAGGACCTCGTCCGCGCTGGCGGTGGCGATGCGCTCCGCGACGCTGTGCGCGGACGCCTCGGCGTCCGGGGCCGTGGCCGTCCACTTCTCCAGCAGGTGGCGCAGCCGGAGGGAGACGGCGGAACGGGTCTGCTCGTCCGGCGTGTCCGCCGCCGTCAGCGTGGCGTCGAGCCGGTCGAGCTCCGCGAGCAGGGCGGACCGCCCGCCGTCCGCCTCCGCCTCGTCGAGCAGTTCGGTGACGAGGTGCTGGGCGAGGACGGCCGGGGTGGGGTGGTCGAAGACGAGGGTGGCGGGCAGCCGCAGGCCCGTGGCCGCGGTCAGCCGGTTGCGCAGCTCCAGCGCGGTCAGCGAGTCCACGCCGAGGTCACGGAACTCCTTGCCGGCGTCGACAGCGCCGGCGGAACTATGACCGAGTACGGCGGCCGCCTCGGCCCGTACGAGGTCCAAGACGTGCGGAACCCGTTCCCTGTCGCGGAGTTCCCTGAGCCGTGTCGCGAGCGCCGCGGCCGTACCGGCCGCCGCGCCCACGTTCGAAGCGGCCCGCCTGGTGCCCGAGACCAGTCGGCGCAGCAGGGGCGGCACCTCGCCGGGCATCCGCATCGGACCGGCGGCGCGGCCGAGGGGGATCAGGTGGGGCTCGTCGAGGGTGGTCGCGGTGTCGAGGAGCGCCAGCCCCTGTTCGACGCTGAGCGGCGGGATGCCCGAGGAGGCGATCCGCTTGC
>NZ_JBVJTD010000074.1:0-4250 GCF_055605965.1 Streptomyces sp. NPDC037126
TATGCGGCGGCCAACGTCTATCTGGACGCCCTGGCCCTGCACCGTCGTTCGCTGGGTCTGGCTGCGCAGTCGCTGGCCTGGGGCGCGTGGGCGCCGACCGCCGGTATGACGGCGACGTTGTCCGAGGCCGAGCGCAAGCGGATCGTCTCCTCGGGCATCCCGCCGCTCAGCGTCGAGCAGGGGCTGGCGCTCCTCGACACCGCGACCACCCTCGACGAGCCCTGTCTCATCCCTATCGGCAAACTCGCGGGCCCAGCCGCACTGCCGGGTGAGGTACCTCCGCTGTTCCGGGGACTGATCCGTGGCGGTCGGCGCAGGGCGGCGGGCGCGGGCGGTGCCGCCATCGCGACCGAACTCGCGCTGCGCCTGCGGGAGCTGCGCGAAGACGACCGGGTCCCGCACGTCCTGGGACTCGTACGAGCCGAAGCGGCCGCCGTGCTGGGCCATACGTCCGCCAAGTCGGTCGCGTCGGAACGGGAGTTCCGTGACCTCGGCGTGGACTCGCTGACCGCGCTGGAGCTGCGCAACAGGCTGACCGCGGTCACGGGCCTGCGGCTGCCCGCCACCCTCGTCTTCGACCACCCGACCCCCGCCGTCCTCGCCCAGCACCTCGTCGGCGAACTGCTGGACGAGCAGGGTGACGCCGCGGGTGCGTCGACTGTCTCCACGCGCGGGCCCGACGACGAGCCGATCGCCATCGTCGGAATGGCCTGCCGGATGCCCGGCGGCGTCGAGACTCCCGAAGCGCTGTGGGACATGCTGCTCGACGGCCGGGAAGGCATGTCGGAGTTCCCGGGCGACCGCGGCTGGGACCTCGACGCCCTGTTCGGCACCGGTGGATCGGACGGGCGCGGTGTCAGCGCCACCAGGCGCGGAGGTTTCCTGTCCCGGCTGGCCGAGTTCGACGCCGGCTTCTTCGGGATCTCCCCGCGTGAGGCCCTCGCCATGGACCCGCAGCAGCGGCTCCTCCTCGAAACCTCCTGGGAGGCGATCGAGGGCGCGGCCATCGACCCGTCATCGCTGCGCGGCAGCCGAACCGGGGTGTTCGTGGGGACGACCGGCCAGGACTACGCGTCGCTGGTCATGAACTCCCGCGAAGACGTGGAGGGTCACGCCAGCACCGGCCTCGCCAACAGCGTGATCTCGGGCCGCGTCTCGTACACCTTCGGCCTGGAGGGCCCGGCGGTCACCGTCGACACGGCCTGCTCCTCCTCCCTCGTGGCCATGCACCTGGCCGCCCAGTCGCTGCGCAGCGGCGAGTGCACGCTCGCCCTCGCCGGCGGCGCGACCGTCCTGACCACGCCCATGAGCTTCCTGGGCTTCACCCGGCAGGGCGGTCTGGCCACGGACGGGCGGTGCAAGGCGTACGCGGACGCGGCCGACGGCACGGGCTGGTCGGAGGGCGTGGGCGTCCTCGTACTGGAACGGCTCTCGGACGCCCGGCGCAACGGGCATCCGGTCCTGGCCGTCGTGCGCGGCTCCGCCGTCAACCAGGACGGTGCCAGCAACGGACTCACCGCCCCCAACGGCCCCTCCCAGCAGCGCGTCATCCGCCAGGCCCTCGCGAACGCCGGACTGTCACCGGCGGAGGTGGACGCCGTCGAGGGCCACGGCACGGGCACCACACTCGGCGATCCCATCGAGGCGCAGGCCCTGCTGGCGACGTACGGCCGCGACCGCGATGGGGGGCGTCCGCTGTGGCTGGGCTCGGTGAAGTCGAACATCGGTCACACGCAGGCCGCCGCCGGTGTCGCCGGTGTGATCAAGATGGTGATGGCGATGCGGCACGGGGTGCTGCCCCGCACCCTGCACGTGGACGAACCCTCCACCCACGTCGACTGGTCCGCGGGCGACGTACGGCTCCTCACGGGTACGACGCCCTGGCCTGAGGTGGACCGGCCGTGGCGAGCCGGGGTGTCGTCCTTCGGCCTCAGCGGCACGAACGCGCACGTGATCGTGGAGCAGGCCACCACGGTCGGGTCCCAGGACATTGAGCCGGCTGTCGAGCCCGGTGTGGTGCCGTGGGTGGTGTCGGCGAAGTCCGAGGCGGCGCTGGACGCGCAGGTGCAGCGCGGCACGGCGCTGGACGGTGTACATCCGCTGGACGTGGCCTTCTCCCTGGCGTCCGGGCGTGCGCGGATGGCGCACCGGGCGGTGCTGGTGGACGGCGCCGAGGTCGCGCGGGGTGTGGCGGTCGAGCGGTCGCCGGCCGTGCTGTTCTCGGGGCAGGGGTCGCAGCGGCTGGGCATGGGCCGCGAACTCCACTCACGCTTCCCGGTGTTCGCGGAGGCGTTCGACGCCGTCTGCGTCGGGCTGGACAAGCACCTCGCCCGGTCCGTCCGTGATGTGGTGTGGGGCGAGGACGAGGGGCTGCTGGACCAGACGCTGTACACCCAGACCGGCTTGTTCGCGGTGGAGGTGGCGCTGTTCCGACTGGTCGAATCCCTGGGCGTGCGGCCGCAGTTCTTGGCCGGGCACTCGATCGGCGAGGTCACCGCCGCGCACGTGGCGGGCGTGTTCTCGCTGGAGGACGCGTGCGCGTTGGTGGCGGCGCGCGGTCGGTTGATGCAGGCGCTGCCCGAGGGCGGCGCGATGCTCGCCATCGAAGCGACCGAGGACGAAGTGCGGCCATTGCTGGGTGAGTTCGTCTCCCTGGCCGCGGTCAACGGCCCCTCGTCCGTGGTCGTCTCCGGAGCGACGGAGGCGGTGCGGAAGATCCGTACCGAATTCGAGGCACTGGGGCGCAGGACGACACCGCTGCGGGTGTCGCACGCCTTCCACTCGCCGTTGATGGAGCCGATGCTGGACGGCTTCCGTGCGGTGGTCTCCGGCCTCTCCTTCTCGCCTCCGGAGATCCCGCTGGTCTCCAACGTGACGGGTGGGGTGGCGTCTGCCGAGTTGGTCTGCGACCCGGAGTACTGGGTGCGGCACGTGCATGAGACCGTCCGCTTCGCCGACGGGATCGACACCCTGCGCGAAGCGGGGGTCTCGGCCTTCCTGGAGGCCGGACCGGACGCCGTCCTCACGGCGCTGACGCGGCGGAGCGTCGCGGACGACGAGCAGGACCTCGTCGTCACGCCACTGCTGCGCAAGGACCGGCCGGACGAGACCTCGTTCGTGACGGGACTGGCGCGCATGCACTGCGCCGGTGTCGACGTGGACTGGGTCAGGCTGTTCGAGGGAACCGGCGCCCAGCGCGTCGACCTGCCCACCTATCCCTTCCAGCGCGAGCCCTACTGGCCCACGCCGGCCGTGCGGACGGGCGACCTCAACGGTGCCGGCCTGACCGCGACGCACCACCCGATGCTGGGCGCGACCCTGTCCGTGGCGGACGACGAACGCACCCTGTTCACAGGACGGCTGTCCCCGAGGACCCAGCCCTGGCTCGCCGACCACACCGTCGACGGGACAGCGGTGTTCCCGCCCTCGGCATTCTTCGAGCTGCTGATCCGGGCCGGCGACCAGGTCGGATGCGACCGCGTGGAGGAGCTGGTCCTGACCGCGCCGCTCCTGCTGTCGAAATCCCGTCCGACGGCGATCCAGGTGACGGTCGGAGCCCCGGACGAGTCCGGTACCCGCGAGATCCGGTGCCACGCACGCCCGGACGACGCGTCCGACCAGCCGTGGACCTGCCACGCGACCGGCAGGATCAGCGCCGCCGAGTCCTTCCCCGACTTCGACGTGCCGGTGTGGCCACCGCAGGACGCCGTGCCCGTCCAGCTGGAGGGCTTCTACGCGGACCGCGGCCTCGGGCCCGCGTTCCGGACGGTGCGCGCGGTGTGGCAGCGGGGCGACGAGGCCTTCGTGGAGGCCGCGCTTCCGGACACCGGAGACGATGCCGCCCTGTACGGGCTCCACCCGGCACTCCTGGACGCCGCCTGCCAGACGGTCGGCTTCACGGGAGTCGACGACAGCGAGCCGCTGACCGTTCTCGCCTGGAACGGGGCGTCGCTCCACGCCACCGGTGCGTCCGTCGTACGGATCCGCGTCACGAAGCTCGACGAGCACACGGTCTCGATCTCCGCAGCCGACGCAGAGGGCGCACCCGTGCTCTCGGTCCGGTCGGCCAGGCTGGGGGCACTCCCGGTCCAGGCCGGCCCCGACAACGCCGTGGACGGCACCACCCTGTTGCGGTTGGAGTGGGTGCCGGTCTCGGGTGGTGTGCGGTCGGCTGCTGATGTCGCGGCGTCGGTGGTGGTGCCGTTGGAGGCGTCGGATGCGACTCCTGCCACGGTGCATGAGGTGTCGGT
>NZ_JBVJTD010000075.1:0-4066 GCF_055605965.1 Streptomyces sp. NPDC037126
AACTCACCCCGGAGCCGTTCCACCTCCCCCAACCTCATACCGGAGAAGATGCCCACCACCAGGCGAGATCACTCGACGTAACGAAGCACTACTAGCTCTCGGCGCGCGACGGGCGCGTCAGCAGGACCAGGCTCCGGGACTCCACGCGGAGTCTCGTGCCGGCCTTGCGCTCGCGTTCGTCCGGGATGCCGTCGGGGTCGGCGGTGTCGATCAGGGTGGTCCAGCGTTCCCCGAAGGAGCTGTCGGGCAGGCGGAAGTCGACCGGTTCCCAGTAGCCGTTGAGGAGCAGCAGGAAGGAGTCGTCGACCAGCCGCCGCCCGTAGGAGTCGCGTTCGGCGATGGCGTCGCCGTTGAGGAACACGCCGACGGAGTGGGCGTCGTCGCGCTGCCAGTCCCGCCCGGTCATCTCGCGGGCGTCGGGCCTGAGCCACATCAGGTCGGGCAGCGGCTGCCGTGCGTTGGTCGCGGTCTCGCCGCGGAAGAAGCGCCGGCGGCGCAGCACGGGGTGGGCGGAGCGCAGCGCGATCAGGTGCCGGGTGAAGTCCGCTAGGCTGCGCTGCTCGCCGCTCAGGTTCCAGTCGATCCAGGAGATCTCGTTGTCCTGGCAGTAGGCGTTGTTGTTGCCGCCCTGGGTGCGGCCGAGTTCGTCGCCGTGGCAGAGCATCGGGATGCCCTGCGACAGCAGCAGCGTGGCGAGCAGGTTGCGCTGCTGGCGGGCACGCAGTTCGAGGACGGCCGGGTCGTCGGTCGCGCCCTCGGCCCCGCAGTTCCAGGACCGGTTGTGGCTCTCCCCGTCGCGGTTGTCCTCGCCGTTGGCCTCGTTGTGCTTGTCGTTGTACGACACCAGGTCGCGCAGGGTGAAACCGTCGTGCGCGGTCACGAAGTTGACGCTCGCGCGCGGCCGGCGCCTGCTGTGCTGGTACAGGTCGGAGGAGCCGGTCAGCCGGGAGGCGAACTCGCCGAGCGAGCCGGGCTCGGCCCGCCAGAAGTCCCGTACGGCGTCCCGGTACCGGCCGTTCCACTCCGACCACAGCGGCGGGAAGTTGCCGACCTGGTAGCCGCCCTCGCCCACGTCCCAGGGCTCGGCGATGAGCTTGACGCGGCTGATCACCGGGTCCTGCTGGATCAGGTCGAAGAACGCCGACAGCCGGTCCACCTCGTGGAACTGCCGGGCGAGGGTCGCGGCGAGGTCGAAGCGGAAGCCGTCGACACGCATCTCGGTGACCCAGTACCGCAGCGAGTCCATGATCAGCTGCAGCACGTAGGGGTGCCGCATCAGCAGGCTGTTGCCGGTGCCGGTGGTGTCGTAGTAGTGCGCCCAGTCGCCGTCGACCAGCCGGTAGTAGGAGGCGTTGTCGATGCCCCGGAAGGACAGCGTGGGGCCCATCTGGTTGCCCTCGGCGGTGTGGTTGTAGACCACGTCGAGGATGACTTCGAGGCCGGCCGCGTGCAGCGCCTTCACCATGGCCTTGAACTCGTCGACCTGCTGGCCGCGGCTGCCGAAGGCGGCGTAGGCGTTGTGCGGGGCGAAGAAGCCGATGGTGTTGTAGCCCCAGTAGTTGGTCAGTCCGCGGTCCTGCAGCACGCCGTCCTGGACGAACTGGTGCACCGGCATCAGCTCCACCGCGGTCACCCCGAGCGAGGTCAGGTGCTCGGTCACCGCGGGGTGCGCGAGACCCGCGTAGGTGCCGCGCAGCCGGGCGGGGACGTCCGGGTGACGGCGGGTCAGGCCGCGCACGTGGGCCTCGTAGACGACGGAGTCCGAGTACGGCGTCCGCGGCGGCCGGTCGTCGCCCCAGTCGAAGTACGGGTCGGTGACCACGCCGAGCATGGAGTGCCCGCCGCTGTCGGCCGGGGCGGGGCCCTCGGGCGCGCGCTCGTACAGCGAGGCGTGGTTGTCGATCTGCCCGTCCACGGCGCGGGCGTACGGGTCGAGCAGCAGCTTCGCCGGATTGCACCGGTGACCGAGCGCGGGCTGCCAGGGGCCGTGCACCCGGTAGCCGTAGCGCCGGCCGGGACCGACGCCGGGCAGGTAGCCGTGCCAGACGAATCCGTCGACCTCGTGCAGCCGGACCGGGGTCTCGGCGCCGTTGTCGTCGACGAGGATCACGTCGACCCGTTCGGCGACCTCGCTGAACAGGGCGAAGTTGGTGCCCTGTCCGTCGAACGAGGCACCCAAAGGGTAGGGCTGCCCGCTCCACACGGGCAGCCCTTTCCTGGATCTGCGGGCGGTCACCGGCTGCCCTCCAGGGCGTCGTCGACGGGGGGCGCGGGCGCGGCGAGTACGGCCACCGCCAACTCGCGGGGCACCTGGAGGCCTTGCCGCAGCACGGGCGAGGGCGGGAGGGGCACCAGCGGCACCCGCTCGCCGGCGCGGGCGCGCTGCGAGAACCAGATGATCTTGCTGCCGGTCTCGGATGCGCAGCAGCCCCAGCCGTCGCTCATGGCGGCGATGTCCGCGAGGCAGGACCGCAGGTCCTGGTCCGGACGCAGATCGGGGTCGTCGTCACCGAACGCGGTGATGAGGTGCTGACGGTTCCACCACATCTCGATGGAGGTGTGCTTGTCCGTCGCGTGCTCGTCGATGGCCCGCAGCAGCAGTTCGGCGCCGCGGCAGACGGGGTCCACGAGGTTCTCGAGGTCCCAGTAGCGGAGGTGGGCGGCCAGGATGCGGCTGACCTGTCCCACCCGTTCCGGGCTGACTTCCACGTCGAGGTGGTAGTAGCAGGGCACTGCGGTCTTCATTGTCGCTTGCTCCTCACCGGCGAAGCTCCAGCTCCCCTCGCCCCTGTCCGGGAGGGATCCCGGACACACAGCGTGAGCGTTGATCGCTTCTGAGTCACCTCCACGGTGAGGGCGCTACGCCATTCGTGCAACACGAGCACCCGCACCCACAATGGTTGAAGATCCAACAAGACGCTGCGTCGTCGCGCGTGCACCATAAGTGAAAGCCTCGATCGCCGTAACGGTGCCGCGCCCACCCCTGCGCGGCCACCACCCGACCGTCGGGAACGCGCCCAGTCGAGAGCGTGGAAGGTGAAGAGGGCCATGCTGCTACCCGCCAAGGCCGAAGTGGCCCGGCAGTTGCGGCGTTACCGGGCGTGGGAGCGCGTCATGCTCGCCTCGCCGCACGACCGCACGGTCAGGGCCACCTTCGAGGACTCGGGTTACACGCTGTGCGTCCTGATGGGCAAGCGCTGCGCCCGTGAGGCCGCGGACGCGGCGGAGCGCTATCTGCGCACCAACCTGGTCACCTACCTGCGCGAGCAGGACGGACGGCCGCCCTCACGCCGGACGGCGAGAAGGACGCCACCACCGGAGCGGCGTTCCACGGCGTCAAGCCCCTGACCTGGCACCGTATCAAGGCGTTCCCCTGCGGGACCGGCGCACGTCGGCCCGTCTCTCGGATCGCGAAGCCGGGCCGCGTGCCCGGCTTCGCGCACGGCGGAGGTGAGATACATGCGCAGGACCCCGGCCATCGGCCGTGTACCGGTACGTGACGTCCGGCCGGCCGTTGAGTGCGGCAGGCGCCCCGCGAAGGCGGTGACCGGAGAGACCTTCCAGGTTACCGCCACCGTCTTCCGCGAGGGCCACGACGCCGTCGGTGCCAATGTGGTCCTGCGTGATCCCAAGGGCCGCCGCGGCCCCTGGACACCGATGCGCGAACTCTCCCCCGGCAGCGACCTCTGGGGCGCGGAGGTCACCCCGGACGCGACCGGCCGCTGGACCTACCGGGTGGAGGCCTGGAGCCATCCGCTGGCGACCTGGCGGCACATCGCCTCGGTCAAGGTGCCGGCCGGGATCGACACCGGGCTGGTACTCGAGGAGGGCGCCGAACTGTACGAACGCGCCGCCGCCGGAGTCCCCAAGGGGCCGGAGCGCGACCTCGTCCTGGCCGCCGCCCGTGCCCTCGGCGACGACTCCCTGTCGGTGCAGGACCGTCTGAAGCCCGCGCTGTCGGCGGAGACGGACGCGGTGCTGGCCCGCTTCCCGCTGCGGGAGCTGGTCACCGCCTCGGACCCGATGCCCCTGCTGGTGGAGCGTGAACGGGCCCTGTACGGCTCCT
>NZ_JBVJTD010000076.1:0-3896 GCF_055605965.1 Streptomyces sp. NPDC037126
ACACCGCACGCACACCCGACGGCACATCCACCCCGCCGACACCCGCACAGTCCAGCACCACCACACCCGGCACCGGACCCACACCCTCCGACACCCCCTCCCAACACACCCACGACACACCCGACTCCACACCCGCGGCCGACACGGACCACTCGACCGCGAACAGGGGCCCGGCAGAAGCGGCGTCGGCTGCCAACTGCTCCGCCGAAACGGGGCGGCTCACCATGGACCCCACCGAGAGCACGGGTCGGCCGGTGGTGTCGGTCAGGGCCAGCGCCCACCCGTCCGCGCCCACGCGAGTCAGCCTCACCCGGACCGCGGTCGCGCCCACGGCGTGGAGGGACACGTCGCTCCACGCGAAGGGGATGGCCGTCGTGCCCGAACTGGTCAGGATCGCCGCGTGGATCGAGGCGTCCAGGAGAGCCGGGTGCAGACCGAAGCGCTCCGCGTCCATGTGCGCCTGCTCCGGCAGCACGACGTCCGCGAACAGCTCCTCCCCGCGCCGCCATACGGAGCGGAGCCCCTGGAAGACCGGCCCGTATCCGAAACCGGCACCCTCGAATCCCTCGTACGCCCCCTCGACCGGGACGGGCTCCGCGCCGGCGGGCGGCCAGGACGCCATGTCCGCATCGGGAACGCCGGCAGCGGCGCCATCGCGGAGCATGCCCTCGGCGTGCCGGACCCATGTGGCATCGGCCGAGCCGTCCGTGCGGGAGTGCACGGTGACGTGCCGCCGACCCTCGTCATCCGGTTCGCCGACCCACACCTGCACCTGGACACCGCCGCGCTCGGGCAGCACGAGCGGCGCGGCGAGCGTCAGTTCCTCCACCACGCCGCAACCCACCGAGTCGCCCGCGTGCAGGGCGAGTTCGAGGAACGCCGTACCGGGCACGAGGACGGTGCCCAGGACCATGTGGTCCGCCAGCCACGGGTGAGACTCCACGGACAGCCGGCCGGTGAAGAGGCGCCCGTCTGCACCGGCGAGTTCGGCGGCGGCACCCAGCAGCGGGTGCTCCGCCGAGCCCAGGCCCACGGAGCCGAGTTCCGCCGCCGTGCCCATGGCGTCCAGCCAGTAACGCCGGCGCTGGAAGGCGTACGTGGGCAGATCGACGGAGTGCCGGGCTCCCGAGGCCGTCACCGCGAAGAACGCCCGCCAGTCGACACGCACTCCGACGCCGTGCAGGGAGCCGAGCCCCGCGACCAGGGTCAGGTTCTCGTCCCGGCCCTTGCGGAGCAAGGCGATGGCGTTCGCATCGGTGAGAGCGTCGCGCACCATCCCGCTGAGCACCGCGTCGGGCCCGATCTCCACAAATGCCGTGACGCCCAAGGCGTGCAGCGTACGGATGCCGTCCGCGAACCGGACCGCCTCACGGACGTGCCGCACCCAGTACTCCGGAGAGCACAGGTCGTCGGCGACCGCGCCGGTCAGGTTCGACACCACCGGGATGACCGGATCCGCGAAGGACAGCCCCTCCACCACCCGGCGGAAGCCCTCCAACATCGGCTCCATCAGCGGCGAGTGGAAGGCGTGCGACACCCGCAGACGGGTCGACTTACGGTCCTCGAAGCGGGCGCGGATCTCCTCCACCGCCGTCTCGACACCGGAAACGACCACCGAGATCGGGCCGTTGACGGCCGCGATCGACGCCGACTCGCCCAGCAGCGACCGTACTTCATCCTCGGTCGCCTGGAGAGCGAGCATCGCTCCGCCCTCCGGCAGCGCCTGCATCAGCCGACCACGCGCCGCCACCAACGCACACGCATCCGCCAGCGAGAACACCCCGGCGACATGAGCCGCGGCCACCTCACCGATCGAATGCCCCGCCACGAAGTCCGGCCGCACACCCAACGATTCGGCCAACCGGAACAACGCCACCTCTACGGCGAACAACCCCGCCTGGGCGTACACCGTCTGGTTGAGCAGTTCTTCGCTCTCACCCCAGACCACTTCTCGGAGCGGTCGCTCCAGGTGCTCGTCCAACCCCGCACACACCGCGTCGAACGCCACCGCGAACACCGGGAAGTGTCCGTACAACTCACGACCCATACCGAGCCGTTGCGAACCCTGCCCCGGGAACAGGAAGGCCGATACGGCGCTGCCTCGGGCCGAGGACGTGAGGGAGGCGGGGGTGGGGGCGGAGGGCTGCGCCAGGGCGCGCAGGCCGTCGAGGAGTTCGTCGCGTTCCGTGCCCACGACGAGCGCCCGGCACTCGAGGGCCGTGCGCTCGGTGGCAAGGGCCCGTGCCGCGGCCGTCAGGTCCAGTTCCGGGCGGCTCTCGACATAGGTCAGGAGTCGCGCGGCCTGCGCACGCAGGGCCTCCGGGGTCGGCGCGGACACGAGCCACGGCAATGGTCCGTCGGCCGGGGTGGCCGGGCCGGTGGTCGCGGGCGGCTGCGGGCCCTGCTCCAGGATCACGTGTGCGTTGGTGCCGCTGATGCCGAACGCCGAGACGCTCGCCCGACGCGGCCGGCCGGTCTTTGGCCAGTCCACCGCCTCGGTGAGGAGGGCGACGGAGCCGTCCGCCCAGTCGACGTGCGGCGAGGGCTCGTCCACGTGCAGGGTCTTCGGCAGCACGCCGTGGCGCATGGCCATGACCATCTTGATGACACCGGCGACACCCGCGGCGGCCTGCGCGTGCCCGATGTTCGACTTGATGGACCCGAGCAGGAACGGCCGTTCCTCCGGGCGGTCCTGACCGTAGGTGGCGAGGAGCGCCTGGGCCTCGATCGGGTCGCCGAGCGTCGTACCCGTGCCGTGTGCCTCCACCGCGTCCACGTCCGGGGCCGCGAGTTCGGCCGCGGCGAGCGCCTGGCGGATCACCCGCTGCTGGGAGGGTCCGTTGGGGGCGGTGAAGCCGTTGCTGGCGCCGTCCTGGTTGACGGCGGAACCGCGGATCACGGCCAGGACCTCGTGTCCGTTGCGGCGGGCGTCGGACAGCCGTTCCACCAGCAGGACGCCGACGCCCTCCGACCAGCCGACGCCGTCGGCCGCGCCCGCGAACGCTTTGCAGCGGCCGTCCACGGAGAGACCGCGCTGCCGGCTGAACTCGATGAACATGCCGGGCGTCGACATCACCGTGGCACCGCCGGCGAGCGCGAGGGTGCACTCGCCGGAGCGCAGGGACTGCGCGGCGAGGTGCAGCGCGACCAGTGACGACGAGCACGCCGTGTCGACGGTGACCGCCGGGCCCTCCAGGCCCAGTGTGTACGACACCCGGCCGGACACGACGCTGCCGCCGCTCGTACCGGAGGGGTGCGCTCCCAGGGCGTAGTCGTGGTACATCACGCCCGCGAACACGCCGGTACGGCTGCCCTTCAGCGTGGCCGGGTCGATTCCGGCGCGCTCCAGGGCCTCCCACGACGCCTCCAGCAGGAGGCGCTGCTGCGGGTCCATGTAGAGCGCCTCGCGCGGTGAGATCCCGAAGAACGCCGGGTCGAAGTCGGCCGCGTCGTACAGGAAGCTGCCGCGGCGCGTGTAGCTCTTGCCCTCCTTGCCGGGCTCGGGGTCGTACAGGTGCTCGATGTTCCAGCCGCGGTCGGTCGGCAGGTCGGAGACGGTGTCGACTCCGTCGAGGAGGAGCTGCCACAACTCTTCGGGTGTCGTGACACCGCCCGGGTAGCGGCAGGCCATGCCGACGATGGCGATGGGCTCCTCGTCGGCCGCACGGCCCATCTCCACGGGTACGTCGGTGTCGCCGGCCGTGTCGCCGACCCCCAGTTCGTCGAGGATCCGCTCGGTGACCGTGGTGGCGTTGGGCTGGTCGAAGGCGAGCGTGGCGGGCAGCCGCAGGCCCGTTGCCTTGTTGAGCTGGTTGCGCAGCTCGGTGGCGGCCAGGGAGTCGAAGCCCAGCTCCTGGAAGGGCCGGTCGGGGCCGATCGCCTCGGCCGAGGCGTGT
>NZ_JBVJTD010000077.1:0-3749 GCF_055605965.1 Streptomyces sp. NPDC037126
TTGGGCACCCGCCCCTGCACACGAGCCGTATAGGCACGGGTCAGGTCAGCGGCCAGCGGCCCCAGCGACCAGCCGTCACCCGCGATGTGATGCACCACGAGCAACAGCACATGCTCCTGCGCGGAGAGCTCGAAGAGGTCCGCGCGCAGCGGAGGTTCGGTGGCCAGGTCGAAGGCGTGGCGGGCCGCCGGCATCAGGGCGTCCGGCAGTTCGGCCTCGGTCGTCGCGGTGACCGTCAGACGGGGTACGGCCGCCTCGGGGGCCAGCACCTGCTGGCACGGCACGCCCTCGGCCTCGGGGAACACGGTGCGCAGACTCTCGTGCCGGGCCACCACGTCGGACAGAGCGGCGCGCAGCGCGTCGCGGTCCAGCTCGCCGGACAGGCGTAGGGCCAGCGGGATGTTGTAGGTGGCGCTGGGGCCCTCCATCCTGTGGATGAACCACAGCCTGCGCTGGGCGAAGGACAGCGGCATGCTGTCGGGCCGCTCCCGCACGGTGAGTGGCAGGCGGCCGGGTCCCGCGGTGTCCAGGAGGGCAGCCACCGCTGCCGGGGTCGGGCCCTCGAACAGCGCACGCAGCTCCAGCTCGACACCGAACACCGCACGGACCTGGGCGATCAGCCGCGTGGCCAGCAGCGAGTGCCCGCCCAGATCGAAGAAGTCGTCACCGACACCGACCCGCGCCAGCCCGAGGACCTGCGCGAACAGGTCGCACACGATCTGCTCCTGCGGCGTACGCGCCTCCCACCCCGACGACCCCTGCCCGGTGAAGTCCGGCTCCGGCAGGGCGGCCCGGTCGAGCTTGCCGTTGGCCGTCAGGGGAAGCCGGTCGAGGGGGACGACGGCCGCCGGGACCATGTAGTCGGGCAGATGGAGGCGGATGTGTTCCCGGAGTTCGATGACCAGGGCACTGGTCCCGCGACGGGCCGCGGGGTTGGTGGTCCACGTGGACAGGGGCGTCGTGGGGACGCCGGAGTGGAGGGGGACGTACGTACCGGTGGGGGCACGGTCGGCCAGTAGGTTCCGGTCGACGAAGACGACGTCCACGGTGTCGGCGTCATGGGTGTTCCAGGTGATGCCGGTCCAGTAGCCGTACTCGTCGCCCAGGTCGTGGAAGGCCTCGAGGCCGTTCTGCGCTTCGGCGGAGCGTACGGGCGGGGGCGTACCGGCGTCGAGGGCCCGCCCCACGGCGACGTCATGGGCGAGGCGCGAGTTGGGGACACCGGTGAGGCGCAGTTCCGTGGGCCGTTCGGCCGCCAGCTGCCGCCTCAGCGCGGTGAGGTTGGCGTGGGCATCGGCGTGGGCGGTCCAGGGCCGGGCGGGGGTGTGGGTGAGGGGCTGGGGGGTGATGCCGTCCTTGTAGAGGGTGGCGTCGTAGCGGTAGCGGGTCAGTTCGTTGTGGGCGGTGCCGCGCTTGAGCTGGATGTCGGTGCCCGCGAGGCCGGGTATGTGGTGGGCGAGTGCGGTGAAGTACTCGGGGTCGACGAGGAGTTCCTTCTCCAGGACGAGGCTCTGCTCCACCGCACGCCGGATCGCGGCCGTGTCCGCCGGGTCGACGGCACGCGCGGTCTGCACACCGGCGGCGAAGGTGCGCAGCAGCCGCGGATTGCGGACGTCACCGATGAACAGCGCCCCACCAGGGGCGAGCAGAGCGAAGGCCTGCTCGACGACCTGTGTCAGATAGCCGGCGTTCGGGAAGTACTGGGCCACCGAGTTGAGCACCACCGTGTCGAAACGGCCCTGCGGAAGCCCGCCGAAATCGTGCGCTGCCTGCACACGGAGCCTGACTCGCTGGGCCAGCTCGGGATCGGCCTCGACATGGCGCCGCAACTCCTCCACGACGACCGGCGACAGGTCCGTGCCCCAGTACTCCTCGCACTCCGGCGCCAGGCCCGCCAGGAGCAGACCCGTACCCACCCCGATCTCCAGCACCCGACGCGGCCGCAACGCCCTGATCCGCTCGAGCGTGGCCTGCCGCCACTCCCGCATCTCGGACAACGGAATCGGCTCACCGTCGTAACTGCTGTTCCAGCTGGCGAAGTTCTCGCCGAACGCCGTCTCCGGCGCTGTGGTGTACACGGAGTCGTACAGGGCCTGCCACTCGCCGAGCTGGTCCTGCTCCACGGCCTCGTGCCGCGTCGACGCGGCGGTGTCGGCGACGACGTAGGCGACGAGGCGCGCGTCGCCCGGCTGGTCCTCGCGGACGATGACGGCCGCCTGCGCGATGTCCGCGTGGTCGGTGAGGACGTTCTCGATCTCTCCGGGTTCTATCCGGAAGCCGCGGATCTTGACCTGCTGGTCGGCCCGGCCGACGAACTCCAGCTCACCGTCCCGGTTCCAGCGCACCAGGTCACCGGTGCGGTACATACGACCACCGGGCTCGACGGCGTACGGGTCCGCCACGAACCGCTCGGCCGTCAGGGCGGGCCTGCCCAGGTAACCGCGGGCGACCCCGGCACCCGCGATGTACAACTCGCCGGTGACACCGGGCGCAACCAACTCCAGTCCCGCACCCAGCACATAGGCCCGGGTGTTGGCGATCGGCCTACCGATCGGTGGGGCGCCCGCGCCGCCGGCCAGGTCCGCGGCGGTCGACCAGATGGTGGTCTCCGTGGGGCCGTACAGGTTGGTCAGCTCGTCCGTGAGCGCTCGCATCGACTCGGCGAGCGGGGCGGGCAGCGCCTCGCCGCCGACCAGCATGCGCAGGCCCCGGCAGGCCTCCGGGTCGTGCGTGAGCAGGAGCTGCCACAGGGACGGTGTCCCCTGCACCACCGTGACGCCGTGCCGGGCGACCAGGTCGAGCACGGCGGACGGCTGGGGTACGGCCTCCTTGGGCGCGAGGACGACCGTGCCGCCCGACAGGAGCGGGTGGTACAGCTCCAGCGCGGCGATGTCGAACGCCACGGTGGTCACCGCGAGCAGCCGCTCCCCCGGCCTCAGCGGGGCCGTCCGCCGCATGGCCTCCAGGAAGTTGAGCAGCGGAGCGTGCGGTACGACCACCCCCTTGGGGCGGCCGGTCGACCCGGACGTGTAGATCACGTAGGCGGCGTCGGCGGGTCGCAACGGCCCAGTGCGGTCGGTGTCGGCAGGGTCGGTGTCGGGGGAGCCCGCGAGCAGTGCCCGTCCCTCCGGAGAGTCCAGCACCAGTCGCTCGGCCGAACCGCCGCCTGGTGTCCGGGAGTCCGTCGCCAGGGTGGTGAGCAGCAGGGCGGGCCGTGCGTCCTCCAGCACGTACTCGATGCGGGCGGCCGGGTGGTCCGGGTCCAGCGGCAGGTACGCCGCGCCGGTCTTGAGTACGGCCAGCAGGGCGATCACCAGGTCCGCCGAGCGCGGCATCGCCAGCGCGATCACCCGGTCCGGGCCGGCGCCCCGGCGCAGCAGGGCGTGGGCGAGCCGGTTGGCCCGGCGGTTCAGTTCCGCATACGTCAGGGAGGTGTCCCCGGCGACCAGAGCCACGGCGTCCGGGGTGGCCGCGACTTGCCCGGCGAAACGGGCCGGCAGCAGGTTCTCGCCGACCTCGGTCCCGGTGTCCAGCCAGGTGCCGAGCAGTTGCCGGTGTTCCTCGGCGGAGAGGATGTCGATGTGACCGAGCGGCTGGTCGGGGTGAGTGGTGGCGAGGTCGAGGAAGCGGACCCAGCGCTCGAACAGCGTGCGAACGGTGGCCGCGTCGTAGATGTCGCTGGAGTACTCGACGGCACCCGTGACGCCCCGCGGCTCACCCTGCGCACCGCGCTGTTCGGCGAGGCTGAA
>NZ_JBVJTD010000078.1:0-3366 GCF_055605965.1 Streptomyces sp. NPDC037126
GGTGTTTCCGACTCTATCAGATCTTTTCTCGATCCGATTTCCTCGGTGCTTTCCAGGTTTCCGCTTCCGCGTTTCCCTTTCCGGCGGTTCCGACTTTATCAGAAGTTATTGGCCGGTCTGACCGGCCGCTCATTTCTGAGTAATCGGGAGGATGCTTCTTCGAAATGTCGGTAGCGACTTCTTGGAAGCTCGTAGAGCCTAACGGTCGCCGCCGGACTTGTCCAGTTCTAGGCAACTGTTTGAATCTACCTCCCCACGCCTTCCGTGTCAACGGCTCTTGCGGGGCGAAGAGGAGACTAGCAGCTCACAGGGGTCGTACGCACATCACGCGGCGGTGGGCACGGAGGAGCTGCGGTCGGTCGCTTCCAGATCGCCCGTCTCGCCAGCGCGTGCCGCGCGGCCGCCGAGGACATAGACGTACGCGAGAAATGCCAGTTCGGCCGCGATTCCGATGCCGATGCGGGCCCACGTGGGCAGGCCCGAAGGAGTGACGAAGCCTTCGATGGCGCCGGAGACGAAGAGGACCAGGGCCAGGCCGATCGCCATGCCCACCGCGGCCCTGCCCTCCTCCGCCAGAGCGGCGCGCCTGGTGCGGGGGCCGGGGTCTATGAGGGTCCAGCCCAGCCGCAGGCCCGTGCCGGCGGCGACGAAGACCGCGGTCAGTTCGAGCAGGCCGTGCGGCATGACCAGCCCGAGGAAGGTGTCCAGGCGGCCGGCGGAGGACATCAGACCGAAGCCGACACCGAGGTTCAGCATGTTCTCGAAGAGGATCAGGAGAACGGGCAGGCCCAGAAAGACGCCCAGGACCAGGCACATCGCGGCGGCCCGGGCGTTGTTCGTCCACACCTGGGCGGCGAACGCGGCCGCGGGGTGGCTGGAGTAGTAGGTCTCGTACTCACCGCCTGGACGCGTCATCTCGCGCAACTGGCCGGGCGCCGCGATGGACGACTGCACTTCCGGGTGGGTGCCTATCCACCAGCCCAGGAGGATCGCGATGGCGGTGGACAGGAGTGCCGTGGGCACCCACCAGTGGCGGCTGCGGTAGACGGCGGCCGGGAAGCTCTGGCCCAGGAAGCGTGTGACGTCGCGCCACGATGCTCGCCGCGCACCGGTGACGGCGCTACGCGCGCGTGCGACGAGTTGGCTGAGCCGTCCTGTCAGCTGCGGGTCGGGGGCGCTGGACTGGACGAGGGAGAGGTGCGTGGCGGTGCGCTGGTAGAGGCTGACGAGTTCGTCGGCTTCGGCGCCGGTGAGGCGTCGCCGGCCGAGCAGGGCATCGAGGCGGTCCCATTCGGCTCGGTGCGCGGAGACGAAGACGTCCAGGTCCATGGGGTCTGCCTGCTCCTCGGCTGGTCGCCGACTGCTCGTGGTGGATGCTCTTGATTGCTGTCAGCTTGTCGTACTGGGGCGCGATGCGCCCACAGCTTGGCAGACTTGCTGTTCAAGGGGCGGATCAGGGGAAGGACGGGCGGGCGTGAGCGAGCTGGTGACGGGCGAGGCGGTGGCGCTCGAACTGCTGCCGGCGAGGCTGCCGAGCAGGGCGTTGGCGGTGTTGCTCGACCTGGCCGTGGCCATGGTCGTGTACATCGGCGTGAGCGTGACGTTGGTGGTGTCGACGGCCTCCCTGGACGAGGCGGCCCAGATGGCGCTGTCGGTCGCGTCGTTCCTGCTGGTACTGGTCGGCGGACCGATCGCGGTGGAGACGCTCAGCCATGGCCGTTCGCTGGGGAAGCTGGCGCTCGGGCTGCGGGTCGTGCGGGACGACGGCGGGCCGATCCGGTTCCGGCACGCGCTGGTGCGGGGCGCGATCGGTGTCGTGGAGATCCTGATGACGTTCGGGGTGATCGCCTGCATCGCCTCCCTGGTCTCGGCACGGGGGCGGCGGCTCGGGGACGTGTTCGCGGGGACCCTGGTCGTGCGCGAGCGGATACCGGTGAGTACGGCCGGGCTCGTCCCGCCTCCGCCTCCCGGTCTGGAGGGACGGTTCACCGGGCTGGACCTGTCTGCTGTTCCGGACGGGCTGTGGCTCGCCGTGCGCCAGTACCTGACGCGGATGCCGCAGATGGATCCGCAGGTCTCCTGGGACATGGCGCAGCGGTTCGCGGCCGACCTCGCGGCGCACACGGGGGCTCCGCTGCCGCGGGATCTTCCTCCGGCGGTCTTCCTGGCCGCCGTGGTGCACGAGCGGCAGTCGCGTGAGGCCCGGCAGGCGTTCGGCGCGGGAGGCTTCGCCCAGAACGGGGCGGAGCCGGACCCGTCGATCACTCCTGCGGCGCCGGAGCGGTCGCAGACCTCTCCCGGCGCCGCCGCTCCTGCGGGCCGGGAGCAGCAGATTCAGGCGGCGGGCCCGCAGCGGCCCTCCGCCGTGCCGTCGGCCGCGTTGCCGCGGGACGAGCCGCCGGCCGACCGGCCGGCCACGGGATTCGCACCGCCGGCGTAGGCCGGCCGCGCCTGCTCCGTCCCGTCCGCGCCGGTGGCTTCTGCGTTCCTGTCCTCCGCGCCGGCCGCGGTCTTCTCAGCTGAACGCCGAGGGCGGTGACTGGAGGTCCTCCAGCTCGGTCCCGGGCGCGGACAGCACGACGTCTCCGGCCATGTGAACGGTGTGCCGTTCACCGGTGTCCAGGGCTGTGACCTGGTATTCGTCCACGGTCAGAGGGCCGTTGTCAGTGGCGTGTGCTTCGCTGTTCACCAGAGCCCAGGACTGGTCCACAGTGCGGGGGGCGAGGACCGGATCCGTGAAGGCGACGAGGCGCACGCGGGTCGCGGTGGAGGAAGGGGTGAGGCGCAGCAGACGAGCGGTGGCGACGAGGAACGCGGGGGACGTGCCGGTGAAGGCGTGGGCGCGCACATTGCCTTCGGTGGCATGGGTGCCGGTGGGGTCCGTGCGGACCCAGGTGACGCCGTCGAGGGCGGCACCGCGCACCTGCCAGCCTCCCGCGTGGAGTTCGAGGCGGATGGGGCGGCCGAGGTCGTCCAGGGCGAGGTCGACCGAACCGCGGTGGTCGCCGGTGGGCGTCGTCAGCTGGGAGACATAGCGCCAGCCGGACGGGCCGGGGGCGCACTGGAAGTGTTCTTCTCCGAGGGGGGTGTGATCGTGCGGATCGTGGAGCGAATAGCGGCCGCGGGGCATGGGGGTCCTGGGTCGTGACGGGGTCGGGTCGCTTCGGCACGTCGGTCCGGGGGTCGTGAGGGCCGGACCGGCCAAAGGGGCAGGCCCCCGGCACGGGGGTGCGGGGGCCTGCCTCGGAGGACCTGCGTGAGACGCGCGAAGCGGCTCAGTAGCGGTAGTGGTCCGGCTTGTACGGGCCCTCGACCTCGACCCCGATGTACGCGGCCTGCTCCGGACGAAGCTCGGTCAGCTTCACA
>NZ_JBVJTD010000079.1:0-2918 GCF_055605965.1 Streptomyces sp. NPDC037126
ACTCGACGCCACCCGGATAACGGCACGCCATACCCACGATCACCACGGGGTCGTCGGCCACCACAGCACTCACCGGCACAAGCCCCGCCGACTCCCCCTCCCCACCGAACAACTCGTCCAGCAGGAGGCCGGCGAGGGCGTCGGCCGTCGGGTAGTCGAAGACGACCGTCGTCGGAAGGCGCAGGCCGCCGGCCGCACCCAGGCGGTTGCGCAGCTCGACCGCCGTCAGCGAGTCGAAGCCGAGATCCTGGAAGGCGCGGGTGGGGTCGATCGATTCCGCGTCGGCATGGCCGAGGACCGCGGCGATCTCCCCTCGTACGAGAGCGAGCACGGCGTCACGCCGTTCGGCCTCGGTCCGTCCGGCCAGCCTCTGGACCAGCCCGGCGGCCGTGGCCGACCCGGCCGTCGTACCGCGTGCCGTGCGGGTACGGACGAGACCGCGCAGCAGTGCGGGGACCTCCCCGTGTGCCCGGACGGCACCGAAGTCGAGGCGCACCGGCAGGGTGGTGGGCCGGTCGGCGGCGAGCGCGGCGTCGAAGAGTGCCAGTCCCTGTTCGGGCGTGATGGGCGGCATGCCGAGCCGGGCTATGCGCTCGACGTCGGCCGCGCTCAGCTCGCTCGTCATTCCTTCGGTCTGGGCCCAGGGCCCCCAGGCCAGGGACACACCCGGCAGGCCGTCCGCCCGCCGGTGCCGGGCGAGGCCGTCGAGAAACGCGTTGGCCGCCGCGTAGTTGGCCTGCCCGGCGCTGCCGAAGGTGGCGGCCACGGACGAGAAGACGACGAATGCGGAGAGGTCGAGTTCCCGGGTCGCCTCGTGGAGGTTCCAGGCCGCGTCGACCTTGGGCCGCAGCACGGTGGCCAGCCGCTCGGGCGTGAGGGAGGCGATGACTCCGTCGTCGAGCACGCCCGCGGTATGGACCACGGCCCGTACCGGATGACGAGCGACCAGTTCGCCGACCGCGTCGCGATCGGCCACGTCACATGCCTCGATGCAGGCCTCGACCCCCAACTCCCTCAACTCAGTGATGAGTTCGTCCGCACCATCGGCGCCCGGACCGCGCCGGCTGACCAGCAGCAGGTCCCGTACACCATGCGCGGTGACCAGGTGCCGGGCGATCGTCCGGCCCAGGCCACCCGTGCCACCCGTGACGAGGACCGTGCCCTCGCCGTCCCACAACGTCTCCGAGGTTCCCGACACGACCTCACGGGCCAACCGGGCGGCCAGGATTCCGCCGTCCCGGATCGCCAGCTGCGGTTCGTCCGAACCGAGAGCCGACGGCAGCAACCGCGCGGCGTCGGCGCGGTCGAGGTCCACCAGGCCGAACCGTCCCGGGTGCTCGGACTGTGCCGACCGCACCAGCCCCCAGGCCGCCGCTCCGGCCAGATCCGCGCCGGTCGTGGCGCCGTGCGTGACGAGCACCAGACGGGAGTCGGCGAACCGCTCCTCCGCCAGCCACGACTGCAGGAGACCCAGCACCCGCGACGTCACCGCGTGCACGGAGCCCACCACGTCATCGGCATCGGTGGGGTCGATCCGTACGAGGACGACAGCGGCCAGCTCGTCCGGCAGGGCGTCCAGGCCGCACTCCACGTAGGAGGTGGCCTCGTCGCCCGTACCCCGAACCGGGGACCACTCCAGCGCGAACAGGGCGTCGCGCACGGGCGAGTTGGCGGCGTCCAGCTGTTCGGCAGAGACAGGGCGCGTGAGGAGCGCCTCGACGGTGGCGACGGGCGCTCCCTCGGTGTCCGCGACCTCGACCGACACCGCGCCGTCGTGGCTGCGGGACAGCCGGACCCTGGCGCGAGAGGCACCGGCGGCGTGCAGCGTCACCCCTGCCCAGGAGAAGGGCACCCGGCCCTGGCCCGGTTCGTCGTCGCCGGTGAAGACCGACGCGTGCAGAGCCGCGTCCAGCAGGGCCGGGTGCACGCCGAACTCCCCGGAGTCCACGTCGTCCGGCAGGGCGACCTCGGCGAACACCTCGTCGCCGACTCGCCAGGCAGCGGTCACGCCCTGGAACACCGGGCCGTACACGAACCCGGCTTCCAGGAAGGCGTCGTACATGCCCGTCACGTCCAGGGGCTCGGCCCCGGCGGGCGGCCACACCGGCGCCTCGAAGGCAGCGTGCGCAACCGTAGCGGGCGCGAGGAGACCGCCGGCGTGCCGCGTCCACACGTCCTCGCCCGCTCCATCGGGGCGGGAGTGCACGCTCACGGCACGACGACCGGACTCGTCGGGTCCGCCCACCCATACCTGCACCCGGACGCCGCCCACCGAGGGCAGCACCAGCGGCGCGGCGAGCGTCAGTTCCTCCACCTCGGGACAGCCGACCTCGTCTCCCGCCCGCAGGGCGAGCTCGACCAGGGCGGTGCCCGGCACCAGGACGGAGCCCATCACCTCGTGGTCCGCGAGCCACGGGTGCGACTGCAGCGACAGACGGCCCGTGAACAGGAACCCGTCCGTGTCGACCAGTTCCACGGCGGCACCCAGCAACGGGTGCCCTGCCGCCTCCAAGCCGACGGAGCCGACATCCCCCCGCCGCGCGAAGGGCGCAGCGGGCCAGTAGCGGCGGTGCTGGAAGGCGTAGGTGGGCAGGTCGACAGGTCGGGCTCCGGTGCCGGCGAAGAGGGCCGCCCAGTCGACCTTGACGCCGTCCACGTAGAGGCGCGCCAGGGCCTGGAGGGTCGTCGTCTCCTCGTCGTGGTTCTTGCGGAGGGCGGACACCAGTACGCCGTCGGTGGACTCGGCGGCCATGGCGGTCAGGACGGCGTCCGGGCCCAGCTCCAGGAAGCGGGTCACGCCCGCGTCGGAGAGGGTACGGATGGCGTCGGCGAAGCGGACCGCCTCACGGACGTGGCGCACCCAGTACTCCGGAGAGCACAGGTCCTCGGCGACCGCGCCGGTCAGGTTCGACACCACC
>NZ_JBVJTD010000080.1:0-2837 GCF_055605965.1 Streptomyces sp. NPDC037126
GCGCTGGCCAGCGGCGGCCTCGGGACGGCTGATGTCGATGTGGTGGAGGCGCACGGCACGGGCACGACCCTCGGCGACCCGATCGAGGCCCAGGCACTCCTCGCCACCTACGGCCGGGACCGCGAACAGCCGCTGCTGCTCGGCTCCCTGAAGTCCAACATCGGCCACGCCCAGGCCGCGGCCGGTGTCGCGGGTGTGATCAAGATGGTCATGGCGATGCGGCACGGCGTCGCCCCGCAGACCCTGCATGTGGATGCTCCGTCCTCGCATGTCGACTGGAGTGCGGGTGACGTCGAGCTGCTGACGCGGCAGAGGGAATGGCCCGAGACGGGCCGGGCCCGGCGGGCGGGCGTGTCGTCGTTCGGCATCAGCGGGACGAACGCGCACGTGATCCTGGAGCAGCCGCAGGAAACGGCCCCTGCCGAGACCGCTTCGGTGGAACCCGGTGTGGTGCCCTGGGTACTGTCCGGCAAGACAGCCGACGCCCTGGAGGCTCAGGTCGCGCGCCTGCTCGCCTCCGCCGTCGGACGTCCGGTGGACGCGGGTCTGACCCTCGTCAGCTCCCGCTCGGAGTTCGCCCACCGTGCCGTGGTCCTGAACGGCACCGAGACCATCTCGGGGGAGACGAGGGCCGGCAAGTCCGCCTTCTTGTTCTCGGGGCAGGGTTCGCAACGGCTGGGCATGGGCCGTGAGTTGTACGGCCGTTTCCCGGTGTTCGCGGAGGCGTTCGACGCGGTGTGCGCCGGGTTGGACGAGCACCTGGACCGTGCGGTGCGGGAGGTGGTTTGGGGTGAGAGTGCGGAGCTGCTCAACCAGACCATGTATGCGCAGGCGGGCCTGTTCGCCGTAGAGGTGGCGCTGTTCCGGCTTGCTGAATCGCTGGGTGTGCGCCCGGACTTCGTCGCCGGGCATTCGATCGGTGAGGTCGCGGCCGCACACGTAGCAGGCGTGTTCTCGCTGGAGGATGCGTGTGCGTTGGTGGCGGCGCGTGGCCGTCTGATGCAGGCGCTGCCGGAGGGTGGGGCGATGCTCGCCCTCCAGGCGACCGAGGATGAAGTACGACCGCTGCTGGGCGGGTCGGTGTCGATCGCGGCCGTCAACGGCCCGAACTCCGTCGTCGTCTCCGGTGCGGAGGGAGCGGTGGAGGAGATCCGCGCCCGCTTCGAGGACCGTAAGTCGACCCGTCTGCGGGTGTCGCACGCCTTCCACTCGCCGCTGATGGAACCGATGTTGGAGGACTTCCGCCGGGTGGTGGAGGGGCTGTCCTTCGCGGATCCGGTCATCCCGGTGGTGTCGAACCTGACCGGCGCGGTCGCCGACGACCTGTGCTCCCCGGAGTACTGGGTGCGCCACGTCCGTGAGGCGGTCCGCTTCGCCGACGCCATCCGCACGCTCTCCGGCGCGGGCGTGACCCGTTTCCTGGAGCTGGGCCCGGACGGCGTCCTGACCGCCATGGCCGCCGAGTCCACCGACGGCGTACTGGTGTCCGCCCTCCGTAAGAACCACGACGAGGAGACGACGATCCTCCAGGCCCTGGCGCGCCTCTACGTGGACGGCGTCAAGGTCGACTGGGCGGCCCTCTTCGCCGGCACCGGAGCCCGACCTGTCGACCTGCCCACCTACGCCTTCCAGCACCGCCGCTACTGGCCCACCGGCTCGGTCGCGCGGGCCGGTGACGTCCGGTTCGCCGGGCTGAGCGCGGCGGAGCATCCGCTGCTGACCGCGGCCGTGCCGCTCGCCGACGACGACGGAGTGCTCCTCACCGGTCGCCTGTCCGTGCGGTCGCACCCGTGGCTGGCGGACCACCGCGTCCAGGGAACCGCGCTGCTGCCCGGCACGGGCCTGCTGGAACTCGCCCTTCGGGCCGGTGACGAGGTCGGTTGCGATGTGGTGGAGGAGCTGACGCTGGCCGCTCCGCTGGTCCTGCCCGAGGAGGGCGCGGTCCAGGTGCAGGTTCGCCTCGGGGCGCCGGACACGGCCGGGCGCCGGAGCGTGGGTGTGTTCGGGCGCAGGGACGGCCTGGCGGACGAGCCCTGGGTGCGGCACGCCGGTGGTGTGCTGGCTCCCGGTGCCGAGGGCGTTGCCGCGGCCGACTGGGGCGACTGGTCCGTCTGGCCGCCCGAGGGCGTCGAGCCGGTGCCGGTCGAAGACGCCTACGACGCCTTCGCGGAGGCCGGTTTCGGGTACGGACCGGTCTTCCAGGGCCTGCGCGCGATGTGGCGGCGAGGCCGGGGCGAGGAGCTGTTCGCCGAGGTCGTCCTGCCGGAGCAGGCGCACGACGACGCGGCCCGCTTCGCACTGCACCCGGCCCTGCTGGACGCCTCGCTGCACGCCGGGCTCGTGGAGGGCGCAGACGACGACACGGTCGTACCGTTCGCGTGGAACGACGTGTCCCTCCACGCCGTGGGCGCGACCGCGGTCCGGGTGAGGCTGACGCGCGTCGGCGCCGAGGGCCTGTCCCTGACCATGGCCGACATGGACGGCCGGCCGGTGCTGTCGGTCGGCTCGATGCTCAGTCGCCTGGTCTCCGCCGAGCAGCTGGAGTCCGGCGTACGCACGGCCGAGCGGCCTTACGCGGTCGAGTGGTCCGTGTCGGCCGCGGGTGTGGAGTCGGGTGTGTCGTGGGTGTGTTGGGAGGAGGTGTCGGAGGGTGTGGGTCCGGTGCCGGGTGTGGTGGTGCTGGACTGTGCGGGTGTCGGCGGGGTGGATGTGCCGTCGGGTGTGCGTGCGGTGTCGTACCGGGTGTTGGGCGTCTTGCAGTCCTTCCTTGCTGATGAGCGGTTTGCGGGTGCCCGGCTGGCCGTGGTGACGCGTGGGGGCGTCGCGGTGGGTCGGGG
>NZ_JBVJTD010000081.1:0-2113 GCF_055605965.1 Streptomyces sp. NPDC037126
ACAGCTCCCACAATCCGTCCGGCACCATCCGCTCGACCAACTCGCTCGACACGCAAACAGCATGCCGCAAGATCACACCAAACGAAATGAGCTGTTACTGCTGAGCCAAGCGGATGGGCGTCGTTGCCTCTGGCCGGGCTGGGAGCCCACTGCCGATAGTCCCTTGCGATCACGGTGAGATGGAGTTGACGGTCGGTCCGTTCAGCTGGCAGGAGCATCACCAGCCGGCTGATCCGTCCGCCTGACGAACGTGCCGCGGTCCCACCGGCCGTGTGGCCGACGCGGGTCGAAAGGCGGCCATGCAGCAGGGTCCCGCTCGGTCTTGCCGACGACGAGCGGAACCCCCTTCTGACTGCTCAGCCCTGCAGGTGGACGGTGCCGGTCGGTGCGAGGCTCAGTTCGAAGTGCACGTAGCCGCGAGCCCTGCTGAAGTCCCCGGTGCCTCCGGTGATCGCGAGGTTGTATGCGGTGGGACGTGTGTCGGCGGGTTGGCCCTTGACGCCCTGCACAGTGAGCTGGCCGTCGGGGGTTTCGAACGTGCCGAAGCACTGGGTCGTGCTCCGTCCCGTGGTGGACACGAAAGTGCACTGCTGGGCGTACGTACCGAACTCCGTGTGACCGGGTTCGATGAACGTACGGTAGTACGTTCCGAACTCCGACCCCAGCACCTGGCCGGAGGGGTTTCCGAACGAGGCGATTCTCTGGAGGGAGAAGTCGGTGTTCGTCGCGAAGCTTCTTTCATTCATGGCGTGCGCCGACGCGCTGGTGGAGAGGGCGCCACCTGTGACGAGAGTAGCCGCCACGGCCAACATTGCTGGCAGTCTCATTTCGCTTTTTCTCCTCGCTCATCCGGAGCCACCCCGAAAAGGGCGGATTGGTTCGAAGCGCAGGATGCCGGAGTCCCGGCGAGAGGAGCGATGAACTCAGGGCTCCATGATCATGCGTACCCGTCCGGCCTATCGATGCCATGCCGACAGCCGTAAGAAGGTCCCCGGCCGATCCCCGTGACGCGGCACCATCCTGGTCAAGAGCGTCACGCGGGCCGCTTCCGGGGGCGGCGAGCAGAAGACCGTCTCGTGGCAGGCCAGGCCGTCCGTTGTCCGACAAACGACCTCCATCAACACGGGCGCGTACGGGACGGGGCGGCGGACCACCGCGGTGACCAGCGGCGTCGGAGTAAAGACAGTGGCCGTCTCCGATCCTAGGCATGCTGGTGAGAACCGAGACCTCGCACGGTGACGCGCTGCGAGCGCCAGCGGCTTCCGCTCGGTGTTCGATGCCGTGGCCCACCCCGACGGGTCAGCGTCCCACCGGCGCCACGACGCGGTGGGTTGCAAACGATTCCGCCTTCGCTACGAGTGACGCCCGGACCTCCATCAAGGTCTCCTCGGACTCCCCTGCAGCATCATCTGCCTCCGATGCCTCCGACGGCTTCGGCGGCATTCGCAAACGATCAGCGAGCCGCACTCCACTGATGCGAGTGAGCGCCACGCCACTCGATTTGCTGGCCACCATGAAGCGCAAGCGCACCGACTACGGACCGTCTCTCGTGGAGGAGCTGACCTTCGACGAGGGTCCCGCGGAAAACCCCAGGTCAAACCCCCCGGCGAAATCTGTCGCCCCTCCGTCGACCCCCCGGCAGATCTCGCATGCCCCCGGCAGATCTCGCAGGGGCAGGGGTGGCGACATCTGCCTCCCTTCTCCTTCCTTCTTCAGATCCCTCTTCTCTCCCTCCCCGCGCGGGCGCCGCGCCTGACGCTGACGCCTCCCTCGGCATGGTGCCGGTCGGAGAGAGGGAACGAGGCTCCGCCCGAGGGGCACAACCCCTCCATCACCGTCGAGCACGCCCTTGCCGATCACAAGCGGTGGAAGCAACTGACGCGCTGGACCCACCTCCGCGACCGCCTTCCCGACACTTACCGAGCCATCGCCGGCCTCGTCTCCGACCGCACCCTCACGACCTGAGAACGGCCGCGAGCAGGACAAACACACCTCACCCGCTATCACGCACCAACTCGTAAGAGGTCGTTCTCTTTCCGAACCTCGTGTGACGTTTTCGCTGGCCAGGCATGAACTAGCTACTGCTGCGGGAGCCTCGGCTCGTTGCCGGACG
>NZ_JBVJTD010000082.1:0-2066 GCF_055605965.1 Streptomyces sp. NPDC037126
CGGCAGCGGCTCGGCGGTGCGGATCTTCACCCGGCCGATGTCGTTGGCGGCCAGCTGTCCCGGGTGCGGGTGCAGGGACAGGTCGTCCAGCGTGAGCCGGGACGGGATGTCCTTGACGATCGCCTTCACCGTGCGGGTGCCGTGCTTGAGCAGCACCCGGTGGCCGACGGCCAGCGGCAGGTCGGCCACGTGGCAGACGGTCGCCTCCACGTCCTGGGTGGTGGCGGGCGCGTCCTTCGTCGGCACGATCAGGTCGCCGCGCGAGACGTCGATGTCGTCCCGCAGCAGCAATGTCACCGACTGCGTCGTCCAGGCCGCGTCCACCGGCTCGCCCAGCAGGTCGATGCCGGAGATCGTCGTGGTCCGCCCGGACGGCAGGACCGTGACCTCCTCACCGACCCGGAAGGTCCCGGCCGCGATCTGCCCCGCGTAACCCCGGTAGTCCGGGTGCTCGGCGGTCCCCGGCCGTATCACGTACTGCACGGGCAGCCGCGCGTGGCAGTGCGCCAGGTCGTGACTGACCGGCACGGTCTCCAGGTGTTCGAGCACCGTCGGGCCGCCGTACCAGTCCATGTTCGCGGACGGCTCCACCACGTTGTCACCGGCCAGCGCCGAGATCGGGATCGCGGTGACCTCAGGGACGCCCAGCTCGGTCGCGTACGCCGTGAACTCCTCGGCGATCGCGGCGAAGACGGCCTCCTCGTACTCGACCAGGTCCATCTTGTTGACCGCGAGGACGACGTGCGGGACCCGCAGCAGGGCCGCGATCGCCGCGTGCCGCCGGGTCTGCTCGACCACTCCGTTGCGGGCGTCGACCAGGATCACGGTCAGCTCGGCCGTGGAGGCACCGGTGACCATGTTCCGCGTGTACTGCACGTGGCCGGGCGTGTCGGCCAGGATGAACCGGCGGCGCGGGGTCGCGAAGTAGCGGTAGGCGACGTCGATGGTGATGCCCTGCTCCCGCTCGGCACGCAGGCCGTCGGTGAGCAGCGCCAGGTCCGGGCCGTCCTGGCCGCGGCTCGCGGAGGCGCGCTCCACGGCCTCCAGCTGGTCGGTGAGGACCGACTTGGAGTCGTGCAGCAGCCGCCCGACGAGCGTGGACTTGCCGTCGTCGACGGAGCCGGCGGTGGCGAACCGCAGCAGCGTGGTGGCCGAGAGCGCCTCGGTCGTGGTCGTGCTCATGCTTAGAAGTACCCCTCGCGCTTGCGGTCTTCCATCGCGGCCTCGGACAGCTTGTCGTCGGCGCGGGTCGCGCCCCGCTCGGTGAGCCGGGAGGCGGCGATCTCGGTGATCACGGCGTCCAGCGTGGTCGCGTCGGAGTCGACGGCGCCGGTGCAGGACATGTCACCGACGGTCCGGTAGCGGACCTGGCGCTTCTCGACGCTCTCGCCGTCCTTCGGACCGCCCCACTCGCCCGCGGTCAGCCACATGCCGGCCCGGCTGAACACCTCGCGCTCGTGCGCGAAGTAGATCTGCGGCAGTTCGATGCCCTCGCGGGCGATGTACTGCCAGACGTCCAGCTCGGTCCAGTTGGACAGCGGGAAGACCCGCACGTGCTCACCGGGGGCGTGCCGGCCGTTGTACAGGTTCCACAGCTCCGGGCGCTGGCGGCGCGGGTCCCACTGGGAGAACTCGTCGCGCAGCGAGAACACGCGCTCCTTGGCACGGGCCTTCTCCTCGTCCCGGCGGCCGCCGCCGAAGACCGCGTCGAACCTCTCGCTCTGGATCTTCTCCGTCAGCGGCAGCGTCTGCAGCGGGTTGCGGGTGCCGTCGGGACGCTCCTTGAGCACACCCCGGTCGATGTAGTCCTGCACGGAGGCCACATGGAGGCGCAGCCCGTGCCTGGCCACCGTACGGTCCCGGTACTCCAGCACCTCCGGGAAGTTGTGGCCGGTGTCCACGTGCAGCAGCGAGAAGGGGACCGGCGCCGGAGCGAACGCCTTCAGCGCCAGATGCAGCATGAGGATGGAGTCCTTGCCACCGGAGAACAGGATCACCGGGTTCTCGAACTCGCCCGCCACCTCGCGGAAGATGTGCACCGCCTCGGACTCCAGCGCGTCCAGGTG
>NZ_JBVJTD010000083.1:0-2043 GCF_055605965.1 Streptomyces sp. NPDC037126
GGGAAGACGCCCGGAACTGATCCGTACGGGGTGTGGTGTGGCTGACAGTTCGGCCCGTGGAAGAAGTGATGCTTCGGCTGGAGGAGTTGCTGTTCCCGTCGATATCCGACGTGGTGGTGCTGTCCGTGGCCGTGAACGACGAGGCGGTTCACATCGAGGCCCGAAGCACGGTGGCTGGGGCTGTCTGTCCCGGATGTGGGGTCTGGTCACGGCGAGTCCACAGCTCCTACCTGCGGTTTCCCGCGGATGTGCCCAGCGGAGGCAGACGGGTCGCTCTGTTTACGGGTCCGGCGGTTCCTCTGCCCGGTCACCTCGTGCGGGCGGCGGACCTTCGCCGAACAGCTGCCAGGTTTGACTCGTCGGTACGGCCGGCGGACCGAGCGCCTGCGGTCGACGCTGGCCGCAGTGGGCCTCGCGCTCGCCGGCCGGGCCGGTGCCCGCATGGCGAGAGTCTTCGGCGTGTCTGTCAGCCGGAGTACGGTGCTCAGGCTGGTCGAAGCGTTGCCCGACCCCGAAGTTCCAGCGCCGCGGGTGGTCGGCGTCGATGAGTACGCGACCCGCAAAGGCCGCCACTACGGGACCGTCCTGGTCGATGTCGAAAGCCGGCGTCCAGTGGACCTGCTGCCCGACCGGGAGGCGTCCAGCCTGGCCGCTTGGCTCGCGAAACGGCCAGAGGTGGAGGTGGTCTGCCGCGATCGAGCACCGTTCTTCGCCGAAGGCGCCACAGCCGGGGCACCGCAGGCGGTGCAGGTGGCGGACCGGTGGCATCTTTGGCACAACCTGAGCGAGGCCACAGAGCGGTGCGTCGCAGACCACCGCGGATGCCTGCAGGTTCTGGCGCCAGATCAAGCCCAGCCTGCCCCCGGTCCGGAGAAGTTCGAAGACCCCTCCGGCTCGCCCTGGCCGAGGGGACACCGCTTCGCTGACCGCACCCGCGTCAACCACGCGACCGTCCACGAACTGCTGGCCGCCGGGCTCAGCCGGAGGGCGATCGGCCGCAACCTCCGGATGACCTCCCGCACCGTCAAGCTCCTCGCCGACGCAGCCACCCCGGAGGACCTGTTCCACGGGCAGTGGCAGGGCCGGCCATCCAAACTCGACGCCTTCAAGCCCTACCTGGACGACCGCTGGAACCAGGGCTGCACGAACGCCTGGAGGGTGTGGGAGGAGATCGTGCCGCTCGGCTACCAGGGCAGCTACCAGCGGGTTCGCGCCTACTTCCGGGAGAAGCGGCTCTCGCCGGGCCCCGTCACAGCCCGGCCACCGTCACCCCGTGTCGTCGCCGGCTGGCTCCTTCGCCGGCCGGAGACCCTCAACGAGACGGAGAACCTTCGACTCAAGGCCGTTCTGGTTCACTGTCCCGAACTGGACGCCCTGACCGGCCACGTCCGCTCCTTCGGCCAGATGCTCACTGAGCGCCAGGGCGAACGGCTGCCGCAGTGGCTCGATGCCGTCCGGCAAGATGACCTCCCCAGCCTCCACACACTCGCCGCGGGCATCGATCGTGACCGCGATGCGGTCATCGCCGGCCTCACCCTGCCATGGAGCTCAGGCGTCGTCGAAGGCCACGTCAACCGGATCAAAATGCTCAAACGCCAGATGTTCGGCCGGGCCGGCTTCACCCTTCTCCGCAAGCGCGTCCTGCTCTACTCGTGATGCACAAGTCAGACCGCATCATCAAGAAGTCCGAAGCCTTCCGGAAACCCTTCCAAGAACTCCCGGCGGGCGGGGTCGGACTCGGCTTCGGCCATCGTCCCGAGCAGACCGATCAGTTCGCTCCGTTGCTCGCTCGACAGCTTGCTGACCAGGTGGCCGACCCCCTCCAGCACCTTGACGGCGTCGTCCGGATCCATCTGCTCGTCCTCGCTGCCCTCGACGAACCAGAGGACATCGACCAAGGCCGCGGCCAAGGCGTGAGTCAGAGACGAGTACACGGGCATGAAGGCGGTCTCCCAGCAGATCACAGCAGCAGAGTCCGGCCATCCCACCACACACCGCTGACATCACACTCAGTCAGCCCTCCACGGAAAGTGAGCCAGAACC
>NZ_JBVJTD010000084.1:0-1989 GCF_055605965.1 Streptomyces sp. NPDC037126
TGTCTAGTCCCAGCTGATGGCTGACGTTCTGGTCCCAGGTGATGCTTGACGGTAGGCCTAGACAACATCGGAAACCTTGTAGGGCTTGTTCGCCTTCACGTGACGGACGGGAATGTCGGTGGTGCGGCGGATGACCCGGTTCTGGCCGTCCAGCTCGACGGTGATCGTCGTGTCCGACACATGCACGGTCACGGTCTGCCCCGCGTACGGACGCCCGAGCGAGACGCTCTGCCGGCAGACCATGATCGTGCCCACCGCGCTGACCCGCCGCTGCACCCGCACGGGCTCGACGCCCGGCCGCGGCGGCGGTCCGGCCGGCCGCAGGCCCCGCAGCCTGCGGACTTCCTCGCTAGTCAGCGGGTTGGGCCGCACCCGCAGCAGTTCCCGCGAGGACAGGTCGAAGAACGACAGCGTCTCCTCATCGATCCGGACACCCACCTGGCGGCCTCCGAGGATCTCCGCCGCCAGCACCTGGTGCCCGCCCAGGCCCACCAGGCCGCTGTTGTTCACGACCCGGTCCACCTCGAACGCCGCCCCGTCACCGCCCGGCAGCGGGGCCGGCCCCGCCGGACGTCCGCCCCGGGCCGCCAGCCGTCCCAGATCCGCCACCGACAGGTGCGACCGCACGGTCTTGATCCGCGTCCCGGCGATCAGCAGATGGATCACCTGCGTGTCGGCCCAGAACGTCACCGTCAGGCCTGAGCGGGCCGGTCCGAGCCAGAACTGCTTGCCCGCGACTTGCAGATTCCCACTCGCAGGCACCACCCGCTCGAACTCCACCGGCCCGCCGGGCTCCACCGGCACCACTGCCGGCACCTCAGGCAGGGCGGCAGGAACCTCGGAGGCTTCGGTCGGAGCCGGCTCCGGATCCTCTGGGGGCGTCCGCTGCTCGGGCAGCAGCGCGAGCACTCCGGGGATCTTCAGGCCCAGTACGTCCCGCTCCTGCTCGGCAACCGGCGTGAACCGGTCGCCCGGGGCCTGCATGTCCAGCGCCTGATGCGGACGCATGGAGTTGTATTCCTGCACCCACGCATCCAGTGCCGCCTGAGCCTGCTCAATGCTCTCGAACGCGTCGCAGTCGTCGAGGAGTTCGCGCCGCAGTGTCTGATGGAATCGCTCGACCTTGCCGGTCGTGGTCGGGGATGCCGGCTGGGTGAGGCGGTGCGCGATCCCGTTCTCCCGGCAGATCCGGTCGAACAGCACCTCACCGCCCTGTCCGAACCGGTCGGTGAACTGCTTGCCGTTGTCCGTCAGCACCTCCTCCGGCACCCCGAACGCCTGCAAGGCCCGGGCGAAGGCCGCGCAGACCGCCCGCCCGGTCGCCCGCTCCACCACCGACGCGATCACGCAGTACCGGGAATGGTCATCCACCCCGGTCACGACCTTGGCCTCGGTCAACTCACCCGTGACTGGGTTGACCAGCATCACGCCGCCGACGATGTCCATCTGCCACAGCTGCATCGGCCGGTCCCGCTGCCAGCGCTTGTAATCCGACCGCTTCCGGCGCCGCACCCCCGGCTCCACCAGGCCGTGACGGACCAGGATCCGATACACGGTCATCCGTGACGGCGCCGGGCTCACCGTCCCGGACCGCTCCAGCACATGAGCGATCCGCCGCGGACCCCACTTCGGGTGCTTGCGCCGCAGCTCACACACCGCCGCCTCCACCTCGGCAGAAGCCTGATGCGGACACGACGCCGGCCTACGAGAACGATCCGCCAACCCGGCCAGACCCGAAGCCTCATACCTCGACTTCCAGCCGCTCACCGTCTGCCGTGACACCCCAAGCTGAGCGGCGACCTCCGTCACCGTCGCACCCGCCAGCACGGCCAGAACAGCCCGGTATCTCTGCTCGACAACCGACAACTCCACCAGCGCCAATCCCGGCCTCCCCAGACACGCCGCAACGACGCGCACAGAAAAGCCGATCACGGCCACTGTCAACCATCAGCTGGGACCGAACTGTCAAGCATCACCCGGGATCGGACA
>NZ_JBVJTD010000085.1:0-1759 GCF_055605965.1 Streptomyces sp. NPDC037126
TCGCCGTCGACAACCCGGTCCCCGCCCCGCCGTTCTGGGGCACCCGGGTGATCAAGGGCATCCAGCTCAGGGAGTACGCCTCCTGGCTGGACGAGACGGCGCTCTTCCGTGGCCAGTGGGGTCTGACGAAGGACCTGTTCGAGTCCGAGGGCCGGCCGCGGCTGCGGGGCCTGCTGGACCGGCTCCAGACCGAGAACCTCCTGGAAGCCGCCGTCGTCCACGGCTACTTCCCCTGCGTGTCCAAGGACGACGACCTGATCATCCTGGACGAGCACGGCGCCGAGCGCACCCGGTTCACCTTCCCGCGCCAGAGCCGGGGCCGCCGCCTGTGCCTGGCCGACTTCTTCCGCCCGGAGGAGTCGGGGGAGACCGACGTCGTCGGCCTCCAGGTGGTGACCGTCGGCTCCCGCATCGGGGAGGAGACGGCCAGGCTCTTCGCGGCCGACGCCTACCGCGACTACCTCGAACTGCACGGCCTGTCCGTCCAGTTGGCGGAGGCCCTCGCCGAGTACTGGCACGCCCGGGTCCGCCTCGAACTCGGCACCGCGGACCAGGATCCGGGGGGCCTGGAGGGCATGCTGCGCACCGAGTACCAGGGCTGTCGCTACTCGCTCGGCTACCCGGCCTGTCCCGACCTGGAGGACCGGGCGAAGATCGCGCATCTGCTGCGTCCGGAGCGCATCGGCGTCCACCTCTCGGAGGAGTTCCAGCTCCACCCCGAGCAGTCCACGGATGCGATCGTCGTCCATCACCCGCAGGCGAGCTACTTCAACGCCGGAGGACGCGCATGACCGGCAGGCCGACCTTCTCCTTCGAGTTCTTCCCGCCGAAGACCGCAGCCGGCGAGCGCACGTTGTGGCAGGCGATCCGCCGGGTGGAGCCCCTGCGGCCGGACTTCGTCTCCGTCACGTACGGCGCGGGCGGCTCCTCCCGGGACCGCACCATCGAGGTCACCCGGCGCATCGCGGCCCAGACGACACTGCGTCCCGTCGCCCATCTCACCGCCGTGGGCCACTCGGTGGCCGAACTCCGGCACATCATCGGCTCCTACGCGGACGCGGGCATCCGGGACGTCCTCGCCCTGCGCGGCGATCCGCCGGGCGACCCGCGCGGGCCCTGGGTGCCGCACCCGGACGGCTTCGGCCACGCCTACCAGCTGGTCGAACTCGTGCGCTCGCTGGGCGACTTCACCATCGGAGTGGCGGCCTTCCCCGAGCGGCATCCACGCTCGTCCGACTGGGACTCGGACATCCGGCACTTCGTGGCCAAGTGCCGGGCCGGCGCCGACTACGCCATCACCCAGATGTTCTTCCAGGTCGAGGACTATCTGCGGCTGCGGGACCGGGTGGCGGCCGCCGGCTGCGACATCCCGATCATCCCGGAGATCATGCCCGCCACCGACGTGCGTCAGATCCGCCGTTTCGCCGAGCTGAGCGACGCCGCCTTCCCCGAGGACCTCGCCCACCGCCTGGAAGCCGCCCGGGACGACCCGGAGGCCGGCCACCGCGTCGGCGTGGACTACGCCACCGCCATGGCCGAGCGGCTGCTCGCCGAGGGCGCCCCCGGACTGCACTACATCACCCTGAACAGGTCCACCGCGGCCCTGGACATCCACCGTAACGTCATGAGTTCAAGGAGCACCCGTGTCAGCTGAGTTCACGGATTTCAAGGTCGCCGACCTCTCGCTGGCCGAGTTCGGCCGCAAGGAGATCACCCTCGCCGAGCACGAGATGCCCGGCCTGATGGCGATCCGCAAGGA
>NZ_JBVJTD010000086.1:0-1675 GCF_055605965.1 Streptomyces sp. NPDC037126
TCACCAGACCACCAACCGCGGACCGGCAGAGTCCGCCCCGCAGCCACACGATCAGGCGACACCAGATGCAGTCAAAGGCTCACGAACCGCCCACTCAGAACGCAACCAAGGAGACACCCTCGACCTCAAAGCCGAAGAGTGCGGCTTCGTAGAAGTAGAGGGCCTTCAGTACCTGGTACGTCGGGGCCGCAGGGGCGCGCCAGACGCATTGAACGACTCCGGGGGAGGCTTGCTCGGCGACCGATCTTCGCCTACGCCGCGTGGGCCGAGTCAGTGTTCTCCGCGGACAGCATCATCCCGTGAGAGGCCGACTCCGCCACGTGCAGGTCAGCGTGTTGCATCTGGGACGATCGTAGGGTGCCTTGTGTCATCACCGCATCGTGCAACCGTCTGGATAGCCCGTTCACCGGGCGGCACCCACGGGCGTTGAGGAAACTTCCCCCGTTGTGTTCCGGCCAGTTTTGTGTGCTGCGGTTTCTGGGTGTGCGTGATGCGTGACAGGGTGACACTTGTTGACTGCTGTCGGAAGGACGATTATGTGACGGCGCCGCTGCGGCTGACTCGAATGCATCGGGTTCTCATCGGCGTGGTGGTGACCGGCGCCGTGATCATCGCGGGTATCGGCTTCACTGGCTCCTACGCGGCCGTCCGCGAGTTGGCGGTCAAGAAGGGCTTCGGAAGCTTCTCCTACATCTTCCCCATCGGCATCGACGCCGGCATCTGCGTCCTCCTGGCCCTGGACCTCCTGCTGACCTGGATCCGCATCCCGTTCCCGTTGCTCCGGCAGACGGCCTGGCTCCTGACGGCCGCAACCATCGCGTTCAACGGAGCCGCCGCCTGGCCCGACCCGCTCGGCGTCGGCATGCACGCGGTGATCCCGATCCTGTTTGTCGTGGCAGTCGAGGCGGCCCGACACGCGATCGGCCGCATCGCCGACATCACCGCCGACAAGCACATGGAGGGCGTCCGCCTGACCCGCTGGCTCCTCTCGCCGGTCCCCACGTTCCTCCTCTGGCGCCGCATGAAACTGTGGGAGCTCCGCTCCTACGACCAGGTCATCAAGCTCGAGCAGCAACGACTCGTCTACCAGGCCAGCCTCCGCTCCCGCTTTGGCCGTGCCTGGCGGCGCAAGGCACCAGTGGAGTCGCTGATGCCGCTCCGACTGGCCCGCTACGGCGTCCCCCTCTCCGAGACCGCCCCGGCCGGGCTGGCCGCCGCGGGTATTGACGAGCCGCCGATCCAGTTCACCGTCGAGCGGACCCCGGTTCCGGCACAGCGGCCGAGCCCCGAACTCGAAGTCGTCGTCGACCAGGAGAAGGTGGTGCAGGTGCGCGGCGCGCAACATCAGCCGGTGGCGCAGCCTCGAACCGTAAACCCCGAGCGGCCGCACGAGGGGAACGACCAACACCTCGCAAACGCCTATCAGGATTGGATGGCCGCCTTCGGAATCGAACCCACGAACGCGCAGTTCGCTTTGTGGCTCCACGACCAGTACGGCATCGCCACCGCGGCCGGCGGGCCACTGTCGGACCAGCGACTCGAACCCCTGCTGCGACTCCTCAAGCAGCGCCAGCCAGCGGCTTACTGGCTGTTCTCATTCCGCTCGGGTGGTCGGTCGGGTTCGAACAGGGGCCTGGTCCGGGTGAGTCTGCCGGTGCGGACGCATAGAAGAAGG
>NZ_JBVJTD010000087.1:0-1646 GCF_055605965.1 Streptomyces sp. NPDC037126
ACTGGCTGTTCTCATTCCGCTCGGGTGGTCGGTCGGGTTCGAACAGGGGCCTGGTCCGGGTGAGTCTGCCGGTGCGGACGCATAGAAGAAGGGCCTCTTGGTAGCTCGCGGATGTCGAGTCCAGCGAGGAGCAAGAGGCCCTGTTGTCGAAGTGTCGCGTGGTCATGGTTGCCGGGTCCAGTCCGTCCACTCCTGGGTGTGACTGTCTCGCCCACAGGTTCGGTAACGCGGCCGACCGGCCGGAACGCCGGCCCCGGTACGACTCGGACATGAGCGATGACGAGTGGGCCCTGGTACGGGAACTGCTACCCGTTCCCGGTTGGTTGGCCGGCCGGGGCGGGCGGCCCGAGGGCTACTGCCACCGGCAGATGATCGACGCGATCCGCTACCTCGTCGACAACGGCGTCAAGTGGCGGGCGATGCCGTCGGACTTCCCGCCCTGGCCACGGGTATACGCCTTCTTCGCCCGCTGGCGGGACACGGGACTGATCGCCGAACTGCACGACCGGCTGCGCGGTGCCGTCCGCGATGCCGAAGGCCGTGATCAGGAGCCGAGTGCGGCGGTCCTGGACTCGCAGTCGGTGAAGGCGGACGCCACCGTCGCCCTGGCCTCGCGGGGCTTCGACGCAGGGAAAAAGATCAACGGTCGCAAGCGGCACCTGCTCACCGACACTCTCGGCCTGCTGCTGGCCGTGCTGGTCACACCGGCATCGACCACCGACCGAGACGCCGCCCGAGCGCTGCTGCTAGCAGCCAGAGGCCGCTTCGAGCGGCTGGCACGTGTCTGGGCCGACGGCGGCTACACCGGCCACCTCGTCGACTGGAGTGCGGCACAGCTCGGAGTCGTTCTCGACATCGTCCGCCGCAGCGACGACATCAGCGGCTTCCAGGTGCTGCCCCGCCGCTGGGTCGTGGAACGGTCTTTCGCCTGGTGCCTGCGCAGCCGGCGCCTGGTCCGGGACTACGAGCGGCGCACAGACACCAGTGAAGCCGTCGTTCTTTGGTCCATGACCATGCTCATGAGCCGCCGCCTGGCCGCCCGGCCCCAGAGTCCTGCTCTGATGGGGGCAGCGTGAACCTGCCTGGCTTCTTCTCGACCAGCCAGCCTCGTTCCACCAGCCGCTTCAGCCGTGCCCTGGCCCCTTCAACGCGGGAGTCGGACGCACTGTCCCAGCCCAGCGCCACTGCTGCCCGCCGGGCACCCAGCCCGTCGCCTCCGGCATCGACCGCGGCGGTCATCAACGCCTGATAGTCCGGCGACAGTTCCTTCACCCCGCTCGCAAGTTGCCGGTGAGGCACCGCACGACGTGGCCCGACCGGCTTCCTCCTCGACACCTCGCCGGCTACGTCGACGGGTGCATCCTCCTCGGCCAGCGCCTCCAGATACTGCTCCAGGCCGATTACCCGGCGCCGGTGCACTTCTTCCGCGTCCGCCAGAGCCGCCCGCACCCGTTGCAACTCGGCTTCGAGGTGCTTAACCTGCGCGGCTGCGGCTTTCTGCCGCGTTTCCAGAACCGCCCGCATCGACGGCATCCGCCACCTCCACGACATCTCGTCCGGCAACGAGCCGAGGCTCCCGCAGCAGTAGCTAGTTCATGCCTGGCCAGCGAAAACGTCACACGAGGTTCGGAAAGAGAACGACCTCT
>NZ_JBVJTD010000088.1:0-1488 GCF_055605965.1 Streptomyces sp. NPDC037126
TAACGCCTTCCAGATCGCCTTCGAAGGACGCCTCACCCCCACCACCAGCCACTGAACCTCAACAACCAAGATCAGCCGTTGACTGGACACACCCGACGGCGGCAAAGGAGTCAACGTGGCCCGGGTCCTGCACAGTCTCGGCCACCGGATCGCCGTGACCGGATTCGCCGGGGGCCCGACCGGCGCCGCCGTGCGCGCCGAACTCGCCTCGGCCGGCCTCGCCGACCACCTCGTACCGATCGAGGGGGAGAGCCGCCGAACCGTCGCCGTCGTCGACGACCGGGACACCACGGTCCTGCTGGAACCCGGACCGCGGGTCACTCCCGCCGAATGGGCGCGGTTCACCCGCCGGTACCGGGAACTGCTCGGCGGTGCGAGAGCCGTCGTCCTCGCCGGCAGCCTGCCGCCGGGCATGCCCGCGGACACCTACGCCGTGCTCGTCGCCCTGGCCCGCACCGCGGCCGTGCCCACCGTCCTGGACACGGACGGCGAGGCCCTGCTGGCGGCACTCGCCGAGGGCCCGGACCTCGTCAAACCGAACGCCCACGAACTCGCCGTGGCCACCGGTGGCGGCGACCCGGCGGCGGGCGCGGCCGCACTGGCCGCAGCCGGCGCACGGGCGGTGGTCGCCTCGCTCGGCCCCGACGGACTCCTCGCCAACACCCCGGACGGAGTGTGGCGGGCCCGGCCGCCCGCCCCTGTCGTGGGCAATCCCACGGGCGCGGGGGACGCGGCGGTCGCCGCCCTCACTCTCGGGCTCGTCACCGGACGCACCTGGCCGGAGCGGCTCGTCGAGGCCGTGGCCCTGTCGGCCGCCGCCGTGGCCGCCCCGCTCGCCGGGGACTTCGACCCCACCACGCGCCGCGCTCTGCTCGGCACGGTGACCGTGAACCCGGTGCCGCTGTGCGGTACCTGACGCTCCGGCACGGCTCGTGCCACGGGACCCGGCACTGTCGTCGACGACCGCACAGCCAATCGCTCACTGCCGGACAATGCAGGAGCCCGCGCTCCGCGCCGGTGGTACGCCCATGCGGGCCCCGCGTCACGAGCCGGCCTAGTCGCCAGGACGCCCCACGTGTCCGAGGCGGGGACGTGGCCTCTCCCAGGACGTGCGAACCGCGGCCGTCCCGCAGGAACCCGACGGCGAGAGGGCGCTCGAAGGACGAGGCCGAAGTCACGCGGTCGATTGCTGTCGGCGGGACCATCCGCCCGCCGGTACGCCTCGATCGGGTTCCGGGACGGAGGCGCGGCTGCTCCCTGAGGTCCGCCCGCGAGCTGCTGGCGGAACAGACCGCGGCGCCGCGCACTGCTCCCGCCACGCGCGCGTGCACGAGTCACAGGGCGGCTCACCGAGACGGTGGTGCAGAGCCGTTCGGGGATGGTGTGTGATATACCGCGTCGTCGCAGGTAGCGGCGGTTTTCGCGGGACGTGTAGGCCTTGTCGGCCAGGACGCGGTCGGGCCGGGTGCGAGGCCGGCCGACTCCGGT
>NZ_JBVJTD010000089.1:0-1486 GCF_055605965.1 Streptomyces sp. NPDC037126
GCACGAAGGCCGTAAAGATGAGTCTGCTGCATCACGACGTCCGGCAAGAGTCGTTGGCGGAACTGTCATGCTTCCGGGGCGAGTTCTACTCCTGTCTCACCGCTCGTTCGGATGCGTTGTTCGAGCTGGCTGACGCCGTTCTGTGCGGCGACGGACCGGTGAGCTCGCTGGCCGAACTGTCGCTGGTCGGCGAACACCGTCGTGGTCATGGCGGGCTCTACGCCGCCCTCGCCCGTGGCAGGGTCGATACCGGCCGGCTGCGGCGGGCCCTGGCCGCGGTGCCACTGCCACGGGCTGTCGACGGCCGGCTGGTCCTGGCCATCGACATCACCTGCTGGCTACGCCCCGATGCTCACACCTCACCGCAGCGGATCCTGTGTCACACCTACGGCCGGGGCAAAGACCAGCACATCCCTGTCCCTGGCTGGCCGTACTCGATCATCTGCGCGCTCGAGCCGGGCCGCAGTTCCTGGACCGCGCCTTTGGACGCGCTTCGCCTGGCCCCCGGGGACGACAGCGCCACCGTCACCGCCCGGCAGCTGCGTGACCTGCTCCACCGGCTGATCACCGCAGGGCAGTGGCAGGAGGGCGACCCCGACGTCCTCGTCATCGCAGACGCCGGATACGACGCCCCCCGTCTCGCCTTCCTGCTCAAAGACCTGCCGGTCCAGGTGCTCGCCCGGATGCGCTCAGACCGGGTCCTGCGCCGGGCTGTTCCACCCCGCCAGCCCCACACGATGGGCCGCCCACCCCGGCACGGCGGTGAATTCGTCTTCGGACAGCCCGACACCTGGGGCGTCCCGGACACCGAAACCGTCACCGACACACGTCTTTACGGCACCGCCAGAGCCCGCTCCTGGGACCGGCTCCACCCCAGGCTCACCCACCGCTCCTCCTGGGCCACCGCCGACGGCACGCTCCCGGTCATCGAAGGGACGGTGATCCGCCTGGACATCGGCCACCTGCCCAGCGGCGCAACACCCAAGCCGGTCTGGCTGTGGTGGTCAGGCACCGACGCCACCGCGGCACACGCCGACCGTCTCTGGCAGGCCTACCTGCGGCGCTTCGACATCGAGCACACCTTCCGCCTGTTCAAGCAGACTCTCGGCTGGACCACTCCGAAAATTCGCACACCTGAGGCCGCCGACCGCTGGACCTGGCTGATCCTCGCCGCCTACACCCAACTGCGTCTGGCCCGCCCCCTCGCAGCCGACCGGCGCCGTCCCTGGGAGCAACCCAGCCCTCCGGACAGGCTCACTCCCGCCCGCGTCCGCCGCGACTTCCGGCACATCCGCCCACAGACCACCTGCCCGGCCAGAGCACCGAAACCCACCCTCCCCGGTCCCGGACGACCGGCGGGCCGAAAAAACACCCGTCCGGCACCCCGCCACGACGTGCACACACCCAAGAAGACGCAGCCAGCACAGGGACAAAAGAAGAGGTCAACAACCCCGAAACCCCGCCGCACAGGTTAAAGATCAAGCTA
>NZ_JBVJTD010000090.1:0-1484 GCF_055605965.1 Streptomyces sp. NPDC037126
GGCACCGCGCGTGTGAAGCGTGGCATGGCCGAGCAGCTCAAGGGCGGCGTGATCATGGACGTCGTCACGCCGGAGCAGGCGAAGATCGCCGAGGACGCGGGCGCCGTCGCCGTCATGGCGCTGGAGCGGGTCCCGGCCGACATCCGCAAGGACGGCGGTGTGGCCCGCATGTCCGACCCGGACATGATCGAGGGCATCATCGACGCCGTCTCGATCCCGGTCATGGCCAAGTCCCGCATCGGTCACTTCGTCGAGGCCCAGGTGCTGCAGTCCCTCGGCGTCGACTACATCGACGAGTCCGAGGTCCTCACCCCGGCCGACGAGGTCAACCACTCCGACAAGTGGGCGTTCACCACCCCCTTCGTCTGCGGTGCCACCAACCTGGGCGAGGCCCTGCGCCGCATCGCCGAGGGCGCCGCGATGATCCGCTCCAAGGGCGAGGCCGGCACCGGCAACGTCGTCGAGGCCGTGCGCCACCTGCGCCAGATCAAGAACGAGATCGCCCGTCTGCGCGGCTTCGACAACCACGAGCTGTACGCCGCGGCCAAGGAGCTGCGCGCGCCCTACGAGCTGGTCAAGGAGGTCGCCGAGCTGGGCAAGCTCCCGGTGGTGCTGTTCTCCGCCGGCGGTGTGGCCACCCCGGCCGACGCGGCCCTGATGCGCCAGCTCGGCGCCGAGGGCGTGTTCGTGGGCTCCGGCATCTTCAAGTCCGGCGACCCGGCCAAGCGCGCCGCCGCCATCGTGAAGGCGACCACCTTCTACGACGACCCGAAGATCATCGCGGACGCGTCCCGCGACCTCGGCGAGGCCATGGTCGGCATCAACTGCGACACCCTCCCCGAGACCGAGCGCTACGCCAACCGCGGCTGGTGACCAGCCCGGTACCGACACCAGGTACGGACATTCAGGTACTGACTCCATGAACACTCCTGTCATAGGCGTCCTGGCCCTCCAGGGCGACGTTCGGGAGCACCTCATCGCCCTGGCCGCGGCCGACGCCGTGGCCAGGCCGGTGCGGCGCCCCGAGGAACTCGCCGAGGTCGACGGCCTCGTCCTGCCCGGCGGCGAGTCCACCACCATCTCCAAGCTGGCCGTCCTCTTCGGGGTGATGGACCCGCTTCGCGCGCGCGTGCGGGACGGCATGCCCGTCTACGGCACCTGCGCGGGCATGATCATGCTCGCCGACAAGATCCTCGACCCGCGCTCCGGCCAGGAGACCATCGGCGGCATCGACATGATCGTGCGCCGCAACGCCTTCGGACGGCAGAACGAGTCCTTCGAGGCCGCGGTCGACGTCGAGGGCGTCGAGGGCCATCCTGTGGAGGGCGTCTTCATCCGCGCCCCCTGGGTCGAGTCCGTGGGCGCCGACGTCGAGGTGCTCGCCGAGCACGACGGCCACATCGTCGCCGTCCGCCAGGGCAACGCGCTCGCCACCTCGTTCCACCCGGAACTCACCGGCGACCACCGCGTGCACGCCCTGTTCG
>NZ_JBVJTD010000091.1:0-1473 GCF_055605965.1 Streptomyces sp. NPDC037126
CCGCTACGAGCGCAAGCCCGACCACTTCCTGGCCTTCACCGCGCTGGCAGCTGCCCTCATCTGCTACCGCAGACTCCCCAAATGAAATGACCTGTAAGTTAGCCTGAAGTGGTGCTTTGTCCGTCCCCATGCCCGTCGCGCGCACACGCTGCTGCGTCGGCTCACTACCTTGGGGGCTCGCGGCCCCAGGTGGTTCACCTTGGGCCCTCCCCTCGGCGAATGCTCGCCGAGGGCAGCCGATGCTCGCGCAGCACAACTGCCGCGAACTGCTCCTTCGGAGGACGACATGCCCTCGCACTCGCGTGCCCAGGCGACCAGGATCGAACCCGTCCGATCCCGGAGAAAAGCCATGCGATCGGTAGCAGCGGCCGCGGTTCTTGCCAGCAGTCTGGCCGGACCGTTCGCGGCCACCGCGTCGGCGGGTGCCCAGCACCGCTCCGGAGGTGACAAGAGGACGTTCGCTTACGTCGCGAACACCAGTGACGACACCGTCTCCGTGATCGACACCGCGACCCGGACCGTCGTCGGCGCGCCCATTCCGGTCGGTGACCAGCCGAATAGCCTGGCCGCGACGCCAGACGGCTCGCGGGTGTACGTCAGCAACTCCGGCGACGACACTGTGTCAGTCATCGACACAGCTGCCCGCAGGACTGTCGGGGTGCCGATCCCCGTAGGACACGCTCCGGCTGGTGTGGCCGTTGCCCCGAACGGTTCGCGCGTCTATGTCGCCAACAACGACGACGACACACTGTCCGTCATCAGGACCCGGACCAACACCGTCGTGGGCCCGCCCATCGTCGTGGGCCCCTCGCAGCTCGGCGCGGTGGGAGTCGCGGTGTCCCCCACCCACCGCCGCGCCTACGTCACGAACAACGGTTTTGCCCAGGGTGCCGTAACCACCGTCAATACATCGACCAACACGGTCACACTACCCCCGGTCGATACCGCCCCTGGCGCCAACCAACTTGTGGTGAACAAGGCGGGCACACGCATCTATGTGACCAACTTCGTCGCCGGATCCGTCGGAGTGGTCAACGCAAAGACCAACAGGCTGATCAAGAATGTGGCGATCGCACGGACTCTCACCGGGCTGGCGCTGACGCGCCACGACACTCGGCTCTACGTGGCCAGCCGCGACAACAACACGGTCTCGGTGCTGAACACGAACACCGACACGGTCACCGGCGTGCCCATCCCGGTCGGTGCCGGCCCACGCCGTCTCGCGACCAGCCCTGACGGCCGGGACCTTTACGTCACCAACGGCGGCGACAATACGGTACTCGTGATCGACACCGCGACGAACAGTGTCACCGGAACACCTGTCGCAGTTGGTCAACGGCCCACGGGCATCATCGTCTTCAAAGCGCGCGTCGGCTCCTAGGCGCTGTTTCTCGGATCTCGTTCCGCGGGTGAGGTGTTGATGGCAGATTGACTGCATGGGACGCGGAGACCTGACGAACGCGGAGTGGGATC
>NZ_JBVJTD010000092.1:0-1426 GCF_055605965.1 Streptomyces sp. NPDC037126
CTAGTAGTGCTTCGTTACGTCGAGTGATCTCGCCTGGTGGTGGGCATCTTCTCCGGTATGAGGTTGGGGGAGGTGGAACGGCTCCGGGGTGAGTTGTCGGAGTTCGTTGCCGATGTGTTCGGGTCGTTTCCGCGGCGTGATCAGCGGCGGTGGGGCGAGTGTTATCTGCGGGGCCTGATGCTCGACGGCCGGCGCAAGTCGGTCCAGCCGATGGCCGAGCGTCTGCCTGACGGGAACATGCAGGCCCTGCAGCAGTTCCTGAACCAGTCGCCGTGGGATCCGCTGCCCGTCAGACAGCGGATCGCCGAGCGGTTGTCCGAAGTTGTCAGGCCCGAAGTGTGGGTGATCGATGACGTGTCGTTCCCCAAGTGCGGCAAGGCGTCGGTCGGGGTGGCCCGCCAGTACTGCGGAGCGGTCGGCAAACGGGCGAACTGCCAGGCCGCGGTCAGTGTCCATGCCGCCACCGACACTGCCTCGTGCCCCTTGGAGTGGCAGTTGTATCTGCCGCGTGAGTGGACGGACGAGCCGGACCGATGCCGCAGGGCAGGTGTCCCCGATGACGTGGTGCACCGGGAAAAGTGGCGTCTCGCGCTCGGCCTCCTGGACGCACTCGCCGAGTGGCAGTTGAAGGCGCCGGTCGTGGTCGCCGACGCCGGCTACGGCGTCAGCACCCTGTTCCGGCTCGGTCTTGAGGAGCGAGGACTGTCCTATGTCCTGGCCCTGAACGGGAAGGAAGTCGCCCACCCGGAGGATGCCGAGCCGCACCAGCCTGCCTATGGCGGACTCGGACCGCCCACCCTTCCCCGTTACCGCACCCCGCCGCGAGCCGTCTCCGTCCTCGCAGCACAGGCGGGTGTGGAGCGGTTCACCGAGGTGACCTGGAGGCAGGGCAGCAAAGGCCCGATGACCTCGCGGTTCGCGGTGCTGACAGTGCGGCCCGCGGGCAAGCAGTCCCTGGCAGCAGCCCAGGAGGCGGGCGGCGGCCGCAACCGGTGGGACGGCGTCCTGCCCGTCCAGACGCTCCTCGTCGAATGGCCGGACGGCCAGGGCACTCCGACGGACTACTGGATATCGAACCTGCCCGCCACCACACCGGGCGCTGACCTGGTGCGGTGGGCCAAGATGCGCTGGCGGATCGAGCACGATTACCGCGAACTCAAGCATGGCCTCGGACTGGACCACTTCGAGGGCCGCACCTGGCGCGGTTGGCACCACCACGTCACCCTCGTCACCGCCGCCCAGGCCTTCCTCACCCTCAGGCGGCTCGACCCAAAAGTCCGCACACCGGCCTGACCCTCTACCAGGTCCTCGACGCTCTTCAGGACCTGCTGAGGTGCTGGACCGGCACATGCACCACCTGCGGACGCCCCATGCCCCGCCCTCGGAGCATCCGCAGACAGCCCAGAACCTAACGAAGCACTACTAG
>NZ_JBVJTD010000093.1:0-1420 GCF_055605965.1 Streptomyces sp. NPDC037126
AGTGGGCGGTTCGTGAGCCTTTGACTGCATCTGGTGTCGCCTGATCGTGTGGCTGCGGGGCGGACTCTGCCGGTCCGCGGTTGGTGGTCTGGTGATGTGACCGGGTGAGTGAACGCAAGCCGTACCCGAGTGACTTATCGGACGAGCAGTGGTCGTTGATCGAGCCGGTGATCACCGCCTGGAAAACCCGGCACCGCTCGGTCAGCGGTCATCAGGGCGCCTATGACATGCGGGAGATCGTGAACGCCATCCTTTACCAGGGCCGGACTGGCTGCCAGTGGGCCTATCTCCCGCACGACCTGCCACAGAAGAGCGCGACCTACTACTACTTCGCCGCCTGGCGGGACGACGGAACCGACCAGGTCATCCATGAACTCCTGCGCTGCCAGGTCCGTGAACGTGCCCGACGATTAGAGGACCCGACCCTGGTGGTGCTGGACACCCAGAGTGTCCATGTGGCCGCCGGGGTCCCCGCCTCCACGAGTGGCCACGATCCGGCCAAGCGGGTGTCCGGCCGCAAGCGCGGCCTGGCCGTGGACGTCCTCGGCCTGGTCATCGCGGTCGTCGTCCTCGCTGCGAACACCCACGACAACGCCGCGGGCATCGTCCTGCTGGACCAGGTCGCCGAGCACGCCGGCGGAACCGTCCGCAAAGCCCTGGTCGACCAGGGCTTCAAGAACCAGGTCGTCATGCACGGCATCGGCCTGGGCATCGACGTCGAGATCGTCGAACGCAACCCGCAGGCCAAGGGGTTCGTGCCGCAGCCGAAGCGGTGGAGGGTCGAGCAGACCTACGGGATCCTGATACTGCACCGGCGCCTGGTCCGCGACTACGAGCACTGCCCTTCCTCCTCCGCTTCCCGCGTCTACTGGGCGATGACCCACGTCATGACCCGACGTCTCACCGGCGCGAACGCCCCCACCTGGCGCGAGACGCAGGCGGTGGCAGCGTGAACATCCAGCCTCTGCTCGACGCCCTGGGCCTCCAGGAAGACGCCGCCCGGGCCCTGGCCGACGACCTCCGCGCACAGATCGACGACCTGCAGACCCGGCTGCGGGAGGCCGAGACTCACCTGGAGCATCTCGCGATCACCCGCAAGACCATCACCGGCCTCGCCGACCGGCTCCCGGCCTACACATCGGACCTGCCCGAGCACCCGGACTACCCCCGTATCCTCGCTGCCTTCAACCACGAGGCCGGGCCGCTACGGGCCAAGGACGTCTGCGAAGCCCTCGGCCACGAACTGCTGCCGAAGAACGTCGAAGGCACTCGCGCCAAGCTGAAACGCCTGGTCAAACTCGGGATCCTCACCGAGGCCGATACCGGCAACTTCGCCAGGAAGCCATAGCCGACGGAGCCTCCACCAGCGACCTTGCCCAGCCTCAACCGGAAACGGACATCACCTTACGAACCGCCCACT
>NZ_JBVJTD010000094.1:0-1309 GCF_055605965.1 Streptomyces sp. NPDC037126
TGAGGCGTCCCCCGGAGTGTGGACACGGGGGTTTATGCCGCGAGGGTGAGTCTATGCTCTGCCCGATGCTGCTGTTCGAATTCGACGGGTGAGAGGTAGCCGAGGCTGCTGTGGCGCCTGCGGGCGTTGTAGTACGTCAGCCACTGGAAGATCTCCAGCCGGGCCTGCCGCACCGTCGTGAACACCCCGCGTACGGCTTCTCTCTTCAGCCCCTGCCAGAAGCTCTCGGCCAGCGCGTTGTCGTAGCTCGACCCGACACGGCCCATACTCCTGCGGATGCCGAAACGGTCGCTGACCTGGGCGAACGCCGCTGAGGTGTATTGCGAGCCCCTGTCCGCATGGAAAATCACTCCGTCGACGCGGCCACCGCGGGTCGCCACCGCCATCTTCAGGGCGTCGACGACCAACTCGGTCCGCATGTGCGTGGCCATGGACCAGCCGAGCACCCGGCGCGAGCAGACGTCCAGGACGCACGCGAGGTAGAGCCACGTGCCGCCGACTTGCACCTAAGTGATGTCGCCGCACCACTTCTCGTCCAGGCCGGCTGCGGTGAAGTTGCGTCGGACCAGGTCCGGCGCGGGTGGCGCGAACCGGTCGGGGACGGTGGTGCGCTTGCACCGCCGCAGATGTCGGCCCTCGATTCCTTCCCGGCGCATCAGCCGCTCGACCCGCTTGCGGTTGACCGTATGCCCGAAGCCCCGCAACTCAGCGTGCACGCGCCGCACTCCATAAGTGCCATGGTGGTCGGCGTGGATCTCGCGGATCTCCGCGACCAGCGCGTCGCCGGCCGCCCTGCGCTCGGCGCGGGCGGCCGCGCCGGCCGTCCACCGGTAGTAGCCCGAGCGCGAGACGCCCAGGACCCGGCATATCCGCTGCACCCCGAAGTCGGCGCGGTGGACGGAGATGAAGTCCCAGCGGCCGGTCATGCCCTCATCTCCCGGGCGAAATACTGGGCCGCCCGCCGCAGGATCTCCCGCTCCAACTGCCACTCGGCCTCGGCCTTGCGCAGCCTGCCCAGCTCGGCCCGCAACCGGGTCAGTTCCTCGTCGCGGCCCTCGGCCGCCTCGCCGCCACGGACCCGGCCCTCCTGCTCATCGGCCTGGCGCACCCAGGACCGCAACGTCTCACCGGTCACTCCGACATCCGCCGCGACCGCCGCGTACGTGCGCCCACCGGCGGCAGCGCGATACAGCGCCACCGCGTCAATCCTGAACTCCTCCGGATACGGAGACCTACGTCCCACCAAGACACCCTTCCTCGGACCATCAAGATCCATTGTCAGAGTGTCCACACCCCAGGGGTCGCCTCA
>NZ_JBVJTD010000095.1:0-1138 GCF_055605965.1 Streptomyces sp. NPDC037126
CGCGGTGCTGGCCCGCTTCCCGCTGCGGGAGCTGGTCACCGCCTCGGACCCGATGCCCCTGCTGGTGGAGCGTGAACGGGCCCTGTACGGCTCCTGGTACGAGTTCTTCCCCCGCTCCGAGGGCACGGTGGACCAGCCGCACGGCACGTTCCGCACGGCGGCCGGGCGGCTGGGGGCGATCGCGGAGATGGGCTTCGACGTCGTCTACCTGCCTCCCATCCATCCGATCGGCACGACCTTCCGCAAGGGCCGCAACAACACCCTCACCCCCGGGCCCGACGACGTCGGCGTGCCCTGGGCGATCGGCTCCCCCGAGGGCGGGCACGACGCCGTGCACCCGGACCTGGGCACGATCGAGGACTTCGACCACTTCGTGGGCCAGGCGCGGGAGCTGGGCCTGGAGATCGCCCTCGACTTCGCCCTGCAGTGCTCCCCCGACCACCCCTGGGTCGAGAAGCACCCGGAGTGGTTCCACCACCGCCCCGACGGGACGATCGCGTACGCGGAGAACCCGCCGAAGAAGTACCAGGACATCTACCCCATCGCCTTCGACGCCGACATGGAGGGCCTGGTCACCGAGACCGTCCGGGTGCTGCGGCACTGGATGGACCACGGCGTGCGGATCTTCCGGGTCGACAACCCGCACACCAAACCGGTCGTCTTCTGGGAACGGGTCATCGCGGAGATCAACGCGTCCGACCCGGACGTGATCTTCCTGGCCGAGGCGTTCACGCGGCCGGCGATGATGCACACGCTGGCGCAGATCGGTTTCCAGCAGTCGTACACGTACTTCACCTGGCGCAACAGCAAGCAGGAGCTGACGGAGTACCTGACGGAGCTGTCGGGCGACGCGGCCGCCTACATGCGGCCGAACTTCTTTCCCAACACCCCCGACATCCTGCACGCCTACCTCCAGCAGGGCGGCCGCCCCGCCTTCGAGGTCCGTGCGGTGCTGGCCGCGACCCTCTCGCCCAGCTGGGGCATCTACAGCGGCTACGAGCTGTGCGAGAACACCCCGCTGAGGCCGGGCAGCGAGGAGTACCTGGACTCGGAGAAGTACCAGCTGAGGCCCCGCGACTGGGAGGCGGCCGAGAAGGAGGGCCGCACCATCGCCCCCCTCGTCACCCGGCTCAACGAC
>NZ_JBVJTD010000096.1:0-1031 GCF_055605965.1 Streptomyces sp. NPDC037126
GCCTCGTCTCCTTCCGGCAGTTCACCGACTGGATCGACGTGCAGAAGCCCGAGGTCCTCGCCAAGCTGCGCACGCTGGACGTCGGGCAGCGGCCCCCCGGCGGCTGGAAGACGTTCCTGGCCTGACCCCGGCCCGACGACACGGAGCGGCGCCGGTGGTGCGCCGCGTGAGGAGCGGGGCCCGTCGGGAATACCGCCCCCGGCCATGTCCTCCGAGGAGGCCGGCCGGGGGTGTTACAGGCAAGGGTCCGCGCGGGCGATCGCACGGGCGCTACTTCCGGCCGGTGCAGGGATCGCAGCAGGAGGGTGCCGGTTCGACGCAGACGCTGACGGTGTCGGCGTTGTTGGTGGTGTCGGGGTCCTTCTCGCTGCCGGTGGCGGTGGCGGTGTTGCCGACGGTGACGGTGGCCGCGTCGGCCGCCTTCGTCACCATCGGGTCGGCAGCCGGTTTGACCCGTGTGACCTGCTTGTTGGAAGTGGAGGTCAGGGGCTCCGGCATGTCGCCCGACCGGTTCTCGTAGGCGGCGACGACGTGCCCGACTCGGCAGCCGTGTGCCACACCGTCGCCTCCGCCTCGGGCTGGGAACCGTGGCGGGTGGGGCGTACCCGTGGAGCAGGCCCCCACCCGCACGCCGGCAGACCTCATCCTGTGCGAGGCCTACCCGCGCCCGGGCAGGAAACCCCTCTCAGAAGTTGAACTGGTCTATGTTCTTGGTGTCGAACACGGTCGGCTTGCCCAGCGTGATGACGCCGTCCTTGCCGATGGTGTAGGTCGTGTCGCCGGCCTTGAAGGTCTCGCCCTCCTTGCCGGTGATCTGGCCGGAGGCGAGGGCCACCACGGCGCGGGCGGCGAGGTCGCCGAGCTTGGCCGGGTCCCACAGCTCGAAGCCCTCGACGGTGCCGTTCTTGACGTACTGGCGCATGTCGTTGGGGGTGTCCAGACCGGTCAGCCTGACCTTGCCCTTGTACTTGGAGCTGGACAGGTACTGGGCGGCGGCCTTGATGCCGACGGTGGTCGGGGAGATGATCCCC